>LQBE01000041.1:0-43164 GCA_002029975.1 delta proteobacterium ML8_F1 | reverse complement strand
ATGATAATGGCAATGGCCACCCCGAGAAGGGAACTCATTCCGAAATCCCCCCGCTGACTTTTCAATAGTTTCTTTAATTTTTTCACTGAATACACCTCCTAGTAAAGATAGTCCAAAGAACCCATCAGCTCTATGACAATGGGATAGGACACAAAAATAATCAGTGCCAATGCCTGGACCAGGGCAATGAAAAACAGCTTGATCTGGTTGCGGTCCCCTTTTTTGATGATGATGCCAATGTAATTGTTGAACATGATTTCTTGTTGATAGCTTAAAAGCTCCTGCTGCATACCCAGGTTGAAGCCGTTTCTCAGTGAATAGGCCACATAGAAGAATTCCTCGGGATCAAAATGGCGACCCAGTTCCACAAGGTAAAGCTCCAAATCATAGTTTTCCTTGAAAATCTCCCCCCTTTCACGAAAGAGCCGCCCCATCTTCTTGTCCTCGATGACCCGGTGGATATTGCCAATAATATCCTCCAGTCTGAGGCCCGCAGCCAGCTGGTTGTTGATAAAACTGAAAATTTCATAAAGCATTACCTGGGACTTCTCTTGTCTTTGATTTTCCAGTGTCTTTTTTCCCAGGAAAAACAGCCACAGGACCATCAAAACTCTGAGGATTGTCTTCAGGGGATCAAGAAAATTCCTGAGGGTCACAACCATCAGCAACACACCCCAGATTACAAGGGCTGCACTGGCGAACGCTTCAAATTTCTCGAGGTATTTCCAGTGAAGCTTTTTCTCGATGAAGTAAAAAAGAATGTAACTCAGTGACAGGAATTGCACCAACAGCACTAAAATCCCCCTTAATAACTCTCCCGGATAATCCGGCCGTAATACCAGACCGACAGCAGGGTGACAGGCACAAAGACAAGGGTCTGCCAGCCTTGATGCAGTCCCAGCAGATGCAGTCTGAGATAAGCCATCCCGGTGATAGAAATCATCAACAGCAGCAGGGTCCGGTCCTTGTGCACCTTGATGCGGTTGCCGAGCAGGGTTTTCTCTATCTTGAAGGCCTCATGCTCGAATTTTGAGAGAATCATCAAAAGATCTCCGTTGTTTTCTATCACTGACTGGATATTGATCATCACATTTCTCATAAAGGGAGAGCCTATTTTTCTGATATCCATGGCAATTGCCTCAGAGGGTTCTATCCCGGAATTGACCCTCAGAATAAAGTTTTCAAAAAAATCACCGTAAAGCATCCCTCCCTTGTCCTGATAAGTCTTCCTGAAGACAAAGACCACATTGTTGTCTACCGCCGCCCATCGCTTCATGGTACCCAGAAGCTCTGTATTTTCTCCCCTGCCCTCTCTTTTTAACAATCCTCTCCCCTCCTGTAGTCCCAGACCCAACCGCCATCCTCTACATGGGCGATTTCCTCAAGCCGGTACTCTTTCAGATACACCACATAATCCAGACTTCCGAGAATCATTTCTTCAATGGCTTCACTGGAATAGTTTCCCACCCGGTGATTGATCAGCATTTTAAGCCTCAGTATCACCTCCAGAATTCCGGAGCTGTGGATAGTACCCAGGGTCAAGTGGTCTGTCAACCCTGCAGAAATGAATTCCCAGGCCTCCTCTCCGACGATTTCACCCACACAGTAGCCTTCAAGGGACATGCTCAGTCCATCCCGCATCAGGTGGGAGAGATTCACTGAATTGCCGTAGTCACTGCTGGAAATTCTCTCTACAATGAAATTCTTCCCCTCGGGATAGAGCTCATTTTCAGATTCGCAGACTAAAAACCGCTTGTCCCAGGCCACCTCCCGGAGCATCCCCCTGAGAAGAGTGGTCTTGCCCGCCGCCCCCCTGCCGGCGATCAGCAGATTCTTTCCCTGGACCATCAGATTCCTGAGAATCGACAGGCTACTGGCATCCAGCATCCCAAGGGTCGACAGCTCCTCAAGGGAACGGCTACGTCTGGGGTGTTTGCGGATACTCAGGGAAGGTCCTGTTGAGCTTCTCGGCGGAATACTCACGGTGATTCTGAGAAAATTCTCATTGTCGTCCACCCGGTCAAAGCTGTGATTGCTGTTGAGCTTTCCCCCATTGCGCAGGACAATCAGTTTGCAGTAATTTAAAAACGCCGCTTCACTTTCAAATACAATATTGCTTTGGATGAGCTTTCCCTTTTTCTTGTACACAATATGATCGTAACGGGTCCCGTTGATATCACTGATCTGTTCATCCTCTAAAAGCGGCTGCAGAATGCCATACCCAAACATGTGCCTGTAGGTTCCAAGAATGGTTTCCTTGAGCTTTGCCGGGGGAGACAGCCTTTTCTTTTGAATGACCCCCTTGAAAAGCCCTTCAAAAGCCCCATAATCCTTTTGCTTTTGAATTCTTTTGAAGGCTTCAAGCTCCTCGGTCAATATCAGATTGGCGTAGTATTCATATCCCTTATTCATAAAAACTCCTCAAGGACTCTGGAAAGAGAGCTTTTGGGGCTGATTGCCCTCAGATTGATCAGTTCAAAGGGCTTCATAAAATTATACACCTCACTCCGTTTCAATAGCTTGAAGGAATAAGCGCCCAGTTTCTTCTTCAGATACATCACGTCCCCCAGCCTTTTTTGGTCATACACCGCCAGATACAGGGTCTTCTCCCGGGGCAGCCCCCTCTTTAGAAATTCCTCCAGAGATTCATGGTCAAGGGTTCCAGTATAGATGATTCCCTCCATCCTTTCTTCGGAAATGCCCCGGGGTTCATTGAGGAGGACCAGGTCAAAATCTGCCCTGGCCTGGTCCAGGAAGCTCTCCTCTTGCGGCCTTCGGTCTCCCTTTTGAAACTCCGGATAGCCGATGATGTAAAAGTTCCCGTAGGAGTTTGACCGGTGAATGGCTTTGAGGTCATAGGCCTCTGTCAGATATCTTCTGGGCTCTGACCCTTCAACTTCCAGACGGAAACCACTGGGGGGCCTGTCCCGAACCAGGTCCATCAGAAGTACCTGTTGCAAGCTTCCCTGATGATAGGCGATTTCCACCCCAACCCCGAAGCTGTTGTACAGGCCGACAACATGGCCACAAGTCTGTTTTTCAACAGGTTCCGGCTTCCTGGTTTTCAAATCCTTCAGGCAGCGAATCGTTGCGTAGCCGCTGTTTCTGAGAAATTCTTCGTATTTTTTCAATTCCCTTCCCTTGAGCCACAGGACCATTCGGTGCCTGTTCCTTTGAATAAAGGGGTAGTAGCGCCGGAAAGTATCGTAGTGGTTCAGATACAGCAAGAGTCTCTCGAAGCTCTCTAGCAGCTCCTCCTCTTCCTCAAGGGTTTCCAGATCTCCCAGAATCATGTAGTCTAAAGAGGCGGTAACCATCAGCTTTTCCATGGCCTTGAGTGCTTTGAACTCTCCAATGACCATCGTCTTCATAAAAAGAACCCCCTATACCTAGTATAGGGGGTTCTTCCTTCAAAGCCATTCATCGATTCAATCTTTCCATTTTGGTTGAGGGCCCATTCTCTTGTTTTAGAGGGTTTCGAGGTCATCAGCAGCTTCAGTTGCAACCGCTTCTTCCGTTTCTTCGCCCTCCTCAGGCTCTTTTTCTGCAGCTTTCTTCACAATGAGCACCACTTGTCGGTCGGGATCATCCAGGATTTCAATCTCCGCAGAAATGGTTTTGGCAATATCCGCAATGGTCACCACGTCGCCGATAACCTTGCCTGTGATGTCAATGGAGATATTGTCAATCAAATCCTTGGGATAGGCGAAAATCTCGATTTCATGCAGGGTGTCCTGAACCACCGTCCGCTTGTCCTCTACATTTTCTCTGCCGTGGACATGCACTGGAATCTTGACCTTGATTTTTTCGCCTTCAACAAGCAGCTGAAGGTCTACATGGACTACTTTTCGAGTCACTGGGTTTCTCTGGATATCCTTGATGATACAGGACAAGCTCTTGGCACCGTATCTAAAATCCACTCTGGAACCTACGCCGTGGTAGGAGAGATGTCTGTCCAATTCATTTGTGGGGAAGGAAACCAGGATATTCTCGTTTTTCCCGTAAATAACGCCGGGGGTCAACCCTTCATCTCTGACTTTTTTGACTTTATTGCTACCTGTTTCGGTTCTTTTTCTTACCGTGAGTTTGCTCATTTCACTAACCTCCAATATTTGATAGTTATATTTAAACAGATTTTGTGCCAAGTTGCAAACTATAATGGATGTCTGCTCTCCATCGCCTTCACCAGAGTGATTTCGTCGGCGTATTCAAGATCACCGCCTACGGGTACCCCGTGGGCAATCCGGGTGACTTTGAGGTCAAAACTGGATAGAAGCTTTGACAGATAGACGGCTGTAGACTCTCCTTCGATGGTTGGACTGTTTGCAAGAATGATTTCCTGGATGCTTTCACTGCCTATGCGGGTAAGGAGTTCCTTGATTTTGATGTCATCCGGTCCGATATCATCCAGGGGAGAGATACTGCCGTGGAGAACATGGTAGACCCCGTGATACTCCCTGGTGCGCTCAATCGCCATCAGGTCTCTGGGAGAATCCACCACGCAGACCGTTGTGAAATCCCTCTTGGAATTCTTGCAGATTCCACAGTACTCCTCGTCTGTGAGATTGTAGCAGCGCTTGCAGTAATGGGTATTGGCCTTGGCGTCCACCAGGGCCCCGGCCATGGCTTTGACCTCGGCCTGACTCATATTGATGATATGAAGGGCCAGCCTTTGAGCTGTCTTCTGACCGATTCCAGGAAGCTTCGAAAGCTGATCGATCAAATCTTTCACTGATTTGGGATAACTGATCATTTCTTCTCCTAACCCAGTCCGGGAATATTCATGCCACCCGTCAATTTGGACATCTCCTTGGCCACTGCCTCGTCTGCAATCTTCACTGCCTGGTTGACAGCGGCGATTATCAGGTCCTGCAGCATTTCAATGTCCTCAGGATCCACTACTGATTCCTCAAGATGGATTGAAACCACTTCCTTTTTTCCGTTGACCCTGACCTTGACAGCGCCACCACCGACAGTCGTTTCAAATTCCCTGGCATCGAGCTCGGCCTGGATTTTTTCCATGTCCCGCTGCATCTTTTGCATCTGCTTCATCATATTGCCCATGTTGCCCGGCATACTTGGTCCTCTACCTTTTGCCATGATTGACCTCCTTTGACCATTCAATCTATTTGATATCCAGAATATCCTGGTATTCTTCGCCTAAAAATTCCCGAACCGTCTCACTCAGGTCTTTTTTCTCCGGGGGGCGGCCCTTCATAATTCCCTTGATTTGATAGGGCTCGCCGAAAATTTCCGCGACAATCTCCTCGACTTTTGCCTTGTTGGCGGTGGCCATGAGATTTTCAAGATGAAAGTCATAGCCGGATTCGTAGACTATGGCAATTTCATTGTCCTTGATTGCCTGGAATTCTCCCTCAATCAGAAAAGCGTAAATCATTTTGTTTTCGTCGCTCAAGCGCTTGAGGACCCGTTCCCAGTTTCCCTTTAGAGCCTGGGTCGCTTCCTGGGGGGGAGCCTGGGAGGCAATGGGTCTTGAAGGGGCTTTTGCAATTTCCCTGGGGACTTTTTCCCGGGGCCCGGTTTCCCCGACCTCTGGCAACTGCCCGGCTTCTTCCTGTTTGAAAATCAGACTCAGAGAAATCATCATCAGTTCCAGATTGATTCTGGGATTGGCGGCGTATTTGAGATTTCCCATTCCCTCATGAATCAGACTGGTCATTCGGGCATAATCCTTCAATTCGATGAACTGCAGGGTCTCATAGATTGCCATCTGCTGTTCCCGGGGCAATTCGATAATGTCACTGGCTCCCTTGAAAACCTTGACAAGCATGGCATTCCTGATGAATTCAAGAAACTGTTCCATCAGCTGGGCCACCGGTATGCCCTCTTTGATCAAACTGTCCAGGGTTTCAAGGGCTGTGGTGAGATTGTCAGAGACAATCCCCTCAAAGATCACCAGCAGGTCCCTGTGGGCGACATAGCCCAGGGTCTTGAGTGTCACGTCAAGGGCCAGATGACTTCCCTGGAATCCTACAATCTTTTCCAGAAGGCTGAGGGCGTCCCGCATGGCTCCTTCACTCTTGTGGGCGATAAGGGGAAGTATCTGTGCATCATAGGTTATGTCAAGATCCTTCAAAATCCTTTCCAGACCGCCCGCCATGGCTTCGGGACTGACTCTTTTGAAGTCAAAGCGCTGACATCTGGAAAGAATGGTTACGGGAATCTTCTGGGGTTCTGTGGTTGCCAGAATAAAAAGAACGTGTTCAGAAGGTTCTTCCAGGGTCTTCAACAGGGCATTGAAGGCCCCCGTGGAGAGCATCTGGACCTCATCTATGATGTATACCTTGTATTTCCCCTTGGAAGGGGTGTACTTTGAATGCTCTCTGAGTTCCCGGATATTGTCCACGCCATTGTTGGAAGCGGCATCGATTTCCATGACATCCATGAAATTCTCTTGATTCACACTTCGACAGACCTCACATTGATTGCAGGGATTGCCATCCCTGGGATCAAGACAGTTCACCGCCTTGGCCATGATTTTGGCCATTGAGGTTTTCCCCGTCCCCCGGATACCTGAAAAAAGATAGGCATGACCGACAGTCCGGGTCCTGATTTGATTTCTAAGCACCTGGGTAATAGCTTCCTGACCCAGAACCTCATCAAAATTCTTTGGACGATATTTTCTGTACAAGGCTTGGTAGCTCATAGTTCCTCCGGTTATAAAGACTTGCTCCTGGGACCATTATATCATTTATCTTTGTAAAAAAATAAAATCACCTGAGGTGATTTATCGGTATATTAAGGTCGTGCACCTCCATCGAAGACATACCCCCAACGTTACCCAAGTCGTTAACTCAAACCAGGCTGACCTACGGCACATGAAAGGTCCTGCTTACCGCTGCTTCCTTCCGGACCTGACGGGGTTCACAAGTTTTCATTGCGTAGGACCCAACTCTCATCATCACGTGCTCAGGGCTGCTTGAAAATACAATCCCCTCAAAAAGGCGTTCAATCCTGCTATAGCGGATTGCAGGTTACAGGACACCGCTACCTTCCCATCTAGCACGACACGCTTAATCAATATGGCGGAGAGAGCGGGACTCGAACCCGCGGGACCTTACAGTCTTACGCGCTTTCCAGGCGCGCCCCTTAGCCACTCGGACACCTCTCCTCATTTTCTTAACCCTCTAAAGAATTCCTGCATCAACCCCCGGCACTCCTCTTCAAGCACACCGCTGACGACCTCGATTTGATGGTTCAACCGCCGGTCCGTGGGAATTTCATAGAGACTGTGGACGCCACCACCCTTGGGATCTGAAGCGCCGTAGATGATCCTTTTGATGCGGGCCTGGTGAGCCGCACCGGAACACATCACACAGGGCTCAATTGTAACATAGAGTTCCACATCTGTCAATCGCCAGCCCCCCAAAAAAACCGCTGCCTGCTGGATTGCTATGATTTCCGCATGGCGGGTGGGATCCTTCAGGGTTTCTCTTTCATTGTGTCCCCGGCCAATAATCTTATCCTGATAGACCGCCACCGCGCCAACAGGCACCTCTGCCTTTTCCAGTGCCCTTTGGGCTTCTATCAGCGCCTGGGTCATAAAATATTCTTCTCTTGTCATAACCTATCCCCTCGAGTAGAATGATTTTAGCATGTATTGAAGGAGTCTACAATGAAAACATTCGAAAAAGACCTTATCAGATCCATCTTTTTTCTTGCGCTGCCCGCTATCCTTGAAATGGCCCTGCACACCATGCTCGGTGTCGCTGACACTATCATGATCAGCCGGCTCATCAATACCGAAGCCCTTTCGGGATCCGGTTATGCCAACCAGATTGTCTTCATGATCATTTTCATCTTCTCATCCTTCAACATTGGCGCCATTGCCATGATATCAAGAGCCTACGGGGAAAAGAACCACCAACGGGTGAACCTGGTGGCCAATCAGAACACCCTCCTCAATATCATCCTGGGCATAATCATTGCCACTCTGAGCTACCTGTCACACGTCTTCATCTTTTCCATTTTCGACATCACTGAAGCTGTCCTGCGCTACGCTGTCGACTACTATGTCATTATAACATGGGGTCTGCCGTTTATGTTTGTTTCCTTCGCCCTCAGCGGCAATTTGAGGGGAATCGGAGACACCAAGACCCCGATGCTTGTCGTGGCTTTTTCCAATATTCTCAACATCATCTTGAATTATGTGCTGATTACCGGAGTCTGGATATTCCCTGAAATGGGCATCAAGGGGGCCGCCCTGGCCACCTCAATTTCCAGACTACTCGGAGCCGGGGCCTTTATAGTGATTCTTACAACCTCCAGGGAACTCCTCCGCCTTCACCTTAAAGCCATGAAGCTCACCCGGGAAATCTTCAGACGCCTTATCAGTCTCAGCCTGCCCGGAGCCATCGAACAGCTTTTCATGCAAACCTCCTTTGTCGCCGTGGGCATCATCATCTCAAAGCTCACAACCCTGGAGGAGGCCGCTTTCAGGATTCTGCTGAGCATTGAATCCATTTCCTTCATGCCTGCAGTGGGAATTTCCATCGCCGCCGCCACCCTCGTGGGACAGGCTCTTGGAGAAAAAAATATTCCAAAGGCCCTGAACACCAGCTATATCGCCTCAATCATGGCCCTCATCTGGGGACTGTTCATCGGTGGGACACTGATTCTTTTTCCCGGTCCCATCCTGCTTTTGTTCACTCCCGAAATCCCGCTCATTGAGATTTCAATCGGCGCCATGATTGCCGCCGGAATCAACCAGCCCTTTCTCAATCCCTCCATTGTCCTCACCGGGGCCCTGCGGGGGGCCGGAGACACACAAACCGTCCTCAAACTCGTTACCCTGCGCTTGTGGATTTTCTTTGTTCCCCTGACTTATCTTTTCGTGATGATTTTCAATCTGGGAATCAAAAGCATGTGGATTGCTGAAACCCTCTCCTTTGTTTTGTTCATTCCGATACTGTTGAATCGCATTAAAGGACTGGAGTGGACAAAAATCCAGGCCTGAGCACCCTTTTACGGGTGAAAGACATCCCGCACACAAGATTAAAGCACCAGGGGCCCCGAAATAATCCGGGGCCCCTGGTGCTTTAACTATTTTTTCCGGTTCATCAGGTATTCGTCAATCCCTACAGCCGCCTGGTGACCGTCAGCCACAGCACTGATAATATCCGGACCGCGAACAATGTCCCCTCCGGCGAAGAGCCACTCAAAACCTTCAACCTGACCCTTTTCATTGATGGCTATCTTGTTATTTTCGATAGTCAGCGCCTCCATCATTTCCTCAGGGAAATAGACAAAATCAGGATCATTTCCCACTGCCATGTACACCTCGGTCCCACGGATGATTTCCTTTTCCTCGGAGCAGACCGTTTTTGCCCTGCCTCTGTCATCCACGACTGTCTCACAGACCGCCACTTCCACCCCGTAGATATCTCCTTTGTCATCCACAAGCACTGCCGTGGGAGACCGGTCCAGATGATAAATGACACCCTCCTCCTTGGCTTCCACCACCTCTTCCCTGGAGGCCGCAAGGTGTTCCTCGGGTTTTCTGGCGATGAAGCGGACAATGGCCCTGGCATTTGTCATTAACTGGAACCTGTTGAGGGTCCTGGCCACGTCGAAGGAGACATCCCCGCCGCCGATGACAATGACATCCTGGTGGAATTCAGGCATGGGTCCCTTTCCCCGGGTGAAATCCCTGGCCTCTGCCAGGAAGTGGGGCGAAAAGCGAATCCCGGGATGGTCCACATTGTCGATTTTCAGTTTTCTGGGAATCCAGTACCCTGAGGCTGAAAAAACCGCATCATACTTGTCTTTCATCTGTTCAAGGGTAATATCGCGGCCCACCTTGGTACTGGTGATGAATTTCACACCGGCTCTTTCAATATTGTCGATATCCGCCTTGACAGAAGCTTCCGGCAGGCGGTATTCCGGAGCACCGTAGCGGATGACACCGCCCGGCAGCTCTTTTTCCTCGTAGATGTCCACTTCATAGCCCATGGTCCTGAGATAATAGCCGCAGGAGAGTCCCGCCGGACCGGATCCGATGATCCCCACCCTCCCGTTAACCTGTCGGGACACCCTGGCGGTTGCCGCTTCTACAAAATCCCCCTCCGGTGTATTGTCCACGATATAGCGCTTGAGCCATCGAATGGCCACGGGTTCTCCCCTTTGACCGATGACACAGGCCGTCTCACACTTGTGGGTACAGATGCGCCCACAGACATTGGACAGGGGATTGGTCTCATACAGCCACTGGGCCCCTTCTTTCAAGTCTTCGGTCCACACCGACCGGATATACTCCGGGATATTCATATGGGCCGGACAGGTATACGTACACACCCCGCACTCCACACATCTTGACGCCTCCGCCAGGGCCATCTCCCTGGAGTAACCCTTGATTAGCTCTGTAAAGGACAGATTGCGGTTTTCATGGGGGATCTCCTGGATTTCATAACGTTCCAGGTCAAGGAGTTCCGAAACCTCGTCCCGGCTGTATGCGGTGTCGAAGGCTGTCTGATGCATTCCCCGGGCATCGGGAAGGAAATAGAAGCTGTCTGCATCCTTGGAAATATGGAGATACTCCTTGGACATGGACAGGGAATCCGAGGTGCAGATATCCACGCAAAGGGCACAGAAACTGCATCGACCATAATCTATGGCCGGCCGCTCGGGCTTGTGTCCATCAGTTTCCCTGAGTCCCTCAATCGGCAACATGGTAATGGCATTGGTGGGACAGATCTCCCCACAGGTGCCGCAGCCCACGCATTTGTCCCAGTCGTTGACATGAAAGCCCCTGTAATTGTCCGAGGCCTCCCGGGGATGGTCGAAAATCCTTTCCATGGGTATAGTAATCGGTTCCTTCACTAGATATTTCCACGCCCTCAGGGGCGAAAACATGCTTTTGTTTTTCATCATAGCCACCACCTACCGGTCAATCTCTGGGGCACAGACACCCATGGTGTCCATCCACAGAGAAGCATCATCTATTCTATGCCCTGGGAGATATTTCTCTACCCCCATCAGTCCCTGGGGATAGGAAGAACCCCTGACCGCAATGCGGTAGGGCATTTCGCCGCCATCGGAAACCACCAAGTAACCGTATTCACCTCTGGCGGACTCCACACAGGAATACACCATGCCGGGAGGAACCTGCCACCTCAGAGCACTTCCTGTGGCGATTTTCGCCCTGACAGGACCGTCTTTGGGCATTTTTTCAATACTCTGTCGAATGATACTGATGCTTTGGGCCATCTCAATGTACTTGAAATCCACCCGGGTGAAGGCGTCGGAGTAGGGGCCATAGGGCAGGGAAAACTCTACCTGGTCATACCTGGCGTAGGGCTTGACCTTCCTGATGTCATACTCTCTGTTTACAGCGCTTCTCATCCCGATGCCAGTGACACCGAGTTCCCAGACGACTTCCTCCGGAAGCAGGATATTATCCCTGGTCCGGGTCTGGAAAATCGGACTGCGCATCACAAGATCGTAGAATTCCGGCAGTCTTCCTTCGATATAATCCAGGAGGTCGAGGATTTCTTCCTCGATGCCTTCTGGCAGGTCCTTCCTCACCCCGCCGGGAACAATGTACATGTGATAAACCCTGGCTCCGGTGATTTTTTCAAAAATATCCAGAATGAGATCTCTGTCGGCCACCCCCCAGTAAACCGAGGTGTACAGGCCCACAGGAGCCCCGATACCCCCGATGGACATGAGATTTGCCGCCAGTCTCGCCAGTTCCAGAATAATCATCCGAATCCAGTGGGCCCGCTCCGGCACCTCTATTGCCGCCAGCTTTTCTATGCTCATGGCGTAAACCATTTCGTTGGGATCCGGTTCAATAACGCAGATCCGGGGAATCAAGGCCAGATTTCCCATCCAGTGCCGTCTTTCCATGAGCTTTTCAAAACCCCGGTGCAGCATGCCCGGCAGGGCATAGGATTTATTGATGATATCCCCTTCAACATACATGTGGGCACTGTAGTTGCCATGCATTCCCGGATGCTGAGGGCCTAGGAATAATTTGACTTCTTTCATTATTCAATCACCTCGACTTTGGGAACAAAATGGGGCACATAGACCCTCTCAGGGAATTTCTCTCTGGAATAGGCCTCAGGATCGAAATCCTTTCTCATGGGAGGCATTTCATCCCACAGTTCCAGAAACAGCGGCTTGTAGGACATGGGGTTGCCCTCAAATTCTATGCCGAAAAATTCATGAACATCCCTTTCATAGTACTGGGCTCCGGGATAGATGGGGGTGATGGTGCGAAAACGGGGATTGTCTCTGGGAAGTTTGACCCTTGCCAGGACATGGACCCCCGTGTCCCAGTTGAATACAATATAAACCAGTTCAAAGATGTTGTCCTTGATCCAGTCGACGGCACTGAGGAGGCTGAGCTGTCTGAAGCCGTCAGCCTTCAAATGGGACAACAGGGTGTGAAGGTGCATTTTATCGATATCGAGGATGACCTGTTGGTCATCGGGATGGATGACATCGATGATTTCAAATCTTTGCCTGATTTCTTCAACCAGTTTATTCGTGGAATTCATCTTTGACATACACCTCCTTCAGAGAATGCAGCTGATTCCTGCGATACCATTCGTGGTTTTCCTGATAGTGCTTCCACCCCTTTGCCTCACCCTTTTCAATCATTTTGATCAGGGTGTCGAAGGAGTTCATGATGGCTTCCGGTCTGGGCATGCATCCGGCAATATACAGGTCCACCGGAAGATAGTGGTCCAGACGGGTCATGGTGGCGTAAGAATCAAAGTAGATTCCGCCGTTGAGAGTACAGGAGCCGAAACCCACCACATACTTGGGGTCCTGCATCTGTTCATAGGAGTAGATGACGCGTCTGAGGGTTTTGGCACTGAGATACCCGGTAATCAGCAGCACGTCTGCCTGTCTGGGGGTTGCCATGGGTCCCATCCCCAGACGTTCCATATCAAACCTCGAAGTCATGGTCGGAGGCATTTCTATAGCCCCGCAGCCAGTACAGTACCACTTCATCCAGATTGAATGGGCTCTGAAATAATCCGCAATCTTCTCCCATGTCTTTCTGACGTCTTTTGCATTGGTCGTCATTTATGCTACCCCCATTCCAAGGAAGATTATCAAGAAGGTTTGAACCACGGCCATGGCCAGGGGAACCTTGTAAAAAAAGGTCACTGCCTGGTCAATCTTGAACCGGGGAAGAACATTGGACACCAGATTCAAGAAGGTATAGATCACTGCGTATTTCACCATGAATTCCAGTACCGTGGCCCCGCCTCCGAAGAAGAGATGGACAATCAGGGAAACCTCGATAAAGGTGGAGTATTCATGGAGCAAAAACAGCATTCCCAGGTGTCTTCCGCCATACTCCACCATGGGCCCGGAAGCGATTTCCGCCGGGGCAATAAAGGAGTCGAAGGGTTTTTTTCCGAGCATTCCCTGCAGGGAAATCATGGCGACAATGCCTCCAAGGGGGAAACGCAGAACATTCCAGCCCAGGAGGCCCCCTTCTCTTTGGATTGCGGCAAGCCCTGAAAGGGAGGAGCTGTCAAAGGCGAAAATCAGGCCGAAAACCACCATCATAAAGGGAATGTCATAGGCCAGCATATTGGTCAGGGCCCGGCTGACGCCGATGCTGGCCCAGGGATTGCCCGAGCCTGAAGCACTCATGGCCATGCCCAGCATTCCTACCGCCAGAACATAGGCGATAATAAAGATATTGTCCATCCCCGGCACCGCCTTCAGCGGTCCGAAGGGAATGAAAATTGCTGTGGCCATGATGCCTCCCAGGGCCATGATGACGCCAAAGTCAAAAACCCAGCCATGGGTGGTGGAACCCTTGCTCAAAGCCTTGAATATGTCGATAAACTGCTGGTAGAACTTCGGCCCTCTCCGCCTTTGAAGACGGGCCACCACCTTGCGGTTGATCCCCGTAAGGGTCGTCTGAAAGACAAAGGCCGCCAGGAGGAGCAACAAGCCATAGGCAAAATTCACAAGATTCATATTCCTGCACCTCCCAGAGTAATCATCACCAGAATGACACTGGTCCAAAAAACCGTAACCGCCGGCTTGTGGCTGAAAAACAGCGCATTGACCACCGTGCCGAGTTCGTGGAATTTCCAGGCAATGGCCCCCAGAAATTTCTCCACTGAGGGATGGTTCTGGTAAAGCCTTTCAAAGGGAGCGTAAAAGGCACCGGCGTAGTGGTAAAGCTCCGGCGTGTAAATGAACTCAGCCGAGGTGTAGGTATCCATGAGACCCACCCGGCGACTCTTTTGCATCAGCAGGAAAATAATCAGGGATATCAGGAACCCGAACCCGAAGATCATGAAAACGTTCAGGGTATTGAGAACCCCGTTGACGGCGAGTATGGTGTTGCCCGACATCATCACCGGCTCAATACCTGCAGCCACCTGGATTTCACCGATAATCCCCAGAAGCCACTTGGGCAAAACACCAAAGTAGAGTATCAGAACCATCAGGATGACCATGGGGATTTTCATCATCAAAGGCTCGCTCTTGAGGTGCTCGTGTTCCGGCTTGAGCTGTCCCAGGAACACCGCCGCTAAAGGCCTGAAAACGTAGAGGAAGGAACCAATGGAGCCAAAGAAGGCTGCCAGGGCCATAAACATCAGTCCCCGGTCCGCCAGTCCCTGAATAATCAGCCACTTTGAAACAAAGCCGCCCATGGGCGGGATTCCCGCCAGGGAAATAATGGCTATGAGGTAGGTCAGGTAGGTCAGGGGCATTCTGTGGATCATTCCGCCCAGCTCGGAAATTTTTGTTGTCCCCGTACGGTAGGCCACCACAGCGATGGCCAGGAAGGCCGCGGCTGATGCAATAGCGTGGTTGAAAAGATGCATCATGCTCCCCGCAAAGGACAGCTGGTCCATCATAAGAATCCCGATAAGGATATAGCCCCCATTGGCCACGGAGGAATAGGCAATGAGCTTTTTGGCATCTTCCTGCTTGATGGCCATCAGGGTGCCCAGGACAATGCTGATGGCTCCGAGAATCATGAGAAAATAAAGCTGAAGGGGAATTCCCATAATCTTCAGACTGCCTTCAAAGGCTTCATAGGCCGGCAGGATGGCCACGCTCATATAGGCAATGAAAGCCCCCATTTTCACCAGTCCTCCTGAGAGTACCGGCGAAAAGGTGTGGGGGGCGCTGCCGTGGGCCAGGGGCAGCCAGATGTGGAAGGGGAAAATACCGATTTTTGTCAGCCCAGCCATGACGAAAATCACAAATACCACAGTAGCCGTCAGCGGATCCTCTTTAAGCGGTACAAAGGCCTCCTGGATCACCAGGGTGCCGGAGATTCTGTACACAAGCATGATCCCGTAAAGGGTGGCCATGGAACCGATGGAGCTGATGGTGTAGTAGACCACCGCCGCTCTTCTGGACTTGCCCATGGGAATGATAAAGGTAGAGGACCAGACCACCACCTCCCAGAAGATGAAGAGGGTTATCAGATCTGAAGCGAAAAAGAGGCCCAGGGTGCCTGCCAGGGAAAAGAGATAGAGGAAGTTGTAGCTGCCCGGATACATCATCTTGTCCATCCAGAAGCTGTTGAAAAAGGAGGTCATGGCGTATACCAGGACCATCACGCCTGAAAAATACCAGCCAATCACCGTGACTTCAAAATTCATGAATAAGACAGAGAATTCACTCCCTATTTCACTGCGCCCCATGAGAAGCACTGCCAGGGCTCCCAGGGAAAACACCGTAGTGGCATAGGCGCCGGCCTTGAGAGAGGCCTTTGAAATCAGATAGGCACTGAAGGCCCCTAGAAACATCAGGATGACTACAATATCGAAAGTCATTTATTGACCTCCTTTCAAATCGAAAAGATAAGCAGGAGTCACTTCATCCAGCAGGCTTCCAGAGTCTGTCAGATTGTCCTGGATCACTGCCGGCAGCAGACCGCCTATAAGAAGCACTACCGAAAGGACAACAATGCCCATGACCTTCGAACTTTGAATTGTCAGGGGCCTTTCAGTGGCGAAGGCTTTTTCTGATACGATTCCTTCATCTCCCGGTGTCCAGAGCTTCACCAGCAGACGGACCATATAGGTTCCTTCGATGACTGTCCCTAGAAGAATCACCACGGGAAGCCAGTAGTTGTCACTGTAGAAGATCCCGAAGAGCAGATTCATTTTGGAAATGAAGCCGTAGAAGAGAGGCAGGCCGATCAGGGAGAGGGCGGCGATGGTGAAACCCACCCCGGCAATTTTGTGTTCCAGGAAGGCTCCCTGAAGCTCTTCTCCTTCATCAGTGCCGGTAGAGTCCGCCATCTGGCCGGCAACGGTGAACAGTATCGCCTTGGACAGCGCATTGTTGACAAGCTGCATCACCGCCACAAAGACCAGCCCGCTGAGAAACAAAGCGGCAATCAGTCCCGACTGTCCGATGCTGGAATAGAGCAGAATCTCCCGAATTCTGGTTTTACTCAGGGCCGCCACTTCCCCCGCCAGAAGGGTCAGGGCGCCGAGGACCACTAAACTGGTTCGAAGATAGGTCCCCAGAGGAATCACCTGGGCGAATATTCTGCCGAATACAAAGAGCATCCCTGCGGCATAGACCGAGGCAAACAAGGGTCCGACCAGGCTGTTAGTCCCACTGTACACCCCTTTGACCCAGCCGTTGAAGGGGAGTATTTTCACCTCCACTGCAAGACCGATAAAAATCAGAAGACTCGGAAGCACCAGCTGGGAAGCATCCACCGCAGCCATCTTGACGCTCAGGTCTGCCATATTCAATGTGCCAAATACGGCATACAGCACAATGAGTCCGAAAAGATACAGGCCGGAACCCAGCGTCCCCAGAACCAGATAATTGAAGGCATAGCGGTATTCCTTGGAGGCTGAGGACAATATATAGGCGGTAATGGCTGTAATCTCCAGAAAGACAAAGAGATTGAACAGATCACCCGTCAGAACCAGACCGTTGAGACCCGCCAGAGCCACCAAGAGGACAGAAGCAAATCCTTCAAGCTTCTCAAGGCTCATCAAGGTAATGACGAGGAACAGGCCGTTGATGATAAGGATGCCAGTCAGGGCGAAATCGTCCAGAACCAGATTGATGCCGAAGGGAGGCTGGAATCCCCCAATGATATACTGCCCCTTGTTCAGGGTGAGGACCAGTCCTGCATTGAGGAGTGTGCCGAATACCAGCAAATTGTTCTTGTAGGCCTTGAAAACAATGGAAACAAACGCCAGCAAGAGGGGCAGGGCAATGAGCAGCACAGGATTAACCATTTGAGGGCCCTCCTATCTCATCAAGATTCAAGGTGCCGTGTTGCCTGTAGATGCTTCTGGCAAAAGCCAGCCCCAGGGCCGTCGTTCCCAGTCCGATGACAATGGCCGTGAGGACCAGGGCCTGGGGAAGGGGATCGACAAAGACCAGCCCGTTGTGATTGTTAACCGAAGTGAGTATGGGGGCAATGCCTTCCCTGACAAAGCCTACAGAGATGATGAACACATTCAGTCCCAGTTCAAAAATATTGAGGGAGACGATGATTTTTATGATATTGGACTGTGTCAGCAGCCCGTAGATTCCAATGAGGATGAGCATGATACCGGCATATTGAATCATCCTACTCCACCTCCCCTTTCAAAAAATCCGTGATAATGCCTGTCAGTTCAGACCCGACCTTCAAACCTACCAGAACGTAAACAACCGGTATTATCCCGGCACTGAACAAGGTCCCCACCGTTCCCGTGTCCAGGAAATTGCTCAGGAAATAATTGGATATCATCAGTCCCACCAGGCCGAGAAGCACATACATGGCACCGGCGATGCCCTCAGTCTTCTTGAAATCATCTATTCTGACACGGAAATCCTCATCAGCCAGGTACATCAGGAGAATAGCGGAGGCAATCATGCTCCCGCCGGGGAATCCACCTCCCGGAGACAGATGACCATGGATGAAAATATACGCCCCCATAACCAGAATCAGCGGAAAAACCACCTTTGATCCAGTCCTTAAAATGAAGTTTGGTTTATACCGGGACCGCAATCTCCCTTCAAAGGATCCAAACAGAAGCGATACCCCAAGGGCTGAAACAAAAAGGACGGTGACCTCTCCCAGGGTGTCAAAAGACCGGTAATTGACAATGATGGAGGTTACGATATTGGCAGAACCGGTTTCCAGATTCTCTGAAACACCGAAAACCACCTCTTGATTCTCCCGTGTCACGTTTTTGTCGATATAGGACATTGAAACTCTTTCAGAAACCTCAGCCTCACCGTAACGGGGAAAGCCTTCCATTGAGTAAATCCCTGAAAAAAGGAGTATTCCCACAACAGCCACCAGCACCAAAGCAAAAATTCTTTTCATTCTTTTTCTCCCTCCTTTCTCATCGAGAACAGGGTGAAAAGGAAGACGGCGGTGACAAGCCCCGAACCGATGACCGCTTCTGTGATGGCGACATCAGGCGCCTTCATCAGGGCAAAGCTGAGCACAGCCAGCATGCTGACAATAGAAAGATAGATAATGGCAGTGATGAGCTTCTTAGAAAAAATCGCTAAAAGGGACAGGAGGATCAATAGCAGTGCAACCATTATTTCTAACACCATGAGACTATTCATCGAGGCCATCCTCCTTCTTGTAGAGCTCCTTGAGGTCATCCACCTGTGTGCCTTCGTAGATTGGCACACCGGAGTGATAGCCTGCCCTGGCGAGGGTCGAACTGCCGACGGGATTGGTCACAGCAATAAAGACTGCAATCAGCAGAAGTTTGGGTATCCAGGAAGGTTGCTGCACCCCCACCCCCAGAAGCAGACTCAAGGTCCCCAAAGTAGTGGCTTTTGTCCCGGCCTGGGCGCGGTTGAAGAGGTCCGGCATTCTGTAAATCCCCAGTCCTCCGATGGCGTAGAAAAACGCACCGATGAGCATCAGGATATAAGATACGATTATCATGAGCGTCCCTCCAGATATCTGGCGAAAACAATCGTCTCCAGAAACGCCAGAACAGCATAGACTATAGCGATATCAAGATAGAGTGCATTGTTGAAAATCAAGGCAATCAGTACAATTGAACCGGAAATGATAATATTCATGGTATCCAGACTCAGCACCCGGTCAAAGGGCGTGGGACCCGTCAACAGTCTGAGGAGACTAAAAAACAAACCCAGCCCGACAAGAGTGAAAACAAAGGCGTTCATCATTTGAAAATCCCTCCTAGAATGTCTTCAAAGGGTCCTGATACAAGCTCTCCCCTTTCTTTCTGACTCTCACCCATAACGTCAATCCAGTGGACATAAAGATGATTTTCATCCCCGTCCACAGAAAGTGTCCCGGGTGTCAGGGTAATGGAATTAGCCAGGGCCAGCCTTCCGTAATCCCCTTTGATGCCGGTTGGAATTTTGACAAAACCGGGATTGATGGGCATTCTGGGGTTCAACACCCTGAAGGCCACATCGATATTGGCCTTGACCAGCTCCCAGAGAAAGACTGGTACATAGACCACTAAAAACTTGATGGCACCTGCAAGGCTGCCGGATTTGAATGCATAATCCAGGTTGCGGTAGATGATTCCCGCAATCACCATCGCAACAGTGGCTCCCAGAATCAGTTCCGACGGGTCGGAACCTGCCAGCAGTACCCATGGAATAAACATGATGACACTCGCGCCAATAAATTTACTCACTCTGATTCTCCTTCCTTTCCCTTAAAGTCGTCATCAGCAAATCGATGATCCCCTTTGTTTCTTCGTTGGTAATGGTGTACTGGACCTCAAGCCCCGACCGGGTCCCCTCCACCACGCCGGAGGCTCTCAACCTGGACAGATGCCGTGAAACCGTAGATTGCGGAAGCCCGAGCTTGTCGATGAGATGGGACACATTGCAGTCTCCGCTGTTTCTCAGACAATCGAGGATACAAAGGCGGATGGGATGGGCGATGGCCTTGAGAATCTCTGCACTTTCCTCTAAAAACCTTTGTTTTTCCCTGCGATCTTCCATTGAACCCTTCACCCCCTCTTTTTGAATCAATCTATATTCAAATATCTGTATATAGTAATGTACAGGGTAATGATAGCATAGCAATATCCATGAATACAAACGGCTGCGACAAAAACTTCTGCTTTTCATGGATCAATTTTGTCCCGTGCTCCCAATTCAATAAACATAAAAAACCCTTCAACCGCAACTTCGGGTCTGAAGGGAATTGACTTCTTGCATTTGCTTGACATTACCTGTGGTCTGGTCATCACAGGGTAGACTCGATTTCTTTCATCCGCTTTTCACGGTTCGAAAGAGGTTGACCTCCACCTCAGACCCGGGCATTTCCAGGACAAGTGCAATCTGCATTTTTTGATCCCTGGCGTATTAATAAATAACCGCATCGTCTGGGCCAGCTCCACTTCCTGGGCTTCTTCGCCTTTTAAGCTGCTTTTCCATTTCCTGATCCTCTTGGTGAGCGGTCCCTGTCTACCCGGACAAGAATGAGTTCATTGCGCCAGTCTTGACCGAACTTCCCTCAATTCCCGCGTGAATTCCGGAAAAATCTTCAGTAGAATCTCCAGACTCCTCTGCAGCCCATGATTGTCTTCATGGCTGGCCGATGCCTCCATCCCCTTCAAAAGTTGAAAAACTTCCTCCGAATGATAGATTGAAACACCGCTGGCAAACTGGTGGATAATCCTGGCGGCCTCTTTAAAATGCCGGCTCTTCATGCCGCCATCGGTGTCGGTCAAGGAATCATTTTCCAGTCTGACCACCGCCGCTTCTATGCTCTTGAGTCCACTCTTGTATTCTCTTATGAAATCATCAAGGATTTCCAGCATCACTTCCTTGCTGAAGAGCTCGGCTTCTTCAAGGAAAAGGCTTTGATCCATCCATCCTCTCTCAATTGAGGGATTTCGAAGCTCCTCTGGACTCTCATTCTTTTTTTCCACCGGGGTCCATTCAGGCCCTCTTTCGACCGAAACCGCCTCCTTGAGAGCCTCAAAAAGCCGCTTTTCATCCACGGGTTTTGAGATGTAGTCGTCCATCCCTGCCGCCAGCAACTGTTCCCGATCACCGGCAACAGCCGCCGCCGTCAAGGCGATAATCGGGGTATGGCCCCCGTAGAGTCTTTCCCGGGCGCGAATCGCCTGTGTGGTCTCAATGCCGTCGAAGACCGGCATGTTCTTGTCCATCAGGATACAGTCATAGGTTTTTGAAGCCATGGCATCCAGCACCTTTTGTCCGTCAGTTACCAGGGTCACCCGGCAACCGAAGTAATCCAGAATGGCTTTGATGTATTTCTGACTCAGGGGATTGTCCTCAGCCACCAGAACATGGCACCCAATCAAACCGTTGCGGTTCAATGTCCGGGAAGCTTTTCCCCGATCCAGGGAAATCCACTGGCTGGCTTCGAGCATTTTCAACACAACAGAACACTTGAAAGTACTTCCTTCTCCAGGGATACTCTCAACTTCAATGCTTCCCCCCATCAAGGAAACCAGTTTCTTGGTGATTGAAAGCCCCAGCCCCGTACCGCCGTATTTCCTTGACGTGTTGGAATCGGCTTGGACAAATTCCTCAAAAATTTTCTCCAACTTTTCTTCAGCGATGCCGATGCCAGTGTCACTCACCTCGATGGACAGCCTGACCAGCCCCTTGTCTGCATGGCGGTGCACCCCAAGAATCAGCCCAACCTCCCCCTTCTCAGTGAATTTGAGAGCATTACCCATGAGATTATTGATAATCTGCTTGATTCTCAGCGGATCACCCCTCAGCACAGCCTTGGTTTCCCCCTCAAGAGACCAGGTCAGCAAAACGCCTTTCTTTCCTGCTTCCATTTCAAATACAGGAATAATCTCGGCGATGATTTCCTCCAAAGCAAAATTCTGCTCCTCCATCTGAATCCGATTAGCCTGGACTTTTGAAAAATCCAGAATTTCATTGATGATTCCAAGAAGGGAACGGGCTGAAGCAATGATTGCTTCAATGGTCTCCTCCTGTTCAGTGGAAAGATTCCCTTTCAAAAACAAACTGGCCATGCCGATGATGCCGTGGAGGGGAGTCCGCACCTCATGACTCATATTGGCGAGAAAAACATCCTTGGTCTGATTGGCCTGTTCGAGATGCTTGTTGCTGGCCTCGAGTTGAAGATTCTTGCTCAACAGTTGATTTGTTCTTTCCTCCACCATCTCCTCGAGATTCTGATACAGTCTGGCGTTCTCGATTGAAATCGCCAACTGGGAGGCAATAATTTTCAAAACCATGCTGTGATGGGTTTCAAAAGCACGATCCATCAGTTTGTTTTCTATGTATAGTACCCCCACCATGCTCCGCTTTGACTCTACCGGCATGCACAGCACAGAACCGTTTCCTGGCATTGGAGGCCGGTCGGGCTCAAGATAGGGGGCCATTTCATCAGTATTGCTGATAATGACCTTTTCCTTGGTGTTCATGACATAATTGACGAGCTTTTCCGGGATGTCCGGGTAGGCACTCAGGGGACGGTCCATGGCGACCTCGATTCCGCCATCGAGTACTTCACCCTCCACCTGCACCCACAATTGGTCTCCCCTGCCGGCTATGAACACGGCCCTGCTGGCACCGGCATTGTGGAGAACAATCCTGATCATTTTCTGCAATAAATCCTCCAGAACGATTTCCTCTGAAATGGCCTGGCTCGCACTGATAATAGTCCTCAAATCAAACTGCTGAAAAGGTTCACTGCCCTTTTTCAGGCCGTTTTCGTGAGAGCTTCCGGCTGTCTCCTTGATTCTCTTCAGCTGATTCACCTTGGCCTGATAGCCCCATTGTCGATAACCATCAATGGCCTTTTCCATGGACAAAGCCGCCTCTTGGGCCAGATTCAGTCTGGACAAAGTCCTGGCCATCAGTTCATAAGCCAGGGCCACCTCCGGAAGATATCCTTCGACAAGACCCGTCTCTATGGACTCTTCGAAATAACCGACGGCACTCTCCCAATCCGATCTGAGGCGTGCCTCTTCCCCCAAAATGATCAGAAGCTTGTTGCCGTGGTTTTCCGGAATATCGGCGGCATAGCCTCGCATCTGTGCCAGGTGCTTTTTCATAAGCCTCCGGTACCGTCTCCCCTCCCCTTTATCAACAACCCCGGCCTCCATGGACAGATAAATCAGCGCACCATAAAAATGATAGACCGGAATGCAGTAGGTCCCGTAACCCCCTTCGATGGATACCTCCATGGCCTCGAGGTACTCCAGAGCCAATTGATATTCCCCCGACAGATAAGCCAGCATCATCTTGTTGAAGTAGACATTGAAGGATACCGTCAAATCCTTCATTTCCCGGAAATAGGCCATATCCTGATTTTCATCAAAGACTTCTCCCCTCAAGATCCAAGGCTTCTCATTCCCCTCCAGCATTGACAGGACCCCTTGCAGATAAACCCGGATCACGGTGGTGGCGGTTTGATTCCCCGAACGCTCAAGATCCTCCTTGTATTTCTTGATTAAATCAGCAATCTGGGACAATTCTTTTCCCGCCAGATACATATAGACAAAATGCTGCATCATGATGTGTCCTGCCGAGGTCAGGTCACCGGCATTCAGTCCCTTCTGATGATTCACGGGAAAACCGTTGAGGGTATTGACAATTCTTTCTTTGTGATGTCTGATGATGATTTCATACACCAGTCTGGTCTTGCATTCATACAGCTTGGACTTCATTCTGTCCTGCATTTCCATGGCCAGGTTGCCAAACCGATAGCCCAGATCCCTTTTATTGAGATAAACGCAGAGGAACTGCCCGTAGGCAGCAAAGGCGACGGGGGTGACCGGGGCTATGCCGTGTTTCAGAGATAGCTGCAGCACATTGAGGACGAGCATCATGTACAAGGTGCCGGAATAGGTGTAAGCGGCAATACCCGCACTGGTGAGGATTCTCATCATGGTCAGAGGTCTCTTGTCCCTCAACTCAGGCATGTCGAGGATAGCCTCGACTCCCAACCTGGACAACCTGTGCCGGATCCTCTGGTGTTTGAGCATGATGTCCGACCTGGTTGGGTTCTCGGGAATCTTCAAACCGAACATCATCAGAACCTGTCTTGCCAGGTCAAGGGCATCCTTCAATCGGTTCTGTACGGTATAGAACTCAATCAGAATCTCATAGACCCCGGCGCGGTCCATCAGATTCTCTGTATTGGCCAGGACAGCGTCAGCACTGGCCTTCATCCTGTCATGGTAGCCGCAGACATAGGCGGCGCCGGTGATTTCCGTGTGAAGGACCAGGGCAAGAGTCTGGTCGATCCGCCAGAATTCCGGACCCATTTTGTCGATGCCCTTTTGAAAATAATCCAGAGCCTTATCATAGGCCGCATAACTCTTGGCCAACCTGCCCGCCTTCAGGTAAATCCGGGTGAGTTCAAGCTTTTCCTCTTGAGTGACAAATCGGGCCTCAGCCAGAGAGAAATTGTCGGCGATTTCAAGAATGTGTTTTTCATCATTCTTCAGCATAAAGTCATTCCAGAGCACCCGACCGATGCGATAATGGTAATCTGTTTTTTCTGAATCCTTCATCATGGAATACACCGCTTCCTGGATGCGGTCGTGAATGAAGAGATTCTTTTCCTTGCCGAAATTCCTATCGTTATACACAGCCTGGATCAATCCGGCCCTCATGGCCTCTTCCACTGCTTCCCGGGTGAGCTGGGGCGGGATTGCCGCAATCCTTGCAAGCGTCTGCAATCCAAAGGTATTGTTGACGCAGGCGGCTATTTTCAGAATTTCAGCTGCCGGTCGCGTCAGTTCCTCCACCCTTTGCATCATCCGGTCCATGATGTCATCGGAGGCACTGTAGTTCAAAATTTTTTCATTATCCGTCTGCCAAGCCTGAGCCTCCCGGGAATAATAGAGGCTCCCATCTTCTTGAATGATTTTCAAAAATTGTTCCAGAAGAAAGGGATTCCCCCGGGATTTCTCATAGGCGATTGCTTGAAGCAGGGCCAAAGAATCCCCCTGGATTTTTGTCGCTGCTTCAAGCAGGTTCGACACCTGAAATCTCGACAGGGGCTCCAGGATAATTTCCCGGGTGTGGGAACCCTGCTGCCGGGAGATTTCCTTGAGCAGCGAGGAAATGGGATATTCTGCTTTGAGGTTTTGATTGCGGTAGGCCCCTATGAAAAGTATTGGCAACCCCTGGAATTCATCGAGAACAGTCCTCAGGAGACTGATGCTGCTTGTGTCCGCCCATTCAAGATCATCCAGAAATATCACCAGAGTCTGAGAGGATACCGCAACATATTTCAAAAAACCGATGAGGCCACTGTGAAAACTCAAAGGATTTTTTGCAAACCCCAGGTTCTCCTGTTCTTCCTGAACCCCGATGATTTTCTCCAGCTTTGGAAAGACCTGGGAAGCGAACACCCCATGCTCCCCAAGGGCTTCAAGCAGCTGAGGCCTCAAAACGTCGATGGTGCTTTTGTCCTGATTGAGAATGTCATTGAAAAAACCGTCAAAGGCCTGAATCCAGGCTGAGTAGGGTATATTCCTTTTATAGGGCTCAAATTTTCCCCTGACAAACCGGAAATTCGGTCCCTGGAGTCTTCTCTCAACTTCTTTGACCAGGAAGGTCTTACCCACTCCCGACTCGCCTGACACCAGAAAGAATTCCCCCCTGCCCTGGCTCCGGACTCTGTCGGAGGCGTCAAGAATCGACTTGATTTCACCTTCCCGGCCAAGAATTGCCATTGTCAGGCGGGGCACCGGATCACTGTTGGTGCGGCCGATGGGAAAAGCTTCAATCCTGGCCTCGTCGCCTGAGAAGGTCAACCCCTGCAGACACTGCTTCAAATCGCGTTTCAAGAACTCTGCTGACGGATAACGGGCCTCCTGCTTTTTCTCCATCAACATACTGATGATTTCCGAAACCACCACCGGCACCCCCGCCACCCGTTCATGGGCCGGAACCGCCTCGGTGGCCAGATGAAAGTACACCATTTCCATGTCGTCCCGGGTCATAAAGGGCAATGTCCCTGTCACCATCTGGTAGAAAAGGATTCCCAGCGAATACAAGTCCGTCCTATCATCCACCTGTCGGGCCGTTCTCCCGGTCTGCTCCGGTGATATATAAGCCGCATTGTAACTGTTTCCCTGCCAAAGGTACGTCTGATCCGCTGCAGCTTCTTCAGAACTCCCAATGGCATAACCCATGATTCTGGCCTGTCCCGTGGCCGCATCGACAAGAATCTGGTCAGCCCGCAGTTGTCCATGAAAGCCTCCGCCACGATGAAGGTTTTCCACACCCCGGGTGATTTCAAGAGCCAGCTCCAGAAATGACCTGACAGACAGTTTTCCCCGGTCAATGACCTCTTGCAGGACCTCTCCCTGAAAAGCCTCCATAACCAGCAGCGGTTCCGCTCCATGCCAGGCTATCCCCTGTGAATACGCATGGGCATCGACCCCCAGGAATCCCAGCTCCCTTTGAATCAGGATGAGCTTCTGCAGATCGGTTTTCGTTCGGTTGAAACGCTTGATCAGAACCGGTAGTCCGTCCACTTCCCGGACCGCATGATAGTAGGTGAAATTGTCTCCCTGGTGACACTGGTTCAAGGAGTGGAACCCCGGCAGATTCATCATCATAACACACCTTTTCGTTTACTGGAGTATTTGTCTATAGTATACTATAAACGTAAAATATGCCTTGCATAGTACATAGCGAAGTAGAGTGATTCTTTTGAAAAAACATATCCTTGTTGTTGAAGATGATTCGTCCATCGGCAGGCTTATTAAGCCTGCCCTAAACAAAAATGGGTATCTGACTACGATACTCGCCTCAGGGGAAGAGGCTCTTTTGTCGATGGATCACAGCAGTTTCGATGCCGCCATCCTTGACATTGTCCTGCCCGGCATGGACGGCCTTGAGATCCTCAGGAGGATTCGGGAACATCCTCAGTACAAAGCCCTGCCTGTCATCATGCTGACTTCTAAAGACAGTGAAATTGAAACTGTTCTCGGCCTTGAGATGGGGGCGGACGACTATCTTTTCAAGCCCGTTCGCTACCACGAACTCCTGACCAGATTGAAAAAATTGATTGCACGCAGTTCATACGACCCCCGACACAGAACCAGTCACCTGTTTCCCTTAGGGATTCAGATTGACCTGGAGTCTAGGATTGTCACAGGAAAAAAGGGTGAAATCCCCCTGACCTATCTGGAATTTGAACTCCTGAGCCTGCTGGCAAATCACCCTGGCCGGGTTTTCACCCGGGATAATCTTCTCGACACCATCTGGCATGAAGACCAGTTCAATGAAACCCGTACAGTAGACGTCCACATTCGTCGTCTGCGCAAAAAACTCGAGGAAAACGACCTCCACCCGGATATCATTGAAACAGTCCGGGGAGTCGGATACCGGTTCGCCTCCCGGTGATGAGTCGATATTGACAAGGTCCTGCCCTGAAAACTGCCATTCCCGCCGTTTCCGGCGATTTTTTTTTGCCCTGATTCTTTGCCAAAGACACTTTAATGACACCGGCATTGACCACTGTCCTAGAACTTCCTGTCCAGAAACTTCTTGATGGTGAGTCTGTTCTGCTTTCCCTTGTACTCATAATGCATGTCATCCATCATGCTTTTCACCATCAGGATGCCCAACCCCCCGACTTCCCGCTCTTCCAAGTCGAGATTCACATTGATTGCAGGCTGTTCGAAGGGATTGAAGGGTGCCCCTTCATCGATGAAGGTGATAGAGACATAGTCCATCCCGTCCTCAAAGGCAATTTCCAGATCTCCCTCTCCATCATCATAGGCATAATTCATCACATTGACAATAATTTCCTCACAAGCAGTGACCACCTTGATGATTGATTTTCGATCAAATTCTTTTTCTTCCAGCTGTTCTTCAATGAAAGCGGCACACATTTCATAATTTTCAATCTTCGCTTTAACTCTTAATTTTTTCAAGGGTTATTCACTCCTACCTTGGCATGGTTCCAAGATTTACAAAATAGTAAGAATCCCGGAAAATCCTGTTATGTCGAATACCTCTCTGACGGATTCATTGACATTGGCGATTTCGAGTTCCGTCCCGAGGGATTTGACTTTTTTCTGAGCGGTCAACAGCACCCTGAGTCCGGCACTGCTGATGTACTCCAACTCTCGAAAATCGAAAAGCAATCCGAGGGCTTCCCCTTCAAAGAGACGCCCCAGTTCAGCGGCCAGCTGGCCGCTGGTCACCGTATCAAGTCTTCCTTCAAGCTCTAAGCGGGCCCTGCTTCCCTCCATAGTCGTGGTGATTTTCATGGACATATTCCTCCTTGACTTTACTTTTTTTCATTCACGGGAAGGTTGCAGACCATGTAGGTGCCTTCCCAGTTCTTGTGTCGACAGTAACTGCAGCATTTCGTACCCATCATATTGGGATCAACTCCCTCCCTGACTTCAAACCTCTCACAGCTGTAGGACCCGTTCACAATGCGTTTTCCGCTGACGGGAGATTGCATACCTCCAGTTACGGTGTCGAGATCATGCTCTGTGAGTGTTGCTGAAGAATCAGGCTGATTCATCTTTTCACTACCCACTTTGAACTTCCTTTGCTGGTCCATCTTCCCTGATCCCCCTTTACAGAATTTGCCTTTTTGCCAGTTCAAAAAAGGTCCCTTTTTTAGCCATCAGCGTCTCATAATCCCCTTCTTCGACGCATTTTCCCCTATCCAACACGATAATCCTGTCACAGTGGCGAATCGTCGACAACCTGTGGGCAATCACAAGCCGGGTGCCTTTTAGAGATTCAAGACTCTGAGCGACATGCTTCTGGGTGAGGTTGTCCAGCGCCGAAGTCGCCTCGTCGAAGAAAATAATCTTCGGCTTGGCCACCAGGGCGCGGGCAATGAGCAATCGTTGACGCTGACCTCCCGACACACCGCCACTCCCCTCACTGATCAAGGTGTGCATTCCCATGGGCATGGCCTCGATTTCTTTGTCCACTCCCGCGAGTCTGGCCGCCTCCCAGGCGTCATCCAGGGTCTTCCAGGGAGCTGTCACGATGATGTTGGAAAAAATATCCCCCGGAAACAACCTGCCGTTTTGCAAAGACACGCCGATGTTCTGCCGGGTCGACTGAAGATCCAGACTTTCAAGATCATGACCGTCATAGTAGACCGCTCCGGTTTCCGGCTTTTCGAACCCCAGCAGCAGCCGCATCAGGGTGGACTTGCCGCTGCCGGTTTTGCCTACAATGGCCACGTACTCCCCACTTCGGACCCTGAAGTTCAGTTCATCAATGATGACGGGACCGTCGGAATCATACCGAAAGGTGACGTTATTGACTTCAAAATTCCCGGATAAGGCAGTCACGATGCGCTTGTTCTCCGTTTGCTCCGGGAGTGTTTCCATGATGGGTCGGGCCATTTCCAGCATGGGCCGAATGGTTGCCACGTTCGATGCAATGCCGCCCAGGGCCATGGTGGCACTGCTCACTGCTCCGTAGGCCATAGAGAAGGCGATGTAATCCGCCGGGGAGATCCCGGATTGACCCGCCATAAAATAAAGCACCAGGGTTCCTGTCATGGTGATCAGGGTCGAAATCGCCACTTTGTAGCGCCTGATGGGGGGAGGTGAATACTGGCGTTTCCCGAGTTTTGAGTACAGAGACGCCCACCTGGCAAAGGCCCTCTTCTCCGCCCCGGCAAGCTTAATCTTCTGAACACCGTTCAGCAGGGCGTAGACAAGCCCTGACAGCTTGGCCGACAGATTCATCCGGATTCTCACACTCTTCACTTCCATCAGGGTTGTCATCAGGGTGTAGGCCAAAGAGACGCCGATGATTGTCAATCCAGGGACGACGAGAACCGGTGCATAGTTGACCATCTGAAAAATGTAAACGAAGGAAAACAGGGCCGTCAACCCTGTGGTCATGACCCCGCCGGAAATCATGGCGGCCAGGTTGTTGACGCTCATCACACGGCTGCTCAGTTCTCCCGCTGAATACTGCTTGAAAAAAGAAGTGGGTAGACTGAAAATCCTCATCATGATGGCAATCTGAACAAAATTCGTTTTATCCTGAAACCTCGCCAGCAAGAGACTTCGGGTCATGCCAAAAATAGTCGTGCCAATCCCCACCCCGACCATCAGGACAGCGATGGGCAGGATATTCCCCGTGATGCCTGACGGAATAATACCATCGAATATCTGCTTGTTGATAAAGGGAGTGAACAAACCCAACAATGAAATGACCAGACTGACCGCCATGACAAAAAGAACATCACTCAAACTGATGCTTTTCATCATGTAGTGACCTATATCGATGACCTTGAGCTCTCTGGCCGGCAGAGGCCGGTAAAAACTGAAGCCCTCCCGCTCAATCTCTCTGGCAGTTTCCTTGTTGAGCTTGATGTATTTCCCCGTGGCCGGCTCCGTATAACCGTAGCCGGACCATTTTCCCGGCATGATGGCGACGGCAACCCCTTCTGAAGTGCCGGCCAGTATGGCCCCGTTGGCATCCTTCCACCAGTCACCCACCAATTCCACCCTCCGCCTCATGATGCCCGTTGGCCGGAGCATGTATTCAAACCGGGCGTCCAGATCGGTAATGTATTCCGGAACCTCCGCTGCCACGGCGCCGTAATAACCCAGAATCTCCTCAAGAGCACTTTTTATCAGCTGTTCCTTTTCGCTCCGGGGTCCCCTGTGGGTGGCCATTCCCAAAACTGAAGCCAGGTCTGAAAAAGCCTCTTCAAACATCCTTTGATCGTTCTGCCTGCGTGTATTCAGTTGTTCATCAAATATATTAAAATCCATCGAAACAACCTCGCCTTCGATTTTCTGTTGATTCCGCCGACTTCAAGGCTTATTCACTCGTGACAAGTTCGGCGTATTTCCCTCCCAGGGCATACAATTGATCATGGGTCCCCCGCTCCACCACGATTCCCTTGTCCAGGACCAGGATTTCATCGCAATCCCTGATCGTTGACAAGCGGTGGGCGATGACGATGCAGGTCGCACCGATGTTACGGATATTATTCATGACCTCTTCCTCCGTCTTGGCGTCCAGAGCGCTGGTCGCTTCGTCTAGAATGATGATGGTGGGCTCCTGGGCCAGGACCCGGGCAATCTCAATCCGCTGCTGCTGACCACCGGAAAAGTTCTTGCCCCCCTCTTGAAGAATACTGTCATACCCCTCCCTCCGGGAAATGATGGCTTCATGAATATCCGCATCCCTGGCGGCCATGATTACGGCAAAATCCTCGATGGAGGCATCCCAAAGACGGATATTGTTGGCCACGGTGTCCTCAAAGAGGGTGATGTCCTGGTCAACCATGGCCAGAGAGTTCTTGAATATGTAATCGGAATGCTCCTGTCTTTTTTTTCCGTCAAAAAGCATTTCACCGCTCCACGGGTCATAGAGTCCCGCAATCAGTTTTGCCAGTGTTGATTTGCCGCTGCCGCTGCCGCCGACAAAGGCGACGGTCGAACCGGGCCTCAAGGAAACTGAAAAATCCCTGATCAATGGTTCCGACAGCGGATTGTAGCCGAAGACCAGATTATTGATTTGTATTTCACCCGCCAGTTTGCCCGCAGAAAGATCCTCAACCTGCCCGTCCGTGGTATCCGTCTGGTAATTCATGACGTCCTGAACCCGTTCCATGGAAGACCTCATGGTAATAAAACTCTGGCCGGCGCCGATCAACTGGTTCACCGGTGACATGAAGGACCCCAGAAAACCCTGGAAAGCCAGAAGCATCCCGATGGTGAAATCCCCCTCCATGATGAAATAAACGCCGATCATGAGAATGGCGATGCTGGTCACTTGTTGCAGAAATTGGGGGATTGTATTGTAATAAAGGCCGAAAATGGTATTTTGCACCCGGGCATTGTGATCCTTTACAAAATAACCCGCCCAGCGCTCGAAGAATCCACGCTCCGCCCCCGCCGCCTTGATGGTTTCAATCATCATGATGCCGGACATGGTCACACCGGCCAGTTTCCCGCCACTGGCCTGGAGGGACCGGCTCAGGTCCACCTGTTTTCTGGCTGAATAACGCATCAGCGCCATATTCAGCAGGGCCGCCCCCAGACCGATCACGGTCAATATCCAGCTGTACTGGAGCATGATGGTCAGATAAACGACCAGCAGCACCACGTTCATAAAGACTGGTGCCAGTTGACGGATCAAGGTGCTGGCTATTTGTTCATTGGAGGAGAGTCTGGAAACGATATCCCCGGCATAGCGCTGGGAGAAAAACTCCACGGGCAGTCTCAGAACATGCCACATGAACTGAGAATTGGCCGTAATGGCGAATCTTCCTTCAATCCGAAGCCAATAGTGCGCCTCGATAATCCCCACCACGAATTGAAAGAGAATCATGAGGAGGAAAGCCAGCGTAAAGGGAAAGAGCCATTCCGGATTCTTTCCTGAGAGGATGTAATCCATGAACACCTTTGAAAACAACGGACTCACCACGCCGATAAAAGCCACCAGAATCCCCGTGAACACCACGAATGTGAAAGCCGACAGGGTTCCCTCAAGTCGCTTTCTGGCAAATCCCAGAACACTCGGCGGCTTCCCTTGGGGAACAAAATCCTTTCCCTTCTCGAACTGCAGGACGATTCCGGTAAAAGAATGGTCAAATTCCTCCATGGGCACCTCCACGGTCCCCCTGGCGGGATCATTGATTACCGCCTTATCTTTTTTATAGCCGTTGAATACAACAAAATGATTGAAGTTCCAGTGAATGATGGCGGGTAGCGGCATCTGGGAAAGCATCCGGGGTTCCATTCGGAATCCCACGGCTTTTAGCCCGTAGGCCCGGGCGGCCCGGACAATGCTCTTGGCACTCGAACCATCCCTGGACACCCCCAGATCGGCACGAACCTTCTCCAGGGGGAGCCATTTCCCGTGGTAGGCCAGTACCATGCACAGGGCGGCTGCCCCGCATTCGAGCGCTTCCATTTGCAGAATCACCGGCACTTTGGCAATATTAGCCATTCTCCCACCTGCCTGACCTATCGCAGTAGCAATTCATAAGGCTTTCTCTCCTTCGTGATGACAGAAATATTGACGTAGGCACCATTGCTGATTTCAATTTCACGGCCCAAAGAGCTCGACCACTGGAGTTCACCCTTGTCCATCTGGTAGCGAATCGTGATGGCCACGGGATTGCCCTCTGGTATAATGCTTTTCACCCACTGCAGACTGCCAAAGGTGTTTAGAATCTCCTCTTCCATCACTGGGTTCTGTCCAATGGACTGGATGACCCCCAGGGCATAGCCATATTCCTCCCTGGGGGCGTATTCCGGTGAAAGCTGGACCGTCATTCCCTCCCGCATTCGTCTGACGACCTCCATGGGGACATAGGCATAGACCATTTGCTCCTTCGATATGCCCTCATAGGCGATTCCCTTGACTTCGACGGTTTCGGGAATCGTACCGATGAAAGCCCAGGTTCCCACTGAAATGATCAGAGCGAACAGGGCGATTAAGAGCAGCCAGATGCCGCCACTTGTCACCTTGACATATTCGTTCAACTGTTCCGGGGAAGAAATCTTCTCCAGGGAACTCTTTCTAAAGATGCTGTTTTCCATTGGCCCCACCTTCCGTGATTGATTCTATTTGATTCCCGCCGCCTTGCCAGACATTGATTCTTCTTCCTGAAAAACTCAATGATGCTCAAGCCCCGGCCCTGATGAATTCTACAAGCCTACAGGAGGGAAACCATAGGCATCACAGAAATACAGAATCGTCTCCCTCAAAACCGCCGTCAAGACAGGACGGTCCGATAAAAGCGGCGAAGGACAGTTCCTCTTAGTCCTCTAGGAAGGTCCAGGAAAAACCCCTGCATCTTCACTAGACCGGAGAGTTTGTGAAATAACCCGCTTCACAATTGACTGTGGATATCCGATTGATCTTGTCATACCCTAAGTACAAGTGAGGGCACATGTTGATGGCACAGTGCAGGATGCTGAAGGTTTGAAGACAGTCTGGCGGGGCGGCCCCCCCTGTCACTTGAAGCAGTTCCTCCTCCGACAAGACGCCCTGAGGCTTTTCTCCCACCTTTGATTCCCACTCGGTTTCAGTAAAATCAAACCCCTCTTCCCTGGCCAGGGCCACAATGGCCGCAACATTCTCTGCCTGAAAAAACTTTTCCCTCAAGGCCCCGTCGGCGTTCATTCCCATGACAAAGGCTACGATATTTTCTGTCATCTTCTTCACTCCTTATTTTTTTCATGGCGAGGCCAGAAACTTTAAAAATCCGGTTTTTTGCTCCCGGGCCCAGGGGTTCGCTATGGAGTGTTCCTCTTCAGATACACCATCGCTGATTTTTTCATATTCCAGCTCTTCCCCCCATCCTTTTGCCGGAGAAAACTCAGACCAGCCACCGCATAATGAACTTGTTACTCAAAGAAATGCTCAATTTCACGTCGAATGCCGTTGTTGAGGTGGCCTGTCGCGTTTCTATGGACCATGAGTAGTTGTCCAGCCTTCATCAAGCCCCCGTCCGACTGCGTGAGTCTGACTGTTCTGCTCCACCCGCAATCTGTACATTCACAAATATATAACTCCTCGAAATTGTAATTTCCCTGACCCCCCGTTATCTCCTGCAGTTCCTCCTCAGACAGGGACCCAGTGGATTCCTGAAGATCCTCAGGCTGCATCAGCAGCCCCGCCGTCTTGGCGACAGCCATTTTTTCATGGAGGTTACCGGCCTGGTTGAAGCGCCTTAAGAAATCCTCATCCTCATTCATTTTCTTGATCAAAGCTTCCATTCTTTCATTTGACATTGAACTCTCCTCCTAACAACTCGGCACATTGATGGTGATTTCAACCCCGTGGAAGTGCCCGTTATTGCATCGGGCCCGGTATTTGTCTTCACTCCCGGAAATATACTCGTACTTCAGATGGGGGCACCAGGACAAATAGCACAAGTAGTAATTATAGGTCTTTGGACAATTGTCGATGAGCCCCCCCAGCCAGCCCCCGGTCACCCGGTCCAGTTCGTCATCCGCCAAGGTCTCCTCCCGGATAGGGGATGCCTGGGAGCTCCATTCTTCTTCGGTGAAGTCAAACCCGTCTTCTCTGGCGATGGTGACGATTTCACCCAAGGTTCCAGCCTTTTGAATTTTTTCCTGCAATGCCTTGTCGGTTGCCAGTTTCTTGATATAGACTCTGATATTTTCCTTCATTGTTCGACTCCTTGATTTTTAACTTTCTGCTGCCTGGACTGCCGGTCAACCCTTTTCCCCAATCTACACCTACTCCCAAATCGTTTCATTGCCGATGTTCTGACAAACCAGATCCCAACCGTTGGGTCCCATGCTCTTTTTGACATGGGGACAATTCTTGCAATTGTCATCAACCACCCCTACACTGCCCATCCCGAACCAAAGCACAAATTTCGAATGCCCGTTGGGACAATTGCTGATGGGTTTGTAGAATCCACCGCCGCTGATCTGGTCGAGTTCATCGTCAGACAGGGCCTTCCCCTTCCTGTTTTTGACCATAAGTCCCTTCGCCCGCTCTTCCTCCTCAGGCGTCATGACAACACCCATTTCCGCCAGGTAAGCCATAAAGGCTTCCACGGAATCCAACTCCCTGATCTTCGAGCTGAACCTTTCTCCTTCATTTTTCATCAATTCTTCCAATTTCATCTTCAATACCCCCTCATATTTTGTGATCCCCTTGCTGACTTCTTGACTTCAAGGCAGCTTCTGGTTTTCGGTCATGATCCCCCGTCCTGAAGATAGTATAGCCAGAGAATGTTACAATTCTTCGTGAGAATGTTACAGACATGTAACCCTTGCCGTATTTCTAATTTATAGTCATGGACTTCCACAGAGGCGACCGCCCTAGGCTTCCGCCTCAAGGAGCATCAAAGCCAGCATGGTGACATCATCAGAAGCCGGCGTATCCAGGACAAAACGGTCAATCTCTTCCCTCATTCCCGCAATGATTCCCCTGACGTCCCTGTTCACCAGGCGATTGGCCGCTGCCACCATGCGGCCGTCTCCAAGAAGTTCATTCTGACCATTGGTCGCCTCAGAAACACCGTCGGTATAGACAAACAACCGGTCACGGGGCTTCAAGACAGTCGTAAGAGAATCATATCGGTAGTCCTCCATCCCTCCCAGTACCAGATAGTGGTTCACCTTGAGAAATTCAAAATCCCTGCCCTCCCGTGAAACAAGGGGCGGATTGTGACCCGCACTGATATATTCCAGTTCACCGGTTCTCGTATCGAGGATCCCCATGAATACCGTGACAAACATATTTTCTTCATTGTCGGAGCAAAGCAGGTTATTGGTTTTGAAAAAGATGTCCGGCATTGAATTCCCCTGCAGAACCAGGTTTTTCAGGATAGTCCTGGTAATCACCATAAAGAGGGCGGCAGGGATTCCTTTTCCAGAAACGTCTCCGATACTGAAACACAATCGATGGTCATCAATCAGAAAAAAATCATAGAAGTCTCCCCCCACCTCCTTGGCCGGCTCCATAGTGGCGTATAAATCCAGATTCGCCATATTGGGGTAGGGAGGAAATATGCGGGGGAGCATGCTGGTCTGGATTTTATTCGCCACCTCCAGTTCACTTTGGATCCGTTCTTTTTCCGCCGTCGTTTTCTTCAGGTTTTCGATGTAATCCATCAGGTCCGTCTTCATCTTACTGAAGTCGTCTGCCAGTTCCTCAATCTCATCACCCGTCCTGATTTCAAGAACATGCTCGAGATTCCCGGCGCTGACAATTCTGACCCCCTCTTTCAAAGCGAGAATCGGAGTTGTAATTCGTTTTGAGATGATGAAGACCACCAAGAGGACGATACCCAGGATACCGCTCATCAAAAGGACCACCTGGCGCATGAGATTCATGGCCGGCCCCATCAGTTCATCTTCGTAAAGAGAGATTCCCAGGGTCCAGGAGGGGGTTCCCGGGATAGGATTGAAGACAGTAACCAGTTTTTCGCCATTGGGATTTTCATAGGTCATCAGTCCCGGCATCCCGTCCAGCATGCGTTCTCCGATTTCCTCAAGTCCCTGATAGCCCCATTCCTCAGATTCCAGATAATTCATGGTCATCACCAGTTCATCCTCGGGATAGGCAATCAGCAGTCCGGTCCGGTCGACGATATATCCAAAACCCTGTTCACCGATTTCAATGGCCCCGGCAATTTCTGAGAGTGTCTTCAAGAGAACCGTTGCCGCCATGATTCCCGTTTTTTCCCCACGGTCGTCGTAGACCGCCCTCGCCACTACAAGCATCCTGGCACCGGTTGAATAGGAAACCACCGGCTCGCTGATATAGTAACTGTGTTCTCCCAGCATAATAGCCTTATAATAGTCTCGATTCCTGACATCTCCCCGTTTTCCCTGGGTGGTGACATAGTTGCCGTCACGGTCCGCATAGAACAAAATCTCGTAGTCACTGTTGATGAGGTCCGCCTGGGCCATCAGGTCCGACTCAATTTCCTCCATATCCCCTCTGCGAATGAGGTCCCGTCGTGACATGATGGTGACTTCGTTGACATATCCCTCCAACAATCTGCCGATTTCAGCGGACCTGGCAATCAAGACCTCCTGACTGAGATGCTTTGTTAGAGGAGTCACTGCGTCATCCACCTCCCTGTACACCACCACTCCGGAAGCCGTCAGCAGGATAAGCAGTGACATACCAAACCAAACCAGCATTTTCCCTCTAATCGATTTCATAGACCTTCCCTCCATCACCCGTTTTATCCTTATCAAACCACAGCAAAAGAACCTCTGCTATGATTTCCAAAAACAAGTTTTTTTCATCTGTATGCCGTATGATTGTCCTCATCTGCCAGACATTATTTCGAATCCACTCAAGCATAATGCTTCAGTGTTACAATTCTTCGGGCTTTTGTTACAAACAGGTAACGGAGATTAAATCCCTCAGATCATGGTTCCTCCAGAAAAACTTCAACATTTTATTTTTCCAAAAAACAAAAGTCCCTGCAAAATATTGCAGGGACTTGATTTTGGCGCACCCGGCGGGAGTCGAACCCACGACCTACCGCTTAGGAGGCGGTTGCTCTATCCTTCTGAGCTACGGGTGCAGAATCCGTCGGCACAGGCCGACAGCAACCGCCTTCAGAAAAGGCGGAAGTTATTCAAATGAAAACCACGAGAGTCAAGACGAAAAACATCAACAAGACCACACCATTATCAAAGGACAGGGAAAAATGTCGCATCCTTTTCATCAATCCTTTTTCATGGATGCCGAAGGCAAGGAACCAGGCAATGCCGAGCAATACCTCAAAAGAGGTCTTTACCAGATTCATGGGCTTGAAATAATACCACAAATCCCTGGTCATGCTCTGATAGTCGGGAAAAAGAGTCCCCAGGAAAAAGATGGCAATGGACAAAAAACCCATGGCAATATATTTGCTGGTCTTGACATTGACCCTTACGGGTTGGTGGGAACCCAGAATCTGGAGAATCTTGAACATGGATCCCGCTGTCAGACTGTTGACGATGACCAGGGGGATCAACTGCCACAAGGGCAAACTCATTCCCATGGCGCTCTTGGCGATAAAACCGCTGGTGAAAGGAATTCCCGCCAGGGCGAAGGTGCCGATGATCAGAAAAACCGACAGCAACGAGTCATTTTCCCATAAGCCTCTGATTTTGTCAACCCGGCGTTCCTGGTACTGGTTGATGACAATGCCGGAACCGAGAAAAAGAAGACTTTTTATCAGGGAATGGCTTACCAGATAAAGTAGCGCCAGTTCTATATTAATCGAAAACGCGATCATAATCAACCCAATCTGGCTCACTGTGTGAAAAGAAAGAATCTGCTTGATGTCCTTCTGGGAAAAGGCGAAAATCACACCCATGAGAGCAGTGAAAATGCCAAGCACGTAAAAGATCCATGAGAAGTCAAAGACCACGAAGACCGCGGTGAGTTTCATCAGACCGATGATGCCGGTCTTGACCAAGAGTCCCGACAAAAGGGCTGAGATTGACGTGATGGCCGCACTGTGGGCCTTTGGGAGCCAGTCGTATACCGGAAAGACAGCTGACTTGACCCCGAAGGCGCTTACCATGAGAACCACCCCGATTCTCAGGGTATCATCCATGCCGGTTTCCCTGACCAAATCGGCCATCAAACTCAGATTCAGAGTGCCGAATCTGAGATAGAGGATGATGACGCCGATGAGGTAGATCATCATGCCCACGGTATTGAAGAGCAGGTAGTAGATGCCCGCCTTGAGGGAATGGGCATCCTTCTTGTAGATGATCAGAATCGTTGAAATGATGGTGATCAATTCGAGCATGACGAAAATATTGAAAATATCATCACTGAGGACAAAGCCGTTGAAGGTTCCCTGGAGCAGGAGAACAAAAAACAGGAATTTGAAGTCATGGTCCTTGCTTTTATAGATGAAAATCAAAATCACCGTGAAAAGAAAAGTCGAAAGAATTATGAAGGTCGCATTCAATGTATCGAATTTCAGACCGATTCCAATGAAAGGCTCCCAACCGCCGATGACTTCATAAAGCGCAATCCCTTTATTCACAGCCCCCAGAAGCTGAAGGGTAATGACCATGACTACGGCTTCTGCCAGATAAATCCAGCGATAAAGTTTCACCGAATTCACAAGATAGATGAATACTCCCAGGACAATGGGAAGAAATATCAATATGTAGAGCAGCTTTTCCATCTAATCCATCCTTTTCTTGATCAGATCCCAGTCCAAGGTCCCGAAATGATGAAATATCTTGATTGAAAACATGAGGGCCAGGGAGGTGACCGAAGCTCCGATGACAATGGCGGTAATCATCAGAGCCTGGGGCATGGGGTCACTCATCTTTTCCAGGGTACCCGGCATGATGGGCGGAACCGTGTCTGCCTTGTAGCTGAATGAAATGAACAACAGAATGATATTCGCCTGAAGCAGGTTGAGGAACATGATGCTTTTGATGAGATTCTTGCTGGTGCCAAGACCCAGAAAAGCAAGCAATATGGAAATAATAACCAGATACAGGACAATCACAGCTCTCCCTCCTCGACAAAGGACGAAATAATGGAAATAACCCCCAGGGTCACCTTGAAACCGATAATGAAGTTAAGCAGTACCAGGAAGAAGCGGGGGGCAATCCAGGGATTTCCCACTAGAAAATTGGTGAAGAACCTCTGGTGGATCAGAAGGCTGACACTGCCGATGAGGAGAAGCAACAGATAAAGGAGCTTTTCAAAGCGCGCCAGGAGGACCAGGTTGAAGGGGTCCTTGCTGCTGAGAAGATAGCGGATGAAAAAGGAAGTGGCAAAAAGAACCCCTCCCTGAAAACCGCCACCGGGAGAAAGATCTCCGTTGAGAATCAGATAAGTCCCGAACATCAACAAAAAAGGGTATATCAGGGTACTGACGATGATTAGAATTTTAGATCTTTCCATGGCTAATCCTCCAAGTCATGCTTTGAATCAAAAATCTTCAAGGCCTTCAAGGATATGGGGTCAAGCATTTCGACATCCTTTCTGACCATGAAAATGATTCCTGTGGCCACAGCAAACAGTACAGTGGCCTCGAAAAAGGAATCGTAGAGCCGGTAATCCAGATAGATGGCCGTTACAAAATTGGCGGAATGGGCCTGACCATAGAATTCTCCGAGCTGCCTCCGGTATAAATCCCCAAGTCCACCCTCAAAAAGACTCTTGAAGACCCCACCCAGGGTCACCCCGAAAAAACCGAGCAAAAGCAGATAGATGGCTATTTTAATCTTCATGAACATTTTCACCCGTCCTCATGAATTCTAGTCTGAGGGGATCCTTGCGCTGCTTCAAACGAGCCATCAGCCGGTCGTTGACGGAGGAAGATTCCTTTGAAGTCAAGCGGTAGGCTTCCCTGGGCCGGCTGATCACCATGTCGATATTGCTGCCCCGAAAAACCTCCTTGAGACTGAACTCGTTTTCCAGACCCGCATACATGAGTCTGAGCCTGAGTTGTTCCTCCTGGCAGAAAAGTCGGATCTCCTCAATGATCTCACGTGAATAGTCATCCATCACCTCGTCCACCACCAGAAAGTCCTTTTGCTTGGTGATGGCGATGATATAGACAAAAGGAATCAAGGCACAGCCCACGGCGATTTCGGCCAGGGCAATGTCCGGCGCATTGAACATCAGGTACAAAAGGGAGACAATTACAGAAGAAATCGTCAGGTAGAGGACTCCGATGTAGAGATTCTTTTCAAAAATCAGCGCCAGCATCAAGACCATCTGCAAACCGAGGAGAGTCACGATGATGATGATTTCCATGACTTATCCTCCTTGTGTCTCTTCTTTGCAATCAAATGCGTGGTCACCGGGTTGGTGATGAACATAAACAGCAGAATCATGAAATACCGGGAGGTGTAATACATATCCTGCCTATAGAGGGCGAGGCCGGTCAGGATTAGAAGAAGCGCAGCCGAATCAATCTTGCTTGAAGTGATCAACCGCCCGTAGAAGCTTTTGAACTTGAATATACCAATCATCCCGAAAACAATAAATAGCCAAGACAGCATCAGGAGCAGCGAGGTCATCAGACATCATTCCTTCCAATATAGACAATGAGCACCGCTGTGGCAATAAAGCCGACCAGACTTGAAGCCAACACGATATCCAAAATGAAGGGACTCTCCTCATAAGCGGCATAGACCGCCAGGAGGAGAACCACCTTGATGGTCAACAGATTGAGACTGAGAAGCTTGTCATGAATGTTCTTGATCAGAATCAGCCTTAAAACAAAGATGCCGATGGCCATCAGCAGCAGTCCCATGGTAATTTGCAAAATCATATCGCCATGCGCCTCCCAAAGATCCGGGAGAAGATTTTCTCCAGACTGTTTTTGACGACCCGGGCATCCTCCCCTTCAGAGAGCATGGTCACTACTGTAATCCTGTGATCCGCCAGGTTCACAGTAACCGTTCCCGGCGTCAGGGTGATGAAGTTCGCCGCCATTACAGCTTCAAATTCACTCAGGCCCCTGAGCCCGATTTCGATGAAGACAATCCTCTCCTCTTGACTTTTGAGAATCCTGCCGATATGCCTGACGGACGACAGAAGGATTTCAACCACCAGAAAGAGGCTGTAGCGGATCAAGACCCCGAGGCGGGGAAGGATTATCTTGTTTTGCTTTTGCAGACGATAGGAATAAAAGGCAATGATGCCACTGAAAATCATGCCGTAGACCAGATTGCTGAATGACACAGAAACCGTCAACAATATCCAGAATATTATCAGAGAAATATAGAGTTTGATAATTTCCAACATGCCATCCCCTCCTATGCGTATATGGCGATTTTTTCCTTGGCGACCTGGATTTCCAGGGGGGTCTGACCCTTGAGATTCCCGTCGATGTCCAGGGGTATGTTCTCCTTGGAGGTCACCTTGAAATAGGTCCCCTTCAAGGATTCCACTTCTTTGACACCCAGATGATTGCCCTTGAACACCTTCCAGAAAGTCACGATGAATTTAAGTCTGTTCATGTCATTGACAATGACCATTTCAAACACATCGTCATCCACCTTCGATTCTGGCGACACCTTCATAGCCCCTCCGAAATACTGCCCGTTTCCAATGGCAACCAGCATGATTTTTCTATCAAAAGTCACGCCATCCACGGTAATGGTCACCGACCGGCTCCGATAACGCAACAGGGTGTAAAAAGTACTGAAGGTATACCCCGCCGCACCCTTGAGAAATTTCTTGATTGTAATCATATTCTGAAGAATATAGCTGTCAATTCCGAATCCCGCCATATTGAGAAAGAAACCCTGGTTCACATGGCCCAGGTTGGTCATTTTAACCCTTCCTGAAACAATTTTGTCGATGGCTTTTTCAATAGTATAGTCCTTGTCAAGACATCGGATGAAGTCGTTGCCGGTTCCTGTGGGGACAATTCCCAGATTGAGGGGTTTACCGACAATACCATTGATGATTTCCCCCAGGGTCCCGTCACCACCCAGGGATATCACCTCGTTGAAACGACTGGTATCGACCTCTCTGGCAATAACCTCCACCTCTCCGGCATAGGCTGAAATCACCGTTTCATGCTCAATCCCATGCCTGTCCAGGGCCTCAGCCAGCCGGTCCCGCACTGCGAGGGAAGTGCCCTTGCCTGCGACCGGATTGACGATTATCAAAGCTTTTCTCAAATTACTCTCTCCTGTCTGGAATCCTGTTGCCGCCATTGGTTTCAAATATTCTCAATCCAGCGATTATTTTGCTTTGCTGAATTGTAAAATGAAGTTGAACTAATTAAAAATCCATAGAGGGCCA
>LQBE01000040.1:73065-133113 GCA_002029975.1 delta proteobacterium ML8_F1 | reverse complement strand
TTGGCCCTCTATGGATTTTTAATTAGTTCAACTTCATTTTACAATTCAGCTTTTTATTTTTTCGGCTTTTTCAAGCCGTGGTACCCTGTTGGCAGCCTGGGGATAAAACACGGATCCCCCCTTTTTCACATGAGCATGCCGCCGTCGACCACCAGAATCTGACCGGTGACATAGTCGGCATAGCGACTGGCCAGAAACAACACCGCACCGGCAACATCCTCCGGGCTTCCGTAATCCCCCAGGGGGATGGCTCTGGTGTATTCTTCCTTCACCTTCTGAGGCAGCCGGTCCGTCATCTCTGTCTTTATAAAACCCGGAGCCACCCCGTTGACCCGTATATTTCGAGGGGCAAATTCCTTGGCGAGGGACTTGGTGAGCCCGATGATTCCAGCCTTGGAGGCGGCATAATTAGCCTGATAGGCATTGCCCATCAGTCCCACCACCGAGGCGATATTGATAATTCTGCCCTCCCGCTGCTTCATCATCAGCTTGCCCAGGTATTTGCTCATCAGGAAGGTCCCTTTGAGATTGATATCCAGCACCCGGGTGAAATCCTCCTCACTCATGCGGACCACCGGACCGTCTCTGGTAATGCCGGCATTGTTCACGAGAATATCAATTCGGGGGAAATCCGCCTGGAGTGCCTCAACAAAGGCCTTCACCGAATCCTCCCGGGAAACGTCCGCCTGGTAGATTTCACACCTCACGCCCAAGGCAAGAATCTCCCCCTGAACCTCGAGGGCGCTTTCTTTGCGTTCGGTATAGTTGAGGGCGATATCCGCCCCCTTTTGGGCCAGACCCAGGGCAATGGCTTTGCCTATTCCCCTGGAGCCTCCGGTGACAACTGCAGTCTTTCCTTTAAGATTCATGGGCACCTCCCAGGGCTTCAATGGTTTTATGAAGGGATTTGAGGTCCTCGACATTGAGAACCGTCACTTCCTTCGAAATTCTTTTGACGAAATTCGACAGACTTCTCGAGGGTCCCACTTCAATAAAAGTGTCAAAGCCCTCTTCAATGAGATAGTTAACCGAGTCCTCCCAGAGCACCGGCCGGTACACCTGTTGAACCAGCTTCTCAAAAGTGTCCTCAGGACTGCGGTTTTCTTGAGCGGCGACATTGTTGATGACTGGGATTTCAAGGGGTTTGATGACAACCTGTTCCAGTACACCCCTGAGTTTTTCGCCAGCCCCTGCCAGGAGACTGGTGTGAAAGGGTGCCGACACCTTGAGGGCCACCGTCTTTTTGGCACCCAGGGATTTGGCAATCTCCATCCCCTTGGTAACGGCTTCGACCTCACCCGCAATAACCAGCTGTCCTGGACAGTTATAGTTCACCGGTTCCACAATACCCCAGGATGATGCGCTTTGACAGGCGGTTTCAACCAGGTGGTTTTCCAAACCCAGGATGGCCGCCATCATGCCGCGCCCGGCGGGCACTTCTTCCTGCATGATTTTTCCCCGCCGGACCACCACTCCAAGGGCTTCATCAAAGCTCAGGGCCCCGCCAAGCACCAGGGCTGAATATTCCCCAAGACTGAGCCCCGCCAGAGCACCGGGTCTGACACCCTTTTCAAGAAGGACCCGGGCCATGGCATAACTGACCGTCAAAATGGCGGGCTGGGTGATTTCCGTCTGTCTCAGGTCCTCTTCAGTCCCCTGGAAACAGACCTTTGCCATATCGTAGCCCAGCACCGCTGAGGCCCTGTCAAAGACCTCCCTGGCCACAGGAAAAGCCTCATGAATTTCTTTGCCCATGCCGGGGTACTGTGCGCCCTGGCCCGGGAAAATGAATGCTATTTTACCCATAGAACCTCCCTACCATCTGATCAGGGCGGCACCCCAGGTGAGGCCGCCGCCGAAGCCCACCAGGACTACATGATCGCCTTTTTTGATTTCTCCCCCCCGGACCGCTTCATCAAGGGCCACAGGAATGGAAGCTGCCGACATATTGCCATAGCGGTTGAGATTCACCTTGACCCGGTTCATAGGCAGTTTGATCCGCTTGGCCGCCGCCTCAATAATCCGGGTATTGGCCTGGTGGGGGACAAGATAGTCCACATCCTCCAGGTTCAGCCCCGCCTTTTCGATGACTCTCACAGAACTTTCTCCCATGATTCTCACAGCGAACTTGAAAACCTCCGGCCCCCCCATTTTCACAAAGTGGCGTCGATTGGCCACGGATTCAGCTGAAGCCGGTTCCAGAGAACCCCCCGCCGGCTGGTAGAGAAATTTGCCGCCCTCTCCCTTGGAGCCAAGTTCAGTGGACAAAAGGCCAAAGCCCTCTTCAACCTCCCCCATCACCACGGCACCGGCACCGTCTCCGAAGAGCACACAGGTGCCACGGTCGGTAAAATCCACTATCTTGGACATCACTTCACCACCGATGACCAGGACTTTTTTGTAATATCCCGTGGCTATGAACTGCTGGGCCGTGGTCACTCCGTAGAGGAAACCGGAACAGGCCGCCTCCAGATCAAAAGCCGCAGCCTTTGTGGCCTTGAGCCGGTCCTGGAGAATACAGGCGGTGGCGGGAAACATCATGTCCGGAGTAATGGTGGCCACAATGATCAAATCCAGTTCCTCAGGAGAAGTTTTGGCCATTTCCAGGGCTTTGAGGGCTGCCTCGTAGGCAAGGTCCGAGGTGGTGGTTTTTTCATCGGCAATGCGTCTTTCCTCAATGCCTGTACGGGTCACGATCCATTCGTGGGAAGTCTCCACGATTTTTTCAAGATCATAGTTGGTCATGATTCTTTCAGGCAAGGCACTTCCCGTGCCGATAATGCCTACACTTTTAAGCTTCGTCAACTGCTTCACTCCTGTCCTTGACATAGGTCTCAATCTCGTCGATGACACCGGAATCCAGGTATTTCTGTGCATAGACAATGGCATTCATAATGGCCTTGTGGTTTGAAGAACCATGGGCTTTGACCACAGCGCCCTTCAAGCCCAGAAGTGGCGCCCCGCCGTATTCTGTATAATCCATGGTTTTCTTGAAGGCAGCGAGTCCGCTTTTCACCAGCAGCGCAGCCACCCTGGTCCCGGTATTTTTCATGAACATGGACTTCAAATGGTCTGTGATGGATGTCGCCACTCCTTCAGTGACCTTGAGAATCACATTGCCGGTAAAACCGTCGGCCAGAGCGATATCCGCCACTCCCAGGGGGATGTCCCTGCCCTCGATATTGCCGATGAAGTTCAGATTCGATTTTTCGAGAAGCTCGTAGGTTGCCAGCAGCTGGGGGGTTCCCTTGGTCTTTTCTGTGCCGATATTGACCAGACCCACCTTGGGACTGGAAATTCCCAGAACCCGGCTGGCATAAATACTGGCCATGGTGGCAAATTCCAGATAGTTTTGGGGTTTGACCTCGGCATTGGCTCCGGCATCGGTGAGTATGCCCATTTTCCCCTTCATCGGGTAGACCGTCGCAAGACTCGGCCGGTCAATGCCCCGGATTCTGCCCAGACGCAGCAGTCCCCCCGCCAGGAGGGCTCCGGTGTTTCCCGCTGAAATGAACGCATCGATTTCTCCTTTTTTGAGAAGATCAAAGCCCACCACCATAGAGGAATCTTTTTTCCTTTTGATGGCCTGAACCGGCTTGTCATCATTTTCAATCACTTCCGTGGTGTAGGTAAAACTCAATCGGGGACTGGACTCCTTGAATTCCTCCAGGACGCCTTCAATCGTCTCTTGAGTGCCAATTAACATCACCTGCGAAGGGACGCGCTCCAAAGCCGCCAGGGCGCCTCGGATCATTTCCCGCGGTCCCTTGTCGCCGCCCATGACATCCAGTGCAATAATCATGATTTTCAACCTCCTCTACAGGGTCTTCAAAATGAATTTCGATCGAAATACCGGCTGGTCCTTCACCGTAATAAACACATGGACAAAATATTCCTTTCCCCGTATCATGGTGACCTTCGCCTTGGCTTTGAGCTGTTCGCCGGCCTTTACAGGCACGGCGTACTTCAGATTGGCCACACCGGTAATGGCCACCCTGGCATCAATGACCGCCAGGGCGAGGGACTCGGCCATGGCAAATATATAATGGCCCTTTATGATTTTCGTGCGTTCGAAAGCCATGGTTTCATCGGTTTGCAAAAGTGAGATTCCCTGCTGGTTCAAATCAAGGTCAATGAGTTCACCGACAATTTCAGACTTTTTCAGAGTCCTGACTTTGTCGTAATTGTTCCGGGCCACATCCTTGATTCGGATTCTGAGTTCAGGAATGGCCAGGGCCATGCGGTCCAGTCTGATGGTTTGAATACTGACCTTCAATTTTTCACTCAAGACTTCATCCGTGACAAAGGGGTCTGTTTCAATGATTTCGATGAGTTGCTGCTGCCTTTTTTCTTTGGCTGACGTACTCACAGAACCACTCCTTTAGTACTTTATTTTAGTACCTGCTACTAATTATAAGACAAAAAAAAGAAATGTGCAAGACAAACCGGTTAAAAAAGCCCCTGCCTTGAGGCAGGGGCTTGAGAATCAGTCGACTTTAACGACTTCTTCCCCTTTGTAATATCCACAGGATGGACAAACTCTATGAGGCACCATAGGTTCGTGACAATTCGGACATACACTGAGGTTAGGAGCTGTCATCTTGATATTCGAAGCTCTTCTTTTATCTCTTCTAGCCTTTGAAGTCTTTCTCTTAGGGACTGCCATGGATCACACCTCCTTAAATTTAACTGAAAAAGTCATCGAGAACGTCAAATCGCGGATCGACCAGATCTTCTTCGCAATGACAGGTTTCGTGGTTTTTGTTGATGCCGCATACAGGACAGATTCCTCGGCAGTCTTCACTGCAGAGTACCTTCCCCGGAAGATTCAACAGGGTTTCTTCCAGGATGAATCCATCAAGTTCCAGGACAGTACCCTTGAGCGGTATGCAATCCTCGACTCCAGACCCCGGGCTTTCAAGACATTTGTCCACATCCAGCTTCAGCCTGTAGGGTGCCGGGTCCAGACAGCGGGCGCAGGCATAGACCAGCTCCCCTTCAATTCTAAGCTCCAGAAAGGCTTTTGCACCTCTGAGGACCACCTGCCCGTGGGCTGTAATCTCCGAGGCTTCAAGAATGCCCATCGCTTTCAAAGACTCATCGATTTCGATGTTTATTTGAGACCTGACAGGCAAAACCTTGATTTCGCCTTTGAGTAGATTCTTGATGTTAATTGACATACTCAACACCTCAAATTACAACAGTATTATTATATAGACTGGCATTTCTTTTGTCAAGGATTTAAATTCTACAGAGTCCCCAGGATTTCAATGGTATCCCTGGCAATGGTCAGCTCCTCATTGGTGGGGATAAGCAGTACCTTGACCTTGGAGTCATCGGTTGAAATAACTGTCTCTTTGCCCCGGACATTGTTCTTTTCGTCGTCAATGGAAAGGCCCATGAATTCAAGTCCCTCGCAGATCGCCTTTCTGTCCACAGGGGAGTTCTCCCCAAGACCGGCGGTGAACACAACCGCATCCACCCCTCCCATGACAGCTGCATAGGCGGCGATGTATTTTTTGACCCGAAGTCTGAAGACATCCACAGCAAGCTTCGCCCGCTGGTTGCCGGCATCCGCCGCCTCTTCGATGTCTCTGAAATCACTGGAAATTCCGGATATGCCGAGGACGCCGGATTTTTTGTTGAGAATATTGTCCATCTCCTGGATACTGAGATTCTCCTTGCTCATCAGGTAGGTGACAATGGCAGGGTCGAGATCCCCGGTCCTGGTTCCCATGGCCAGACCTTCCAGGGGGGTAAAGCCCATGGAAGTGGCCACGGACTTGCCGTTGAGCACTGCCGTGGCACTGGCGCCGTTGCCCAGATGGCAGGTGACGATTTTCATGTTATGGTAATCCATTCCCAGAATTGAGGCGGCTCTTTCCGAGACATAGCGGTGGGAGGTGCCGTGGAATCCATAGCGTCTGAGACCGTACTTCTCGTAGTATTCATAGGGCAAGGGATAAATATAGGAGGAGGCGGGCATGGTCTGATGGAATGCGGTATCAAAAACTCCCACATTGACAATACTGGGCAGCAATTCCTGGATGGCCTTGATTCCCATGATATTGGGGGGATTGTGCAGCGGGGCCAGCTCGATGCATTCTTCGAGAGCGTCCATCACGGCATCAGTGATTTTCACCGAACCGCTGAATTTCTCGCCGGCATGGACCACCCTGTGGCCCGCTGCGTCGATTTCATTGAGACTTTTGATTACCCCGTGCCCGGGATCCACCAGGGCGTCAAGAACCACCTTCAGAGCATCCTTGTGGTTCTTCATAGGGGTGACTATCACCTGCTTGTCCTTTCCCACGGTTTCATGCTTGAGCTGTGCTCCATCAAGTCCGATGCGCTCTACAAGACCGATTGCCATTAAACTTTCATCCTCCATATTGAGGAGTTGATACTTTAAAGATGATGACCCGCAGTTAATTACAATTACCTTCATTGTTTCCTCCTTAAAATACGCTTTTTTTGTATACAATACACCATTCATTATACACTTGAAAACCCACTGTTTTCAAGTGATAAAGAAGAATGGTATAATGAATTTGGTGAAATCAATGAAAATTCTGGGAATTATTGCCGAATACAATCCCTTCCACAATGGCCATGCCTTGCATTTGAGAGAAAGCATGGCCCAGAGTCATGCCACCCACAGCCTGGCCATCATGAGCGGTCCCTTTGTCCAACGGGGTGAGCCCGCCCTCCTGGACCCCTACAAACGCGCTCGAATGGCCGTGGACTCCGGCGTGAATCTTGTGCTGGAGATGCCTCTCTTTGCAGCGATTTCAAGTGCCGAGGGCTTTGCCGCCGGCAGTATCAAGGCACTGGAAGCTCTCAATGTCGTGGATTGCCTGGCCTTCGGTTCGGAGAGCCACGACCTCGAACAACTCATGGGTATTTCCAGGCAGCTCGCTTCAGAGTCCCCCCAGTTCAAGGTCACTCTGAAGCACTATCTCGACCAAGGGCATTCCTTCATGAAGGCCCGGGAAAACACCCTCATGGATCTGGGCATCCTCAAGACCTCCCTCAAAAGCAACGATATCCTCGGCCTGGAATATCTCAAGGCCCTGGAGCAGCTTGGCAGCGCCATGACCCCCATGACCATCAAAAGGCACAAGGTCGGCTACCACAGTCTTGCCCTTGAAGAAGGCCTTGCCAGTGCCACGGCAATCCGCAAGTGGCATGAGGAAGGCCGGTGGGAATACATTGAACAGGCAATGCCCATGAAAGCCTATGAAATTCTCAGGCAGGCAAAGCACCACGCCCTTCTCTCAAGGGCCTATCCCCTGATTCGCTACACCCTTCTCACCATGGATAAAAGCACCCTGGCCTCCCTTTATGAAATCCGCGAAGGCCTGGACAACAGGCTGCTCAAGGCCGCCCGGGCAACCGCGGACTTCGGGGAATTCATGGCTAAAGTCCTCACCAAAAGATACCCGAGAACCCGGATTCAAAGAGTTCTCGTGTACCTGCTCCTTCAAATCACCAGCGAGTCTGTCCACACATTCGACCTGAAGGAACCAAAATTCCTCAGGGTTCTCGGGGCGGACCAAAAGGGCCTCGAGCTTCTGGGCCTCTTCCAGAAAAAAAGCACCCTGCCCCTGATTGTCAAGGAGGGTGACTTCACAAGCCGCGACCCCATACTCCTCTACCAGTTGGAGCTGGGCCGCCGCGCCCAGGACCTGCACAGTATCCTCAGCCAGGAACCCTGGGGCAGGGATTACCGCAATTCTCCCTATATAAAACCATAGTGCCCGGAAAAGGCACTATTTTTTATCGTTGTTTTTTTTTCCCTCCGTTTTGTTGATGTATTCCTCCAGCTCAAATTTGTTCTTTTGCAAAATCTTTAGAATCTCATCCATATTGTGGTGGGCCTTCTCAATGATGTCATAGGCGTATAAAAAAGCGTTTTTTCTGATATCCGAGGCTTCCTGCTGGGCTTTGAACAGCATTTTTTCAGATTTCTGTCTGGCCAGCTCTACAATTTTATGCTCGTCAAGAATGTCGTCAAATTGATTCTTGGCGCCGCTGAGGATTTCCTCTTCCTTGCGCTGGGCCTCATCAACAATCCTCTGGGCGTCTCTCCTGGCATCCTCTATGATTTTATTGCGTTCATCCTTGATCCACTTGGCATGCTTCATTTCATCAGGCAGGAGAATCTGGATCTCCTTGATCAGATTGCCCACATCACTCCTGTCCACCATGATCTTTCCTGAAAACGGGACGGTTGAAGCCACTTCCAAAAGATTTTCCAAATCATCCAACAGCTCTAATACTTTCATCATCATCCCCCATTCCCTATTTTTTCTATAATCTTCCTGTGAACAAACGGAGTGACAAAGTCATCCACACGCCCCCCCAAGAGGACCACTTCCTTGACCATGCTGGAACTGAGGAAAGAGTATTCGGGGCTGGTCATCATGAACAGGGTTTCGATTTCCCCGCAAATGCTTTTATTCATCAGGGCCATTTGAAATTCGTATTCGAAATCAGAAACGGCTCTGAGTCCCTTGACAATGATTCTGACCTGCTTTTCCTTGACATAGTTGATCAGCAGTCCTTTAAAGATATCAATTTCAACGTTGTCGAGGTCCTCCACAGAGTGCTTGATCATTTCCAGGCGTTCCTCCAGGGTGAACAGGGCCTCCTTGTTGGGATTGTCCACGACGGCGACAATCAGACGCCCGCAGATTTTGCTGGTTCTTCTGATGATTTCAAGGTGTCCCTTGGTAATGGGGTCAAAGCTCCCGGGATAAACCGCTACTTGCACTGGATTCACTCCTTAATCTGATAAAAACTCAGCGTGGTTTTGCCGTATTGCCTGTGGTTGGTTTTCTCGAAACTCCCCACGAGACCGGGATAATCCTCCTGGGCATGGTGCTCGACCACAATGATTCCCCCCGGATTCAGCAAGTCATAGGCCTCGATTTTTTCAATAGCGCTCAAACCCAGCCCCTGCTTGTGGGGTGGGTCCAGGAATATTATATCAAATTTCATATCACCGCGCTTTGCTTTTGACAGAAAATTATCGGAATTTTCATTGAAGAGCTCTGCTTTGTCCCTCAAACGGGTTTTTTTAAGATTTTCTTCAATATAGGGCATGCATTTTGGGTTCTTTTCAACAAAATAGGCCTTGGCGGCGCCGCGACTGAGGGACTCAATGCACAGACTCCCGGAGCCGCAGAAAAGATCCAGAACCACCTTCCCCTGAATCTGATGCTGTATGATATTGAAGAGATTTTCCTTGACCCGGTCCACTGTCGGACGGGTCGTCATTTCCGGGAGGGTCACCAGACGGGTCCCCCGGGCTGTACCGGCGATTACTCTCATTGGATTCATCCTTTGCTGATCAAAATTTTTTCCTTCATAGCCTCAAGATAGGTCTCGAATGCCTGGGAGTTTTCCAGGATATGGGTCACATCCGCCATGGCCCTGTGCATCACCGGAGTATGCTTGAGCAAATCTGCGACCAGGAAGTGCCCTGAACCGTGTTGCCTCAGTCCCAGCACTTCTCCGGGTCCCCTTTTCTTTAAATCCGCCAGGGCAATTTTGAAGCCATCGGTGGTTTCGGTGAGAATTGTCAGATTGTCATTGGGTTTGCGGCTGACAAGAAAACAGTAGCCCGCCATGTCCGAACGACCCACCCGGCCCCTGAGTTGGTGAAGCTGACTGAGTCCGAAGCGTTCCGCATTGTAAATGACTATGAAATTCGCCCGGGGATGGTCAATTCCCACCTCAATCACTGTGGTGGAAACCAGGATCTTGATTTGACCGCTTTTGAAATCATCAATCACCCTGTTTTTTTCATCACCGGGCATCTTGCCGTGAATCATGGCCAGGGGGGTGTCTGAAAAGGCCCCCTGGAGGCGCTTGAAGCCTTCAAAAAGGGAATCCACTTCGTCAAAGTGCTCTGAAGCCTCAATCAGGGGAAACACCACATAGCCCTGGTATCCCAAGTCAATCAGACCCTTGATTCGTTCCAGGAGCTGGGGCTCTTTGTGACTGAGCACCAGCTGGGTTTCGATTTTCCTTCGCCCCTTGGGCATAGACCTGATGGTCGACACCTCCACATCTGAATACAGAATCATGGACAGGGTCCTGGGTATGGGGGTCGCGCTCATCATCAGATAGTTGGTTTGTGAATCCTGTCCGATCAGCACCTGCCTCTGGTTGACGCCAAAGCGGTGCTGTTCGTCCACAACCAGCAGTCCAAGATTCTTGAATGCAACCTGGGACTGGATGATGGCGTGGGTTCCCACAAGTATCTGTATTTCCCCGGATGCCAGCAGGGAATACACCCTCTCTTTGTCCCTGGTGGACCCGGTGAGAAGCACAATGCTGACAGAATCCGGAATAATTTTTTTAAACTCCCTGAAAAGCTGGGTAGCGAGGATTTCAGTGGGCGCCAGAACACCGGCCTGAAAACCGCTGAGGGCGGTATTGTAAGCCGCAAAAAGCGCTACAAAGGTCTTGCCGCTGCCCACATCCCCCTGCAGGAGTCGCCGCATCCCCCGGGGACCCGCAAGATCCTCGAGAATCTCCTCTAAAGCCACCAGTTGGTCGGGGGTGGGCTCGAAACCCACCTGCTTTTGCAGGTCTTCCAGAGCCCGTGAGTTTTTGGGAATCACATGTCCCGCTACCCTGCCGTTTTCCCCCTTGAGAAGCCGGTTGCCCAGGATAAAGAGAAAAAATTCTTCATAGATGAGACGGTACTTTCCTTCTTTGTACTGCAGTCTGTCCGTGGGAAAATGCATGTTTTCAAGGGCATGGGCCCTGGAGCACAGCCGGTTCTTCCCGAGAAGGCTCTGCGGAAGATTTTCCCCGGGCACAAAATTCAAAGCCTGTTTCATATAACTGCGCATGTTTTTCTGGCTGATTCCGGCGGTCACCGGATACACCGGGACGATGGACAGAAACTCCTGGTCCCCCACGGAAGCAAACTCCGGCTGAATCATTTTGAACCCCCGGCCTTGAACCTTGACCTCGCCGTAGAAATAGTAGTCCTTGTGGAATTTGAAATTGTTTTTGAGGTACTGTCCATTGAAAAACAGTATCTCTCCGGTATAGCCCTGGGCTTGAAGACTCAGCACGAGGATTTCTCTGGTATTGAAGCTGCGCCTGACCTTGATCCCCACTACGGTTCCAGCCAGACTGCCTGTGGCTTTTCCCCCGACCTTTGCAAGATCAAGTATCGCGCTGCGGTTGATATAACGGGAGGGCATATAGTAGAGGAGGTCCTCGAGAGTCCTGATGCCGATTTTCTCAAGCCGTCCCAGGGTCTTTGGACCCACACCTCTGAGTTCTTTGAGGTTCATGGCCATCATCTCCAAAAAAAAGGAGGGATAGAACCCTCCTTATTCCAACGATACAAGGTAGTAGTACAGGGGCTGTCCGCCGTAGTAGATCTCAAAATCGGTGTCAGGATAGTTCTCTTGAAGCTTTTCCACCAGGGCCTCGGTCTGAGCCTTGTCCACCTCTTCACCATAGTAGATGGCGATGATTTCCGTGTCCTCGTCGATGGCCTTTTCAATCCCCTTCACCAGTCCGTCGGCAATGGTTGCTTCCACACAGACAATTTCCCCGTCCAGAATTCCCAGGATATCATCCTTTTTGATGGCCTTGGAATCAAAGTTCGTGTCCCGGACAGAATAGGTGATTTGAAGGGTTTTGACGCTTCTTAAAATTTTGAGCATCTCTTCTTCATTCTGCTTGACCCCGAGTTCTTCGTTGAATCCCACCAGAGCACTGATGCCTTGGGGGATGCTCCGGGTGGGCAGAACCGTGACGTCCCCTCGACTCAGCTCTCTGGCCTGATTGGCCGCCATGATGATATTCGGGTTGTTGGGCAGAATAAAGACATGCTCGGCGTTGATTTCCTCCATGGCCGCCATGATATCCTCGGTGCTGGGATTCATGGTCTGGCCCCCGAAGATGATATGGTCCACCCCAAGATTCTCAAAAATTTCCTTGAGACCTTCTCCCATGGCAACAGCGATGAATCCATATTTTTTCTTTTCTAGGGCCCCTTTCTTTTCCTGGGACTCTTTGAAAAGAATATTCTCATGCTGTTCCTTCATATTGTCAATTTTGACACTCACAAGATCCCCGTATCTCAGGGCTGCTTCTATGGCAATTCCCGGGTTGTTGGTATGCACATGCACCTTGACAAGGTCTTCGTCCTGGACAAAGACCATGCTGTCACCGAGGGTGAAGACTTCGTCTCTCAAGGCTGTGGCATCCTCGTGGGGAGTCTTGATAATGAACTCCGTACAGTATTGGAAGGTGATGTCCCCCGGAGCGGCGTGGCCATGGCCAGCGAGACTCTCCGTGGCCTTGGCGGTGACAATGTTTTCTTCCATCTCCCTGCCGAGGACCCCGTTGTTGAAGCCGTTGAGAATCGATATGAAGCCCATTCCTCCGGCATCCACGACACCGGCCTGCCTGAGGACTTCAAGCTGGTTGGGCGTGTCCTTCAAGGCCTCGTTGGCCGCTGCAATAATGATTTTGAAAAAATCATGAAAGGCGATATCCTCGAGATTCAGATGTTCCGCCTTTTCCGCCGTCAGTCTCATAACGGTGAGAATGGTCCCCTCAACAGGCTTGAGTACCGCCTTGTAGGCGGTGCTGGCTGCAGTCTTCAGACCCCGGGCGAAATCCGCCGGACTCAAAACCTCTTTGTCTTCGATTCCCTTTGCAAAACCTCTGAAAATCTGGGAGAGGATGACACCTGAATTTCCCCTCGCCCCCATCAGGGAACCCTTGGAAACCGCTTTTGACACTGCCGCTACGGTACTGTACTCCTTTTTTGACAATTCTTCTATGGCGGATTGCATGGTCAAAGTCATATTTGTGCCCGTATCCCCATCAGGAACCGGAAAAACATTCAGACCATTTATTTTTTCTTTATCTTTGTCAAGGCTCAAAGTTCCCTGGATAAACATCTTGGTCAGCAATCCCGCGTCGATACTCTTAATATCCATGATGACTCTCCTCCTATCAATCTTGAACTTTTACCCCTTCGATGTTGACGTTGACCTTGAGGACCTTGAGACCCGTCTGGTTTTCAACATTGTATTTCACTTTTTCGATGATATTTTCAGCCACCACGGAAATCTTGGTTCCAAACTGGATAATCACATAAAGATCGATATTGAGGCCTTCATCGGAAGCCTCGATTTTCACCCCTCTGCTCAGGTTTTCCTTTTTCAGCAGATTGACAATACCGCTTGAAGCACTTCTCGTCGCCATACCGACAAGGCCGTAGCACTCGATGGCGGAAGATCCGGCGATATTTGCAATGACTTCTTTCGATATGTTGATCGATCCCAGGTCATTTTCTATTTTAATAGACATTCTAATTCCTCCTGTATGAGATTGGGTTCACATTTCATTTTACACTGTTAAAGAAAATTAGACAAGAACCTAGACGATTTAAGCCTTGTCAAAGGGGGGTATTAATGATAGAATGATTTTGTTGATTTTTGATGAATTCCCGAGGGAGGTGTAATAGATGGCCAAAACATGTTCAGTGTGTGGCAAGGGTCAGGTGTCAGGCAATAATGTATCCCATGCCATGAATCACAATAAGAGAGTCTGGAAGCCCAATCTAAAGCGTGTCAAAATTGAAGAGCAGGGTACCGTCAAGAGAGTCTACGTCTGTTCGAGATGCTTGCGCTCAGGAAAAGTGCAAAGAGCTGTTTAAAAGAGTCTACTGCTTCATTAAGTAGACTCTTTTTTTTATTGTGCCGCCATAGAGATCACCACGATGTATTTTCCCTCCCGGACCTCGATGCTTCCCCTGGAATCCACAAGACTGTTGCTCAGGGTCAAAGAGGTCGGATAGGCCACATCCACGTCATTGAGTGGATACTTCATCCCGGTGAGGGTCACTCCAAAAATCGGTGTCATGGGGATCAGGGAAACCACCCGGTCTTGAAGTCCCTGAAGCTCTATCCTCCCCCGGCCGGCGAAAGCCCGGTTGTTTTCGTCAATCATGTGGACATTGAGATGGGCGTACTTGATCAGGAGTCCGAAATTCACCAGGGTGTGGTCCCACCTCGACCCGTAGAATCCCACCATGTGAATCACCTCGTATTCTGAATCGCCAAGTTCCAGCAGGGCGAGTTCCGAATCACTTTCATCCTTCATCACGGGGAACCGTTTCACAGGGACTGACTGCAATGCCTTCAACGCTTCAGGATCGGCGCTGTCCATGTCGCCAATGATCAGGTCCGGTGTGAGCCCAAGGGGTTCAAGATGCCTGATTCCGCCGTCCACACAGAGCACATAGTCGTAATCCTCACTGAGTTGCCCTTTCAACTGTTCGTAATCGCCAATCCCGGCCGCTCCCAGAAGCAGGGCCTTCATGGCCTTGACCTGAGGGCGTCGATTGCCGCCTTGTAATCATCCTTGTGATAGATTGCACTCCCGGCCACCAACACCTCGGCGCCGCTTTCTCTCAGTATGGCGGCGTTTTCTGGGACAACACCGCCATCCACCTCTATGATAAAGGTAAAGCCCTTCGCCGCCTTGATTGCCTTCAGGGCTTTGATTTTGTCCCTGGTGTATTCAATAAAATGCTGCCCTCCGAATCCGGGGTTGACCGACATGACCAGTACCAGATCCAGCTGAGGCAGCAGATGCTCGATAGTCTGGACCGGAGTCGCAGGATTCAGTGACACCCCCGCCTTGACACCAAGAGCCTTTATCGCCTGGATGGACCGGTCCAGGTGCAGGCTGGCTTCCTGGTGAATGGTGATGCCGTCCACTCCGGCCCTGACGAAGTCCTCGAAAAAGGCATCGGGATTGTGGACCATGAGATGGGCATCGAAATACAGACCGCTTGTCTTGCGTATGCTTTTCACCACCGGGGCACCGAAGGTGATGTTCGGCACAAAGTGGCCGTCCATGATGTCAAGGTGTATCCAGTCGGCACCGGCCTTTTCAACCGCCCTGATTTCTTCCCCCAGACGGGAAAAATCAGCAGACAGGATGGAAGGGGCAATTTTCACCATTCAGTATCTCTCCTTTTGTTTTTTGAGTTCTTCATAAATGTACTGGTAGCCATGGTAACGGTTTTGAGAAATCCGACGGTCTGCCACCGCCTCTTTCACACCGCAGCCGGGCTCATTGATATGACTGCAGTCCCGGTAGCGGCAGTCCCTGGCCGCTTCACTGAAATCCGGATAGTAGTCTTTAAGGGTATCCTTGGGAATCTGAAGGATTTCCAGGGAGCTGAAACCCGGTGTGTCCAGAACGAACCCCCCCGAGGGCAGTTCTATGAGCTCAGTGTGGCGGGTGGTGTGTCTGCCCCGGCCGATTCTTTCACTCACCTCGCCGACTTTCAGGGCCAGGCCCGGCTTGAGGGCATTGGTGATGGAGGATTTGCCCACTCCGCTCGGGCCGGCGAACACATTGACCTTGCCCCGGAGCACTGCCTTCAAGTCTTCGATGCCGGTTAACTCTGGCACACTGACAAAAATCACGTCAAATCCCGTGGCCTCGTAATCCCTTTTGACCTCCTCGAGGACTCCAGGTGGCACCAGGTCGCTTTTATTGAGGCAGATGACGGGCCTGACCCCGTGATACTGCCCCAGAATCAGCAGTTTGTCCAAAAGAATGAAATTCGGGCTCGGGTTGGTCAGGGCCATGGTGACAATGACCTGGTCGACATTGGCGACTTCAGGTCTTTGAAGACGGGATTTTCTTGGCAGAATTTTCTGGATATAGGCTTCGGAATCTTCATCAGAGGTCACATCGATTTCCACCTGGTCCCCCACAAGGGGTTTGATTTTTTCATTGCGGAAAAGACCCCTTGCCCGGGTGGCGTAAATCCTGTCCCCGGCTTCAACATAATAAAACCCGCCGATTCCCTTGAGTATGATTCCCTTGAGTCTCATTATTCAAAATGCTCGTTCAGGGTATTGAAGAGGGTCTCGCCGTAGTAGATATTGATGGTCACCTCACCCTTTGCTGTCAATTCAACCACAAAGCTTTCCTCCTCCCGGGCATGCAGCTGGGAATAGACAATCCTTGCATCCCCCTGCTCGTCAATCATTTCAATGGTCACAGTCTCCTCGTCACCTTCAAAATACTGGGTGTAGAGTTTGTAGGACCTGGTGGTCAGCTTCGGCCCATTGCTGATGGTCACGTCGACGACATCCCCCGGGTAGACAATGGTCCCCTGGGAAATACTCTGGCTTGCAATGGTATCCTGCGGAAAGTCAGAATAATCGTACCCCTTGAGAGCCAGCTGGATATTGTTGCCCTCCAGTCGGCCAAGGGCCTCTTCATAGGTGAGTCCCGTGATAGTGGGCATGATGTATTCCTGTGCCGTGGAACCCTGGGAAACAATGAGTTTGATGGCCTGCCCCTTCTCAATCAGTTCTCCACTGGCGGGTTCCTGTGCCAGAATATAGCCCTTGGGCAGGTCATTGACGACATATTCAACAGAGTCCACACTGAGTTCCAGATTATCGAGAATAATCTGGGCCTCAGAGAGCTCTTTTTGAAGAAGATTTGGAATTTCCACAAGGTTCTGACCCTTGCTGACCACCACTTTGATGGTGAAGCCTTCCTTGAGGATGGTTCCCGCAACCTCGGACTGCTCCAGGATTCGGCCCTTTTCAATGACATTGGAGAAACGGGTGCCCTCCTCCTCGATATAGAGTCCCCTTTCGTTCAAGGCGGTCTTGGCTTCTTCAAAGGTCAACTCAATCAGGTTCGGAACCTCCACCTCCTGAGGAATGAATTTGTCCTTGAGGAGGTTGAATCCGACAATACTGAAAATCAAAAGGGAAGCCAGCAGCGCCAGAAGAATCACCGTCACCATGGTCAGCCGGTTGCCCTTTTGCGGCTTGTTTTTAGATTTCTTCTTGGTCGGCGCTTTTTTACTCATGGCATCAATCTCCTGATAGTTGGGCAGTACCATTGTGGCATAGTCATAGTCTTCACTGTTTTCATAATCAAAGGTTTCCGAGGGATTGCTCCTCAGACGGTTCAAATCCACCATCAGCTCACTGACAGTCTGATACCTCGAATCCGGATTCTTCATCAAGGCCCGGGCAATCACTTCTTCAAGACCATTTGAAAGGGTCTTGTTGTAGGTCCCGGGGGGGACTACTTGCTCCCTCATGTGCTTCAAGGCGATGGTCACGGCATTTTCTCCCACAAAAGGGAGCCTTCCCGTGGCCATTTCATACATCACCACGCCCAGGGAATAGATATCCGACCGGTGGTCGATGACCGATCCCTTGGACTGCTCCGGAGAGGCATACTGGACACTTCCCATCACCTCGTTGCTGTGAACCACGGTACTGGCTGACATGGCCTTGGCAATGCCGAAATCCGCTACCTTGGCCACCTGCTGGTTTGAGATCATGATGTTCTGGGATTTGATGTCCCGATGAATGATGTGGTGCCGGTGGGCATGGTCCAGGGCACTGGCAATCTGCATGGACAGCCGGATGATTTCATTTTCCTCGAGGGGCCCCTGTTTTTCCCTGATGAGGGATTTGAGGGTTTTGCCGTCTACAAATTCCATGACAATATAGCGCAGGTCCGCTTCAATTCCCACATCAAAAATATTCACGATGTTGGGATGATTCAACCCCGCCACAGCAGTGGATTCCGCATCGAATTTTTTGACGAATTCCGGATCGGCGTTGAATTCGCTTTTGAGGATTTTAACCGCCACATGCCGTTTGAGCACCTGGCAGCGTGCCTTATAGACATCGGACATGCCGCCGTCTCCGATTTTCTCTATGATTTCATATCGATTCCCTAAAATCGTACCCTTCATTCAACAGACTCCTTTAGTCTTGGAATTTAATACAGATCATACTGATATTGTCTTTTCCGCCGCGACTGTTGGCCAACTGGATGGCACTCTCGACAATGGCCTTGGGATATTTCAAATCAAGAACCATCCTTTTGATTTCCAGATCATCCACCAGGTCCGTGAGTCCGTCGCTGGTCATCACAAGAAAATCATTCTCTCCAAAGGATTCCTGGAACACATCCGGTTCACAGTTCGCCTTGGTTCCCAGGGCCTTGGTAAGCAGATGCTTCTGGGGATGGTCCTTCATCTCCTCAAGGGTCAGACTGCCCTTGCGATACATTTCAGAAATCAAGGTGTGGTCCCGGGTAATCTGGGTCAGTCCCTGCGGATTCACCTTGTAGGCTCTTGTATCCCCGACATGGACCAGGTAGACACTGTTGCCTTCAATCATGGCCGCCGTCAGGGTCGTACCCATCCCCTGATAGGCTTCATGGGCTACAGAAGCATTGTAAACAGCCGTATTCGCCGCATCGAAGGCACTGATTAAATCCGCCGGTTTGGCCGCATCCACAGACTCGATTTTCACAATGAACTCCCTGGCGGCCATTTTTGAAGCGATTTCCCCGGCCTTGTGTCCTCCCATGCCGTCGGCAATGATAAAAATGCCGCTTCTCTCATGATAAAGGACATAATCTTCGTTTTTGTCGCGTTTTGTGCCGATGTCGCTTCTCAGATAGTATTCCACGTCTGTCCCTCTCTTATCCAATGCGTTTTAACCGGCAGGCAAAAAATCCATCCATGCCATGTTCATGTGGCGTAACCACAAGCATGCCCTCTCGGATAAATGCGTCATCGATTTCAGAAATTGAATCCATGACAAAGTTCTCATGGGTCGCGAGAAATTCTTCAATGACTCCTTGATTTTCCATAACTTCCAGTGTACAGGTACTGTACAGGATTACACCGCCTATTTTAACATATTTCGCGGCATTATTAATCATATTCCTCTGAATTTTTCTCAGGGCGGGAATGTCCCCGGTTTCGCGGTTCCATTTGATGTCCCCTTTTCTCCTGATGATTCCAAGACCGGAGCAGGGGGCGTCCAGGAGAATCCGGTCAAAGGCGTCAAAACTTCCGGGATCCTGCACGGTGGCATCTCCCAGCTGAATCCGGACATTGTCCAACTTGAGCCGGTCCACATTCTCCTGTATCCTGGCCAGCTTTCCCCGGGAGATATCCCGGGCGACGACTTCACCCGTTCCCTGCATCAACTCAGCGATATGGGTGGTTTTGGATCCCGGGGCGGCACACAGGTCGAGAACCCTCAGACCTGGTTTCAAATCCATGAGCGGCGCAATGAGCATGCTGCTGAGACTCTGGATTGTAAACAGACCCCCGGCAAACCCCCGGGTGCCGGCAAGCAAGGATATGTCTGCGCTTTCAACTAACAGGGCCTGGGGATTCAAGGGAGCCGGCTGGACCTTCACCCCCTCCCCGGCCAGTGCCGCCATGAGCCGGTTCAGGTCGGTCTTGAGGGGATTGAGTCGGATAAATACCGGAGGCGGGGTGTTGTTGAGCTCCGCCATGCGCTTCGTGTTTTCCAGGCCGAAATCCCGGATCCAACGGGCCATGAGCCATGCGGGATGGGAATATTTGACGGCCAGATCCTCCGGCGTGTCTTTAAGAGTCCCTTCGAATTCCTCAATGATGGATTTCCTGTTTTTTGAAACATTTCTTAGCAGACCATTTGCAAACCCGACCAGGGAAGGATTGGATTTTTTCATCAGTCTCTGGCTTTCATTCACCGTGGCATAGTCAGGGATATGGTCCATGAAGAGGATTTCATACAGCCCGAGTCTGAGAATATTTCGATCCGCTTCTCTGAGCTTTTTAAGCTTGATCCGGGACAGTTTTTCAAGAATCCCGTCGAGATAGCTCAAATTCTCCACAACTCCCCGCACCGTCCGGTTGACGTAGGCCCTTTGTTCCCTGGGAACCCCGTTAAGGTTCTCTTCGAGGACTTCCTTCATAAAGCGCTTCTTATGGGTAATAGCCGTCAAAGTCTTGACGGCTATTACCCGTGGATTGATGATTTTCATGTTAGCGCCTGGCATTTCTCAGAAGGATGAATCTGAACAGTTGTGCGGCAGAAACCGCCGCCGCCGCCACATAGGTCATGGCAGCCGCTTTAAGGACGGCATTGGAGCCTGCAAGATCCTCCTGACCCACCAGAGCCATGTGATGGAGATTGTCAATGGCTCTGAGACTGGCATTGAATTCCACCGGCAGGGTGACAATCTGAAAAAGCAGTGCCAGAGAGAAAAAGAGAATCCCCAAGTCAATGAGCTGCAGAATATTGAAAATGAAACCCATGAAGATCAGAAAAATCATGTACTTCGACCCGAACTGGGCCGCCGGAGCCAGAAGACTTCTCAACTTCAGGGGGACATAGCCTTCGGCATGCTGCAGGGCATGACCGACCTCGTGGGCCCCCACACTGCTCGACGCCACACTGCGCCCGCTGTAGACCGCCTCGGAAAGTCTGACGGTACGGGTCCTCGGGTCATAGTGGTCCGAAAGATGCCCCCCCACCTTCTCAATGGGAACATCGTAGAGCCCGTGGGCGTCGAGAATCTTTCTGGCCGTTTCATAGCCCGACAGATTGCGTGAATTCGGGACCCTGAGATATTTGTTGAAGGTTCGGGTCACCTTGGACTGGGCATACATTGCAAAAATAATCATGGGAATCAGCAGCAGAAATCCCAGATTTGAACCGTAAATAAACATGCTATCACTCTCCTAACTGTATGTTTTCTCTGATTAAATCATGTCCCTGGATGAACTGTGAAACATGCAGCGGTTTGCCCGAGGGCAGCTGCACCCTGAGTATCACAAGGATGTCACTGGCACACAAGACCTCGATTCCCTCTTTTGAAACACTGGATACGCGTCCAGGCTCTCCTGTCTGGGAGGTGGTCCTGACCCGGGCCTGCAGAATTTTCAAAGGAACCCCTTCAACAAGGGTGTAGGCAACAGGCCATGGAAAATAGCCGCGAATGCCATTATAGACCTCCCTGGCGCTTTGGTTGAAATTGATTTTCGCCATGGCCCGGGTGATCATGGGCGCATAGGAGGCCAGGGATTCATCCTGGGGAAGGGCTTTGAGGGCTTTGAGGTTCTCAAGGGTCCTCTCAAGGACGAGGGCACTTTTTTCCTTGAGCACATCGTGGAGCTCCCCGGCGTTCATGTCTTTGGGAATGTCGACGGTCTCCTTCAGCAGGATATCCCCGGTGTCAAGTCCTTCATTCATCTGCATCGTGGTGACCCCCGTCACTTCAAGTCCCCTGACAATGGCCGTCTGTATGGGGCTCGCCCCTCTGAGAGCCGGCAGAAGACTGGCATGGACATTGATGGCCCCCAGAGGCGCCGCTTCAAGAATCTCCCCTGGCAACAGATTGCCATAGGCAATCACTACAATCACCTCGGGAGAGAGGGAGCGGACAAGGTCCAGAGATTCAGGAGCCTTGAGGTTTGGAGGCTGGTACACCCTGATCCCTGTGTTTTCAAGGAAAGCCTTTACCGGAGGGGGTGAAAGCTTTTTCCCCCGTCCCTTTTTTCTGTCCGGTTGAGTAAATACCCCAACCAGCTCGTGATGATTCAAAAGATATTCAAGGGACGGCAAAGCAAATTCCGGCGTCCCCATAAACAGGACCCTCATCCTACACTTCCTCTGCCTTCTCTTCAATTTTATCGGTAAAGAGAATCCCGTTGAGATGGTCAATTTCATGGCACATGGCCCGGGCCAGCAGCCCCTCCCCCTGGACTTCGAAGAAATCTCCCTGAAGATCCTGGGCCCTCAGGGTCACCACGGCGGGTCTTCTCACCGCTCCCGAGGCATCCGGGACACTGAGACACCCTTCAACTTCAAATTGTTCCCCCTCCTGGTGGAGGATTTCCGGATTGACATACACTTTGGACCCCGTGTCATCGTACAAATCGATGACCATGATTCTTTTAAGCAGACCGATCTGGGGCGCAGCCAGACCTATACCGTCTTCCGCCACCATGGTGTCCAGCATGTCCTGGACCACAAGGGCCAGTTTTTCATCAAATTTCGTCACGGGCTTTGCGACCTTTCTCAGGACCGGATCCCCGTCTATTCTTATGGTTCTAAGGGCCATTTGCAGGCACCTCCTTGTGTTTTTTTGTGCTGCAGTCCTACAGGTATCCTGTGCCGGCGTCATAAAAGACTGATGGGGTCCACATCCACCGACACATGAATTTTAGGATGTTTTACCTTGTGGATTATATCATTTATTATACCCTTAATCCTGGGCTGGTCAACTGTCTCTCCCTTGATCAGCACCTGATAGCGGTAAGTGTGGTTCACCTTCAGGTTCAAGGCGGCACCGGGACCCACAACCCGGGCATCGAGACCCTTGAACTGCTCTCTCAGGGCCCACGCCAGACCCTTGGCATAGTCATGGGCCATGGTTTCTATAGAGGAATTGACCGTCAGATGGATTAACCGGGTGAAGGGCGGGTAGGTCATGGCTTCACGAACCGCTATTTCAAAATCGTAAAAGACCCGGTAATCGGAAGCCAGGGCGCTTTGAATCGCATAGTGCTCCGGATTGTAGGTCTGGATAATCACTTCTCCCGGGACTTCCCCCCTGCCGCTGCGTCCCATGGCCTGGGTAATCAGGGCATAGGTCACTTCACTGGCTGTGTAGTCGGGCACATTGAGATTGATATCCGCCGCAAGGACCCCCACCAGGGTGACCCCTTTGAAATCATGGCCCTTTGCAACAATCTGTGTCCCGAGGATGATGTCGACTTCCCTGGCCTCAATGGCCTCGTAGGCTTCCTTGAGGGCGTATTTGCCCGCCATGGAGGTTGAATCCATTCGTATGATCCGGGCCTCTGGAAACAGGCCTTTGATTTTCTCTTCGATTTTTTCCGTTCCCATGCCGAAATACTGGTAGTGGGGGCTGCCGCATTCCGGGCACTGCCTCGGAACCCGTGTTCTGTAGCCGCACAGCCGGCATTCGCCATGGCTGGTTTTCTTGTGGTATATCAAAGGGACTTCACAGTGGGGACAGCTCATGACATGACCGCACTGCAGACAGCTGACAAAGGAGGCATATCCCCTCTTGTTCAAAAAAAGAATGGTCTGCTCGCCTTTTTCAAGTCTCAGCTGAATCTGCTCCCTGAGTCTTGCACTGACCAGGCTGACCTTCGCCGTCATCGTTTCTTCACGCATATCCACCAGAGAGGCAGCCGGCATCGGTCTTTGAGCCACCCGTTTGGTCAGGGTGAGAATCCCGCCCCTTGCCTTTAGCGCCTCGCAGTACGTTTCCACCCGGGGGGTGGCACTGCCCAGGACAAGGGGAATCTGGTGCTGCCCCGCCCTCATCTGTGCGAGTTGGATGCCGTGGTATCTGGGTTCTGATTCCGATTTGTAACTCGAAGAGTGCTCCTCATCCACGACTATCAGGCCCAGGTTTTTCACCGGGGAAAACACGGCACTCCTCGGACCGATGACGATTCTGAACTCTCCCTCCTTGATTCTCAACCATTCCTCCATCTTCTCTTCCTGGGACATTTGCGAATGGTAAAAGCCCACCACGGGTCCGAATCTCTCGATAAAGACCCGGGCCATCTGAGGAATCAGAGAAATCTCTGGCACCATGACTATCACAGACTCATTACGCTCCAAAGCCACCTCAGCCAGCTGCAGGTAGACTTCGGTCTTGCCGCTGCCGGTCACCCCGTGAAGCAGGAAAAGGGCATAGGCGTTTGCCGCCATGGCGGCCCTGATCTGCTCAAAGGCCGCCAACTGCTCTCGATTGAGTACAGGCTTGGGTTTTATCGAGAGGTCCTGGTCTCTGTAAAGGCTGGAGCGATAGACGGTTTTATCAAAAACCTCCATGAGATTTTCCTCGCAAAGGGGTCTGAGCGCCTCCCTTGAAAGTCCCGCCTGCTTCAGGGGGATCACCCGTTTCGGATCCTTGACAAACAATTCCAGCAAGGCTCTTTTCCTATGGGCGTTGCTTCTGAGTTCCAGTAATGCCGCTTGGAGTTGGTCCAAAGAGGCCAGGCACCGGACCATCTTGAGGGTTTTTTCCCGGGCTTTTTTTTGATAAGTCACCCGCTGAATTGCCAGCCCCTGCTTCAACAGAGAGGCCAGACTCTGCTCCCCACTTTCATAGGCCCTCCTCGCCTCGTCATCCTTGAAAAGGATTTCAGGCAGCAGCTCGAGTTTCGAACCCAGGGGAATAGCGCTTTTAATCAGCTTTGACAGGGAGCTTAAATAATAATCCCCGGCCCTTTGGAGCAGCTCAACCATCTCAGGGCTCAGGTCATAACCCTCGTCAAAGCCTCTGAGAATCTCCTTGACCTCAAAGTCCGCTGCCACCCCCTTTTCAATCACCACTGCTTCCATGGGGCGCGACCCCCTGCCGAAGGGGACAATGACTCTTGAACCCACCTGAACCATGGCCTCAAAATTTTCAGGTACCCTGTAAGTATAGAGACGATCCGTATCCTTGACCGCCTTCAATAAAATGACATTGATATTCATTCCACACCTCAAAAAAATAAGAGTCGGCTACGACTCCTATTTTACCATATCCGCGATTTTTTCCAGAATCTCTTTTGCGATAACCGATTTTTTATCCAAAGAAAGGTGGGTGACTTGCATGTCCCGGGTGATCAGATAGACTTCATTCCACTCTGACTGAAAACCGCCACCTTTGAGGCTGACATCGTTGGCCACCATGAAATCCAGATTCTTGTCCCTGATTTTCGCCTTGGCGTAATCCACGACATCATGGGTTTGAGCGGCAAAGCCCACTAAAAACTGGTGGCTCTTGGTCTTCCCCAGGGTCTTGAGAATATCCCTGGTTCTCTCGAGGGTCAGGGATGCCTCGATATCCTCTTTTTTGATTTTCTTCTCATGCACTTTCTCGGGACGATAATCCAGGACCGCCGCGGCTTTAATCACGATATCCATCCTGTCGTAAAGTCCCATGACCTCCCGATACATGTCCTCAGAAGTGGTCACGTCGATGCGACGGACTCCGAAGGGTGTCTTGAGGTTTACCGGTCCCGCAACAAGATACACCTCGGCCCCGAGAGCCCTGGCGGCTCTTGCCATCTCGAATCCCATTCTGCCGCTGGAAGGATTGGTGATATAACGGACCGGATCAATGGGCTCCACGGTGGGACCCGCAGTAACGAGAATTTTTTTGTCCTTGAGGGTCTGTCTGGCCTCAAGAGCCCAGACAATCTGTTCCACAATATCCTCCGGAGGGGCCAGCTTGCCTTTTCCCGTGTCGCCACAGGCCAGACGTCCGGCATCAGGCTCGATAATGACAACTCCCCTGTCCCTGAGGATTCCCAGGTTTTCCTGGACACTCACATGCTCAAACATGTTGGTGTTCATTGCCGGGGCCACATAAACCGGGGCTTTTGTGGCCAGCAGGGTCGTGGACAGAAGATCATCAGCAATCCCCCGGGCCATTTTCCCGATGATATTGGCGGTTGCCGGTAGGACAACGAACAGATCCGCCGTCTTGGCCACCTCGATATGCTCGATTTTGGAATCCGCTCCCAGAGTGAACAGATCCGTCAGAACCTTTCGACCGCTCATGGCTTCAAAGGTCATGGGGGTGACAAACTCCCGGGCGTGGCGGGTCATAATGACCTGTACCTCTATCTCCAGCTTTTTAAGCAGGGAAATGACTTCCAGCGCCTTGTAGATTGCGATGCCTCCGGTGACTCCGAGAACTACTTTTTTGTGTTTCATCCCCACCACCTACTCACTGGTCATGACCACTTTGCCGTCCATAATCTCCTTGGCGGCCTGGGTCACAGGCTTGTCCACATAGACTGCCTCTTCGTACTGCTCGCTTTCCATAATCTGCCGCGCTCTTTTCGATGCCGCAATCACCAGGGAATACCGGTCGTCAATCTTCTCCAACAACTCATCAATGGATGGTCTAATCATTGCAATTCCTCCTTGAAATTTTTGATAATATCAGCGACATCTTTTCTGATCCGGCATCTTTCCGCCTCGATGATGGCGTACAGGGAACGGGTCGAGGATGCCAGGGTATCGTTGACAATATAGTAATCATATTTTTCAATATAGGCGATTTCTTCGAGGGCGCTGGCAAAACGCAACTTCAAAGCCTCCGCCGTTTCAGAACCCCTCAGGACAATTCTGTTTTTGAGCTCGGCCATCGAGGGGGGGAGAATAAAGATGAAAATCGCCTCAGGGTAGGACTTTTTCACTTGAAGCGCCCCTTGTATGTCAATCTCCAAAATGATGTTCTCGCCCTGTTCAACAGCTTTTAGCACAGGTTCCTTTGGTGTGCCGTAATAATGGTCATACACCTTCGCGTATTCAAGAAAGCCCTCTTCCGAAATCATTTTTTCAAACTCTTCATCGCTTTTGAAATAGTAATTGATTCCCTCTGTCTCGCCCCTGCGGGAATCTCGGGTGGTGACCGATACGGAAAGTTTGATATCCCGGGTTGATTTCAGCACTTCTCTGATAATCGTGCCCTTACCGGCGCCGGAAGGACCGCTGATGACAAAAAGATTTCCTTTTCTGAGCATATTCTCTCCCCTTATTCAATATTTTGGACCTGTTCTCTGATTTTTTCCAATAAACTCTTCAATTCAACCACGTGGTTGGAAATATCGTAGTCAGGGGATTTCGATCCGATGGTGTTGACCTCCCGGTTCACCTCTTGAAGCAGAAAGTCAAGCTTTCTGCCCACTACCTCCTGGGTCTTGATAAGAGAATCAATCTGCGCAAAGTGGGATTTCAGGCGGACGATTTCTTCGTTGATATCCTTGCGGTCGGCAAAGACGGCAATCTCCATATTGAGTTTGTCGGCGTCAAAATCCTCAACCTGGCCCAGGAGTTCCTGAATTCTCGCTGCCATCTTTTCCTGGTGTCTGGAGGCGATAAAGGGTGCCAGCAGCTCTATCTCTTGTAAAACATGATTCATTTTATCAGTTTTATCCAATATATCAAGGGCCAATTTTTCTCCTTCAGTCCGGCGCATGGCACTCATCTGTGTCAGGGCCCTGTCCAGAGCCTCAAGCAGCAGGCTTTTCACAGCCTCTTCATCCAGCCCCCTGTCCTCGACCATCAATGCCTCGGGAATCCGGACCAGATGATTCAAGGAGATTTTGTCCTCCAGGCCGAAGGTCTCCTTGATGGCTTCATAGGCCTCCACATAGCGCCTCAGAAGAGGAAAGTCCGCCGTGACAGTCAAATCCTCGCGATGACTGTTTTCAATATTGATAAAGACATCAACCTTGCCGCGGACCAGGGATGCCTTGATCCGCTCCCTGACGAGATCCTCAAAGGGATTGAACTTTCTGGGCATGCGAATGTTGAGGTCCAGATAGCGGTTGTTGACGCTCTTCAAATCGATGATCAGTCCCATTTCCTGATTTTCAGCCTTGCCCTGTCCATAGCCGGTCATGCTCATTAACATGATACCTTCCTCCTTAGATTCTCCCTTCAAAGGCGACAACAGCGCCTCCTTGCAGAAATACCCCTCTGGCCGGGTCGATTCTCACCCAGAGTGTGCCTCCCGGAGCGTCAACCCTGACATGGGGCTCAAGCCGCCCCAGACGGTTCAGCACATAGACACTGGCCAGGGCCCCCGTGCCGCAGGCAAGGGTATTGCCGGCACCCCGCTCCCAGGTGTCAATCATCACATGGCCTTTATCCAGAACCTTTACAAAATTGACATTGGCCTTTTGGGTAAACAAGGGCATTGTTTCAATCCGGGGCCCAAGCTGCAGGACTTCGCGCTTGTCCAGGGACTCGAGCTCGAGAACAACATGGGGAACACCCATGAGAATATAGCTCATATGAAAAGACCTGTCCGCCACGGTGATTTCCTCATCGAAAAAATAGCGCTCAAAGGGGGAGTCAGTCACTGGATGTCCCATGGCGATTTCAACCAGGTCCTCCTCTAGAATGGCAGCTTCCACCCGGCCGGCATCGGTTTCCAGGATGAAATCCCTGTGTCTGACAAGCCCTTTTTTGTAGGCAAAATAGGCCAGACAGCGGGCTCCGTTGCCGCACATCTGCCCCCTGGTCCCGTCGCTGTTGTAATAAACCATCCGAATGGTCCTCTCATCCACAACTCTGGTCACCATCAGGCCGTCCGCCCCGACACTGAAGCGCCGGTGACAGAGCTTCAAACTCAGCGCCCCATAGTCCCCGTCGGTGTCTCCTTCAAATACAATGAAATCATTTCCCGCTCCATGCATTTTCGTAAATTCCATATCGGCTTCCCACTCTCTTTCATTACCCTTGTTCTTATTATAATAATATCTTTTCACTGCCCCTGTAAAGGATTCTCGAAATAAATCCCCAGGGGTTTTGTGTTATAATGATTTACACTGAGGTGATCGCTATGGCCTATGATGGCTTTGTCCTGAAATATGCAATCAAGGGACTTGCACCATTGCTTCAAAACCGGGTGGACAAAATCGACCAGCCAGAGAAGGATCAGATTTTGATTTCCTTCCGAAACAAGAAACGACTCAAAATTTCCATCAATCCTTCAATGCCCTATATGACCCTGACCGATACCAAAAAACCCAATTCTCCCACCCCCTCCCTTTTTCTAATCATGCTGAGAAAGCATTTGAGAGGCGCCCTGCTCCAAGAGGTGGTACAGCTGGGGGACGACCGGCAGGTGCATTTTGAATTTCTAAGCCGCAACGAACTGGGGGACGAAAGCAAGGTTGTCCTGGTTCTGGAACTCATGGGAAAGCACTCCAACCTGATTTTCATGGATGAAACGCATCACATTATCGATGCTTTGAAGCGGGTGCCTCCCTATATGAGCCCTTCGCGTCCGATTCTTCCAACTCTGAAGTACCAGCCCATGACCTCGGACCAGCAGGCCATCCTGGGGACTTCCGAGGCGGAGTTCACTGCCCTGCTCAAAGACCTGCAGGACCCGAAGTCCCTCGCAAAAGCCCTCTTTAAGCGCTTTCAAGGCATCAGTCCGGCCCTGGCCGGATTCATGGTTCAAAAGCACCATCTTGACTCAGAGGATTTGCCGGCATCAGCCCGGGATACAGCCCTTAGGGCCCTCTACCGTGATCTCAGGGATTTCGAACCTGAAGGTTTTTATATCTTTACCGACGACCACCACCACTTCAAGGATTTCCACATGGTCCCCCTGAAGGAGTACCCCCTTCGAAGAGAGTACGGGGATATTTTTGAAATGATCGAAACCTTCTATACCACCAAGGACCAGCAGGTCCACATTCTGCAGCGTTCCAAATCCATGCGCAGGACCCTCGAGGGGCGACTCAAGAGAACCCAGAGTAAAATCCAGCATCTCAGGGAGGAACTGAGGAATGCCGAGGGAGCTGAAGCTTTCAAAATCAAGGCGGAGCTGCTCCTGGCCAATATCTATCAGCTTGAAAAGGGACTCGAGTCAGTGAAGGTGACTAACTACTACACCGGCGAACCCCTGGTGATTGACCTGGACCCAAGACTGGGCCCGAAGGAAAATATCAGCGCCTATTACAAGAAATACCACAAGCTCAAGGATTCCAAATCCCATCTGCTGCATCAGTTGAACCAGGCCGAGGCAGAGATTGAATATCTGGAAACCACCCTGGTGAGCATTGAAACTGCCGGTGGTGAGGAGGATCTCACGGCCATAGCAGAGGAGCTTTCCCTTGAGGGTTATCTCAAAAAACGCGGCTATGCCAAGGCCAGAAAAAAACCCCCGGGATTCCACCGCTTTGTCTCGCCGGCGGGCTTTGAAATACTGGTGGGCAAAAACAACCGGGCCAATGACGAACTGACCTTCAAGGTGGCCTCAAAACAGGATTTGTGGTTCCACACCAGGAATATCCCCGGATCCCACGTGGTCTTGCGCCTCAAGGGCCGTCTGCCCGATGAACAGTCACTGCTTCTGGCTGCCAGTGTTGCGGCTTTCTACTCAAAGGCGAACCTCTCCTCCAATGTACCGGTTGATTACACCGAGGTGCGCCAGGTCAAAAAGCCCAGTGGCTCCAAGCCGGGATTTGTCAACTATTTCGAGCAAAAAACTTTGTACGTCACCCCCAGGGAAGAGCTGCTGATGCCTTATAAAGGCTAGGGTTCCCCGGCAGACCCGGGCTTTTGAAAATTTCTCCAAAAGAAGCCCGGCCTGGGGCGATATGCCCCGAACCAACCGGATAAGAAAAAGCGACAATCCTCTAGGGGTTGCCGCTTTTTTGCTTGTCGTAAATGGCCACATCCTCAAATCCATCAAGCTCTGCGTACCTGACCTTCACCACTTCCAATCTGGAAGTCGGCACATTCTTGCCGACAAAATCCGCCCGAATAGGCAACTCCCGATGCCCCCGGTCCACCATGACCCCCAACTGGATCATCCTGGGACGGCCCATTCTGAACAGCGCCTCCATGGCCCCGCGAACGGTGCGGCCGGTGTAAATCACATCATCCAGCAGCACCACAATCCTTGCGTCAATTTCAAAGGGAATCCTGGTCTTGCTTTGGTATTTCGAGGGGTCTGAATGAAGGTCATCCCGGTACAGGGTCATGTCCAGTTCCCCGACAGGCAGATCCACCCCTTCAATGGCCTGGATCCGTTGTGCAATCCGGCGGGCCAGGGGAACTCCCCGGGTCTGGATACCCACCAGGACCACATCTCCAATGCCCTTGTTCTTTTCAATGATCTCATGGGAAATCCGGGTAATGGACCGCTCCATGGATTTTTGATCCATAATCATGGCTTTATATTGCATCACAGGGATATTTCCTTTCCAGGACCATCAGTATTTTTTGAAAGTCCTCCGGCAGTTCACAGCTGAAAAAACAGGCTTCACCACTTCCCGGATGAGTGAAGGCAAGCTCCTTGGCATGGAGCAGCTGACCCTCCAGATTGAATTTTTCATGCTTGAGTCCATAGAGCCGGTCCCCCACCACCGGGTGGTTGACGGACCTCAAATGCACCCTGATCTGATGGGTCCGACCGGTCTCCAGCATCACCTTCAGCAGGGTATAGTCACTCCCGAAATTTCTCAGGACTTCATAGTGGGTGACTGCCTTCCTGCCTTTGTCGACAACTCCCATCATCAGACGATTTTTGGGGTTGCGACCCAGGGGCTTGTCAATGCGGCCCTGGCCCTGAACCCGTCCGTGGACCAGGCAGTAGTAGGTTCTTTGAATCCGGTGGTCTTTCAAATCCTCTGACAGAATCCGGTGGGCTTCATCATTTTTTGCCACAACAAGCAGTCCTGTAGTGTCCTTGTCTATGCGGTGCACAATCCCCGGCCGCAGCACGCCGTTGATACCGCTGAGATCTGTGGTATGGTGCATCAGCCCGTGGACCAGGGTGCCCGAGGAATTCCCCGGAGCCGGATGGACCACCATGCCTCTGGGCTTGTCAATCACAATCACATCCGAATCCTCGTAGACGATGGTCAAGGACAGATCCTGGGCTTCAATCTCTAAGGGTTTTGGCTCCGGCAGGAAAACCTCCACCCGGTCCCCCTCCTGGCAAAGGTGGTTTTTTTTATCAAGGATTTCATCGTTGAGGGACACCCGGCCCGCCTTGATCAGTCCCTGAATGTAGCTTCTTGAAACCTCTTTGAGTCCCTCGCCAAGTATCTGGTCGATCCGCCTCCCGCTGTCTTCACTGGAGACCGTGAGGGTCAGGGTTTTCGATGATTCGATTTCAACCCCCCTCCTTTCCTGCCAGGATTTCCTAGGCTCTGATCCGTTTCAACTGGATCCGGGTGGGCTGGCCGTTGAGGTCGTATTCCTCGGCATCAGCGTTTTCAAGCGGCCTGATGCAGGTCCCCAGGGTCTCTCCCAGCACATAGTCCTCGTACTCTTCAATGGCTTGAGTGAAAGCCTCTGTTGAGGAATAGTGGATTTCAATGTGGTCAGAGACTTCAAAATCCATGGCTTTTCTGATTTGCTGGATTCTGGAAACGAATTCTCTGGCGTATCCCTCTCTGATAAGCGCTTCGCTGAGGGTCGTGTCCAGAATGATGAAAACATTGTTTTCCATCTCCACCGTGAAGCCCTCCTTCGAGGTGATGTTGACCTGGACCTTTTCTGAATCCACGGCGACTTTCAAGCCACCGGGCAAAGAGACCTCGATAGTCTCTCCTCTTTCCAGGGCCGCCACGGTTTCCTTGGCGTCAAGGGATTCCAGCGCCTTGCCGAAGGCCCCCATGTCCTTGCCCAGAAGCGGACCCAGCACCCTGAAATTGGGTTTGAGGTTGAAATCCATGTAATCCTTCACATCATCGACAAAAACCACTGACTTGACATTGAGTTCCTCCCTGATAAGGGGAGTCAAATCCTCAATCAAGGCCTTGTAGGCGCCATCCACCAGCACCTTTTGAACCGGCTGGCGGACCTTGATTTTTACGGATTCCCTTGCGGCGCGGCCCAATGTCACCAGGGCCCTCACCAGTTCCATTCTTTTTTCAATGGTGGCATCAATGAAGGCGGGATCTGCCTGGGGGAAATCCGCCAGATGGACGGAGGTTTCCCCGCTCAGATTGCGATAGATTTCTTCCGAGAGATACGGGGCGATGGCGGCAATGATTTTGCTGACCTCAAGCAGGACTTCATAGGTGGTGCGATAAACCGATTCCTTGTCTCGGTCCATTTGCGGATTCCAGAACCGCCTTCTGCTTCTTCGGATATACCAGTTGGACAAGTCCTCGCTGACGAATTCCTGGATTTTTCGGACTGATTTGGTCAGGTCATAATCGTCAAAGTCCTGTGTCACATCCTGAATCAAGGTATTGAGTCTGGAAACAATCCAGCGGTCAAGCTCCGGCCGGTCCCCTACAGGCACCGTTATCTTCCGGGCATCCACCTTGTCAATATTGGCGTAGAGGATGAAGAAATTATAGACATTCTCCAGGGTATTGAAAAATTTGCTTTTGACTTCCTTGAGTCCTTCTTCATCAAATTTCGTTGGCGCCCAGGCGGGGGAAACATAATTGAGATACCACCGCACCGCATCAACACCGTACTTGTCAAAAAGCTGCGCCGCATCCAGGACATTGCCCCTGGATTTGGACATTTTCTTGCCCTCTTTGTCCAGCAACAGGTCATTGACAAGAACATTCTTGTAGGGGGACTGTCCCATGACAAAGGTGGATATGGCAATCAGGGAATAAAACCATCCCCGGGTCTGGTCAATGCCTTCACAGATGAAATCCGCCGGGAAGAGCTTGTCGAAATTCTCCTTGTTTTCGAAGGGGTAGTGATGCTGGGCAAAGGGCATTGCCCCTGAATCGAACCACACATCGATGACCTCCGGCACGCGGCTCATCACACCACCGCACTGTTCACAGCGGATGTGGACATCGTCCACATAGGGACGGTGCAGTTCAATGGTGTCGTCTATGGATTCAATGGCCTTTTCCGTGAGCTCGGCGATGGAGGCAATGGAGGTGGTGTGGCCACACTCACAACGCCAGATATTGAGGGGGGTCCCCCAGTAGCGGTTCCTGGAAATCGCCCAGTCGTTGAGATTCTCCAGCCAGTTGCCGAAACGTTTTTCTCCCACATAATCCGGATGCCAGTGGACAGCATTGTTGTTGGCAATGAGTTGATCCTTGAGTCTGGTCATTTCAATGTACCAGCTTGGTTTTGCCGAATACAGGAGGGGGGTTTTACACCGCCAGCAGTGGGGATAATTGTGTTCAATTTTCTGCTTGCGGTAGAGCTTGCCTTCGCTCTTGAGCCACTGGATGATTTCCGGGTCCGCATCAATGACAAACTGGCCCTTCCAGGGAGTTTGAGTGTATTTTCCGTCTTCATCCACCGGTTGGGGAACCGGCAGGTCGTAACGGCGCCCGGTATGGTAGTCATCCTCCCCGAAGGCCGGGGCGGTGTGGACGATCCCTGTGCCGTCATCCGTAGTGACATAGTCCCCAAGGGTGACAAAATGGGCTTCCTTGTCCAGCTGCACAAAGGGCATGATGGGCTCATAGGGCACCCTCTCCAGCGTCTCCCCCAGGAATTCATCGAGGATTTCATAATCCTCTCCCATGACCTCATGCAGCAGTTTTTTGGCAAGAATGTAGACCTTGTCCCCCTGCTTGGCCCGGACGTAGGTTACCCCGGGATGAACCGTCAGGGCGACATTGGAAGCCAGAGTCCAGGGAGTCGTGGTCCAGACCAGGAAGTAGGCCTCCTCATTTTTCAGTTTGAAGGTGACATAAACCGTATCCGTCTTGATTTCCTGATAGCCCAGGGACACCTCGTGGGAAGCCAGCCCTGTCCCGCACCTGGCGCAGTAGGGCAGGATCTTGTGCCCTTCATAGATGTAGCCTTCCTTGAAAAATTTGTCCAGAATCCACCAGACGGATTCAATATAGCGATTCTCCAGGGTGACATAGGGATCATCCATATCCACTAGAAAGGCCATCCGTTCCGTCATTTCCCGCCAGGCCGCCTCATAGGTGAAGACCGATTCCCGGCACTGGGCATTGAAGGCCTCCAGGCCATACTTTTCAATATCCTGTTTATTGGACAATTTGAGTTTTTTCTCGACTTCAATCTCCACAGGCAGACCGTGGGTATCCCAGCCGGCCTTGCGCTTTACCTGATAGCCCTTCATGGTTTTATAGCGGCAGATTGAATCCTTCAAACCCCTTGCCACCACATGGTGCAACCCCGGCTTGCCGTTGGCCGTGGGAGGTCCGTCATAAAAGACAAAGCTTTCCCTGCCTTCCCGTGTCTCCACGCTTTGATGCAGCAAATCAATGGATTGCCAGTATTTGGAAATCTCAGCTTCCCGTTCCTTGTTCCCCGCTTTGCTCAGTCCTGGATACATTCTTTCACCCCTTAGAATAATAAAAGTCCCCATACATCTGTATAGGGACGAAAAAATTTCCGCGGTACCACCCTGCTTATTGCAAGCACAATCACTCCATGATGATTAACGGGTATCGCCCGGTTCAGGCTAGTCATCTTTCACCCGAACAGCTCCGGAGAGATTTAAACCAATGAGCATTGCCGGTTTTCACCTCACACCGACTCTCTGAAAATCCTCAGGGGTTACGGACTCCTTCATCGCCTTTTGTCTATGCAGATTCACCTCTAGATTATATCCAATTTCTTTTTCTTAGTCAACCGTGGCTTTGCCCGGTCTGTAGCAAATGTCTGCGAAAATCCCCGGACGAATTCGCAGGGAGGGTCAAGGGACCCATTTGAAGAACTCTTCGACGGTTTCCTTGAAATCCCCCACGACGATAAGCTGGTGATTGCCGATGGGTCGGTTCATGAAAAAATCGTAACAGGTGGGACAGGCCACCTCAATCTGGGTCCGACAGAGATTCCCCTCGTGAAGATTTTTGACAATGGCGGCCTTTTCCACAAAGTATCTGTCAAGGGTTGCCGAGGCTTTGAAGATTGTGATTTCACCTCTGGGAATCTCACCGTCAATGCCGACTCCGATTCCCGATTCATAATGGGTGGTCAGACGATAACTATCAATCATGCCAAAGGGTACAGAGCAGTGGGCAAGAATGACCTGCTCCCTGTCGTCGCTGAAGCGGGAGGGATTGGCCTGAAAGACAGGCTTCTCACTCAGGGTTCCCAGAACCATCATGGAAACCAGGGCGGGCATGTCCCCTTCACATCCGGCGAAGATTCCCTCGGAGTTGAGAATGCCAAGGGCCAGACATCCCGTACCGTGCACCTTGTCCAGGAGATCAAAACAACGCAGGGTGAAACCGTCCAGTTCATATTTCTCAACCAAGCGTTTCAAAGCGCCATAGATATTCAGAGAGGTGGTCATGTCCTTGGCAAAATAGTGCTTGTCCAGGAGTTCCCTCACCAGGGGCGTTTCGGGATAGGTTGCCTTGTCAATCTCTTCAAGAAGCTCTTCCATGGAAATATCCACCAGGGTCAGCCCTGTGGCCTCCTTGACTGAAGCGTAGTCCGCCTCAGAAGCAATCAACCAGTCCGACGGCATTCCCACGGCACCCAGCCGACCCTTTGCTAGCCGGGATTTCGTCTTCATCACCCGCTCCAGCATATTGATCCGACGGGCCAGGGCTTCATGGGAGCCGTGGAGGATTTCCCCCCGGCCTCCCATTTTTTTTATAAAGGACAGGATTTCCATGGAAGCTGCCAGGGAATTGGCCTGTCCCGTGGTGATTAGAAACACTGGTCCGGCAATCCCGGAAAATATTTTCTTGAATTCGTTTTCCGTTCCGCCGGAGGGCACAAAAACGTACAGGGGCTCTCCTTCCTGAAGATGAGTGACATCGGCATTTCCCAGTTCATAGCCCAGGGCTTCGCTGAGCCGGCTCAAAAAAAGGTCATTCTCCTCGTTGAGCGCATCGTCATGGACAAAGGGTATGGGCAAACGGTGAATATTGACTGGCATATTTTTTCCTCCTTGAATTAATTCATATAATGCAGGGAAACCTTCAAATTTCCCTTCTGGGTCTGTCCAAGCACCGCATCAATCCGCACTCTGCCGTAACCCCGCAGAGAAACCAGATCTCCCGGCTGAAGCATTTTGTGGTGGTTTTTGACAGGCAGATGGTTCAGTTTCACCCGGCCTTCGCGAAAAAAATCCTTCCCCTGGTTCCGGGAAACCTTGAAAGCCCTGGCAATCACCAGGTCTATTCTCAGGGACTTCAAAACCGCCACCTCGGCGACATATCGGGGCCCGAGGTCCTCAATCTGCGTCAGAGACACTTCTTCAACCGTCACGGGACTGGGACCGACTTTTTTGAGCTGGTCCTTGAAATAGGGAAACAGGGGCGCCATCACCACCACATAAGCGGTGTCCCCCCGGACAAAAATATCCCCGATTTTTTTGCGTTCCACTCCCAGTGCCATGAGACTGCCCAGCACATCCCGGTGGCTGACATCCCCGGACAGTCCGGCAATCGCCATCACCCTCAGAGGCCATGCCCCCACAGCAGCTTCAGCGGACTCGAAAACACCCACAATGCCGTAGTCACTCCCGGCATTGGGGCGGTAGTAGACGACCTCCCGTCCTGTGGAGGACCCCAGATATTTTTTGATTTCGGGAACCACCCCCGGTGGAACAAAATCAGAAAAAAGCCGTCCCTCGGCGGGCATCTCCCCGAAAATCAAATCCTCAAGGCGTCGGATGGCCAGAAGCCTTTCCTTGTGGCCATCAGAGGCCATAGATCAGACTGGCCAGAAACTGGATGAACAACAGGGCTACAATAGGGGAAAAATCCAGCATGCCGCCAACCCCGATTTTCCTGAGCAGCTCTCTGAAGGGGGCAAGGATGGGCTCGGTAATCTGATAGATGAACTGCACGATGGGATTGGAATAATCCCTGACAAACCAGGACATGATCACCCTGGCCAGAATCAGATAATTCACCACATTGACAAAATAGTACACAGACACCTTGATGATTTCCATTTTTATCACTTCCTATTCTATGTCATAATCACTTTCAAGGGAATTCTTCAGGTTCCCGGTTATGTCGACATTTTTTGGTGCAAAAAGGAAAATATTTTTTGATACTTTGAAAATTTTGCCGTCCAAGGCAAAAAGAGCACCTGAGCAAAAATCGAAGATTTTCCGGGCTGTATCGGAATCCAGGGACTCGAGATTGACAATGACCGGTTTGTTTTCCTTGAGATGGTTCACCACGCCTGCCGAATCATTGAAATCCTCTGGCTTGCTGATGGTGACCTGAATCTTGTCCTTGGAAGGATTGCCGGGATTGAGCATATTGCTGACCTCCTGCTTTTTATTGGCTCCAAATAAATGCTTGGCCTCTTCGGTCTTGTAGGTGGCCTGGGGAAGCTCTTGTGTCTCCTGTGGAAACGCCTCTGGACTCTCTTCCTCTTGAACATCATCAAGCCCCATGAAAAATTTGAATTTATTCTTGATCTGGTCCGCCATTCAAAGCCCCCCCTTTCCTATTTCGAGTAGTCCCTCGGACCGTAGATTCCCGTGCCGATTCTGAGCATATTGGCCCCTTCCTCCAGGGCCACCAAATAATCGTTGGTCATTCCCATGGAAAGATACTCCATGTCAATATTTTCAAAATCCCTGAGCTTCAAATCCTCAAAAATATCCTTCATTTTCCTGAAAACCCAACGGACCTCCTCCGGATTTTCAACGAAGGGGGCCATGGTCATCAGTCCCCTGACCCTGATGTGCCCAAGCCGGGACAAATCCTCAATGAGCCGGTAGAGCTCCTCCATATCCAGCCCGAACTTGCTTTCCTCCCGGGCGATATTGAGCTGCAGCAACACATCCATTACCAGACCGATGCCCTCAGCTCTTTTGTCGATCTCCTGGGCCAGTCTCAAGGAATCCACAGAGTGAATCATGGCCACTTTGTCAATGACATACTTCACCTTGTTGCGCTGCAAATGACCGATCAGGTGCCACTTGACCCCCTTGGAGATGGCGGGATACTTTCTTTCAATCTCCTGGACCTTGTTTTCACCGATATCCCTGATCCCAAGCTTCAGGGATTCATTGACAACGGCTTCATCAATGGTTTTCGTCACAGCAATCAGTGTCACTGATTCCGGGTCTCTGCCCTGCTTTTCACAAACCGTCCTGATATTGTCTTTTATTTCCTTCAAATTCTCTTTGATATAGTCCATGTCTATCTCCTTCTCATTCACTGTACTTTGAACCATGGCGCAGCACTTCATCGTGAAGACTGACTGTAGACACCTTCACCCCGCCGTCTCCCTCATCGGTGACGAAGCTGTCCCTGGCTACAATGGCGTATTCCTCGTCATAGCCCAGTATCCTGACCCTGACCCAGACCGGCTTGTCCTTGAGACTCATCACATAGACGCCATACTGGCCATCCCTTTTGACAAGTGAGGAGTTTTCAATCTTCAGGCCTTTGAAATTCGAAAGCTGCAGCTTGACCTTGACCTGTCGGATTTTTTGAAAATCGCTGATGATCTGATCCGTATCGAAGAGGACACCAAGGTAACCCTCCTGATAGTAAATATCCACAATTCTGCCGGGAATGCTTTCATATTCAAACTCCAGATTGGCCGTGGCCCCGATTTTCATGTAATCCATGGCCTCCCTGGGGACAACGGCCAGGAGACTGAAGGCATTGGAATCCACCACCTTGTAGATCAGATCCCCCACCCGGGCAAACTGGGTAGAGCGGTTGGTCACATCAATCTCCTGGGCGAGGAGTTTTTCAAAGTCGATCCGGAACAGGTCGGTGATGCGGAAAACATCCTCGTAGCCGTCGAAATAATAGGTAATCACTCCCGACCCCGGGGATTTGAGCTCGGTAATTTCCTCGTTTGAAGTTTCATGCACCTGGGGGCCGCTTTGCGTCTGGAGGATTTCATTGTAGCGCTGGCGTTTATTGAGGGCCAGGTTCAAAGCCTCCTTGAGCTGATAGACGGCCTGATAGCTCCCCCGGGAAAGATCGTTGATGATTTTCGTGTGCAGATAATTGATTTCATAATTTATTTTTTCAAGATCAACTTGCAGTCCACGGGCCGCCTCCTCAAAATCCACAGGATTCTCCTCCGCCGCGTAGGAGGCGTCTTTGACAATATGGGCCACGGATTCGTTTTTTCTCACCTTCTGACCCTCTGCAACAAGATAACGGACCAGTCCTTCGCTCTCAGTAGCCAGAACTGCCTCGTTGCGTATGATATATCCCGTCGCTTCAATGGTGTGGTCGATGGTCCCGTAGGTGAGAGAATAGAACTGGTCCGTCTCCTGGGAAAAGGCCCTGAATCCGATATAGCCGATGCCGACCATCAGCCCGATGGCCACAAGCCCTTTAAGATAACCTTTCATGGGATCACCCGCCTTCAATTACCAAAAGAAAATCTCTTCAATTTCATCCTTGCTGTGTCTTTTCATCAGACGCATCACCGAGTCATTGGGATCCGCTTTTTCGTAGAGGACTCTGTAGAGCTCCTCGGTGATGGGGGCTTCAACCTGCAGCCTTTTTGAGAGTTCATAGGCGGACTTGACGGTAAAAACCCCCTCCACCACCATGCCAATCTCCTCCGTGGCCTCCTCCAGGGTGTAGCCCTGTCCGAGTAGAATCCCGCAGCGGCGGTTTCTGGAATGCATGCTTGTACAGGTGACAATCAAATCGCCGATGCCGCTGAGCCCCCGGAAGGTTTCATGATGGGCTCCCATCGCCACGCCCAGGGTGGCGATTTCCTTGATGCCTCTGGTCATCAAGGCCGCCTTGGTGTTGTCGCCGAAGCCCAGCCCGTCAGAGATTCCCGCACCGAGGGCGATAATGTTCTTGAGGGCGCCGCCCACCTCGACCCCGATTACATCAGGATTGGTGTACACTCTGAGATAATCCCTGGAAAATATTTCCTGGATTTGCTGCGCCAGGCCCTCTTGGTGGGATGCCGCCACCAGGGTCGTGGGGAGTTTCCTGGCGACCTCCTCCGCATGGGAAGGTCCGGAAAGCACACAAAAGGGTTGGTCGGGGAGCAGGTCCTTAGCAATCTGCGATATCGTCCTGAGGGAGGAAATTTCTATCCCCTTAGAGAGATTCACAAGAATCTGGGAGGGCTTGATGAGTGGTTTGAGCTTTTGAAGAATCTCCCGGACACTCTGGGAGGCTACAGCGAGGACAATCAAATCACTCCCTGTGACAGCTTCTTCAAAATCGCAGGTCATGGCGATTTTCTCAGGAATCTGCAGGCCCGGCAAATGCTGGTCATTTGTGCGGGTAGTCTTCATGTGATGAATTTTCGAGCAGTTGCGGCCATACAGGCATACCGTCTCCACGGTTTCGCTCAGGACACTGCTGATGGCGATGCCCCAGCTGCCGGCACCGATGACACCTATTTTCATTGGGGGCCTCCCTTTTCACGTTTGGGTTTGATAAAAATCTGAATCGGGGTTCCTTCAAAGTTGAAGGATTCCCGGATTTTGTTCTCAATGTAGCGGATATAGGAAAAATGAGCCAGCTCCTTGTCATTGACAAAGAGGACAAACTGGGGCGGCAGGACACCCACCTGGGTCATGTAGTAGATTTTCAGCCGTTTGCCCTTGTCCGTGGGCGGTGGGTTCAACAAGACGATTTCATTGAGCAGGTCATTCATCAGACCGGTGGAAATTCTGAACACCTGATGCGCATGGACGGCATCAATGGTGGTGATGATTTCCCGGATTCTTTGTCCTGACAGTACCGAGACAAACAGGACCGGGGCATAGCTCAAAAAACCCAGTTCGTTTCTCAAATCCTTGAGATAGCTGTTGTAGGTTTTGTTGTCCTTTTCTATGGTGTCCCATTTATTCACCAGGATTATTATTCCTTTACCCGCTTCGTGGGCATATCCTGCAATTTTCTTGTCCTGTTCGGTGACCCCCTCCTGGGCATCAATCATAATCAGGGCGATATCGGCGTGGTCCACAGAGGCGTAGCTTCTCAGGACGGAATAGCGCTCGATGTTTTCCGTCACCTTCTTGCGCTTTCTGATACCCGCCGTGTCAATGAAGCGATAGTGCTTGCCTTCCAGAGTGATTTCCGTGTCAATGGATTCCCGGGTGGTGCCGGGTATGGGACTGACAATCACCCGTTCCTCGCCAAAAATCCGGTTGAGCAAAGAGGACTTGCCCACATTGGGTTTGCCCACAATGGCCACACGGACAAGATCCTCCTCGGCTTCTTCAGAGTATTCCCTTGGGAATTTCTCAAGAACCAGGTCGAGGAGATCTCCCAGGTTGAGACCATTGACACTGCTGATGGGAAAAGGATCCCCCATCCCCAGGTCGTAAAAATCGAAAATACCGGCGGGAGACTGGGGATTGTCTACTTTGTTGACCACAAGAATCACGGGTCTGTTGGCCCTCCTCAGCAGCTGGGCCACTTCGTGGTCCTGGGGGGTGAGCCCCGCCCTGGCATCAACCATGAACAGAATCACATCGGCCAGTTCCATGGCAATTTCCGTCTGCTGCCGCATTTTCGAAAGAATCATGTCCTTGCTTTCAGGCTCCAGTCCCCCGGTGTCAATCATTGTGAAAAGGTGGCCCAGCCATTCCCCCTGGGCGTAGACGCGGTCCCGGGTCACGCCGGGGGTATCGTCCACAATAGAGATGCGCCGGCCGGCGATGCGGTTGAACAGGGTGGATTTGCCCACATTGGGCCGGCCCACAATTGCCAGTACAGGTTTACTCATAATCTCAGTCACTCCTTAAGAATTCAAGAAAATCTTTACCTTGAACCGGAATCCTTTTTACCGGTTTCCCCAATTGAAGGCTCAGTTGATCCAGTGAAATATCATCTAAAAACAAATCGTCGTCGGCTTTAAGCATATTGTCCGGCACCAGCAGGGCGTCACTGTCAGAAATGTCACCTGCCTGAATCAGGATATCCCGCCCGCAGACCAGACCGCTTACGGTGATGTCGGGACCGAACACTTCATTGGTGATTGGCCGGACCCTGAGCAGAAGCTGCGGATGATGGTCCATCAGTTCTTTGGCCAGCCCTATCATGAAAGCTTCCGCCAGGGTCCCGGTGATGAGGGTGAAGCGGCCCTTCAAGACCATCCTCCGGTGCCCCTTGAGCACTTCGTCACCGAATTTGCGAATCATGCCGATGCCGTCCTCCAGCTGGCCGAAGCCTTCATAGGCGGCATAGGGAGGCATCCCCTGTCCCGCCTTGAGATAAAATTCATCGGCTAGGAAGGCAAACCGCGTCCCCATAGACTGAAGAAACCTCTCCTGATGGGCGTGAACCTGGGCAATGACCCCGGCCGCCCCTTCCGGGTCAAAAACAGCCAAGGGGGCCAGCCCTTCCCTGAAACGCGTCAATCCGATGGGTACAATGGCCACGGAATTCAGCCGGGGATACAGCGCACTCAAATCCCTCAAGGTGTTGTCAAGGGCCTTTGCGTCATTGATGCCGGGCATCAGCACGATTTGTGCATTGACAGTGATGCCTCCCGCTGCCAGGATTCCAAGCTGTTCCATAATCCTGCCGGCCTTTGGATTTCTGAGAAGCCTTTTCCTAAGCTCAGGATCCGTGGTGTGGACCGATACATTGATGGGACTGATCCGGTATCTGACAATCCGGCGGATTTTTTCATCGCTCAGATTCGTCAGAGTGACAAAATTCCCCTGCATGAAGGACAATCTTGAATCATCGTCCTTGAAGTAGAGACTCTTGCGCATGCCTTGGGGCAGTTGGTCGATAAAGCAAAAGACACACTGGTTCGAACAGCTCTTGACATCGTCGAGAAGAGGACTCTCGAATTCAAGTCCCAGGTCCTCATCCGGATCCTTTTCAATTTCATAAAGGATTTCTTCTCCCGCCGCCGTTTCAATCAGCACCTCGATGAACTCGTCGGAGGTGAGATAGAGATAGTCTATGATGTCCTTGAGGGGCTCTGAGTTGATGCTTATCAGATAATCTCCGGGAGCGATGCCCGCCTCTTCAGCTATGGTTCCCGGTTTAACGCCCCTGATGAGGAATTTTTTCATATTTTTTCACCCAGGCCAATAAAGCCGGCCATTCTTCCCGAGGCCCTTCCCTGGCGCCGATAGGAAAAAAACAGGTCCTTTTCATCATAGGTACACAGGTTGCTCAAATGAATGTTTTCTTGCAAGACACCCATCTCCTGCAGCTGAAAGCTGTTGCACCCGGCCATATCAAAGGTTATTCGACCCGGGGACCTGTCCAGGTATCGGGAGAAATCCTCCTCTGGAACCAAGTCTTCTGGAAAATCAGGGCCGACCTCAAAGCGCTCCTTCGAAAGATTCGGGCCGATCCCGACCACGAGGTCCCCGGCCCTGACACCGTATTCCCTGTGGAGCCCTCTGACCATGTCCCTGGCAATCCCGTTGAGGGTTCCCCGCCAGCCGGCATGGGCCATGGCCACTACCCGGTGCTTCGGGTCATAGAAATACAGGGGGGTGCAGTCGGCGTAAAAGGTGACAAGGACCATCCCCGGCACATTGGTCATCAGCCCGTCGGTGTCCTCGTGGACCCCTCCGTGACCTTGACCGTCGATCCGCCTGATGTGATTGGAATGACTCTGGGAGGTCATGGCCACCCTTGAGGCATCAATCCCCAGTCCATGGAAAAGCCGCTCGAAATTTTTTTCCACCCTTGAGGCATCATCCCCGGAATGGCGGCCGAAATTCAAGCTTGCATAACCCCCTTCACTCACTCCTCCGCTTCTGGCAGTGAAGCCGTGCAAGGTGTTTATCTCATGGAACTGCAGTATCCTGATGCCAGCAATTGTTGTAATTTCCATTTAATCCTTCTTTTCATCCAGCATTTTTGTGAGTTCCTTGACAAAGGTATTGAGATCCTTGAACTGCCTGTAAACCGAAGCAAAGCGCACATAAGCCACCTCGTCCAAGGCCTTGAGTTCCTCCATGAGCAGTTCTCCGATTTCCCCCGAGGGAATCTCCTGTTCCATGGAATTGATCAGCTTCTGCTCAATGCGGTCCGCAATATTCTCCATCACTTCAATGGAAATCGGCCTCTTTTCACAGGCTCTGACCAGTCCGTTGATGATTTTCCCCCGGTTGAAGGATTCCCTTGTTCCATCTTTTTTCACTACAATCAACTGCACCTCCTCCACCTTTTCATAGGTGGTGAAGCGGTTGGAGCAGCTGAGGCACTGACGCCTTCTTCTGATGACATATCCGTCCTCCGTAGGACGGGAGTCGATGACCTTGGATTCCACAAAACCACAGTAGGGACATTTCATATCAATCCGGCGGAACCTTCTTTTTCCACAAACCCTCTGAAAAAAGCCGAACCGCCATCCTCCTCTCTGCTCCTGGATTTTCTCCGAGACCCTTCACTGGCCGGCAAGTCAGTTGCCGTACGGTTCACATTAAGCGGCACAACCCGGTGGCCCTCCGGCTATTGAAAAAAATTAAGGCCAATGAAGGCCTTATCTGCGAATCAGAAATGGAGGGCCGTTGTTGCCGTCTTCTTCCTCATCCTCATTCCGGGTCAATGAATCCAGGTCAATATCAAGATCCACATCGAGTTTGCCAAAAATGTCCGGAATATCGATTTCATCTTCCTCTTCGAATGCTTCTGTATCCTCGAAATCATCCGTTTCAAGGGCTTGTTTCACTCTGGATTTTCCAAAGTGGGTGGCAATCACGGTGATTTTGATTTCATCTTGGTAATCCTCATCGATCACCGCACCAAAGATGATATCAGCGTCCTCACTCACCGCATCGGTAATCAGCTGAATCGCTTCATGCACCTCGTGGATTCCGAGGTTTTCATCCCCGGTGACATTGATCAGCACCCCATTGGCCCCGTCAATGGTGGTTTCCAGCAGCGGTGACTGGATGGCCTGCTGGGCGGCTTCAACGGCGCGGTTCTCCCCGGAGGCCCTGCCGGTCCCCATGTGGGCGATGCCGCTGCCCAACATAGTGGTCCTGATATCGGCAAAGTCCAGATTAATCAGCCCGTCAATGGCAATCAAATCGGAAATTCCCTGAACACCCTGTCTGAGTACGTCATCCGCTACTTTAAAGGCCTCGACAATGGAGGTTTTCTTTTCCACAATTTCCAGCAGCTTGTCGTTGGGGATGGCCAGCAGAGTGTCCACATGGGCCTTGAGTCGTTCAATCCCCTCTTCAGCGTTTCTCATCCTCTTTTTGCCTTCAAAACTGAAGGGCTTTGTCACCACGCCAACGGTCAGAATTCCCAGTTCCCTGGCCACTTCGGCAATAACGGGCGCCGCACCGGTTCCGGTGCCACCCCCCATGCCGGCAGTGATAAAGAGCATGTCCGCCCCTTCAATCAGCTGCATGATTTTTTCCCGGGATTCCACGGCGGCCTGCTCGCCAATCTCCGGTTTCGAACCGGCCCCCAGTCCCTTTGTAATGTTCTGGCCGATTTGAACCTTGAGTTCTGCTTTTGAATTTCTGAGATCCTGCTGATCTGTATTGATGGCAATGAACTTGACTCCCTTGAGTTCATTTTCAATCATGCGATTGACCGCATTGTTGCCGCCACCGCCAATGCCCACGACTTTGATCTGGGCGTATATGTTTTCTTCTGTGACAAATTCTATCACTGTGGCTCCTCCTTCATCTGAAGTTTCCCTCTGGATTGGTATCTCATCCCTATGATAACACAAAGTATTTTGAACTGAACAGGGAAATTAAAGTCGTTTGATCAAATAGCGTCTGATATATCCCAGGTTGTTGAAAAGTCTGGTTCCAAAAACAAAAAGTGCCGTGTAGTACAGGGGAACCCCCAGTTGGTCGCCGAGATAAGCCAGAATGAAAGCCATCAGGGAATTGAAAAAAAATCCACTCACAAACACCAGAGAATCAAACCGGCCTTCAAAATTTGCTCTGATACCGCCCAGCAGGGAATCCACCGCAGCCAGAATCGCCACAGACAGATAAATGCTTGTTGCACCGCTGAGATTCAGGGGGATATAATACCCCACCAGCAAACCGAGAAGGATTCCAAAAATGGCTATAGACATCCTAATCCTCCTTTTTGATCATGTATTCGTAATTGATCCGGGACTTGTAGGCCTCGAGTTCAAGATAGACACTGGTATTCACCTCAGTGAAAAGGCCCCACTGCTTGAGAAAATTGGTATAGGAATCGGGGGAGGTCGCCGCGGCCTCCAGAAACTTCCTGTCGCCAATGGCTTCTATGATATAGGGCTGGGAATAGACCACGTTGTCAATACTGATTGTTGGCCCGTTGCAGATGATACTGGTCTGATGGGGTATGATCCGCTGCCCGTTGATGGCAATGGCCTCCGCCCCGGCATTTTTCAGGTCGTGGACGACTTCCAAAAGATCCAGGTCATGGACGATGTAATTATTGGGGTCGTCACCCAGGACAATGGGTTTTTCAGCATCGGAAACAATCACCACTACCCCCGGTCCATAGACCTTCTCAGTCCCGGAGAGAATCTTGAACTGGGCCACCTCCCTCCTCAGGACCGTCTCCAGGTCCCCTGAGGCGGGCTCGGTCTCCAGGTAAGCGTCAATTTTCTCCCTGAGATTCTGAATCGTCGTTTGATGGTTGGCATTCATTATTTCAAGGGTGTTGATCTGGTTCGAAAGGGTTTCGATGTCCTTGATGGACACATAGGAATTCACCCTGCCGACCACCCGCAGCTGGGCCATCACAAGACCGCCAAGGAGGAAAAACAATATGAAAAACACCCATTTAGACGTCAGCCTGTTCATAATATCCCTCGATTATTTCACGGGTTGAGCGAAATCAAAGCCGATAACCCCCTGATATTTTTTGATGCTGATCTTTTCAGCCTTCTTGATTTCTACGAAGTATCCCTGGTCCCGCATGGTCGAAACAATGCCGAATATCTGACTCACTGCCCCGTCAAGGGTGTCGGGATTGCCTATGGCCTTGATCACAAAGGGCGGATACTGGGGCAGCTGATTGATGGAGACGGAATTCCCTGCGGTTCTGATTTCCGTGGTGGCGATGATCCGCTGGTCATTGATCTCGACGGCTTCCGCCCCGGCGGCATTGAGTTCATTGACCAGCAGATTGATCAGATCGTATTCATAGATGATATTGATGTCTTCTTTGAGGATATCCTCGTCCACGGGGTTGTCCAGAATCATCTGTATCCCCGGTCCCTCAACATCCAGAAATCCCCCCATGAGTTTGTAACGCTGAAGTTCCTCATTGAGATTCCTGATAATGACGCTTTCATTTGAAGCGTTTTCTTCGATGCTTTTAAGCTGGGCTTCCAGGGCGGCAATCTCCGTCAGCAATTCATCCCGCTGGCTCACCAGCCGACTGTAGGCCGCATTGAGTTCCTGGGCCCTGATCAGGGGATTGGAGCCTTCAAGGAAATCCTCCTGCACCGTCCTGAACTGCAGGGAAATCACCATGCCAAGGATGACACTGATGGTTCCGATCAGCAGCAGGTTTTGATTTTTAGTCTTCATAGCATTCTCCTCAGTTGAAGGGCCTGAATACAGGCGCACCATCGATACTGACATCTATTATACCATGATTCACCCCGTCTTTTGACAATTCACGGTAGATTGTATTGAAGGTGTTGAAACGCTCCTCGGGATTCTCCCCATTGCCGAAATTGACCTTGTAGTCCCGGCTGATCTGAAGATACAGGTGCCCCTTTTCAATGTGCAGGGAAGGGTCAAAGGGGAAATCCGAGATTTGAAGCATCCTGACAAGGATGATGGCCGATTTGAGGAGCTCCGCCTCTTTGGCATTGAGGGGGTAGCCAAGATTGAAACCCTGGATGTCAAGTCCGTAGAGTCCCACAAGCCCCTCTTGATTCTGATTGACATACAGCGCCGTGGCCTCATCATCCACAATAATGAACTTGTTCTTGTAAAAAACCGCCAGCAGACCCTCTCTGAGGGTATAGGAGACCCGGATGCCCCTGGGGTAGTCCTTGGTCAGGGTCGCTTCCCGGATTAAGGGGTGTGTCGAAAGTTGTCTGGAAGACTCGGCCGCATCCATCAACAGCAGATTGGTCCGCCTTGACAGTTGACTGTAGGCAAGGATTTCGCTCTCTTTGATGCCAAGATCCGTATCGATGGTCACTTCGTTCAGCATAAAGAGATCGCCTTCAACTACAAAGTAGGCCCCTGAACCCATGAGCAGGAGTCCAAGAATCAGGACAAGGAATTTTTTCATGGCATCCCCCTATATTTCTCTGAGGATCTCCTCAGCGATAAGTTTTGCGCTGTTGGGACGGTGGAGATGGCGGGCATTTTCCCCCATGGTCTCAAGGGTTTCCCCGGAGTGGATCAGGTCCCTGATTCTTCCGGGAACTGACTCAAGACCCTTTTCGTTTTCGGCAACCACCCAGGCCGCACCTGCGGACTCGAAGACCCTGGCGTTTTTCATCTGGTGGTCGTTGGCCACATGGGGGGAAGGTACCAGGACAGAGGGCAGTCCCATGGCTGCAATCTCTGCCAGGGTGATGGCACCGCTGCGGGCAATCACCAGGTCACAGGCTCCCATGTACCGGGGCATGGAATCAATGTACTCCAGAATTTCCAGATTGTCCAGCCCCCTTCCCTTTTCTGAGAAGGATTCGAAATAGCGTTTCCCGGACCCCAGGATGAGCCTGATATCCTGCTCATCCGCCAGAGCCCCTGCCAGGGAAAGGGTCAGCTCATTGATGGCCAGGGCACCCCCTGAACCCCCAAAGGCCAGAATCACTTTTTTGCCTGTCAGACCCAGTTCGAGCTTCTCCCGCTCCCGGTCAGGGAACTCAAAATCTCTGCGCACGGGATTGCCCGTCACAGCCATCCTGTCCCCGGGAATCCTGAAGGCAGCCTGGGACTCCGGGTAGCTGAGAAACAGCTTTTCGGCGTAACGGCTCAACCAACGGTTTGCCACACCGGGAAAAGCGTTCTGTTCATGGAGAAAAATCCTCTTTTTCATCAGACCGGCGACAAAAACCACAGGGAAGCTCACATACCCCCCTGTTCCAATCACAATGTCCGGGTCGTATGTCCTGAGAATCCGTCTGGCCTCGAAGAGGCTCCTCAAGAGCTTGAAAAGGCTTTTGAAGGTCTGAATGGAAATCCTCTTGTTGAGTCCTTCTACTTCAAGGGTCTCAAAGTCAACCCCCGCTCCGGGGACAATCCGCGATTCGATTCCCCGCCGGGTACCCACGTATAAAAACTCCGAATGCTTGTCCAGACTTTCAAGAGCTTCTTTGATGGCCAGGGCGGGATAGACATGACCTCCCGTTCCGCCTCCGGTGAGTAGGATCCGCATATCAGATTTCCTCCTTTTCTTGCTGGAACTTTGAGATATTGACCAGGATTCCCATGGCTCCCAGTAGAATGACCAGGGAAGTCCCGCCAAAGCTGATAAAGGGAAGGGGCATTCCGGTCACCGGCAAAGAGGAGGTGGCCACGCCAAAGTTGATAATGGTCTGGACCGCCACTAAAAAGGTAATGCCGTAGGCCAGCAGGGCCCCGAAGGCATCCGGTGCCCTGGAGGCAATTCTGATTCCCCGGTAGAGCAGTCCCCAGAAAAGGCCGCTCAGAAGAAGAAAACCGATAAACCCGAATTCCTCCCCGAAGGTGGCCAGAATGAAATCGTTCTGCGGCTCCGGAATGTACAGCTTGTTCTGGGCACTTTGTCCCAGACCCACCCCCAGAAGGCCGCCAGTGCCCAGGGCATACAGGGAATTGACAATCTGCCATCCGGCACCTATGGGGTCCTGAAAGGGGTCGAGAAAGGTCAGTACCCGCTGCAGGCGGTACATTGAATCTGAAATATAATACCAGCTCCCGAACAAAAAAAGACTCACCAGGGGGACGAAATACAGGATATTGGCACCGGATACGAAAATCATGGAAAGCATCACCACGACAATCACCCCTGTGGTGGAATAATCCGGCTGTTTGAGAATCAGATAAGCCAGGACGGCCAGGACCGGCAGATAGGGCTTGAACAAGTCCATGAAGCTTTTGATGGCATACCGCTTGCTGCTGAGCATCTGGGCGAAAAAAATAATTCCGGCAATTTTGCTCACCTCAGAGGGCATGAACTGCTGGCCTGCGATAGTCAGCCACCTCTGGGCCCCATTGTAGACCTCTCCGACTTGAAGGGTGACAATCAGCAGCGCCACTGACAGAATCATCAAAGGCCAGGAAACAAGCTTGTAGAACCTGTAGGGAATGAAGCTGGTTACAACCATCCCCGCAAGTCCGAGGCTCACCCAGATGACTTCTTTTCTGAGAAAATAGAATTTGTCCTGCCATTTGCTCAGGGCATAGTAGTAGGAGGCACTGAACACCATGGTAATCCCGATGGCAAGAAGAATCAAGACTATGAAAATGAGGACGTAATCCGTTGTTTTTGTTTTCACCCTAAACCAACTCGTTCACTAGATTTTTGAAATGCCTGCCCCGCACCTCGAAATTGTCATACATGTCCCAGCTGGCACAGGCTGGGGACAGGAGGATCCGGTCCCCTTCCCCGGCAAACTCCAGGGCCTTAGCCAAGGCTTCCCCGAGGTCTTCATGGGTACTGACATGAGGGTATCCTCTGGCTTGAGCTGTTTTTTTGAAGATTTCCCTGGTTTCACCGTAAAGACACAGATGCTTGACAAAGGGAGAAAATGTATCAATGAGGGGGGAGAAGTCACTCCCCTTGTCCATGCCGCCGGCAATCAGTATCGTCGGGCCATCCATGGCTTCTATGGCTTTGATGGTGGCCTCGGGATTGGTGGCCTTTGAATCATTGATAAAGGTGATTCCCCGTTTTTGTGCAAAAATCTCCAGACGATGCTCCACCCCCTTGAATGCTCCCACGACCCTGGCCATGACTGAAGCAGGGATGCCGTATAAAAAACCGAAACTGAGGGCGGCCAGAACATTTTCCAGATTGTGGACCCCGGGGAGGCGGATCTCCTTCAGGGACATGACCGTCGTCCCTCCCCTGCCGGCATCGCAGACAATCATGCCGTCGTCACGAACCCAGCAACCCCGCTTAAGTTTTTGGGTTCTGCTGAAGAAAAAGGTGCTTTCAAAGCCTTCACCGTAGCTTCTGAGAAAATCGTCATCGTAATTCAAGACTCTGACATCCCGATCACTGTAGTTTTCAAACAGTCGGAGCTTGGCCGCGGTATAGGCTTCAAGGGTCTTGTGTCGATTGAGATGGTCCGGAGTGATATTCAGAATCCCCCCGAGTTTCGGCTTGAAGTGCTCGATGGTCTCCAGCTGGAAGGAACTGATTTCTGTGACAAAAATCGTGTTCTCCCGGGCCTGGCCCACCTGGGTCACTGCAGGAAAACCAATATTGCCCGCCAGGGCCACCTGTGGAAAGAACTCTTTGAAAATTTCATAGGTCAGGGTGGTGGTGGTGGTTTTCCCGTTGGTGCCGGTTATCCCGACAAATTCCCCCCTTGAGCGCTCAAAGGCAATTTCCAGCTCTCCCTTCAAAGGAACCGACTCCCTCAGAGCCCATTTCGGCACCGGTTCATCCAGGGACACCCCGGGACTCATGGCCACAAAATCGTAATCCATGGCCTCGGGCAATTCATTGAAATACCCCCTTGAAAAGCCAAGTTGCCGCTGCAGGTCCTTTTCGAAGCACCCCAGGGACTTTGAATCGTAGACCTCCACCTCGTGGCCTTCAGCCAAGAGGACCTCAACCAGGGCCCGGCCGGATTTCCCGAGACCAACCACCAGAATTCTGTTTTTCATGGGGTCCCTCCCAGATACAGGGCGATGCCCAGAAGGCTCAGCAGTCCACCGGCAAGCCAGAAGGTGCCGACCACCTTTTTCTCGGACCAGCCGACAAGCTCGAAATGGTGGTGCAGGGGGCTCATTTTGAAAATCCTTTTTCCGGTAGTTTTGAAGGAAGCCACCTGGAGAATCACTGAGAGGGTTTCTGCCACAAAAACACCGCCGATGACCAGTATGTACAGGGGCGTCCCGCTGACCAGGGCCATTCCTCCGATAAACCCTCCCAATGCCAGGGAACCCGTATCTCCCATGAAGACCCGGGCAGGATAGCGGTTGAAATACAAAAATCCCAGGAGCGACATGATGAAAATCAAACTGCCCGTGGTCATGGGGACATCACCTCGCAGACTGCCTACTACCACATAAAAAACCATGCACAGGATACTCAGACCAGTGCTCAGTCCATCGAGTCCGTCGGTGAGATTCACCGCATTGACCACCGACACCATGAAAAGGACACTGAAGGGGTAATACCACAGGCCAAGGTCCATGATGCCCCCTGTCAGGGGAATCAGCAGTTCCCGCCCCGCCGGATAGGTCATCCCGGCAATCACCAGGGCGATACCCGTCTGGCCGAGAAGCTTTTGATAGGCCCTGAGCCCCAGATTTCTCTTTTGGACCACTTTGATATAGTCATCTGCAAAGCCCAGAATACCAAACAGGAGCAGGCTGACAACCACAACGACGTAGGGACTTCGATGCAGCCCCCCACCCATTGCCCCGACCACTATGGCGAGGATGAAGAGAATCCCGCCCATGGTGGGGGTCCCCGATTTCACCTGGTGGGCCCGGGGTCCCTCATCCCGTATGGTCTGCCCGAATTTCATTCTCTTGAGCAGGGGAATCACGACAGGCCCCAGCAAAAGCACTGTGAGAAATGAAACTAGCACCGCGAAATTGTTGATAACCATAATACCTCCTATGCCAGTAAAGGAATGACCCTTTCCATGGCCATGCCTCTCGAGCCCTTGATCAGCAGATGATCTCCGGGCTCCAGTTTTTGATTGAGAATCCGCGCCGCCTCCTCGAAGGTCGCCACATGAATCCAGCAGGCCGGATCGATTCCCCGCTCAAGGAGTCTTTCTCCGATGATTTTCGAGGCCCTGCCCTTGGTGAGAATCAAAAAAGTCTCCTCAGGGTTGATCATATCCGCCACCTCGCGATGTCCCTGAGCCGAAAGGTCCCCCATCTCGAAGATGTCTCCGAAAAAAAGAGCCAGCCTGTTTTTTTTAAGTTGGTAAGCCAGCGTCAGAGCGCTGCTGTAGGAATCCACACTGGCATTGTAGGCATCATTGATGATTTCAACCTGTCTTGGTGTGGTCTGCAGGCTCAGACGCATCTTCTCCCCCCGGTAGCCTTCAATGCCGCTTTGGATGGCTTTGGCATCCACACCGAGTTTCTTGCCGATAATGACACCGGGGGCGCTGTTGAGGACATTGTGCCTTCCGTAGACCCCCAGAGTGATGCCTATTTGGGAAAGCTTGTAGTCATAGGTGTTTTTTGCATTGATTCTGACGGATTCAAGGCGGTGGTCGACATGCTCTTTTTCTCCAAAGGTTTCAACCCTGAAGGGCCAGTCTCTGTGAACAAGGGCACTTAAAAGGTCATCCTCCCCATTGAGAAGCAGCAGACCCTCCCCGCCCATGTTCTGAGTGATTTCCAGCTTGGCCTTGAGGATATTCTCCCGGGAACCGAGAAACTCGATATGGCTGACGCCGATATTGGTGATTACGGCAATATCCGGCGGCGCAATGTCGACTAGACGGCGGATCTCCCCCGGATGATTCATCCCCATTTCCAGTACAAATATTTCCGTGTCGGCACCGGCACTGAGAATACTCAGGGACATCCCGATTTCATTGTTGAAATTTCCTTTGGTCTTGGCGGTAGTAAAAGTGGTTCTCAGGGCGCTGTCAATGAAATCCTTTGTACTGGTTTTCCCGGTGGAACCGGTGATGGCAATCACTGTGGCTTTTGAATCCCTGATCACCCACCGGGCCATATCCCTGAGAGCCCCCAGGGTATCCTCGACAATCACCAGGGGCTTGTTTTCAAGAGCTTCTTTGTGGTTTGAAAAATACTCTGACGAGCACAGACTAGACGACGCCCCCCGGGCCAGAGCCTCCAGGATAAAATCGTGTCCGTCGAAATGTTCCCCCGCAAGAGGCAGAAAAAGACCGCCCGGCACCAGCTGCCTGGAGTCGGTCTGCACCTGGGAGAGAGCCACCTCCCTGGATGCATCAATCTCCTGGATTCTTCCCCCGGTGACGGCAGCCAGGGTTTTAAAGGTCATTTTTCTCATAAGCGGTTCATCCTTTCAAAAAACTCCTCCACCACTTCCACATCAGAAAAATGGATGACAGTTTCTCCAAGAATCTGATAGGTTTCATGACCCTTTCCCGCAATAATCACGGCATCCCCCGGAGCCGCCACAGTCAAAGCCATCTCAATGGCCTGTCGACGGTCCACCTCCAGCTGCCGGTTTTTTGCCTCCGGCGGCATTCCTTGAAGAATGTCCTTGAGAATGGCCCGGGGATCCTCACTTCTGGGATTGTCACTGGTGATGATGGTCAGATCAGCCAGTTCCTGGGCAATGGCCCCCATCCGGGGACGCTTGCCCTTGTCCCGGTCACCCCCGCAGCCAAAAACACAGATCAGCCTTTTTTTAGTCAGGGACCTCCCGATCTGCAAAAGATTCTTCAGGGCATCCGGAGTGTGGGCGTAGTCCACCAGAATCATCGCCCCCAGGGGATTGAGCACCCTTTCCAGCCTCCCCCGGACCGGCCTCAGGCCCCCGGTGGCAGCAAGCAAGCGGTCTATGGAGAATCCAAGACCTAAAAGGCCTCCCAGCGCCCCTAGAAAGTTGCTGACGTAGATTTCCCCCAGATAGGGAGTCCTCACCCCGTAAGTTCCTCCCCGGTAGTTGAGGGTGAATTCAGTGCCTTCGGGGGTGTAGTTGATCTGTGTCGCCCACAGGTCCCCCTGATGGGCGACGCCGTAGGTCAGGTGCTGTTTGTCAACGGCTTCCAAAAGTCTGCGGCCGTAGGGACAGTCCAGATTGACCACCATGTGCTCCACCAGAGTGAAAAGCTTTTTCTTGGCATCGAAATAGGATGCCATGTCTTTGTGGTAATCCAGATGGTCCTGGGTCAGATTTGAAAAAACCCCCACATTGAAATCCACGTGGTCCACCCGTGAAAGACTCAGGGCGTGAGAGCTCACCTCCATGACGCAGTAGTCAATCCCCTGATGGATCATTTTTTCGAAGAGGGCCTGCAGTTCCAGGGACTCGGGAGTGGTGACGCTGGCGGGCAGCTCCCGGTCACCCACAAGATTGTGAATGGTGCCGATGAGTCCGGAGGGATAGCCCATCCGACTCAGAAGGTCTCTGGCGATATGGGTGATCGAGGTCTTGCCATTGGTGCCGGTCACCCCCATAATCTTCAATTTTTCACTGGGCGCCCCATAGAAATTCCTGGCAATCACCGAGAGGGCCTCCCTGGGATTCTGAACCTTTATCCGGGGTGCATCCAGGGGGATATCCTTGGCCACCACAAAGGCCACCGCCCCCTTTTCCCTGGCTTGGGCCACATAGGCGTGACCATCCGTCCGGTGGCCTTCGATGGCCACAAAGAGACTGTCCGGGGTGACTTTTCTGGAATCATAGGCGATGGCCCTGATGGTCAGGTCCTCATCAATCTGTCCAGTGTACTCAATCCCTGCCAGGCATTCACTGAGCTTCATTGTCCACCACCTCCTCAATCCTTAAAATCACCATTGAACCCCTGGCGACATCCTTGTGCTTCATGGGAAACTGCTCTGAAACCCAGTGGTTGTCAGTCACTTCACTAGTGGCAGAAACACTGACGGCAAGACCCAGGTCCTCCGCCGTCTTCTTCGCCTCAGAGTAACTCATCCCTGTGAAATCAGGAACTACAACAACCTGGTCCAAAGACTCCTTTTCGGGGTTGATGCCGAGATATCTCAGGGTGTCCTCCAGGATTTCCCTTACAATGGGTGCCGCCACCACAGACCCGAAATCGCTGAAGGCCGGCTCGTCCACGATGACAAGAACCACCAGCTCAGGATTGTCCACCGGAACAATCGCCGTGAAGGAGGCCCAGGACAAGTCGTCCGAATAGGCGCCTTCAAAAATCTTCTGGGAGGTTCCGGTTTTCCCGGCCACCCTGATGCCTGGAATCTTGGCATTGCCGCCACTGCCGTTGTCAACGACAGACTCCATCATCAACCGCATCTCAAGAGCGGTCTGTCCGCTGATGACCTGCCTGACAGGTTCCGGAGAATATTCTTCGACGACCTCCCCCTTTTCATCGGTGACGGCCTTGACAATCATGGGCTTCATCAATACCCCGTCATTGGCAATGGCACCGACTGCCATGATCATCTGCAGGGGAGTGACTGAAAGGCCCTGTCCGAAACTCATGGTCGCAGCTTCCACGTTGTTCATTGTATCCCCGGGAACCACCATGGGACTGGCCTCCGCCGGCAGGGCAATGCCGGTTTTTTTTGTGAAGCCGAAATTTTCAATGTAGTCGTAAAAGGGGGCCTTGCCCAGGGCCATCTGAGTTTCCATGAAAACAGGATTGCAGCTGTTTTCCAGACCCTCGGTGAGGGTCTGGTGCCCGTGGGGATTGTGGGAGGACCAGCAACTGATCTTGACGCCATCCACCATGAGATACCCGTGGGCGTCGAATTCTGTGTAAGGCGTTACGACATTCTCCTCGAGTCCCGCCGAGGCTGTAATGACTTTGAAAACACTGCCGGGTTCATAGAGACTGCTCACCAGGGGATTGGTCCACATGGCAGACCAGGTCTTCACTTGTTCCGCTTCATCGAGGGTCTCTATATCGATGTCCCCATAGGCCTTCAAGGGCACCCTCGGAACGTTGAGGTCATAATCGGGCTTAGAGGCCATGGCAAGAATCTCTCCGGTTGCCGGGTCCATTACGATGCCCAGGGTTTTCAGAGCCTGATTCTTTTCATAGGCCCCTTCAAGGGCTTTTTCAAGATAATGCTGGATGACTTCATCAATGGTGAGAATGACATTGTTGCCCTGGACCGGCTGATAGACCTTGTCCGTCCCATAGGCCAGCTGCCTGCCGCTGGCATCAGTGCTGATGTAATACTTCCCCTCTATTCCCGTCATTATATCATCAAATGCCTGCTCAATACCGGATATCCCTTGATTGTCCACCGTGGTATGACCTATGACATGGGCTGCAAAGTCATTGTAGGGGTAGACTCTTTGAATGTCTTCAGTGACCCAGACCCCCTTGAGATCAAGGGCTTCAATGCTTTTGGCGGTCTCCTGGCTGAGTCCTCTCTTGATTTTGACCAGTTCTGTCTCCCGGGAGAATTTCTCATGGATTTCTTCAAAATCAAGGTCTGTCACCTGGTCCATGGCGTCAAGGGCGGTTTCAACGTCGATGATTTCATCGGGACGGGTCCAGATACTGAAGGATTTGAGGCTGAAGGCCAGTTTGGTGCCGTTTCGATCGAAAATGGTTCCCCGAAGAGCCGGAATCGGAATGTCCCGGGTCCGGTTCATGGCAGCCAGGGTTTGATACTCCTGCGCCTTGACAACCTGGATGAAAAACATCCTGACAATCAATGCAAAAAAAATAAGACTCACCAAAAACAATATGACAGTAAGTCTTCGATTTCTTTTCATAATGAGATCTTTCATCCTAGCCTCCTAGTTCCATAAGAAACCGATAATGGTCTTGACCAGATTCTCCTGAGGTTGACCATAGCCCAGCACTTCAGGACTATTATCACCCAAATTCTCATTTTTTTCAATATCCAAGGCATATTTTGTACCGCTTTCAATGTAGACCACCTGGTGCGGCTGGGGATACTGCATGCCCAGCTGTGTTGTGGCATAGTGCTCTATGGTTTTGAGATTCGAAGCGCTGTCAAGCTGATACTTCAATTCCTCCACGGCGACATTCAGGGACTGAATCTCCTTTTTGAGTTCAAAATTCGAATATTTGATCTCATTGATTTCAGCATATCGGTATAGAAGCATTGCCATGGCACCGAAAATCACAAGGATAAAAAGAACACCCAGCAAATGATTCAAAATTCTTGACCTGCTGTGGCTTTTTCCCATGGATTGTCTCAATTTCGCAGTCTTGCCAGTGATATCCCTGGAAAGAATTTCCTCATACAGATAGGAATCGACACTGTTGACGGTAGCCACTTGAGCGCCTCCTTCTTTAAAGTTTCTCTGCAATTCTGAGTTTTGCACTGCGGGACCGCGGATTGAACTCCAGCTCCTTCAGACCGGGCAGCAGGGGTTTCCGGGTAATTACCCTCACCTTCGCCCGGTGGTTGCAGGTGCATATCGGCGCTTCAGGTGGACAAATGCAGTCAAGACTCAGGGTTTTGAAAGTGTTTTTGACCAGCCGGTCTTCAAGAGAATGGAAGGTGATGACAGCAATTCTCCCCCCAGGAGCCAGGTGTTCCACACCCTCTTCAATGGCTCTTTGAATGATTCCCAGTTCATTGTTGACTTCAATGCGAATTGCCTGAAATGTTCTCTTGGCCGGGTGGGGGCCGTCTCTTCTGGCATTTTTGGGGATGGCTTTTTTGATGACCTCCACCAGTTCAAAGGTGGTTTCAATCGGTTTGATGCTCCGCTGGGTGACAATAAAAGCGGCAATCCGCTGGGCCCACCGTTCCTCGCCATAGGCCATGATAATTCGGGAAAGCTCCTCCTCAGAGTAGTCATTCACCACATCCGAGGCCTTCAGACCGGCGGTCTGGTCCATCCGCATGTCAAGGGGGGCATCCTGATTGTATGAGAATCCTCTTTGAGCGGTATCCAGCTGATAGGAGGAAACTCCCAGATCCAGGAGAATCCCGTCAACATGCGGGATTTCAAGTTCCTTCAGGATGCGCTCTATATTGGAGAAATTGTCGTGGACCAGGATACAGCGTCCCTTGAACTCCGACAGCTGTTCCTTTGCGTAGGCGAGAGCCTCCTGGTCCTGGTCGATGCCGATCAGAATGCCATTTTCAAGATGTCCCGCCACCGCCCGGGCGTGGCCGGCACCGCCTAAGGTTCCGTCAAGGTATACCCCGTCAGGCTTGATGTCGAGTCCTTCGATGACTTCCTTGAGCATCACACTGTAATGATTGAATGACATATTATCCCACCTAGATTCCCAATTCAGACATATGTTCGGCTATTTCGTCATAACTGATCTGTTCCGGATCCGTATAATGGCGCCACTGGTCCAAGGCCCAGATTTCGACCCGGGTTCCCACTCCGATGATCATCAGTTCCCTGTCAATCTTCGCGTGTTCTCTGAGAACCTGTGGAATCAGTATTCTTCCCTGGGAGTCGAGCTCGCATTCCGTCGCCCCTGAAAAGAAGAGCCGGACGAACCCCCGGGCATTCTTGTTGGTCAAGGGCAGCCCCTTGAGTTTTTCCTCGAAAATCTTCCATTCCTCCTGGGGAAAGCAGAACAGGGAATCGTCCAGACCCTTGGTCATATAAAACCGATCCCCCAATTCGCTTCTGAACTTGCTGGGAACGTTGATTCTGCCCTTTTTGTCAATGTTATGCTGATATTCACCGATAAACATTGGCGCCACCTTCGTTAGGGAATATACCCCACTTTTCTCCACTATACACCACTTTTGCGACTATTTCCACAAAAAATAAAAAAAAACCTCTATTCTCAGCCACTTTAATAGAGGTTTCAGTCCTTTGAGATACCTTTGCAAATTTGATCAGAGCCTTTTCTTATAGCCCTTTTTTCTCATCCACACGATCAGCCCCGAAAAAAGGACAATCGTGACAACACTGATCAGTTGAGCCACCCGGTACTCTCCGAGCATCAGAGAATCCGTTCTGAGCCCTTCGATAAAGAACCGGCCCAGGGAATACAGAATGCCATACAGCAGGAAGCCTTCACCTTTGAAGGTCAGCCTTTTCATGTAATAAAGAAGAAAAGCAAAAATGAGCAGATTCCACAGGGATTCGTATAA
>LQBE01000040.1:66885-72985 GCA_002029975.1 delta proteobacterium ML8_F1 | reverse complement strand
CCCCCGTGGGCCTCTCCATTGATGAAATTGCCCCACCGGCCGATGGCCTGGCCTAGAATCAGACCCGGAGCGGCATAATCCGACAGTTCGAAAAAATCGACTTTTTTGATTCTGGCCAGGAAATACCCGCTTGTGAGACCGCCGATAACCCCGCCGTGAATCGCCATCCCCCCACCTCTGAAATTGAGAATCTGCAGGGGATAGGCGCCATAATAGTCCCAGTTGAAAACCACATAGTACAGGCGGGCGCCAATGACAGAAAAAATCAGGACCACCAGGATGATGTCATAAAGAGTGTCCTCCTCATAGCCCCTCCGGGTCGCCAGCCGTATGAAAACAAAGGACCCCAGGAGCATGGCCGTCGCCATGAGAATGCCGTACCACCTGACAGCAATTCCGAATACTTCAAACGCAACTGGATTCATGTGACCTCCTTTTATTGAACAATTGAGAGAATCGTGCGATTCTTCAATGTCATTCCCAGACTTTTTTCGACGTCTTCTTTCGTGATTGCCTCGACAATCCTCATCCCTTCAAAGATATCGACGCCCTTGATGTAATGGCCGATGAAAATGTTGGCTATGGTCTGTATGCTGTTGAAGGCGCTGATGTTGCGACCCAGGATTTTTCGCTTGATCCGCTCGAAGCCCGCCTCCTCGATTCCCTCTCGTTTGAAGGCTTCCAGGGCCTCATTGATTCCCGAAGCCATCTGCCGGGGATCCCGGCTCTCTCCGCCAAAGGCCAGATAGGAGAATCCCTGGCCGTAGCTGTACTCATGACCAAAGGTACTGTTGAGCAGGCCTTTTTCATAAAATTCATTGAAAAACTTCGATCCCTTGCCAAAGAGATATTCCAGGGCTATTCGAATCTTCATGGACTCCTTGTAATCCCCGGGACTCAGGGAGGTGGCCGGACCCTTGATGAAGTAATTGAATATGGGGGTTGGTATCCCCATGGTCACGGCAACCTCAGACACCTCTGGATTAAGGGGTTCCTCCCGGAGTGTCAGAGAACCCCCGGCCCGTTTTTTTAAAAAGGTCTCCGGAAGTATCCCGTCGACATATTCGATGGTCCTCTGGGGGTCCAGGTCTCCCACCACCAGCAGGGCCATATTCCGGGGACTGTAGAAGTGGTCATAGGCCAATAGCAGATCCTCCAGGGTCGTGCCGTTGACCGATTCTTCTGTGCCTGCAATATCCTCCCCCATGGGGTGGCACTGGTACATTTTTTTCAAACCATTGAAATAGGCCCGCCAGTCGGGATCATCATCATACATCCTGATTTCCTGGGTGATGATTCCCTTTTCCTTCTCGACATTCTCCGGTGTCAGGTGGGGAGTCAAAACAAAATCCACCAGAAGCTTCAGCGCCGGTTCAAAGGCCTTCACCGTGCTGAAGTAGTAGACCGTTGAAGCGTAATTGGTGTATGCGTTCACACTCGCCCCGAGCTTTGAAAACTCCTGGAAGATATCCTTCTCTTCGTCTTCAAAAATCTTGTGCTCCAAAAAATGGGGGACGCCAGGGGGCAGACTGAACGCCTCCCCCTTCTCATTGGTGAACTCGTTGTAAAGGGCCCCGTACCGGGTCATGAAATAGGCGAACTTTTTGCTGTAGCCCTCCTTGGGATATACGAAAATATCCAGCCCTGATGGATGGGATACCTTGAAAAAAGACTCCCTGAGATGCTCATCCAGAATTTTTTCAATCTTCATGATTCTGTCCTCCCTCGATGAAATGAATGGTGTCCAGCTGATAGTGACCTCCGGCGGCCATGACCTCTTCCTTAGTGACCGCCATCACTTCTGCGATGATTTCCTTTTCATCATAGGCGCGTCCCGTCAATTCCCTGGAAAAATAGTAGTTTAAAAAGGAGTTGGGATAGTCGCTGAGGGATTCGATGCTGGAGACAATGATTTCCTTGGCCGTTTCAAGGTCTTCTTCAGTGAACTCCCCCCTTTTCATTTTTTCCACTTCTTCCAGGACCAGGTCGAGGGTCCTCTGATAATCCAGTGTATCAATCCCCGAGGAGATGATCATGAGGGATTTGAATTTTTCCACCTTGGAGAATATGTAGTAGCACAGGCTCTCCTTTTCCCTGATGTTCTGAAAGAGTTTGGAACTGCCCCCGCCTCCAAGAATGGTGGAAAACAGTACCGAGGCTTCATAGAGGGGATGGTCGTACCTGATTCCGGTGCGATAGCCCAGGGTGAGTTTGCCTTGATTCACCTTCAGGGTTTCTTTGACGGTCCGCACATTTTCCACGGTTTTTTCCTCTGGATTTCTTTCCGGGGACACCCTTCCCGGGTCTGTTGTTTCCCTGAAAACCTCCCGGATGATTTGTGTGGTCTCGGGAAAGTCGAAATCTCCAATGGCAATCAGGGTCATGGCTGACGATTTGAGGATTTGCCGGTAGTATTCATAGACCTCGGGATTTGTCAGCGACTGCAGCATGGCGACTGAACCGTACTGGTAAACACTGAAGGGTTCGTCATGACACATGAATTCGATGCAGCGGTCAACGGCATAGGTCATCTTGTCATTGACTCTGGAATGAATCTCCTGTATGAGATTCTCTCTTTCTTGTTCAAAGGCTTCGGAAATGAAGCCGCTGCCGTCAGTGGCCAGTTCAAAAACCGCTTCCCTTAGAAAATCGATGGCTTCCTTGAAAATCTCCTTGTGGGCCACATACCGGGGATTGGGCACTTGTATCTTGACCTGCAGACCGAGACGTTCCCCGTATTTTGTCACATCGGCGCTGAAAACAGCCCCATAGAGCTCCTCCAACCGGTCGTTGAAGGCCTTCGACCCCGGATGGTTTTTCGTACCCCGTTTCATCAACCTGGAAACCAGGGCCAGCATGGAGGCCTCCTTTTCCGTCAGGGGCCGCAATAAAAAGAGGCCCGTCAGATTGGTCTTGAACTTCGGGGATTGTATCAATCTGATCTTCAGGGCTTCACTTGAGTCAATCTTCTTTATCGCTTCTATCATTAGGGACAGTCCCTCCTATTCCGTAAACTAGTACCATTATATATTAAATCCCCGGTTGATTAAAGGATGGAATTATCCTATAATACTCTTGTTGCTAGTGAAAGGAGCCAGCTATGAAACTTGGAATCGTAGGGCTGCCCAATGTGGGCAAAAGCACCCTCTTCAACGCCATCACAAAAGCCGGTGCGGAAAGCGCCAATTACCCCTTTTGCACGATTGAACCCAATGTCGGTGTCGTCCCTGTGCCCGATCCCCGTCTCGATGTCCTGGAGGCCATGTACCAGTCCAAAAAAAAGGTGCCCACGGCCATAGAATTCTACGATATCGCCGGCCTGGTCAAGGGGGCCTCAAAGGGGGAGGGCCTGGGCAACCAGTTTCTCGGTCATATCCGGGAAGTGGCGGCCATCGTCCATGTGGTGAGGTGCTTTGAAGACGATAATGTGGTCCATGTCGAGGGCCGCATCGATCCCATTGATGATATAGAAACCATTCACCTCGAGCTGATTTTTGCCGATGCGGATACCGTTGAAAAAAGGATTTTCAAAGCCCAGAAAATGGCCAAATCAGACCCCTCTCTCAAGGGACAGGTTGCCGTCCTGGAAAGAATCAAGGCTGCCCTGGAACAGGGAAAACCGGTCAGGAGCCTTGATTTTGACGAAAATGACGCCCAGTTTGTCAAGGGTCTCAGTCTGTTGACCTCAAAACCCACCATTTACGTGGCCAATGTCGGTGAAGACATGATTCTCGATGAAGAAAATCCCTACTACGTCAAGGTCAGGGAATACGCCCTGGCAGAGGGCTCGGAGGTTGTCAGAATATCCGCCCAGCTTGAACAGGAGATTTCTGAACTCGATGAAGGGGACCGCCGGGAGTTTTTAAAGGACGTCGGCCTCGAGGAATCCGGACTCGACCAACTGGTCAGAGCCGGCTACCATCTTCTGGACCTGATCAGTTTTCTAACTGCCGGTGAACCGGAGGTCAGGGCCTGGACCATCCAACGGGGCACCAAGGCTCCGGAAGCAGCGGGGAAAATCCACTCCGACATTGAACGGGGGTTCATCCGGGCGGAAACCATCCACTATGATGATTTGATTGCCCAGGGCTCCATGGTCAAGGCCCGGGAAAAGGGCCTCATCCGGTCCGAGGGAAAGGATTATGTTGTAAAAGACGGGGATATCATTCATTTCCGTTTCAATGTCTAAGCCAGCCGGCTGTTTCTGCCGGCTGGCTTTTTGCCGCCTGTGGGATTCGGAGGGAAAAAGCGCTTCAGACCAGGGGGACAAAGCGAACTGCCATGTCCCGGGTAACCCTGAGTCCTCCCCCGGCATCCTTTTCCACTACCGTGAGATACTGAAGGAAATCTCCCACGGGGACAACCATCCGACCCCGGGGGCCCAGCTGCTCCAAAAGCGCCTGGGGAATCCTGCCAGGGGCTGCGGTGACTATGATGCGGTCAAAAGGCGCGGCCTCCGGCCACCCCGCCTTCCCGTCCCCCAATCTGAACTCGATATTGTCATACCCCATGGCCCTGAGCCGGCACTTGGCGCCGTGGTAAAGGGCCTCGATGACTTCCACCGTATACAGGGTCTTGACAAAGGGCGCTATCATGGCGCTTTGGTATCCACTGCCCGTACCGATTTCCAGCACCCGGTGATGGGGCTTCAGGTCAAGCAGCCGGGTCATGTGCAGCACCAGCGAGGGCTGGGAAAGGGTCTGGCCATACCCGATGGGCAAAGGGGCGTCCACTGCCCGATAAATTGAGGGGTCCTCCAGAAAGCGCTTCCGGTCAAGGCTGAGATAGTGCTTGAGGATGGGATCCTTAGAACCCGTCATGGTGTCCACCTCCATAGAAATATTACCCCATTTGAGCCCGGAAACACCATCTCAAACACAAAGCCGCCTCCCGGCGGCCTTGTGTTATTGATTGATTGAAATTTTATTGCCGTCCTTGAGGAAAGTCTGCCCCGAAATCACTATCTCGTCGCCGAGGTCTATCCCCGCGATGATTTCAATATTCTCACCGCTGGTGATGCCGAGGGTCACCGGCATCCTGCGGGCACGATCTCCTTCAACAATAAATACGTGGGGATCCTCATCCCGGCTCAGCACGGCTTTTTTGGGAACCACCAGAGCATTTCGCCGGTCCACTACAATTTCAATTTCAGCATATTCCCCGGGCCAGGTTCTGACGGCATTCTCTTCGAGAGAAACCGTGACTTCATAGAGTCCCGCATTGCTTGAGGGGATATTGTTGATGCTGATGATTTCCCCCGGAATCAAAGCACTGGTATTTCCCTCAGGATAGACCAGGGCCTCCATTCCCTTTTTCAGACGGTCGAGCTGCGCAGAGGTCACCCGGGTGACGGCTATGCGATTCTCCGAGGAAATGATCTGCATGGCCAGGTCATTGCTGACCCTTTGGCTCTCGGAAATAAATACTGCCGCCACAACACCGTCAATGGGACTTTTGATAAATCGGTCCTCAAGATCCTGTTCCCTGAGATTGACCTGATTGTCATAGGCATTGCGGGCATCAAGATACCGTTGATTCAATTGGCTCAGATTGGACCGCGACGCATCGTATTCCGCCTTTGAAACAGCGCCGATTTCGTAAAGGGCCGTCTGGCTCTCGAAGAGGGTTCTCGCATCGACAAGCTGGGTGTAGAGATTGTCCCTCTGGGTTCTAAGCTGGCTCTCCGTCAGACTCAGACTGCTCTGAAAATCTTCGGTGTCCAGACTGAAGAGCACCTCTCCCTTGTTCACGAAATCTCCGGTTTGAAAATTGATGTCCCTGACTTCACCCATGCCGCCGCTCAGGACATCAAAGAAATCCTCTGCATTGATTTCTCCAATGGAAAGAAATTTCTCCACCACAGGCTCCCGGGTGACGCCCAGGGTCATTACCGGAACCGTCGGTTCAACCACTTCGTCATCGGTGCCGCCGGTGCAGCCGGTGAAAACCAGTGCCGCCGCCAGAGGAAGCCATAACCATTTATACATGTGATTCACCTCGTTTCTTAATCTTGTATCCTTCTATGCCGCCGTACATGATGGGAATATACACCAGGGTCAAAACCGTTGTCACAAGAAGACCGAAGACCAGTGTGAATCCA
>LQBE01000040.1:9281-66734 GCA_002029975.1 delta proteobacterium ML8_F1 | reverse complement strand
TCATTGACGGCAATCCCCACCAGGGCGATAAGGCCCATGAAGGCATAGAATCCGAACTCATTGCCTGTGACACCGAGTCCCAGAATCACCCCTACCAGTGCCATGGGGACTGTCAGCAGGATGGCAAAGGGCTGAAGAATGGAATCAAACTGCAGGGTCAGAATGATGAAGACCAGGAAAACCGCCAGAATCATACTCTGAGCCAGTATCCCGAAATTTTCCTGAATCCCCGCCACATCACCGCCAAACAGCAGACTCACCCCCGGGGGCATGACATACTGGTCGGTTTTTTCATCAAATACCCTTTGAAAATCGTTGATATTGTATCCCTGTCGCAAATCGGCCTCAATGGTTATGGTCCTCTCCCCGTTGGCATGTCGAATGGAATTGAGACCGCTGACTTCCCGGATGCTGGCCACATTTTCGATTGGTATCATTTCTGCATTCCGGGTTGTCACAAACAGGGCACTGATGGCATTGACATCTTCGATGCCCCCCTCATTGAACTTCAAAACCACTGCGATTTCCTCCCGTTGATCCCTCAGGATGGTGGCTTCGAGCCCGTCAATCTGCGTTCTGAGTTGATTGGAGATGTCCAGAACGCTGAGTCCAAGCATCTGTGCCTTGGTTTCCTGGACATCAATGAGAATCTGGGGTGCTCCGTCCTCCGAGGTGGATTCAATGTTGTAGACGCCTTCAATGTCCTCAAGAATCGCCTGGTAGTCCTTTGACACCCGGTTCAGAGATTCCAGGTCGTCCCCGATAAGCTCAATGCCGATGGGCTTGCCCACGGGAGGGCCGCCGCTGGCCACGGAATCCACAAAAATATCAGCTCCGGGAATGGTTGTGATATTGTCGAGTATCTCTTCGGCAAGGAGAAATCCCGAAAGGGAATTGCGCTCCTTTTTTGGTGCGAAAACCGCACTGATTCTCGCCCGGTCGAGCTCTGCTCCGCCTATGGTGGCATTAAAGGATTCCACGGCGGTGTTTTCCCTGAGATAGTCTTCCACCTCTGCCACAATGGCGGCGGTATCCTCCAGGGTGGTTCCTCCCGGCGTATCCACGATAATATTCACCGAGGTGGGTTCGTTCTCCGGGAAGAAGGCGATTTTGACAACACCGGCGGGAATGAGGGCCACACTGGCGACAAATACAATCCCTCCGGCAACCAGTGCGGCAAGGGTTCTTTTCCTGGAATCGAGCAGGGCCGCGATGAAGCTTCTGTAACGGTTCATGACACCACTGTCATCAATGGTTCCTTCTGGGGTGAAAAAGAATTTGTATACCATGAATATCCCGAAGAAAATGGCGGCAATGACAGCAATCAGGTAATTGTATTCATTGCTGAAGGCGTAGAAACTCAGACCGGAGACCAGAACCACGCCGAAAATTTTTATGTAGGCCTCGTGAATCTTGCTTTCAAACCGCACCTCACCCTTGACAATCCGCTGATAGATGGCAGGAATGATTGTAACCGACACCACAAAGGAAGCCACTAGTGTGATAATGATGGTTCGTGGAATGGTGTTGACAAAGGCGCCGATGATTCCCGGCAGGATGGCCAGGGGGAAAAAAGCGGCGATGGTGGTCAGGGTGGCGGCGAGGATGGGGAAACCCACCTGGTTGATTCCCACCACGGCTGCCTCCCTGGGCTCAAGGCCAAGCCTTCTCACCCGGTCGATATTCTCCATGGCGATGATGGAGTTGTCCACCAACAGGCCCAGGGATACTATCAGACCCAGGACAGCGAAGGTGTTCAGGGTAATTCCCGCCACACTGAGGATGCCCAGGGTCAGCAGGAGTGACAGCGGTATGGATATGGAGACAATCATGGACTCCCTGAAACCGATAAACAAAAAAAGAACGATAATGACCACGATAAGTCCGGAAACAGCGCTTTCCTGTATTTTTGCCAGGTCATTGTTGACATTGACGGCCAGGTCATTGGTGATATCCACCTGCAGGTCCTCCGGAAAAAAGACGCCCCTTCCGGTGCTGAAGAAATTTTTGATGGTTTCAGAAGTCCCGACCACGTCGCTCCCGGCCTGACGTTTTACTGAAACCAGCAGTGAGGGATAGACCTCGGTACTCAGCTCCCTGACAAAGGTCCGGTTGTATTCCCGGACGGTTTCGCTGGATTCCCTGACCGTGGCGATGTCCCGGACAAAGACATTGTCTGCGGTGTTGGTGGGAATCATGGCCATTTCAATGGCCTCTATATTGCTGAAGGACTCATCGACTCTGAGATTGTATCGGATGCCGTTGAGATTGGCCTCCCCCACCGGCAGGCCCACATTGAGTCCCTGAAGTGATTGTTTCACCTGTTCAGCGGTGATGCCGTAGGCCATCATTTTGGTCTGGTTGAGAATCACGTGGATTTCTTTGTCAAGGGTGCCGAAGATTTCAACCTCGTCAACACCTGACACCCTTTCAATCTCCGCCTGGATGCCTTCAGCGATATTTGTCAGTTCAAAAGGAGAATAATTTCCCGCCAGGGTGATTTCCATCAGGGGAATGTCCGACGAGTTGAAGGCACTTGTCTGGGACTTCAACACCCCCTCCGGAAAATTGATTTCAGCGATTTTATTGTCAATTTCCAGTTTCTTGCGCTCGACATCCACACCGTCTTCAAAGCTCACCGTAACCGTTGAAAACCCGAAATTCGATTCCGAAACAATCTCATCCACATTGTCGATGCTACTGAGTTTGTTCTCGATGGGATCCGTCACAAGGGCTTCCACATCCTCCGGACTCGCCCCTGGATAGGTGGTCTGTATGAATATCGTCGCAAAGTTGATTTCCGGCAGAGACTCCTTGGGCAGGAATACAAGACCGCTGACACCCAGAGCCATAATCAGAATAATGATTAAAACCGTCATTTGAAATTTATCAATAAACAACCTGGCAAGCCTGCCGATGAAATTTTCTTTGATTTTCAATTCAGGAACGTCCCTTTTCTCATCCATAACTTTTCATCCTTTCTAGCGCATCTCTTTGACGAGGCGGACTGCCTCCTCGAAGCTGCTTCCATAGCCGTCGGCTCCCAATTGCCGCCAGGCTTCCGGCTGCTTGTCCAGAGCCCTGCCCCCGATAATGATTTTCAGGGACTTGAGCTGCGGCTCCTTTCTCAGGGCGTACATTGTGTTTTCCAGGGTTTCCATATACTGGGAAAGAGTGAGGGTGAGCACCAGGACCCCGGCCTTGAGCTCCACAAGGGTTTCTATCAGCTGGTCCGTGGGAACATTCCCCCCCAGAAAATGAGTGTTCCACCCCTCGAAGGCCAACAAATCGCTCATCATTTGGGCTCCGACGGTATGGGGGTCGCCGTTGACCGCCAGGGTTACCGCCACCCTGTCGCATTCAACGGTCTCCGACAGATGGGTGAACAGACTGGCAATGGCGGTCTGGGTGACATTGGTAATGTAATGCTCCCTGGCCACGTTGATTTCATTGCGCTCCCACATTCTGCCGATCCGGCGCTGGGTCTGCATGAAAACCTTGTCGTAAAAGCTTCTGGGGTCGAGTCCCTTTCCCAGCTCCCGCCGGACCAGGTTGAGGGCCGCATATTTTTTGCTGTCCATGAGGTAGCCGAGATATTTTTGCGCCACCTCCTGATAGACCGGTTCAAGAGTCTTCTCATCCAGCCCTTCATAGATCTTGACAGTGCTTTCTTTTTCAGTCACTCTTCCCAGGAGATAATCTACGGAAGTGTCAAAGGATTCCGCCATGCGGACAAGCAGCTGGTGGTTGGGAAACCGCTTGTCGGTTTCATAATTGGCAATGGTGGTCTGGGCCACCCCCAGAGACTGGGCCAGCTGATGTTGACTGAGTCCTCTTTCATTTCTTAGGCTCTTGACGGTCTGGCCAAAGGATTTCATGACTATCACCTCGGCCTATTCTTACCTCATTACGGGTTATTCAAACACTTAATAATCCATTTTATTTCTTTTTGTATTATCCCTTTATCAAGTGCCTTTGCCGGTTGCTGAAATAATCCCGGAATCAAGGTGTCAAACTGAAAAACTCTTTGCTAAAATCAGAATACGGTGTATAATAATACCATGTATTAACACTTGGTACTAAATATTTGGAGGTGCCTATGAACCTACCTGTTCTTACCATCGGAAAAGTCACGGCCAAGGTCCCCATTGTCCAGGGGGGCATGGGAGTAGGAATCTCCCTTTCCTCTCTTGCGGGTCATGTGGCCCTCAATGGTGGCATCGGGGTCATTTCCGGTGTGGAAATCGGATTCAAAGAACCGGATTATCTGAAAAACAAGCTTGCCGCCAATCACCGGGCCCTGAAGCGACACATTGAGGAGGCCAAACGCATTTCGAAAAACGGCGTCATCGGCGTCAATATCATGGTAGCCGTCAACAATTTTGAAGAATATGTCAAAACGGCCGTCGCTGCAGGGGCGGATATCATTTTTTCCGGTGCGGGACTCCCCCTCAACCTGCCCCTGCTGACCCAGGGAACGGACACAAGTGCCGTCCCCATTGTCTCATCGGGAAGGACCGCCAGGGTTATCTGCAAAACCTGGGACAAGCGCTTTGGCCTCCTGCCGGATGCCATTGTCCTCGAAGGCCCCCTGGCTGGAGGCCATCTGGGCTTCAGTCTGAGTGACCTGGAAAATCCCGAGGTCACCCTGGAAAACATTCTCGGAGACGTTCTGGAAGCCATACGACCCTTTGAAGAGCGCTACGGAAGGAAAATTCCTGTCATTGCGGGAGGGGGCATCTCCTCCGGAGAAGCCATGGGAAGAATCATCGCCCTGGGCGCCACGGGGGTGCAGGTGGGGACCCGCTTCGTCGCAACCAGGGAATGTGATGCTTCTGAAGCCTTCAAGCAATCCTACCTTGATGCGAAACCAGAGGACATCGCCCTCATCGAGTCCCCTGTGGGCATGCCCGGAAGAGCGGTGATGAGTCCCTTCCTGGAACAGGTTTTTGCCCGCACCAATCCTCCCTTCAAGTGTCTGGCCAACTGCCTCAAGCCCTGTGATCCCAAAAGCGCCCCCTACTGCATCGCCGATGCCCTGATCAGCGCACAGGAGGGCAACTTCTCAAGGGGCTATGCCTTTGCCGGTGCAAAGGCCTACGAGATTACCAGGATTCAAAGCGTCAAGGAAGTTATGGACGAACTCATCAACGGTGCGAAAGCCTTCCTTGAAAATATTTAAACGGCCTCTTGAGGCTGTTTTTTTTAACCATCAAATTTCTGAATGCAACTGATTTCCAGGTCTCATAAAACCCATTTTATGGTATAGTGAAATTAAGCCACTACATAGAAATGAGGATTTATGATGGAACCCTTCTACGAACACATACGGGAAGAGAATCGAAAGCTCTTCCAAAGAGGTCTGCCCTATTCAATTTTTGTAATTCTGGGTTTTATGGTCCTGGCCCTCTTCTTGAGGTCTGAGGCAAAACAGCTGCTGCTGCTGGGAGCGCTGATGATTGTTCTGGCAATCTACTACCGGTTCCATGCCCGGATTGGAACCGGTGCCATCTCTGCGTCTGTTTTGTATGGCCTTCTGGTCATCTGGGGCATCGCCAGAATTTCCCTCTCACCGGAAACGCTGAGCGCCCATATTCCCCTGGTCGCCATTTTGTTCGCCTTCTCCGCCATGGTCTACCTCCAACCCAGGACCTCCTTTATCCTGCACCTCGGCTCCCTGGCCCTGGTTTCTCTGAGCATTTACGGACAGAGCCGGCTGCCCTTCTTCCCTTATTTCATGAGTTATCTGCTGGTCATGACTCTGAGTGTGATGATCAGTCACTTCCATCTGAAAGTCAGGCGACTCCTTTACGAACAGGAAGTGAAGGTCCAGAATTACAGTAAAGAACTTGAAAGACTCAACCGCCGGCTGTCCATGGAAAATCTTTCCCTGTCCGATGTCCTTGAAGACTTCAATACCTATGGGGAGTTTATCATGGCGGGCAAGGACAACGGAGAAAAGGAATTTCTCACTGGCATTTTCAAAAGGCTCATGACCCTGATTCCCAGGGCCCAGCGGGGCACCCTCTATACCTTTGATGAGGGGAAGGTCCGATTCCTCACCGGCAAAGGCTATGATCTGGAGGCTCTCAATCAACTGGGCCTCCCGAGAAAAGCCTTTGAACTGCCCAACGGCAGCGTGCAGGTCATCCACGAGATCAATCAGCGGCTGAAGGACCTTGAGCTGTCCCCGGAAAAACGCGCCCTGTATGAAGCACAGTCCTCCGGTATCCGTGAAACCTTGGTTTTCCAGATTGAGACCACCCAGGACATGAAAATCGGAGTCAGTCTGGACCTTCTTAAAAACAGTCCCTTTCACTTCACCGATTCTGTGCTCAAAAAAGCGGAAGCCTACCGCGCCCTGCTCCAGTTCTACTACACTCACCACAATCTCAAGGCCCTTCAAAATGAATTTACCGAGGAGATTGTCCGTTCCCTGATCAAATTTCTAGAAATCCACGATCCCTATACCAAGGGACATTCCGTTGAGGTCGCCGAGCTCTCCAGCCGGCTGGCCCAGTATATGGGACTCTCCACCCCGGCAAGAGAAAATATTTACTGGGCGGCTCTTTTGCATGACATCGGCAAGCTGCATATCAATCCCGTTATTCTCAATAAAAAGGGGCCCCTCACCGAGGCGGAATACGAGAAAATCAAAGAGCATCCGACACTGGGAGCCGATGCCCTGGAGGACAATCTTGTGTTGAAGCCCCTGGCCACCATTATCCGATATCATCACGAACACTATGATGGCGGGGGATACCCCGAAGGGCTCAGGGGTGAACAAATCCCCCTGGAGTCCCGAATCATCTCAGTGGCGGACAGCTTTGAAGCCATGACCTCTGACCGCAGCTATCGCACCGCCCTTGACGATGAGTCCGCCGCCGAGGAACTGAAAAACCATTCCGGCACTCAGTTTGATCCGCAGATAGTCGATATCATGCTCCAGATTCTTCACAAAAAAAAATCCTGAATAATCAGGATTTTTTCATTGAAAACTGCATCTGGGAAACCATCATGCCGCAAAACATCAGAATGATTCCCGCAAGACCCCTGTTTGTCAGAATCTCTCCGAGCAGCAGCACCCCGGCCAAAACGCCAAAGACTGCCTCCAGGCTCAGGATGATGGCCGCATGGGAAGGCTTCGCAAATTTCTGGGCGACAATCTGCAGCGTGTAGGCCACCCCTACGGAAAGCAGCCCCCCGTAGAGAATCGGAATCACCGTACTTTGAAGCATTGGCAGGGTGGTTTCTTCAAAGAGGGTCCCCACCACGAGACTCAGGACCGCCGTGGTAGAAAACTGGATGACAGACAGCTTCAAGGCGTCGTGGCCTTTGACAAAGTAATCAATCAGAAGAATGTGACTCGTCCAGAAAAAGGCGCCAATCAACTGGTAGACGTCGCCGATATTGATGGTCATCGTGTCACTGACCGTGAGCAGGTACAGTCCGATCAAGGCCAGCACGGCACTGAAAATGGTTTTGAAGGTCACCGGATGCTTGAAGAATATGCCGGCCAGGGGCACGAAAATGATGTACATACCCGTTATGAAAGCCGCCTTTCCCGCTGTGGTGTAGATCATGCCCACCTGTTGCAGGGAGGCGGCGATAAAGAGCACCGCTCCCAGCAGAATCCCTGGAGACAAACTGGACCTGACCGCCATTTTCAAAGAGGCATCGGTTTTCTTGTAGTGGTAGTGCTTCATGATGGGTATCAAAAAAAGTGCTCCCAGGAGAAATCTGATGCCATTGAAGGTGAAGCTTCCCATATTCTGGGCACCCACCCGCTGGGCCACAAAGGCACTGCCCCAGATTATCGCCGTCAGCAGCAGAAGCAAGTTCCCCTTGAGTGCTTGTTTGTCAATCATTCTTTTCACCCTGTATAACCGCCATGGAACCCAGGCGGCCATTACCCTTTCAATGTATTCTTGTCTTTTAGTCCATCCTCTCCAATCTTACCACTTATAGGCAGAATAATCCAAGACAAACACCCTTCTTCCGGGGCTTTTTCTGAAGTTGAAGAAGGCCTGGGTGGGGTCATGGAAAAACAATCGCGATTGAAATCACTCTTCTTTTTTGATACCATAGCCTTAATCACAAGGAGGACTGCCAATGTATGAGATTTCGATTTTTAACACCATAGCAGAGTCGGGTCTTTCTCTGCTTGACCCACAAAAGTATCATCTCAAAAAGGAGGCCCTTGATTCTGCAGACGGCATTGTGCTCAGAAGCTACGACCTGAAGAAGGTCGAGTTTCCACAGAATCTGAAGGCCATTGCCAGGGCCGGAGCGGGAGTCAACAATATTCCCGTCGAGGCGTGCTGCCACAAGGGAATCGTTGTTTTCAACGCCCCGGGGGCCAATGCCAACGGGGTCAAGGAACTCACCCTGCTGGGCATGCTGATCAGTTCCAGAAAAATCTGTGAAGGCGTCGCCTGGTCGAGGAGTCTCACTGGAGATGTTGAAAGCCAGGTAGAAAAAGGTAAAAAGAATTATGCCGGACCTGAGCTCAAGGGAAAAACCCTGGGCGTGGTGGGACTGGGTGCCGTAGGCGTCGAGGTGGCCAATATGGGGATTAAACTGGGAATGAAGGTTGTCGGATACGATCCCTTCCTCTCCCTTGAAAGAGCCCTGGGGCTTTCCTGGGATGTCCAGTACCACCCGTCCCTGGATTCCGTTCTCAGGGAATCCGACTATATCAGCCTCCATGTCCCCCTCATGGATGAAACCAGGGAAATGTTCAATAAAGAGGCCTTCAGCAAAATGAAGGATGGCGTAAAAATCATTAACAATGCCCGGGGCGGTCTTGTCAAGGATGAGGATATCATCGAGGCCCTCAACAGTGGCAAGGTTGGACGCTATGTCACGGATTTCCCCAACGCGACCCTCAACCGGAATGAAAAGGTGGTTCCCATTCCTCATTTGGGAGCGTCTACCCCGGAATCCGAAGACAACAGTGCCGTCATGGCAGTGGAGCAGCTCAAGGACTTTCTGGAAAACGGCAATATCGTCAATTCAGTGAATTTCCCCAACTGTTCCCTTCCCCGGACCCCGGGAACCCACAGGGTCACGGTGATGAGCCGGGATGCCAGCAATATCATCGGCCATATTTCTGAAGTCCTCGAGAAGCACCAGTACAAAATTGTCGATATGATCAATAAAACCCGGGGAAGCTGCGGCTATGCCATTGTCGATCTCGACACCCCGGTAACCCAGGACCTGCTAGATGACTTGACAGCCATAGAGGGAACCCAGCGGGTTTACCGGCTCTAGCGACCTAAAAGTGGGACTTCCAAAGAATCTGGAAGTCCCACTTTCATATTTTTTGCAGTCTTTTTATTTTTGCTTCATGGGCAGTTCCACTTCCTGCATCCAGCCGGGATTTTTCTCGTTTTTGAGAAAATACTCCATGGCGACCCCCATGAGGAGCAGAATACCCAGGGTGGTGACAAATCGCAGGGCCGTGAACTCCAGCCCCAGAAATTCAGTTTCCACCAGCAGCTGGGGTATCTTCAGGGCCGCCCAGGCGCCCAGGAACACCACCATGTTGTGAATACTCGCCTCCTTGCGAAGAAGAGAGGCCGCCAGGGGAAAGGCAATGTACAAGGGACCCGTGGGGAGGGTGCCGAAAACCAAGGCAAAAAGGGTTCCTTTTGCTCCAGCTCCTTTCCCCAGCCATTTCCGGATGGCATCCTTGGTTATCCACACCTCCGAAAGACCCATCAGAAGAAATACCGGGGGCATGATCAGCGCCATTTCTTTGAAATAGGAGGCGGCGATTTTCCCTGAACTCAGGGCCATATCCGGCAGGGTCAGGCTTAAAAGGATATAAACAGCGAGAATGCCGATGGGAACTTTAAAGGCCTTCATGATAATACCCCTCCCATTATTGCTGCTATAATCAAAGCGCCGACAAAACTCAGTCCATTTCTCAGCAGGGCAAACTTTTTGCCGAAAACCTTGGATTCCAGGGGAAAGGTCACCACCCCCACCATGACCAGGGTCGTGATAAATGCGGTGATGGTCATCACCGTGGCGCCGCTTCTCAGCAGTGAACCCGCCAGGGGAAAGGCGACAATGGAGGGAATGAGGGTGATGGCTCCGATGACCGCCGCCAGGATTGTAGCAAAAAATCCCGCCTCAGCACCGAGAAGACTTTCAATTATCTCAGGTGAGAGAATCCCCAGGGTCAGACCGACAATGCCGATAACCGTCAAAAGACTCGGCATCGATTTCAGCAGTGATTTTTTGGCCACCATAAAAGCTCTCTTTGTTTTTTGTGGGCTTTTAATCAAGGAGGCGGCCCCTCCCGCCAAAACCAGTGTGTAGATGACTACAAGTGTCGTCATATCATTCCCCTTCTTTCATTGACCGGGCAAGTCCATCGAATCGATGGATTACTCCGTCAATCATATTCCTTCTTCTTTTCAAAACCTGTATCCAGTTTTCCAGTTCTACCCTGCCGGCTTCTGCTATGCTGTAGACTCTTTTTCTGGGACCTTGATGGGATTCCCGCCAGTCAGAGGTCACCAGGCCTTGTTGTTCCATCCTTCGAAGACTGCGATAGAGGGTGCTGGTATTGAAGCTTTCTTCTTCATAACCCATCTCCTTCAAGGTCTCCGATATGCCATAGCCGTAGTTTTCCTTGTCGAAAAGCACCACTAGAATCGCAACCTCCAGAAATTTTTCGGTTTTATGATGCTTGGAGGCACAAAAAAATCCTTCTTTTTTCACCCTGTCTCCTCCTCTATGTGCATAACGCATATAGTATTTCTGCACTTAGTATAAGGGATACCCTCAGGCCTGTCAATCCTCAATAAAAAAAACTGCCGGTTTAAAGCAGTTTTTTGTAGCTGGCTCGTTTTTTATGTTGTCGGTGTTCAAATTTGTTCCAGTGGTTTCTCACCTTGTGATTGTCCTCAAGCTGAGGGTTGAGATCACCGTATCGGATGTGATTCTTGACAAAGGATTTCATGAATTCAGTGAAAATGATTGCCGGTATCCCCTTCCCCTGGAATATAGGATCCACGGCTATCAGAGCCAGCTCGACCCGGTCATTGACCTTGAAGGCTCTGAGAATCCTGAACAGGCCCAGGGGGAAAAGACGCCCCCGGTTTTTTTGAAGCGGCTTGACCAGGGAGGGAAATCCGATGCCAAAGGCCACCAGAGAATCCCTTTCATCAAGAATCAGACGGATGAAATCCGGCTGGACCAAAGAAAAAAATTTGTTCTTGTAATAGACCATCTGGTCCTCGGAGATTTCAGTGATATTGTACAAATCCCTGTAGCAGACATTGATCAATCGAAAAATATCCTCGATATACGGCAGGAAGTCTCTGGTCCCCCGCGCTTCAAGAACCCTGAGATGGTATTTCTTTTTTAAATGCTCCCCCAGAGTCTCCAGTCTTGGGTCCACCCTGTCTGGAATACTGATTTCATATTCGTACCAGGTGACATCCAGGGTATATCCGAGGCGCTGAACATACTCAGGATAATACGCATGGTTGTAAAGGGTTGTCATGGTGCCGGTTTCATCGAAGCCATCAATGAGCATGCCCTCTTCGTCGAGGTCAGTGAAACCCAGGGGGCCCTGAATGATTTCAATTCCCTTTGAGCGAAGATATTCCTCCACCGCCTCCATCAGAGCCCTGAAAACCTCGAAATCGTCAATGGCGTCAATATAACCGAATCGTCCCCGCTGATCCTTGAATTTCTCGATGGCCTTGTGGTTGATGATTGCAGCGACACGGCCGACAACCTCACTGTTTTCCACGGCAAGAAACAGCTTGGCTTCACAGAATCCATAGGCCGGATTTTTCCTGGGATTGAAGTTCATCATTTCGTCTCTTATGATACCCGGTACATAATGGGGATTGTCCCGGTACAGCCGGTAGGGGAATTTCACAAACTCCCTGAGGGCTTTGTGAGTGTCCACCTCGATGATTTGCATAGGCATCCTCCTTATGGGTCGTCTTCATTATACCTTTAGTTTGAAATATTTAGAATATTTTATTTTTTTTCAAATGACCTCAGGAGTGATATAATGAAAAAAAAAGGAGGGTGACAGTTAATGAGTAAAGTATCAATCGACTGGAGCAAACTGGGATTTGATTATATGAAAACTGACTTCAGCTATGTCTCCTACTGGGAAAACGGCAGCTGGGACAAGGGGCAGCTGGTAACGGATGACCGCATCAGTATTTCCCAGGCCTCGACAGCCATTCACTACGGTCAGCAGTGCTTCGAAGGCCTCAAAGCCTATCGAACCAAGGACGGATCAATCCAGCTTTTCCGAGTGGATGAAAATGCCAAACGCATGGCCAACAGTGCCGCAAGAATTCTGATGCCCGAGGTGCCAGAGGAAAAATTCATCGATGCCGTCATGCAGGTAGTCAAAGCCAATGAAGACTATGTCCCTCCCTACGGAACCGGGGCAACCCTGTATCTCAGACCCTATCTCATCGGCATCGGGAACAATATCGGCGTCAAACCGGCCCCGAAATATCTGTTCGGTGTCTTCTGTCTCCCCGTAGGTCCCTATTTCAAGGGAGGACTGAGTCCGGTGAATTTCGAGGTTTCAAAATACGACCGGGCCGCACCCTACGGCACCGGCGCAGCCAAAGTCGGCGGCAACTACGCCGCCAGCCTGCTTTCCCATCAGGAAGCCGCCCAGCGCGGTTTTGCCGATGCCATCTATCTGGACCCTTTGACCCACACCAAAATTGAGGAGGTTGGGGCCGCCAACTTCTTCGGCATTACCAAGGATGATGTGTTTGTCACACCGACATCACCCTCCATCCTGCCAAGCATTACAAAATTCTCTTTGATTCATCTGGCTCAAAACCACCTGGGGATGAAGGTGTCCGAGGAGGATGTATTGATTGATGAGCTCGACAGATTCAAGGAAGCAGGGGCCTGTGGCACGGCGGCGGTCATAACCCCCATCGGCGGCATATCTTACAAGGGTAATCTCCACGTTTTCCATTCCGAAACCGAGGTCGGTCCCGTGACCAGAAAACTCTACGAAACCCTGACCGGCATGCAGTTTGGAGAAATCGAGGCTCCCGAGGGCTGGATATTCAAGGTCAAATAAGAAAAATCCGAAGAGGTCATCCTCTTCGGATTTTTTATTCTTTATACGCCTTGATTTTTTCAATGAGTTCGTTGAGCCGGCTCTCCTCCCCGAGTTTTTTGGCTCTGTAGTAGACCTTGTCCCTGAGCCCCTCAGGCAGATAATCCTGCCGGACATAGCCCAGGGGATGGTCATGGGGATATCTGTAGGGCTCAGAAGTTTTTTTAAAACCTTTTTTTGTGGCATCCTCCAGGTGGGCCGGTACCCCGGCCTGGATATTTTCAAGGTCTCCAAGGGCCGCATCAATTCCGAGATAGGCGCTGTTGGATTTGGGACTCAGGGCATTGTACAGGGCGGCCTCGGCGAGAATAATCCTCCCCTCCGGCATGCCCACAAAATTGACAGCCGTGAAGGCCGCTACCGCCACTTCGAGGGCCCTGGGGTTGGCCAGGCCGACATCCTCGCTGGCAGCGATTATGATGCGCCTGGCAATGAATTTCGGATCTTCTCCTGCGCCAATCATCCGTGCCAGATAGTGCAAAGTGGCGTCCGGGTCAGAGCCTCTCATGCTTTTGATGAAAGCAGAAATCACATCGTAATGGTTGTCTCCGCTTTTGTCGTAGTGGAGCACCTTTTTCTGGATGCATTCCGCCGCAGCCGCCTCATTGATAATGATTTTTCCCTCCTGGGGCTGGGTGCTTAGAATGCCCAGTTCCAGGGCATTCAAGGCTCTTCTGCCATCTCCTGAAGACCGGTTCGCCAGAAATCCAAAAGCCTCCTCCGTCACCACAATCGCCTGCTCCTTTAAAACCTTGTCCTCTTGGAGACTTCTTTTCAGGATGCGAATGATATCCGCCTCTGCCAGGGGTTTGAGCTCAAAAATCAAACACCGGGACAACAGTGCGGGATTGACTTCAAAATAGGGATTTTCGGTGGTGGCACCAATCAGGATGACAATGCCCTGTTCGACATAGGGCAGCAGCGCATCCTGCTGAATCTTGTTGAACCTGTGAATTTCATCAATAAAAACCACGGTTCTCACCTGATGAAAATCCAGGAGTTCCCTGGCCTTTGACACCATGGCCTTGATATCCTTGATGCCGGAATTCACCGCATTGATGGTGATGAAGTGACTCTGGGTCACCTTTGAAACCAACTGGGCGAGAGATGTTTTCCCCGTTCCCGGCGGCCCGTGGAAAATCATCGAGGACAGCCGGTCCGCCTCGATACTTCTTCTGAGCATTTTTCCCTCGCCCAGCAGATGATCCTGACCCAGGATATCCTCAAGGGTGTCAGGCTTCATCCGGTCTGCAAGGGGTTTGAGTCTTTCCAGGTGCTTATCTCCAATTCTATTGATCAGATCCACTGTGACTCCCCCTGGTATCAGGTGATTATTCTAGGGCTTTTTTCCCCGTCAGATGATGGATGTCGATCCGGACCATCTGGGTGATACTGAACTCTTTTTTGACCGCCTGATGGACAATGGCCATGAAGTCCGATGCAAAATGTTCCCCAAAGGCCAGCAGGGCACGCTGCTTTTCCTCTCCTTCGAGAATGACGGCCTCGCCGAAGATCACAACGCTCTCGTACTCGGTGCTGAGCTGCCTGGCATTGACCTTGTTCTCACCCACCACCGTAAAGGAAACCCTGGGATAGGACTGAATCCCCTGGATCTTGTGTCCTGAAAGGGCCGAATGAAAAATAATAGCGTCCTCAAAATAGACATAGTTGACAGGCACCCCATAGGGATACCCCTCCTCACCCATGACGCTTAAAATTCCATAGCACTGGTTTTTCAGCAATGCCCTGGCGCTTTCAGGGGCCATCTGCTTGTCTTTTCGCCTCATTTCACGAAACATCGCGTCACCCCTTAAAAGTCAATCTGTGGTCTTTCTCTGTTCACAATATAGGTTTCACAGGTCCCGGAAAACCTTTCTGTGACAAGATTCTCTACCTCTGCGACAGCCTTGAGAAAGTCAGCGTGGTGCTCCCCCTCGAAGCCGACCAGCTGAAAAAACACATCTTTGGTGTCAAGGGTCATTTTTCCCAGTTCACTCTGCCGCCAGAGCCACTGCCGGGTCTGGACCTCATTGCCGCTGATGAAGACCAGCTCTCCCGGAGGGACCTCTTCAAAGTCCTTTTCACCAAAGGGGAGATAACGGTCTCCCTCCCGGGACAGACGCACTGACAAATCTGCATGAATATCCTTCAGATCATGTCCCCCAAGGGAAATGACATACTTGAGGGATATCCCGTTGCAGCGGTCCACCAGGGCATTGATCAGGGGGAGATTATTCCCCTTGATCACCCGCTTGGTCATGGCCTCTACGGAATTCTGATACTTGTTGGGATTGATTTCAACTCCTGCCAGAGCATCCCTGTAGTCCTTGATTCTCGGATGGGTCTTCAATTCTTCCAGGGGAATCCTCTCCCTGACAAGCCTTTCCCCCTCTCTGAGAGCCTTTTCATCGGACTCTGTTGACTGAGAATTCTTCAAACCCCTGGCAACAATGATACCGAATTGAACCTGCGGTATTTTTTCAAATACCCAGGAACTGACCGTGTATTTCATAGTTTCACCACCCCTTGATTATTTCAATGCTTCAACGCCCTTCTTGATCCCCTTCAAGCCTTCCAGGAGCATACTTCTCGAACAGGCGAAATTCAATCTGAGAAAACCGTTTCCTGAAGGTCCGAACCAGGAACCGCCATCCAGGGCCACGCCCCCCGCCTGTGCCATGGTTTTTTCCAGTTTCATGCCGTCGCTCTCATAGGCACTCAAATCAATCCAGGCCAGATAGGTGCCCTCCGGTTCCACAAGTTTTGCCTCGGGCAGTTCCCTGCTCAAGAAATCCTTAATGGTCATGATATTGCCTTCAAGATACCGCAAAAGGTCCTCGAGCCATTCTTCTCCATGGCGGTAGGCCGCTTCCACCGCTACAATACTCAAGGGATTCTGAAAACCGATGCTGTTTCTCTCCAGGACCCGATTGAACCGCTCCCTGGTTTTAGGATTGGCAATCACGATGCTCGAAGCCTGCATCCCCGCCAGATTGAAGGTTTTGCTCGGTGCCGTGCAGGTAATGGCAATGTCTTCAAAGGCCTTGGAGATTGAAGCAAAAACCGTGTGCTCATAGCCTTCAAAAACAATATCGTTGTGGATTTCATCCGCCAGAACCATCACATTGTTCTCCAGACAGATTTCACCGATTCTTGAAAGCTCCTCCTTGGTAAAGACCCTTGAAACCGGGTTGTGGGGACTGCAAAGAATCATCATCGTGGCAAGGGGGTCCCGGGCCTTCTTTTCAAGGTCTTCAAAATCAATTTCATATCTGCCGTTTTCATAGACCAGGGTGTTGTCCAGGACCTGGCAGCCGTTGTTGAGGATAGAACGGGCAAAGGGATAGTACACCGGCTGCTGGATAATCACCTTGTCTCCCGGCATGCAAAAGGCCTGTAGCGCGTAATTCACCGCCGGGACAATTCCCGGCGTAAAACCGATCCACTCTTTTTCAACCGTGTAGTTGAAACGTTTCTGAGTCCAGTCGATAATCGCCTGGTAGTAGGAATCCGGGCGGGTCGAGTAACCGAAAATTCCATGGTCGACAGCCTTTCTCAGCGCTTTCGTCACCGCTTCGGGAACGGCAAACTCCATATCCGCCACCCAGAAGGGCATCAGATCCTCCTGGCCGAAAAAAGCCTTGAGGGTTGTCCTGTCGTACTTGACCGCATTGGTATCTGATCGGTCGATAACTTCATCAAATGATCTGGACATGTAATTCACTCCATTTCTCTCGTAGTTTGATGTCCTTCAATATCACCCAGTACATTTTTCCTTTTAAAAAGCCCCCGGGCGATGCCATAGCGGACCAGCAAATCCAGAACAATCATCAGCCAGATCCAGAGAATCGGGGCCTCCAGTACGAAGGTGGCGAAGAGGACTGTCGGGACCCTGACAAGCCAGATGCCTATCATGGTGTTCGCAAGGGGCAGCTTGGGCAATCCGGCACCTCTGAAAACACCATGGTACAGGAGCATGAAATTCTGTGGCAGCTGGGTGAATCCCATAATGAACAGATAAGTGGCGCCCAGGGGTATCAGGGCGGACTGGTCCGTCATCAGCCGCATGATCCAGTAGGGGGCTCCCACTAAAACCCCGGCACTCAGGAGTGTAATCCCCAGGGTGATGGCTTTGATTTCCTTGAAATAGGCTCTGGCAAGCTCACTGTCCCCTCCACCCAGGGCCTGGCCGATAAAGGCGGTGGCTGCAATACCAATTCCGGCCGCCGGCATATAGGAAAAGGATTCCGCCTGCAGAGCCAGCTGGTAGGCCGCATATTCCAGTTCACCGTGGAAAAGGATGGCCCGGGAGACAAAAATGGATGAAATCAGCCAAAAAGTGATCTCCAAAGCTGTGGGAATGCCATAGCTCATAAGGGTCAATAGTGCCCTCGGGAAGGATTCATCCTGATGCTGGGACTTTTGGGAAGCCAGAGCCCTGAAAAAGCCCTGCAGTGCCAACAGACTCATAAAAGCTGCCACAAGGTGTCCCGCCAGAAAAGCATATCCCGCACCTCTAAGGCCGAGGGGGGGAAGGGGTCCCACTCCGAAAACCAGTAAAAAACCCAGAATGACATTCACAAAATTGAGCCATCCCACAATAATCATGGGGGTCCGGGCGTCTCCGGTTCCCTGCAGGACCCCGGAAACAAAAAGGATGACACCGGCAAAGGGCAGGCTCAGGGCAATGATGCTCAGAAATTCACCGGCTGAACCCAGAAACAGAGGATTGTCGGAAAAAACCCTCAGAAGCATATCCCCGGTTCCCAGGAGGACCACTGTGACAACGATTCCCGAGCAAAAGGCAAAAACAACCCCGCCCCCGGCTATGGTCCTGATATCATTGAAGTGGTTCCCCCCAAATTTTCTTGCCACATAGGCGGCGGCCCCCACCCCCAGTCCTTTGAAAAAGGACCACAGGATTCGAAAAACCAGATTGCCGATTCCCACGGCGCCTACGGCCAGGGGGCTGACCCTTCCCATGTAGGCCATGGTGATGGTTCCGGCGAACATCTGCAGGAAATTCTCACCGGTAATGGGAAGAATCATCCCCAGAATTCACTTTCTGATTCCCTTGGCTTCTTCTACTGTATACATCCTCCACCTGCGAACTCCCCCACTGATAGAAGTGGAGGCTTCCTGTAAAAAAACGATTTGAATCAACCCTCCAAATCGTTTTTTTGTTTTTATTTTTACTTAGTTGGTACCGAAAAGAGGAAATTGTTTGGCAAGGGCGACCACCCGCTCTTGGATTTCTTCAACTGCCGCCTGCTTGGTGAGGGTCAGGTCGATCAATTCCGCCACGGTAAGCATGTCTCCCGTTGTGAAACCCCGGGTGGTCAGGGCGGCCGTCCCGAGACGGATGCCGCTGGTCACAAAGGGGGATTCGGTTTCTTTTGGCACGGTATTCTTGTTCACGGTGATATGCACCTCTCCAAGAAGACGCTCCGCTTCTTTGCCTGTCAAACCCTTGCTGCGGAGATCCAGAAGAAAAACGTGGTTGTCAGTGCCACCGGAGACAATGTCGTACCCCTTTTGAACCAGTGCCTCACTCAGCTCATGGGTATTGTCGAGAACCGCCTGCTGGTAGGCCTTGAATTCGTCACTGAGGGCTTCTTTGAAAGCCACCGCCTTGGCGGCTATGACATGGACCAGGGGACCTCCCTGTATGCCCGGGAAAATGGCCTTGTCAACCCCCTTTGCATATTCAGCCTTGCACAGGATAGCCCCTCCCCGGGGACCTCTGAGGGTTTTGTGGGTCGTGGTGGTGACGAAATCGGCGTAAGGGACTGGACTGGGATGCAGACCAGCCGCCACCAGACCGGCGATATGGGCCATATCCACCAGGAGATAAGCCCCGACGGCATCAGCGATTTCCCGGAATCGTTTAAAATCAATGATTCTGGAGTAGGCACTGGCTCCCGCCACAATCATCTTGGGTTTGTGGGCTACCGCCTGCTTGTAGACCTCGTCATAGTCAAGATAACCCGTATCCTCATTCACGCCGTAGAACACGACCTTGTAAAGCTGGCCGCTGAAATTGACCGGTGAACCGTGGGTCAAATGGCCTCCATGACTGAGACTCATTCCCAGAATCGTGTCTTCGGGCTTGAGAACACTCATATAGACCGCCATATTGGCCTGGGAGCCGCTGTGGGGCTGGACATTGGCGTGTTCCGCCCCAAAGAGCTCTTTGAGCCGGTCTCTTGCCAGATCCTCGGCAATATCCGCATAGACACATCCCCCATAGTATCGCTTGTGAGGATAGCCCTCGGCATATTTGTTGGTGAAAACACTGCCCATGGCCTCAAGTACGGCTGGAGAAACAATATTCTCCGAGGCAATCAGTTCGATGCCCTCAAGCTGTCTTTTGGTTTCCTTTTCGATGGCCTCGAATATTTCCGGGTCGCAACTTTGCAGGGTCTTGCACTTATCTTTTAACATTGACACACACCTCCTGATTTGATAGTTCTTCAATTCGGCTGATTTTCGCCATAAATTTTCTGCTTTCCTTCATTCGCGAGTCAAATTTCCTGATGACTTTAAGGGTGATGAAGAGCACAAGGAATCCTGTCATTGCACTGTAGAAATCCCGGTTGCTCTCGATTCCCAAGGCTTTGAGTCCGTAGTGACTCAGGGCAATACTTCCCACCATGGTTATGAGGGGTATGGTGTAGGCGATGAAAGCGGCACTCAGCAGGGAGGGGATTTCCATGTCGAATTCCACCAGATCCCCTACATGGGCATTCACTTCGTTGAGTGCTTCAATGGTCTGGGTGTCGTCATTCTGACCCATGGAGCAGGCATTGCAGTCACCACACTGGGCATTGGCCCTCATGGCAACAAAGGCTATATCCCCCTGGATTTCAATCACTTGTCCGATTCGTCCCATTGCCTGCCTCCTTGACCATCTGTAGAGAGAGTTCCTCCAGATTCTTTTTGTCTGCCAGCCCGGGTGCTCCCGACATCAGACAGGCGGCATTCTGGGTCTTTGGAAAGGCAATGACTTCACGAATGGAGCCTGCCCCTCTCATGAGCATGACCATGCGATCGAGGCCATAGGCGATTCCGCCATGGGGAGGAGTGCCGTACTTGAAGGCTTCAATCAAAAACCCGAATTTCTCCTTGACTTCTTCTTCCCCCAGTCCCAGCACCTGGAACATCCTTTTCTGCAGGGCGGCATCGTGGATTCGGATACTGCCTCCCCCGATTTCCACCCCATTGAGAACGATGTCGTAAGCCTTGGCTCTGACCCTGGCGAGGTCCGTATCCAGCAGGGCGATATCTTCCTCCCGGGGCATGGTGAAGGGATGGTGCTTTGCCACATAGCGCCGCTCCTGCTCATCGTATTCCACCAGGGGAAATTCTGTAACCCATAGAAAATTAAGTTCCCCGGCGTCGAGCAGATCCAGCCTTTTGGCCACTTCAACCCGCAGGGCACCCAGGGCTGTCAAGGCAACCTCCCGGGTGTCGGCCACGAAAAGAATCAGATCGTCATCCTCCACCTCGAAAATTGCCCTGATGGCCAGGATTTCCTCTTCTTCAAAGAACTTGCCGATGGGGGATGTGATTTCTCCCTGAGCAAATTTCATCCAGGCCAGACCCTTGGCCCCCACGGTTTTGGCATACTCTTCCAGGGAGGCAATGTCCTTTCGGGAGAAATCTCTGGCATGCCCCTTGATATTGATTCCCCGGACGGTGCCTCCCCCGGCCACGGTCTCACTGAACACCTTGAAGCCGGAATTGCCAGCCAGCTGATCAAGGACTTTGAGTTCGAAGCCAAATCTCAAATCCGGCTTGTCACTGCCAAAGCGCTCCATGGCTTCAGCATAATCAATTCTTGGAAAGGGAATCTTGAGGTCCACATCCATGGTTTTCTTGAAAACCTCCTGGAGCATGGCCTCATTGATTTTTAGAATATCCTCAGTGTCCACAAAGGACATTTCTACATCAATCTGGGTGAATTCAGGCTGCCGATCCGCCCTCAGGTCTTCGTCTCTGAAGCACTTGGTAATCTGGTAGTAGCGGTCCATTCCCGAAACCATGAGCAGTTGCTTGAAAATCTGGGGGGACTGGGGCAGGGCATAAAAATGTCCTGGATTGACCCGGGAGGGCACCAGATAATCCCGGGCACCCTCAGGCGTGGGCTTGTTGAGGAAGGGGGTTTCCACATCGATGAACCCCTCCCGGTTGAAAAAATCCCTGACAGCCTTGGTCAGATTGTTTCTGAAAATCAAATTTGCCTGCATCTTCGGTTTTCTCAGGTCCAGATAACGGTACTTCAGTCTCAGGCCCTCCCCCGCACCGTCCTCGTCATTGATATGGATTGGTGGAATCTGGGCTTCGGAAAAGATCACCAGGGCCTGGGCAAAGATTTCAATTTGTCCCGTGGGCAGCTGGGGATTGACACTTTGCCTTTTTTTGACCTCTCCTGTGACACCGATGACAAATTCGCTTCTGAGCTTCTCCGCCGCTTCATAGGCGGTTTGATCCACATCGGGGTCGAAAACCACCTGGACAATGCCTTCCCGGTCCCTGAGATCCACAAATATGAGCCCACCGAGATTTCTTCTCTTGTGAACCCAGCCCATGACCGTCACCCTTTGGTCAATGTGTTCTGTTCTCAAAACCCCTGCATAATGGGTTCTTTTCATCTTGAGCCTCCTAGCCGGGCTGCAATATAATCGGCAACACCATCGATTTTTACAGTCTCCTGGTCAGAGGTCTGCATGTTTTTCACCGTGACCTCCCGGGACTTGAGCTCCTCTTCCCCCAGAATCAGGGTATAGCGCGCTCCGAGCTTGTCGGCGTAGCGCATCTGTGCCTTCAAAGACCGATTGAGATGGTCGAACTCCGACTTGATTCCTGAATCCCTCAGATGTTTCAAAATTCCCAGACCTGTCAGTTTTGGAGCGTCTCCGAGGATGACGATGAAAACCTGGGTGGGTTCCGGTTCTGGAAAAGCCACCCCCTCCGCTTCAAGGGTGAGGATGAGTCTTTCGATTCCGAGTCCGAATCCAACCCCCGGAGTCCTGGGGCCTCCCACATCTTCGACGAGGCCGTCGTAACGGCCGCCACCGCAGACCGTTGACTGGGCGCCGATATTTTCAGAAACAATTTCAAAGGCTGTCTTGGTATAGTAATCGAGCCCCCGAACAATTCTGGGATCCACCACAAAGGGCACCTCAAAGGCCTCAAGGGACTGCTTCAATCCAGTGAAATGGGTCTGGCAGTCCTCGCACAGATGGTCCATCAGCAGCGGCGCGTCCTTGACCGCTGCCTGGCAGGTGGGCACCTTGCAGTCGAGAATCCTCAAGGGATTGGTGTGAAATCTCCCCTGGCAGGTCTCACAGAGGTCATTGAGCCTGGGTTCGAGAAAGCTCTTGAGCTTTTCATGGTAGACCGGACGGCAGACCTTGCAGCCTACACTGTTGATTTTGATGCTCAGATCCTTCAAGCCAAGCTCATCAAAATAATCCTTGGCCAGGGCAATGATTTCCGCATCGGTTGCGGGATTCATAGAGCTCAGGGTCTCTATCCCCACCTGGTGGAATTCCCTGAGCCGTCCCGCCTGGGGATTTTCATTCCTGAAACAGGGGGTGATATAAAAGAGCTTGGTGGGCTGGGCCTCCGCATAAAGCTTGTTCTCTACAAAACTCCTCACCACAGAAGCCGTTCCCTCCGGCTTGAGGGTGAACCCCCGTTTGTCAAGATCAAATTTACCTTCATGGTATTTCCTGAGGTTAGCATCGCTGATGACAGTGAACATTTCCTTTTGAACAATGTCTGTGGTTTCCCCCACCCCTCTTTTGAAGAGACTGGTGTATTCGAAGGTCGGGGTTCTGATTTCATCAAAACCGTAGCGGTGGCAAACCTCCTTGAATTTCCCCTCGACATGCTGCCATTTGACAACCTCACGGGGCAACTGATCCATTGTACCCTTTGGCTTATTCATAATTTTCCTCCAACCTTTGAAAAATAAACAAAAAACGCCCCTAGATATAGGGACGAGTTATCTCGCGGTGCCACCCTAATTGGTTAACCCTCTTCATTCAGTGAAAGTCAATAATGAGGTGTCTTCGAGTCCCCGGCCTATTCTCTTTCACCGCAAGCGAGAACTCTCTTTGAAAACCCTTTGAGTGACCCTACTCTTCCTCGACCAATCGCTATTAAATTCTAAGATGATTTTAATAAATTATTCCTCCGGTGTCAAGTTGAGGATCTGCTCCTTCTTTTGAAGCACCTCGTCAAATCTCGAGAGATAATCCTCCACACTTCTGAAATTCTGAACCCGGTCAAAATGATCCTTTGAATGAATTTTCTTACTCACCCCACCGACGCCCAGCGCCAGAACCGGATGCTGCTCCTCCATCATTCTAATATTGTAGAGGGAGGCCCTGTCACTGACGGTATAGCCGATATTTTCAAAATTTCCCAGAATATTTTTCTGGCGGTAGAGATAATAGGGCTTGTACCCCTTCTCTTCCAGGTACTCAGCAGAAAACTTGAGGGATGCGGATATCTCCGGGGGTGCCATCAGGGACCAAGGATCCAGTCCGGCACCCTTTTTAATGCTCAGGGTATGCACCGTGATATTTTCAGGACCCATGGCCACCACAGTTTTCAGGGTCTTTTTAAAGCCCTCCGCCGTGTCCAGGGGCAATCCGACAATCAAATCCATATTGACTGAATGAAAACCGGTTTTTTGAATCCACTCCATGGCCTGAAAGACAGCTCCAGGTTCATGGCGGCGATTAACCGCAAAGAGAACCTCCTGGTCCATGGACTGGGGATTGAGACACACCCGGGTCACTCCCCCGCTTTTGAGGAGTCTGAGTTTCTCTTCGGTAATGGTATCCGCCCGGCCGGCTTCAAAGGTAAACTCCTTGACTTGGGACATGTCAAAGCAGTCATTGATGGTTCCAAGCAGATTCTGCATGAGATTTTCATCAATCACTGACGGGGTTCCACCACCGACATATAGATTGTCCACCACCAGGGCGCGACTTTTAATCAATCCCGCCGCATAGACAATCTCCTGGTTGAGCTTCTCCATGTAGGGTTTGAGCAGATGGCCTTTGCGAGTCACATCATTGGAGGGAAAGGCGCAGTAGGTGCAGATGGATGGACAAAAGGGGATGCCCATATAGACACTGAGATTTTCAGTGTCGAGCTTGACATAGGGCCTCTCGAGAGAAGCTATTGCCGTGAGAAGGGTAGCCTTCTGCGGTGAAACCTTGAAGGTTGAATTGAGGATTTCCTCTACCTGGTCACTTTGAAATCCCTCGTCAAACAACTGGTGCACCAGTTTCACCGGACGGACACCCACTAAAATGCCGTAGGGACTCCCGGACGGTTTCAACCGGCTGAGCCCTTCATAGGCCGCTCCTTTAATCAGGTTCTTCTGCCCTGGCACCTCCTGGAAAAAGATTCTCCGGCCGGCACTGAACAACTCAATCCTGGCCCTGTCCCCGTGTTGTGAAACCTCCAGATAAGGGACCTGCCCTGAAGGCTCTTCAACCCAGAGGATTTTTTCAAAGAAAATCCTCCCGAGATGAGTCAAGTCGTAAATCAGAGACTTGTCCTGTGACGAGATTTCAAGCATAGTAACCCCGCAGAAAAGGATTTTCTCTCTTCTCATCACCGATGGTGCTGTCTTCCCCATGCCCCGGGTAAACCGCCGTCTCCTCCTCGAGAATCATCAGTTTTCGGGTGATGGACTGCAGCAACTGTGTTTCGTTGCCCCGGTACAGATCGGTCCGCCCGATGGAGCGACAAAAAAGCGTGTCCCCGGTAAAGACCTCCTCCGGCCCTTTGAGACAGATTCCTCCGGGACTGTGGCCAGGGGTATGAAGCACCTCCAGGGTGAGCTGTCCGACTTTCACGACATCCCCTTCTTCTAGATAACGACTCAGCTTCGGAGTAATGGGCTCTCCGGTCATTTGTGTGGTAAAGTTCAAATCGGCATTGCTGAAAAGTTTTTCATCAGCCTTTGACCCCATCACCGGTACCTGGAATTTTTGAAGTAGCTGATCAAGCCCTAGAAAGTGGTCCCCGTGGCCGTGGGTCAGCACCACGCCGATAATTTTTATTCTTGAGGTTTGAACGAAACTCACAAATTCCCTGGGGAGACTGCCGGGATCGATGACAATGCCTTCCAGGGTAGCGGGATCATAATACAGATAGAGATTGACCCCGAAGGGTGTCGTCGTAAATTTTCTAATCATGGCACAGCTCCTAAAATTCTTTTTTACTGTCAATCAGTATCGTAACAGGACCGTCATTGATCAGATGCACCATCATATGGTGTTTGAATCTGCCAGTTGCTACTCTGATGCCAGCTTCCTGGGCCTTTTGCACAAATTCTTCATAAAGGGCCTCCCCCTTTTCCGGGGGTGCGGCAGCGACAAAGCTCGGCCTTCGGCCTTTTCTGGTATCCCCATAAAGAGTGAACTGGGAAATCACCATCAGTTCCCCCTCAATATCCAATAATGAACGGTTCATTTTCCCGGCTTCGTCTTCAAAAATTCTGAGATTCAGAATCTTTTCCACCAAATATTCAGCATCCTCAAGGTCATCCTCCCGGCCAACGCCGAGAAGCACCATAAGACCGGCTTCAATTTCCCCCACCACGGCATTGTGTACTTCTACTTTTGAATGGCTCACCCGCTGTACAACGGCTCTCATAGACGCCTCCTAGGATTTTATTCGTTTCACTTCTTCCGTTTCCGGATAGCTTTTAAGTCGGTTGATCAGCTTGCTTAATTGCTTGGTGTCTGAAATTTCAACCGTTACATTGACCACGGCAGTACCGTCATCCTTGACCTTGGCACTGAGTCCCTTGACCAGAAGATTCTGCTCCGAGATGATTCCCGTCAGTTCACTGAGAAGTCCCTTTTTGTCCCTGGCAATCACCTGGATTTCAGTTGTGTAGGTGGCATCCTCAGCCTGGTACCACTGGACTTCGATAAACCGGTTCTGTGCATCCTCTGTCTTTTCGAAATTGTTGCAGTCCGCCCGGTGGATGGTGACCCCCCTTCCCCTGGTAATGAAGCCGATGATTTCATCGCCGGGTACGGGATTGCAGCATTTGGCGAAACGGACCAGCACATCGTCGATTCCCTTCACCAGCACTCCCTGCTGTGAGCTTTTGGGAGGCTTGCGCCTGTCAACGTGAACCTCTTTGACTTCCTCCAGGGCGCTTTTATGCAGCTCCCGGTAATACTCTCTTATCTTGGGGACCACCTGGGTCGTTCTTATGCCACCATATCCAAGGGAGGCATGCAGGTCCTCAAGGCTGGAACAGCTCAGACGCCTGAGAATCGGTTCGACAATTTCAGGGACCAGGGCCTCTTTGGGATTCAATCCCTGACGCTTGATTTCTCTTTCGAGAATTTCCCGCCCTTTTTCAATATTCTCCCCCCGGCGTTCCTTTTTGAAATACTGGCGGATTTTTGTTTTCGCCTGGGTACTCTGGACATATTTCAACCAATCCCGGCTGGGACCTGCGGAGTTTTTGGAGGTCATGATTTCCACAATATTGCCATTGTTCAATTTGTGGTTGAGGGGGACAATCCTGCCATCCACCTTGGCCCCCACACAGTGGTTTCCCACTGCGGAGTGGATTTTATAGGCAAAATCCACGGGGGTGGCCCCGTCAGGGAGTTCAATGACTTCGCCGTTGGGGGTGAAGACATACACTTGATTGCTGAAAACATCAAATCTGAGGGAGTCCAGATAATCCGTGGGATTCTCAATATCCCGGTCCCACTCCATCATCTGGCGGATCCATGACAATTTGTCCTCCATGTCATCCTGGGATTTGCCTTCTTTGTATTTCCAGTGGGCGGCAATCCCGTATTCGGCAACCCGATGCATTTCATAGGTTCTGATTTGAATTTCAAAGGGCTCGCCATTGTCCCCGATGACCGTGGTGTGAAGGGATTGGTACATATTGGGCTTGGGCATGGCAATATAATCCTTGAACCGACCGGGTATGGGCTTCCAGAGGGTATGGACCATTCCCAGGACACCGTAACAGTCCTTCACACTGTCCACCAGCACCCTGATTGCCGTCAGGTCAAAAATTTCATCAAAATCCTTCTGGGAGTACTTCATTTTCTTGTAAATGGAGTAAAAGTGCTTGGGTCGACCGTAAATATCGTGCTCTATGGTAGCCTCATTGAGCTCCAGATTGATTTTGTCTATGACGTTTTCTATCAGGGCTTCCCGTTCATTGCGTTTTTTATTGACCCGGTTGATCAGATCGTAATAGGCATCCGGATCAATATACATGAAAGCCAGATCTTCAAGCTCCCATTTGATTCTGCTGATTCCCAGCCGGTGGGCGATGGGGGCGTAGATTTCAAGGGTCTCGGTGGCCTTCTCCGTTTTTTTCTCCGCAGACATGAATCGAAGGGATCTCATGTTGTGGAGGCGGTCGGCAAGCTTGATCAGAATCACCCGGATATCCTTGCCCATGGCCAAGAACATTTTCCTCAGATTCTCAACCTGCTGTTCTTCCTTCGAATCAAAACTGATCTGGCCGAGCTTGGTGACACCATCAACGATATCCGCCACATTTTTGCCAAAAGCGGCTTCAATATCGCCATAGGTGTATTCCGTATCCTCCACGACATCATGAAGCAGACCTGCTATGACCGAGGACTCATCCAGCTCCAGTTCCGCCAGAATCAAAGAGACATGGATCGGATGAGTGAAGTACCTCTCTCCCGATTTTCTGAACTGTCCCCTATGGGCTTTCTCGGCCAGCTGATAGGCCTTGATGATGTTTTCCAGGTCGTAATGGTCACCGTATTGCTTCAACTGGTCAATATAGGTTTCTAAATTCATACATACACCCTATTTCATGATACCCTAAAATTATACAATATACAATCTGTGTTCATCTCATTAAAACTCGTACTGGACAATACTTTCAACCCGGATGCCCTGCAGCATCTCTCTGGCTTTGAGACCGGTCAGTTCAATCAGGAATCCCATGCCCACGACTTCGCCTCCGAGCTTTTGAACCATGTCCTTGACCGCCTTCACCGTCCCGCCGGTAGCCAGAAGATCATCCACCACAAGCACCTTGAGCCCGGGAGTGATGGCATCTACATGGACTTGAAGCTCATCGGCGCCGTACTCAAGTTCATAGGTGAAGGTCAGGGTTTCAGCCGGAAGCTTTCCCGGTTTCCGGATGGGGACGAATCCCTTGTGCTGTCTGAGAGCCATGGGGGCCCCGATGATGAATCCCCTGGCCTCAGGGGCGACAATAACATCATAATCCACATCCCCGAAGGCCTTGATCATCTCACTGATGCCGTAGTCAAAGGCCTCCGGGTCTGTGAGAATTGTTGTAATGTCCTTGAAGCTGATGCCTTTCACCGGGAAGTCTTCAATCACCCTGATTTTTTCTTTTAAATTCATGCCAATCCTCCTTGATTTGAACAATATTTCTGTAGATCTGAGATTTTTTCAAGTCCGTTTTGACTGATTCCCGAAGGGGTCGGACCACAAGCGATTCCCCGTCGGCAGAGGCTTCCAGGGCAACAAGTTTGAGTTCCTCGAGAATCCCGGCGCATATGCGTGTCCGGTTCAGGGCCACTGCACCTTCTACGTCCTCCCTCTTGGGCTCCAGTGTCATAAGACCCGTTTTTTTAAGTCCCTTGTAAAACCCTACAAGATCCTCCCGGTCGGGGAGCCCCGCCATGAAGACTCCCTCAAAGGCGGCCTGATAGGGGGGGTGTTTCAAATCCGCCAGCTCCTCAAATCTGATTTTCCCCACCCTGTGATAATTCACGGTCTCAAGGTCTTCGGCCTTGGAAATCCGGCGGTCACTGAAGTATTCATAGGTGAAGTAGTCAATCCTGTGCTGGTCCTGGTGATATCTCTTGAGGATTCCCACATGACTTTCAATATAGTCATAATACCCCTTTTGCTGAAGGATGAATCTTGCACCGGCCTCGCGGATATCCTTCAGTTCAAGGTTCAGGGTCTCTACCCCCAGATAGCGGTTGATTCTGAGGGTGCCAATCAGGTCCACCGCCATGGACCGTCTCAGGGTATCACAGCGATGTCCCAGATTGAAACCGATGGCATCCATGACCCGCTGCTGCATTAGAAATTTGATTTTCAAATGCTCCCCTGAGGGACCCACACGGCCAAGGGCTTCAATCCGGGCCCCTTCTATCAGAACCGCGGGGCGGGGATTGCCGATCCCGAAGGGCCCGAGTCCCTCAATCTGGTCGACCATTTCCCGGTTGATCTCACGGGGCCCCACCCTGGCCGTATAATAGTATTTTTTGACCCGGTCCTCTGGAGCCATGTGGCGTCTCGCATAGGCCCCTATTGCTTGCTTGAAGGACTCAAAGGCCCGCTTTTCCACCTTGAGTCCGGCGGCATACCGGTGGCCCCCATATTGGAGAATCCACTCCCCGGCCCCGTCCAGGGCCTTCAGCAGGTTGAATTCTCCCACACTGCGACCGGATCCCTTGAGATAGGCCCCTTTATCGCTGAAAACCAGGGCCGGTTTGCTCAGGCTCTCGGTCAATCTCGAAGCGACGATGCCCACAATGCCTTCATGAAAGGATTCATGGGCGACAATAATGATCTCTTGCTCCGGGTCCGCCAGATGCAGCGCCAGATCCTTCATGGCCTTCTCGAGGTCCTTGCGTTCTTCATTGAGGGCGTTCAGTTCCCCGGCAAGAAGCAAGGCCTGTGATTCGTCCTCGGTTTGAAGAAGCGTCAAGGCCTTCATCGCTGTGTCGAGTCTTCCCGAGGCATTGAGCACCGGTGCGATTTTAAAGGCGATATCCGTCGCACTCGCGAGAGACGGGTCCAGCCCCTTGACCTTGAAAAGCGCCTTGAGTCCCGGTTTTTCCACTTTGGGTATCTGCCTCAAACCATGGAAAACCAGGACCCGGTTCAAGCCCTCCAGGGGCATCAAATCGGCAATGGTGCCAATGGCGCTCAGGGCTAGGGCATCAGGGGAAAGGGGCTTTCGGGTGCTTTCCTGAAGCTTGACAAGCAACAGGAACACCACCCCGACACCTGCAAGTCCCTGGCAGGCCCTGGAATCGGTTTTAGGATTCACTGTGATTCCGGCGGGCAGTTCAGCCCCGGGCTCGTGGTGGTCCGTGACAATCACCTGTTTTCCCTCAGCCAGGAGGTGGGCCACCTCTTGAACCGAGGTGATTCCGCAATCCACGGTAATCAGGATGTCATAGACGGCGTCAATGGACTCAAGGGCTTCAAAGCTCAAACCGTATCCTTCATCGATGCGGTGGGGGATGAAGGTATTCACCCGGGCTCCCAGTTGCTTGAGGTAGTCGCCCAGGATTGCCGTGGAGGTGATGCCGTCCACATCGTAATCCCCATAAATCAAAAATTGTTTGTTTTCCTTCAAACCCTCCAGAATCACTGTGACAGCCTGGTCCATCATCCCGAAGGAGGGATGCTCCAACAGCTGTTCATAATCAGGCTCCAGAAACCTGGTCGCCTCCTCACGGGTGGTAATGTGCCTGTTCACCAGATAATTGGCTACAGGCAAAAATAGGCCCCCATCAAGGGCCAATTTTTGAGCGGCAACCGGGTCTATCACCAGGGGAGCCCACCAGTTATCATGAATCTTCATTCATCCCCCCCGGGGATTGAGGCGGTGCCGGCGCTTCCTTTTCAGCCATGGCCTTCGCCGTGGCTTCAGCGGCTTTCTCCGACACTTCACCGGCCTTGAGCAGTTGATTCTCAAGCTCTTTGACCTGACGGTTCAAGGCCTTGATTTTCATGGAGGACTTGGCTTTACTGACGAGATTGAGTAAGAACACAACCACCGCCCCAGTAACTGCCGAGACCAGTATCACCACAGCCTGGGACAATTCAAAGGACTTGAAAACAAAACTGATGGTTACCGTGCCTGAATTGGCCAAGGCGAAAATGGTGATGACGATAGCAAAAATCATAGACAAAATAAACGTGACCTGCATATTTCCCACCTATCCTTTCCTTTTTGCCCTTCGCTTCATATCCTTGAAGGTCGCCCAAAGCGGGCTTGCAATGAAAATCGAGGAGTATGTCCCTACCAAAACCCCGGCCATGAGAGGCAGTGTGAATTCTTTGATTGCCTCAACTCCCAGTACGTAGAGACTGCCGATGACCAGCAAGGTCGTCAGGGAGGTATTGATGCTCCGTGTCAAGGTTTGCTTCAGACTCCTATCAGCCACCTCCTTGAAGCTTTCCCTGCCCATGGTTTTGACATTTTCCCTGACCCGGTCGAAAACCACAATGGTATCATTGATGGAATAGCCGACAATAGTGAGCACCGCTGCAATAAAGGATGAATTGACGGGAATCTGAAAAATCACATAGACCGCCAATAGAATCAGCACATCGTGAATCAGGGCAATAATGGCGGAAATTCCGTAAAGCCATTCGAATCTGAAGGTAATGTACAGCAGCATCCCGATAGCGGCAAAAAGAATGGAACTCAGTGCCTTGTTTTGAAGCTCCGCCCCGATGGCGGGCCCGAATTGCTCGGCTTCAAGAAAATCCTCGTCCGTCAAGTCGTAGACTTCACTCAAGGTACTGAACACCGCCATGCGCTGGGTATTGTTCAAAGAAACCTTGGTTTTGATAATGACCTGGGTCTTGTCCATGCCCGCATGGATGATGTCCGGCTGGAGTTCAAAGGGCTCTATGAGCTCCCTGATTTCACTGACCTCAAAGGATTCTCCAATATTGACGTGAATCATGGTTCCGCCGGTGAAGTCAATCCCCAGATTGACGCCGCTGACAAGGGCCATCACCATGCCGAAAATGATGACGGCAAGGGAAAGGGACCCCCAGATTTTCAACTGGTGTGCAAACCGCATCACTGCACCCCCCTTATCCCAAAGTATTTTTTATGGTTGAACGCCTTGAACAAGGCCAGATTCTTCAAGAGCATGCGGGTGAAGACCACCGCTGTGAACATACTGGTCAAAATCCCCAGCATCAGGGTAATGGCAAACCCCTGAATGGGTCCCTCGCCAAAGTAGTAGAGGACCAGGGCTGCAATAAAGGTTGTGATATTGGAATCCACAATGGTTCTCAGTCCCTGTTTGAAGCCGGAATTGATGGCGGCTCTCACAGTCTTGCCCACCAGGAGTTCCTCCTTGATCCGTTCATAGATAATGACATTGGCATCCACGGCCATTCCTATTGACAGAACAATACCCGCCATTCCCGGGAGCGTCAAAGTGGCCTTGAGACCGGTCAGCAGGAACAGGAGAATCAAGGCATAGAGGACCAGGGAAAAACTCGCCACAACCCCGGGAAGACGGTAAAAACCGATCATGAAAACCACCACCAGCAAAAATCCGATACCGCCGGCGTAGACACTTTGCTTGAGGGCATCAATACCCAGGGTCGGCCCAATGAGATTGGTCTGAACTTCCTCAAGATCAATGGGAAGGGCCCCCCCACGGATTAGTGAAGCCAGGGTCACCGCATAATCGAAATTGAAGCTTCCGGTGATAATGGCCTCTCCATTGGGAATGATGGTGGCGGTATAGGGCGCTGAAATCACCGCATCGTCAAGAAGTATGGCAATCTGGCCCTCCCGGGCGTCGTAGTTCACCACGGTCTCTGTGGCCTCCTGTAATTTTTTCGTTCCTTCAGCGTCAAATTCGAGGAAAACCGCAGGGTTGCCGTACTCGTCACTCGTGGTGCTGGCATCCTTGACCATGTCCCCTGAAAGAATCAGTTCACCTTCAAAATCATCTATACCCATTCCTGTGACCGCATAGGAATCCTCCTGGACCCGGATGAACTTCAACTGGGCGGTCTTGCCGATGGTCTCAGCCGCTTCCTGGACATTGGAAACCCCCGGCAGTTCAATTCTGATGCGGTCGGTCCCCTGAATCGAAATATTCGGTTCTGTCAATCCAAGCTGGTCCACACGACGGCTCAAGACCTCCTTGGTGCGATTCATGATTCCGGCGAGCTCGTCACCGGTGGCATCAGTCTGCGCTTCGTAGACCACCACCACACCGCCTTCGATATCAAGACCGAGTTTCATGGCATCCTTCACCGGGGAAATCGGCCCAAAGCCGTAAACTGCAATAAACAGCATGATTCCTGTCACCAATACAAAGGCGACGCTTATCCATTTCCTATTCTCCACGATTGGTTTGAACCCCCTCTTGCTGATATTCTCTGGACACCCTGACGTACTTGTGGGCGGATCGGGTCAGTTCTTCAATCTCTTCCTCAGTCAGGGCCCTCACGACCCTGCCGGGGGAACCAAGCACCATAGAGTTCCTCGGAATGCGTTTGCCCCCTGTGACAAGGGCACCCGCTCCTATTATAACATTTTCTTCAATGTGTGCACCATCCAAAATAACGGCTCCCATACCGATGAGACAGTTGTTTTCAATGGTGCAGGCATGGATGATGGCCCTGTGACCCACCGTCACATCATCGCCAATGTAGACTCCGTAGTCATCGGCTTCATGAATTACAGTGAGATCCTGGATATTGGTACGGGCTCCGATGACCACTTCATTGACATCGCCCCGGATGACTGCCCCGTGCCATACACTGGATTCCCCGCCGATTGTGACCCTGCCGATGACGTCGGCAGTGGGAGCGATATAGGCTGAGTTGTGAATTTCGGGATATGCGTTTTTATACGGTCCTATCACTGTTTTCCTCCCCCTTTGTCAGTATTTTCGCCTGGACATAAATAGCGGTTTCAATGCGTTTTTTTTCCATTTCACACCCGATTTCATAGGGAATGGTGATATCCCCGTTGAAATTGTAGGCATTGGCATGACATCCGCCGCTGCAGTAGAATCTCGCCCAGCAATCCCTGCAGCTGGGTTTATTGTAAATATGGGCATTCTTGAAGGTCAGGCTGATGTCAGCATCCCAGGTTTCCTCGAGAATATTTCCCATTTTCATAGCATCATTGCCCACAAACTGGTGACAGGGGTAAATATCCCCCTCGGGGGTGACGGCAATACATTCGGTTCCGGCGCCACAGCCACTGAGTCTCTTGATGATGCAGGGCCCCTGCTCCAGATCAAGATTGAAGTGAAAAAAACTGAATTCCCGGTCCGTGCCGTGGGTGCGGATCATTTCCTCGGCCAGCCGGTCATATTCAGAAAATATCTTCGGCAGGTCCTCTTGTTGAATGGCGTATTTCATATGGGGTTGTGTCACCACCGGTTCCAGGGAGGTGCTTTTGAAGCCCAGGTCCCGATAATGAAAGGCATCCTCTGCAAAATCCAGGTTGAACCGGGTGAAAGTCCCCCGGATAAAGTAGTCCTTGTCTCCCCTTTTATCAACCAGGGCTTTAAACTTCGGGACAATGACATCGTAGCTGCCCTCTCCCTTGAGTCCCGGTCTCATACGGTCATTGACGGTTTTTCGTCCATCCAGGCTCATCACCACATTATCCATCTCTTCATTGAGATAATCCATCACAGCTTCATCGAGGAGGACGCCATTGGTGGTGATGGTGTATCTGAAGCGCTTGTTATAAAGGGATTCCAGGCTTCTGCCGTAGGCTGCAATTTCTTTGACCGCTTCAAAATTCATCAGGGGCTCTCCTCCGAAAAAGTCCACCTCGAGATGATAGTGACTGCCGCTGTTTTTCGCAAGATAGGCCAGGGCCTTTTTCCCCATTTCAGCACTCATCAAAGACCGCGACCCCTGATAATCCCCTTGAGAGGCGAAACAGTAGCCGCATCTGAGATTGCAGTCGTGGGCGACGTGAAGACACATGGACTTGATGACCGGTTTCCGGTTTTTGAACTGGATATTGTTTTCATAGCGGTCAGGGGTGAACAGCAGCGACGCCTCCCTGAGACCCTGAATTTCCTGCAGTGCCTCAATGATGGTGGCCTCTTGATAGGTGGCGCTGAACTTTCTTATTAGCTCCTCCTCCCCCAAATCATAGGACTCGAGCAAACCGTAGACCAGAGGATCTACCATGTGGATGGCTCCGCTGTTGATATCGAGGACAAAATTCAAATCATCTTTTTTAAATTGGTGAATCATCTTTTTCTCCTTATGATTATGACATAGAAAAAGCAGCCTAAAGCTGCCTGACCTTGAGTTATTTATTTTCGCAAGCTTGATTTCCCACGGTGCAGGATGTTTTGCATGCCGACTGACAGGATGTCTGACATTCCCCGCATCCCATTGTGGACCCGACGCGGTTGAGAGAACCCTTTGACAGTGTTTTAATGTGCTTCATCGCTATCCCTCCTTAATTGACAGGCTTATTATATCATATGTTTTCCTTCAATAAAATAAAATAATTTCTTGGAACTTACGGGTTTTTTGTGTAGTCTAATACTAGACATTAAAAAGCAGGTGATACCGATGCAGATTAAAGAAAAGCTACTGGCGGTTCTTGTGCTTTCAGGAATCGTGGCCCTGTCCGGCTGCACCCAGTTGCCGGAACAGGATGTCCCCACCGACCCGCAAATCGAAGCTTATGAGGAATATCTTCAGATGCTCAATGACGGTTTGGAGACAACCGCTATTGAGCAGACCCTCACCCAGTTGCTCGATGAGCTTGACCCCCGCTACCACGAACCCATGATTTTCGCCTATGAAGCCCATTTGAAATCATTTTTGGAATTGCCCGAGGACCGGCTGAAAATTGCACTGATTGACTATTCACACATCAATCAATTCGACCGCTACCTCTCTGATGAGCACCAGAGTTTTTTCAGTCTGCTTGAAAATGAATACCGGACAATGGACCTCAATGCCCCGGGATATGTCACCACCATCCCGAATCTCCTTGAAAAAGCCCAAGACGTGGAGAAACATCTGCTGGCTTTCCCCCAGGGGAACACGACAGGCCGGGCTTATGAACTCTATGCCCGATACCTCTACAAGGCCCTTCTCGGAAACGGAATCTTCACGGAACTGATGGCAGCGGATTCCGCACAAATCAATGATGAAATCGCCCGCAGCTACAGTGGTTTTATTGAGGACTATCCCGCAAGCCATACCGCTTCTTTGGTGGGGCTCTATCTTGAAATACTTGATGGCAGCCAGGGGGACCTGACCTCCAAACCCGTACAGGACTTTTATTTCAATTTTTATACCTACCTGCGTTCCTTTCTCTGGGACAACCGGCCCCCTCAGAATCCTATCGCTCCAATCCGTTAAAAAGACCGCTCTCAGCGGTCTTTTTCCTGTTTTTCAGGGTCCAGGACCACCCGGACCCCCTTGACAATCCGCACCTCTCCGGGAGCCACGGTGGTGGCATAGGCCAGAACCTCTACGCCCTTTTCCGAGGCCTCCGTCAGGGCCTTTGTAAAAGCCGGGTCCTGAAAATTCGGAGTGAAGCACAGGGGGTCTTCAAACTGTATCACAAACAGCACGATTGCCCGATAACCCTCGGCCTTTGCTTTGACAAGCTCCCCCAGGTGTCTGATGCCTCTTGCAGTGGGCGCATCGGGAAAGGAAGCAATCCGGTGGTTCTCGAGGGTGACTCCTTTGACCTCCATCAGACAGGGAACCTCCCCGCTTTTTTCAAGCTCAAAATCAAGGCGGCTGTCCCCGAACAGGGTTTCACGCTTTTTCACCCCATACCCCTGCAATTCCTTTATCAAACCCTCCTCAACGGCCTCGAAAACCAGTTGGTTCGGGAGCTGGGAATCAATACTGAAGAGTCTGTCCCCCTTGTAGACCAGGCGCAGGGAATAGCGGTACTTGCGCGGACTTCCAGAGTGGTCGCTCAAGAGTACCGTCACACCGGGACCAAGGAGTTCACCCAGCCTTCCGGTATTGGGAATATGACAGTTAACGACCATCCCCTCCAACCGCACTTCCCCCACGAAACGATTGATTTTTTTAATGAATTCCCCTTTGACAATCACTAGATTGAGTTTCATGGCACCTCCAGATGGCAAAAAGAAAAGAAGACAAAGACTGCCTTCTTATTCGATCTCTTCCACAGGAGTATCCACTGTTGCTATGGCCCACTTTTTGAAAGTCATTCTGAGCTTGTCCGCACCGGTCTCCAGGGTGATTTCGTCTTCTGTCACTTTGATAATCTTTCCGACCAGACCGCCGATTGTGGTGATTTTGTCTCCCACTTTCAGGCTGGCCCGCATTTCTTTGAGTTGCTTGTTTTTCTTCTGTTGCGGTCTCAGCAGTAGAAAATAAAAAATACCAAAGAGAACCACCAGATAGGCAATTGATCCCAAATTTCCAGTCAAGGTTATCCCTCCTTTCATACGCTAATATTGTACCCTAATATCCATAGTTTTGAAAGAATTCTTTTTTGAATTCTAGAAGCCTGTCTTCACGTATGGCCTCGCGTATTTCTGACATCAGGTTGACAAGAAAATAGAGGTTGTGCTCCGTGAAAAGCCTCGCCGAGAGAATTTCATTGTTCTTGTAAAGATGTCTGAGATAGGCTTTGCTGTAATTGCGACAGGTGTCACACTGGCAATTCTCATCCAGGGGACTGAAATCCTCCGTATACTCTGCCTTTTTTATGGACACCTGGCCCTTTGAAGTCATGGCGGTCCCGTTTCTGGCTATCCGGGTGGGCAACACGCAGTCAAACATGTCCACCCCGCGAATCACCCCTTCGAAAAGAGCATCCGGGCTGCCCACTCCCATCAGATAACGGGGTTTGCCCCGGGGAAGCAGGGGCACTGTTTCATCAAGCACCTCATACATCAGGTCCTTGGGTTCTCCAACACTCAGGCCTCCGATGCCGTATCCCGGAAAATCCAGAGCTATGAGTTCCCTGGCGCTTTGTCGTCTGAGCTCGGGAAAGACCCCTCCCTGCACAATGCCGAAAAGGGCCTGGTCCCGGGGCCTCTCATGGGCTTCTTTGCAGCGAAGGGCCCATCGGCTGGTTCGCTCGAGGGAATCCTTCACGTAGTCATAGGAAGCCGGATAAGGGGGACACTCATCAAAGGCCATGATGATGTCAGCCCCCAGATTGTTTTGTATCCTGACGGCATCCTCCGGCCTGATAAACTGTCTGGAACCATCATAATGGGACTGAAACGCCACCCCTTCCTCGGTGATTTTCCTTGTGCTGCCGAGACTGAACACCTGAAATCCGCCACTGTCCGTCAGGATGGGTTTATGCCAGTTCATGAATTGATGAAGTCCTCCCGCTTTTTTGATGAGTTCACTCCCGGGTCTGAGATGCAAATGATAGGTATTGGCCAGAATAATCTGGGCTCCGAGAGCCTCCACTTCATCAGGCTTCATGGATTTGACCGTCGCTTTTGTCCCCACCGGCATGAAAATCGGGGTCTCGATGACCCCGTGAGGCGTGTGCAATCTCCCGAGACGGGCCTTTGTCCTGGAATCCTCTTTGATTAATTCATATTCAAATGACATAATGCCTCCTAGAGAATCAGCATGGCATCGCCAAAGCTGAAGAATCGGTAGCGGGCCTTGACGGCCTCTGAATAGGCCTTCATAATCAGTTCGCGGTCGGCAAAGGCGCTGACCAGCATGATCAGGGTGGATTCCGGCAAATGAAAATTGGTGATGAGTCCCTCGACGATTTTAAAGGAATAGCCGGGGTAGATGAAAATATCCGTCCAGCCGGAACAGGCCTTGAGTTCGCCGTATCGGGTCACAATGGATTCAAGGGTTCTGGTGGAGGTTGTTCCCACCGCAAAGACCCGTCCTCCCCTTTGCCTGGCTTCATTGATCAATCTGGCGTTGTCTGCGTCAATGGTGTAGAACTCTTCATGCATTTCATGATCTGTGATGTCCTCGACCTTCACCGGTCTGAAGGTCCCGAGACCCACGTGAAGGGTCACCACGGCAATCGTCACCCCTTTTTCTTCCAGGGCTTTGAAAAGTTCTGCGGTGAAGTGGAGTCCGGCGGTTGGCGCCGCCGCTGAGCCTACAGCATTGGCATATACTGTCTGGTACCGGTTTTTTTCTTCGAGGGTTTCCTTGATATAGGGCGGCAGTGGCATTTCACCGATTTCCTCCAGCAGACCCATGAAATCCTCTTGAGTGTCAAAGCGCACCTTTCTGAGACCCCCGGGGGCAATCTCAATAATTTCAGCACTGAGCCGTCCATCGACAAAGGAAAACAGGTCCCCGGGACGTGCCTTTTTTCCGGGTTTGACCATGCACTCATAATTTCCTGAGTCTTCATCCCTGTTGAGAATCAGAAACTCAACCCTTGCCCCGGTTTCTTTGGTTCCGAAAATCCTGCCGGGCATCACCCGGGTATCATTGACTACCAGGACATCCCCGGCATTGAAGTACTCAATGACATCCTTGAAGCCCCTGTGTTCCAGGGTGCCCTTGCTTTTGTGTACCACCATCAGTCTGGATTCCGAGCGCTCCTTCAGGGGATGCTGGGCAATCAGCTCCGGGGGCAGTTCGTAATTGAAGTCACTGGTTTTCATTCTCTCATCTCACCTCTGCTCCCTGGTAGTAAAAGGCGATGATCCGGCGATAGTCATACCCCTGGTTCGCCATTTCCCTGGCGCCGTACTGGCTCAGACCCACCCCGTGTCCCCAGCCCGAACCCCAGATCATGAGTGTGTCCTCTCCAGGATCGAGCAGCCTTGAGTAGCCCGCTCCCAGAACCCTGCTGTCCCCGTCCACCTCCAAAATATCTCCCTGTGCCGTAATGGCCTTGAGTCCACTTGGCAGACCCTTCAATTCCCCGCCGGCCGTCACAAGGGACATTGAATCAGAAAAACTGACCCGATAGTCGGTGGAACGGAGCGTATTGTAACCGAAAAAACCTCTGGCCTCTTCCCTTTGGAGATGAATGCTTTCACGGTCTGTATGGATTGTCAGGGACTGGACCCGGCCGTCGCCGGTGATTTCACCGGTGACAACGTCCTCAACGGTTTCCCCCTGATAGCCCTTGTCGCGGATCAGCCCCATCAGGTCTTCCAGGTTGAAAGTGAGCTGCCAGTTGCTGTAAAGGGTGTTCTTTGAAAAGGGATCCTCCACACTCACCAGATACGGGTAGGCGCCACCCCAGACATTTCTGACATCAGCCGTCCGTCCGCCACTGTTGGCATGATAATAGGCGTAGATGAGCTCCCCCTGGTAATAAACCCTTTGTCCCCTGGTCTCATCAACCGCGGCCGAGGTGGCAGAGCGTTCTGCGGTAAACCCGCCGTAGACCTGGCAGGCGCTGCCTGCACAGATATCAAATCCCAGGTGGCTGTACTGGTTCCTGTGCCGGGCAAGGTAGGTCCTCGCAATCACCGCCTGGGCCTTCAAGGCTTCCAAAGGCCAGGAGGCACTCATCTCCTTGGGCACGACCCCGTAAAGATAGTCTTCTTCAGGCAGCTGGTTGATGATGCTGAGATTGCCCTCATAGGATGAAAACCTGACATCTCCCCGGTATCTTAGCCCGTCGAAATAAAAAGAAGGGCTCTGGTTCCCCAGAACCACCTCACTGCTTAGCAGCAGCACCCTGCCAAAGTCTCCGGACAGCGCCACCCGCAAATCACCGTCGGGAGCCGTCCCTTGACCCCTGTCTGATAGAATACTGAAGTCTTTTCCAAATCCAAGATAGGCCTCGGGATGCGTCCTTTTGACACCGGCAAGGGCCTCCATAGCCTCCTCCCGGCTTTGTATGCCCTCGAGGATGACCACGGGTTCTGTCTTCTGGATTGCGTAGTCCACTTCATTCGCCCCGAGACTCAGGCTGTATTCCCCTGACGTCAAATAAAAATCCTTGCCGTAGAGGCTACCCTGGTTGTACTCCGGATTGGCGAATCTCAAACCAATCCTCACCAGATTATCCTCTTCCTGGGCATGGACCCCGGAGGCAAAGCACAGGCAAAACAAAAGAATCAGCGGTGTTCTAAGATTCATCCCCTATTCCTCCAATTCATCAAAGAGATTCATACCGTGGTAGGCTTTGCCCAGATGGGCATAGCCCTTGGGGGTCACCTGTCTTCCCCGGGGGGTCCGGTTCAAAAACCCGATTTGAAGCAGGTAAGGCTCATACACATCCTCAATGGTCACCCGCTCTTCTCCGGAAGAAGCGGCCAGCGCATCGAGGCCAACGGGACCGCCGCCGTAGTTTTCAATAATGATGCCAAGGAGTTTGCGGTCAACGGGATCAAGTCCCAGTGCGTCTATTTCAAGCATGCCCAGGGCTTTTTTGGCCGCTTCCAGGGTAATCTCCCCCTCGCCGTAGACCTGGGCGTAATCCCTCACCCTTTTGAGAATGCGATTGACAATCCTCGGTGTTCCCCTGGACCGCATGGCGATTTCTTCCGCAGCGCTCTGATGGATCCTGACCTTGAGGATTTTGCTGGACCGGTGAAGAATCTCCTCAAGGGATCTGGCGTTGTAGAGCTCAAGCTTGAGCAGGACCCCGAAGCGGTCTCTCAAGGGGGAACTCAGACTTCCAGCCCGGGTCGTCGCCCCGATCAGAGTGAACTCCGGCAACTCCAACCGCACACTCCTGGCTCCCGGTCCTTTGCCTACAATGATGTCGATGGCATAATCCTCCATGGCCGGGTACAGGATCTCTTCCACCGCCCGGTTGAGCCGGTGTATCTCATCAATGAAAAGAATGTCCTTTTCTTTGAGATTGGTCAGAATCGCCGCAAGGTCACCGGGTCTTTCAATGGCGGGACCCGAAGTGATTTTAATGCTCACCCCCATCTCATTGGCGATAATATGGGAAAGAGTGGTTTTGCCCAGACCCGGCGGTCCGTAAAGCAGGACATGGTCCAGGGGTTCCTGTCTCATATTTGCCGCTTCAATGAAAATTTTCAGCTGCTCTACGCATTTTTCCTGTCCAATGTACTCTTCGAAGGACCGGGGTCTGAGACTTTTTTCAATGGTGCCCTCCTGATCCTTGAAGTCCGGTGTGACAATCCGATTCATCTGCACGCTTCATTCCCCCTATCCCTTGAGCAGCAGTTTAAGCCCCTCTTTCAGTATGGCATCGATTGCCATTTCCTGGATGTCCAGGGCCTGTAACACCTGATTGATTTCTCTGGGACTGTAGCCCAGGGAGGCAAAGGCCTCTGTAACCTCCTGGCGCTTCGATCCCTGGCCCCGGCCTGTCAGGCCACCATCGACCTCGTTTCCCAGAGCAAATTCTCCCGGAGCATAGCGCCTGGAAAACTGATCCTTGAGTTCAATCACCATCCGCTGGGCGGATTTTTTACCCACCCCGGGAACCGTGGTCAGCAGGGTGTAATCCTCAGTGACCACGGCATCGATCAGCTGACTCAGACTCAAAGAACTCAAAACCTTCAGCGCTGATTTGATTCCCACTCCGGAAACGGTTTTGAGCAGCTCGAAAATTTCAAGTTCCAGGGGAGTGGAAAAACCGATGAGAATGAATTCCTCTTCCCTGAGGATCATTTTTGTGTAAACCTTCACCTCGGTCCCTTCCTCCAGTTCTTCCAGGGTCAGGACGGTGGTGAGAATTTCATAGCCGATGCCGTTGTTTTCCAGAATGAGAGAACCCTGGGTATTCTTTTTGACAAGCAGCCCCTTGAGATAATGATACATGAGAACACTTCCTTCTCTAAGTGATATCCGTGAAATTTCAACCAGCCTGGGTGTCTGGCAGTTTTAGAATGCGGCGGGTGATTACCGTACCCGGCCTCATTGGTAAAGCGCCCACAATGAGGTTTCGGACAGCCGGGTCCAAAAATCCACCTGGCACAATTTTACCATATAATGCCCCATAATGATTGAAAACCTTGATTTGAGAAAAACAGAATTTGCCCACAACCCCGGACCACCACACAGCTCAATTGGCCATGAAAATCTTCTCAATAAAAAAAAGCTGATTTCTCAGCTTTTTTTCAATGATCAGGCCACTTCTTCTTTTTTGTCCTCCAGCTTGGTCATGGTAAGGCCGGTGTAACCGTAGAAGATTGAAACCAGTGGGTTGAGAAGGTTCAGGAAAGCGTAGGGAGCATAAGCCACCGTCGCCACACCCAGGGTTCCCGACATGAACAGTCCGCAGGAATTCCAGGGCACCAGTGGAGAAGTCAGAGTACCTGCATCTTCCAGAACCCTGGAAAGGTTTTTGGGATCCAGTCCCATATCGTCGTAGATTGGTTTGTACATTCTTCCAGGAATGACAATTGCCAGATACTGGTCGCCGGCAATCAAGTTGAAAAGGATAACCGTCAACACAGTTGAAAGGACGAGGTTTCCCGTGTTGGTTGCAAATTTCAGAATCTGGGTTGCCAACGCTTCGAGCATACCCGACTTCTCCATGATGCCGCCGAATACCATGGCGATGAGAATCAGGGAAATGGTCCACATCATGGAATCCAGACCGCCTCTTGAAAGAAGACTGTCAAGCGCTTCGATGCCTGTTTCAGACGCATAGCCGTAATGGGTGGCTCCGATAATGTCGGACATGCCGGCACCCTGGAAAACCGCAGCAAAAATGCCACCCAGGATAACGCCGCCGATCAGACCGGGCAGGGCGGGAACCTTCATGACCACCATTACAATAACCAGCAGGGGTGCTACCAGCAGGATAGGACTGATAGTGAAGTTGGCCATCAGACCGTCAAGAATTTCATTGATGGGTCCCATATCCATGGTGCTGGCGGAATAACGGATTCCAATAATGCCGTAAAGTACCAGGGCAATGACATAGCTTGGACCAGTGGTGAGAATCATATGTCGGATATGATCAAAAAGATTGGATCCAGCCACGGCCGGTGCCAGGTTGGTGGTGTCTGAAAGCGGTGACATCTTGTCTCCGAAGTAGGCTCCGGAAATAATGGCACCGGCAACGATGGGCAGAGGAATGCCAAAGCCGCCCCCAACGCCGATCAGGGCGATACCGACGGTGCCCGCTGTTGTCCAGGAACTGCCTGTAGCCAAGGAAACCACAGAGGTCAGAAGCAGGGTAGCCATCAGGAAGACACTTGGAGAGATCAGCAAAAGACCGTAGTAGATCATGGTGGGTACCACGCCGGAAAGAATCCAGGTTCCGATGATACTGCCGATGATCATAAGGATCAGGATAGCCCCCATGGACATCTTGATGGTCTCGACGACCCCTTCTTCCAGTTCAGCCCAAGTGAATCCCAGGCCGAACATGGCAATGAGTCCTGCCGCTACTGCAGCGGAGAGAATTGGAATGTGAACATCCGCACCCCAGACCTGCAGTCCGAAGTATAGGGCAGCGATTAAGAATATAATGACAAAAAGTGCATGCCCCAAGGTTGCTTTTTTCTTTTCCTTCATAATAATAAAACCCCCTTTGTCTAAAGAATAACCTAAGGTTTCAATTTAAATCAAATAATATCAATTTAATTTATGCTATTTTACACAATTATTAAATTTTCAATAAATTTTTTGATGTTGATTTTTCCGCCCCGGGAACTTCCCCCTCGTTTTGACTGCATTTCCTTTTGAATCGATTCGAAATCAAAAAATGAATTGGCGTATTCCAAAAATGTGGTGTTGAGATTGTCCTCCAGACCGATTGCCACAAGATTGGAAAAACCCCTGGTGATGGCCCTTCTGATTCTCTGTTCGAAATTGACGGGATCATTGCTCACAGCCTCCATCAGTTCCCTGAGGGAGTGCTCGTGGACGGACATGGGATGATTTTTCAAAAAACCCGCCAGGACAAGAATTTCCTGGGCCCCTTTCTCCCCCCAGATTCCAAGGTCCTTTAAAACCCTGACCGCCCTTTCTTCAAAGGACAGGTGACTGGTGGGATGGTCCCCCGCCACCCCTTGAAACACCTCGGAAAGCACCTTGAATTTGTTTTTGAGCTCAATGAATTCCCCCATGGTCCTGATGATGGCTGCGACCTCAATCCGGTTGATGGGTTTTGTGATAAAGTAACGGACTCCGGCTTCATAGGCCTTGGCAATCATTTCCTTGTTGGAGACCTGGGAAATCATGAGGATTTCAATCTGGGCCTCCTTGGCCTTGATTTCCCTGACCATGGCGATGCCGTCAAGTCCTTCCATCAACAGGTCAATGACAATCAGGTCCAGATCAAAAAAATCATACTCTTCGATGCTTTTGAGGGGATTCTGGCTGGTGGTCACCACATTTCCGAGATTCTCTTGTTCAATAATCTGACTCAGCTGTTTGATGACGGTCTTGTCGTCATCCAGAATATAAATTTTCATTCAATTGACCTCCAGTTCCGTCCTGGGGATTTTGACTATGAATTCGGTTTTTATTCCAGGCTCGGATTGCACATCAATCTCTCCCTTGTAGATTTTCCGGGTCAGTTCCCTGACAATGAAAAGACCCAGCCCCCGGTTGGACTGGCCGCTTTCCCGGTTGAACTTCGTCGAATACCCCGCCAGGAAAATATCACCAATTTCCTCCGGCGCTATCCCCGGTCCATTGTCGCAGATTCTGTAGACATAGTGGGTATCACTGTTGTCTTCAGTCATTTCAATTCTGCCCCTGGCGCGATATGCCGGCTGCTGCAGCTCCTCCAACCCGTTGACCACCAGATTTCTGACAATGGTCAGAAAATAGTAGGAATCCCTCAGGACAAAATTGTTTTTCAGCTGAAATTTCATCTGGATTTCCTGGTATTCCTCCACCTTGGAAAGGCTCTTGAAAAGCATGCTCATCATATCCTGGATATGAACTTCATGGATGATTTTGTCTTTTTCCGTAATCTCTTTGATGCCCCCGTAAATACTGATATAGTTTTTTTTGATTTCATGAATCTCTGAAGCGATTCTCAGACTTCGGGCTTTGAGCTGTGACCGGTCCATGACAAGGGCATTTTCATATAAATCATAGGCCCCGGCCATCACCGACTCCACCTGGGTCATGTTTTTATTGATAAAAAAGAGTTCCGATTCCAGGTCTGAAATCCGCATCAAGAGCTTTTGATACCTTTCGTTGTGTTCACTTTTAAGCAGAAACATTTTATAGCTTTCAATGAGGAGCACCATCACCAGGGCGATGAAGGTCCGAAAGAGCGCCACATAGAACAAGGTGTAGAATTTGTCTGAAATTTCGAGGAGACTGCCCTCACCAATGCGAAAGAAAATTTCAATCAGATTCGAACCAAGATCACCGGCTATCACCACCAGCAACCAGGTAGTCACCTGATAGTCCTTTTTTTTGTACAGCAGGAAATAATAAAACAGACCGTAGCTCAGATCGAAATAGAGGATATGGTAATCGGCCAGCAGTGATTCCAGAATCGTGTCATAGGCGGGCAGTCCCACGAGGGTTCTGAAAACCACACCGCTGATCCCTATGAAAACAGACCCGATGAGGGGATTGAGCCTCCGGTTGAAATAGTAGATTACCGGCAGAAGCAGCACGGCGACAGAAATTCTGAAATTGTTGCTGAACAGGTCAATGTAGATTTGCGTCGCAAAGGCATCCATCATTGCAATGAGAATATAGGGCTTGTAGCGGTGAAGGAAATTCATCAGGGTAGCCTCCCTAGATCTGGTTGAATCGGTACACGCTGTAGACCACGCCCAGGCCGCTGAAAAGACTCAGGATGCCCAGACTCTCCCCCAGGATAATGACAGAAAGGGTCACCGCTACCACCGGAACAAGATTGAAGTAGATATTGGTGCGCTCGGGCCCGATTTTCTTGATATGGACCTGTTGGATGAGATAGCCGAATACTGTGGGAAAAAGCCCCATGTACAAAATACTGGCCAGGACCTCCCCCTCCAAGGCGGCCAGGCTCCCGAGGAGCTTGAAATCCACAAAGGGCACCATCAATAGGACCGTCAGATTGAAGACCACTGCAATCAAATCCATGGGCTCGTACTTGGCAATGAATCCCTTGAGGATAATGGAGTAGCTTGCCCAGAGAAAAACCCCGAGAATCATGGCCAGATCTCCCGGATTGATGCCTTGCTCAAAAGCGCTTCTGAAATCAAAATTCACGATAATCAGACTGACAAAAAAAATCGCACTGAAAATATACAGGAATTTTTTCTTGTGTACAGCGGTTTTCAAAAAAACAATAGACAGGAGGTATGTGAAAAACGGATTGAGGGCCGCAATCAGTGACGCATGGATTCCCGTGGTGGTTTCCAGAGCCGTATAGAAAAGAACGTGATAACCCACCATGCCGACCAGGGCAAGAACCAGGGCTTCCTTGAAGATCTGCAGACTCAGGGGTAAGGGCCTCCGCCTTGCCAGGTAATAACCGTCCAGAGCCGCAGCAGCGATGAAAAACCGCAAAAAAGTCATGGTGACGGGATCTACGATATTGGCGGTTACTTTACCGGCGATGAAGGCACCGGCCCAGAAAGAAACAGCCAGCAACATCAAGGGAGAAAGTCTGTTCATCGGTGGGCCCCGATGGCCTCGGACAAGTCCTCGACAAGGTCCAGGGCATCCTCGAGACCGATTGAAAGTCTGATCATTTTTTCACTCAGACCAAAGGCCTCCAGAGAGGCTTTGTCATAGCCGTAGTGGGTCATTTTTGCCGGCATCTCCACCAGGCTTTCAATATCTCCAAGGCTGACTGCCAGTCTGAAGCATTTCAAAGCCTCAACAACGGCCATGCTTCTGGCCACGGATCCCTCGAGTTCAAAAGCAATCATCCCGCCGGTTCCCCGCATCTGTCCCCCTATCAGGGGAGAGGTCAATCCCGGATAGAAAACCTTTGTCACCTGGGGATGCTCCTTCAAAAAGGCTACAACCGCCAAGGCATTGGCTTGATGCCGTTCCATCCGAAGATGAAGGGTCTTGATTCCTCTGAGAACAAGCCAGGCATTGAAGGGGCTCAAAACCCCTCCGAGCTCGGCCATATAGTCGAATTTCAGTCGATGGATGTAATCCTGATCCCTTGAAACCGCCAGCCCGGCCACCACATCGCCATGGCCGTTGAGATACTTCGTGCTCGAATGCACTACAGCATAGGCGCCGAGATCGAGGGGATTCTGGAAATAGGGGGTTAAAAAGGTGTTGTCCACCACTACCTTGGCCCCGACAAGTTCGCTTAAAGCCACCATTTTTTTGATATCTATGATTTCCAGGTTCGGATTCACCGGGGTCTCAAAGTAAATCACCTTCACCCGGCTGTAGGCCGCCATGTCTTCATCCCGAAGCAGGTTCAGATCTGCAAAATGGGTCTTGACGCCGTAGCGGGGAAGCAGTACCTTTCCCACCGAGTAGGTGGAGCCGTAAAGGGTACGATGAAAAAGCACCTCGTCTCCCGGCTTTACCAGGGACAAAAGGACGCTGCTGATAGCGGCCATTCCCGAGGCAAAAGCCACCCCGTCAGTCCCATTCTCCAGAGCGGTGATTTTTTCTTCCAGCAGTCTGAGGGTCGGATTGTTCCCTCTTGTATAGACATAATCCCTGGACTCAAAATCAAAGGCCTTTTGAACCTCTTGCAGGGTATTGAAGTAATAGGTGGCCGTCTGGTGGATTGGCGGCACCAGGGATCGCGGTTTTGTTTCATCATCATGGGTCTGGGCGATCATGGTCGCCCTTCTTTTGTTCCGGGTCATCTGGAATCCTCCAATTCTTCAGTCATTACGGGTCATCTCAAGAGCCTCTTCATTGGCGTTTTTCAATACCTTCTCAATATTCAGGGTCAAAAACTCCCCTTCCCGGTACAGCACTTTGCCCTCCACCATGGTGAGCACCACATCGGAGCTGCTGACAGAGTAAACCAGGGAAGACAAAAGATTGTTCCTGGGATTGAGATGAGGCGCCTTGAGGTCAATCATGATGAGGTCTGCTTTTTTACCCACCTCGATGGTTCCCACCTTCTCCTCTATTCCCAGGGCTCTCGCCCCGTTGATTGTGGCCATCTGCAGGACCTCGTAGGCTCTGAGGACCGTTGGATTCTCCTCGTATCCCTTGTTGACCAGGGCGGCCAGGTGCATCTCCTCAAAAAGATCCTGGTTGTTGTTGCTTGAAGGACCGTCGGTCCCCAGGGCGACATTGATTCCCATTGTGAGCATTTTGGCAACCGGGGCAAACCCGTTGGCCAGTTTCAGATTGCTGGAGGGGTTATTCACCACACTGACATCCCGGCTCTTGAGGATTTTCATGTCTTCGTCATCGATATGCACGCAGTGGGCAGCCTGGGTAGGCAGCTCAAATAGTCCGAGGCTGTCGACATACTGTATGGGACTCATGCCGTGTTTTTCATAGGAGTCCCTGACCTCCTTGCGGCTTTCGCTCAAATGGATATGAATCCTGGTATCCCTTGATCTGCCTGCTGCAATGATTTTCTTGAATAAACCCTGCTCACAGGTATAAGGGGCATGGGGGCCCAAATCGATTTTGATTCGGCCATCCCCCTTCAGATGATGCTTTTCATAAAGCTCCAGGGCGTTTTCAAGCTTCATGTCTTCATCTTCACCGCTGGTCAGGCCCCGGTTCAGATTGGCTCGGATGCCGGTTTCCTCTACGGCTTTGATGGTTTCCTCCGTAAAAAAATACATGTCTGAAAAGGCAGTGATTCCCTTTGAGAGCATTTCCGCGATGCTCAGCATGGACCCCCAATAGACCTTCCGGGAGTCAAGCTTTGCTTCCGCAGGCCAGATTCGCTGGGTCAGCCAGGGCCAGAAATCCAGGTCATCTGCATAATTCCGAAGCAGACTCATGGCGATATGGGTATGGGCATTGACCAGCCCCGGCATGACCAGGGTGTCTGTGCCATCGATGACCACATCGGCCTTGAAGGCCTCTGTTCCCAGGGCTTCAATCCTTCCATCTGAAACAAGAATATTCATTGGCGTAATTTTTTCATCTGCCATGGTCAGGACCACGGCATTCTCAATCAGGGTTTTCATTGTTGTTCCTCCTCCTCTAAAGCTCAGGTCAGTGAAAAAAGAAACCTCATTGAGGCTTCTCAGCGGCTGAGTTCTTTGGTCTTTTTATCGATGGACGATTTCGTCATCAGAATATTTTCATCCACACGATTCAGAAATTCCAGAATATCCTCATAGGTCTCGTAGACATAAACCCCCACACTCGCTGTAATGTCAAAGGTCTCAAAGGGATATTCCTCTATGCCGATTCTGATCAGCTCGGCAATGGTTCTCCCGTGTTCCGAAGAGGTTCCGGGCATGACAATGATGAATTCTTCCCCGGACCACCGGATTGGAATGTCCGTGGGCCGGATACTGTCCTTGATAATCCCCCCCACGATTTCCAGCACCCGGTCTCCTTCATTCAAACCGAATTTTTCATTGATTTTTTTAAGATTGTCCACATCCAGTATGATAACGGCATTTTCTGAATCAGTCTCAATCTCGTGCTTTCCAAACCGTTTGAAATAGCCGCGGGTGAACAACTTGGTCAACTTGTCCTCATAGATGATTTTGTCCGTCTGACGGTAGACGAAAACACTCCCTACCAGACTGATGACAAGAACCCCCTGGAGCAGATACAACAACAGGCTGTTGCGGTATCCCACTGTGATGCCGTAGTGGAAAACCGGATCGTTTTCATGGAAAACAAGGTATCCCCCCGCCGGGGATTCCTCCCCTTTGACAGGGATGATTCTGGTGAAAATGGTGGTGTCCCTGAGCTGATGGACATTCAGTTCATACGCGTCAATTCTTCCGGTTTTCAAGGCTTCAACAATCATGGCATTGATCCGTTGATTCTCCTGGGGCTCAATGCCGTAAATCAGATCAAAGGGAATGGCCGTATCAGGGCCCTGCACGTAAAGAATCCGATGCCCGGAATAACCCTCGAGTCTTCTGAGAATGTCTTCCATCGACACCCATAGAACCAGTTCCCCCATGGGTGCCTGGTCAATGGCCAGGGTATGCAAGAAGGCATATCCCCCGCCGACAACACCCTCGGAGGACTTTTCCCCGACGAGATGTTTGTCAACCGAGGGATGCTCATGCCCCAGCAGATCAAAGATTCTCCCCTCGGGATTCCTATAGAAAATCTCATCAAATTCCAGAGCTGTGTAGGTAGCCGTCAGTTGTGCGGCAATCCCGGCAGCCACCTCTTGAGGATCAGTGCCGCCCTCCCCCGTCGCCAGAGTCTTCAGGGCATCGGTCAAACCCTTTGAATCCATCCAGTCCATGAGAATCTCCCCGTCTTTGAGGTACTGAGCGTACAGTTCATCGGTGCGCTCGAGGGTCTTGGCCCTTTCCTTCAAATAATGGGTTTCAATGGACGCAAACTGATCCCTGGCAAAGTTCATGTTTTCAATCAACACCGCCAGGGTGAAAAGGCAAAGAATTGAAATAATGACAATGGCTCGTTTTAACTGTTTCATAAGCGCCCCTATTCATGGATTCTTTATTCCATTATAAAAGAAAAGAGAGTTGACAACAACTCTCTTTTCTTGACACCCTTTAATTGACCGGCTCTTGCAAGAGCTCTTCAATCAATTTCTCAATCTCTTCCACATACTCTTTGAGTTCCTGATATTTGTCCGAAAGTTCCTCCAGGGTGCCTTGCTCCAGGCCGGCGCCGGGAACCGGGGTCTGTTCACGTTCGCCAAAAATAACCATCAAGGCATCTTCCAGATTTTTCTCCATGGCAATCCGGTTGCCATAGGCCACTATCACCCGTTTCATTTCAGGGATGGCATTCTCGTTGTCCGACTCGATGTAGATGGGCTCCACATAAAGAAGTGAGTTCTCAATTGGAACAATGACGACATTCCCCCGGAGAATTTCTGACCCCTCCTGGCCCCAGAGAGAAAACTGGGGTGAGATGACGGAGTCCTGGTCAATTCTCGACTCAATCATCATGGGCCCGTCAATGGTCCGGTCCTTGGGCAATCGATAAATGAAGAGTTTGCCGTATTCCTCGTAATCGCTTCGCCCCACCAGAAGTGAGGTCATATTGGGCTTTTGTCTGGGCGTATAGGGCAGAATCAAATTGAATTCGATGTCCTGCCGCTCCGGGAGCCGGAACATCACATAGTTGGACTCAATCTGCTGCAGTCCCTCCATGAATTTTTCGTTGGCAATGTCCCAGACATCTTCCCCGTTGTAGAAGACATTGGGATTGCTTACATGGTATTCCTTGTAGACCTCCGCCTGCAGATTGAAGAAATCCTGAGGATACTTCACGTGATTCTTCAGGTCTTCAGGCATCTGCTCTTTGCTTTTGAAAACACCTGGAAAAATATTGGCGTAGGTCTTGATTACGGGATCTTCTTCATCGTAAATATAAAAGTTGACATCCCCATTATAGGCATCCACCACGGTTTTTACGGAGTTTCTGATGTAGTTGACTCCCTTGCCGTTGAAATTGTAGATTTCGGAATAGGGATACTTGTCTGTCACAGAGTAGCCGTCGATAATCCAGTAAAGACGTCCGCTGTCCTTTTCAATGACCAGGTAGGGATTTTTATCAAATTCAATGAAGGGCGCCAGGGTTTTGACCCTGTCCATGATATTGCGATTGATGACAATCCTCGAATCAGAATTGATATTGTTGGAAAAGAGCATTTTCATGCTCGCCTCCCGGATGGCAAAAAGCACACGGTTGAAAATCCCCATTTCAATCCCGGCAGTCCCCTCATAGAGGGTTTCCCGATTGTCAGAACCACTGGGGTAGTCGAATTCTTTTTCTTCGGAATTGACAATGATGTAATGGTTGGTGAGTTCTCCAAAGTAGATTTCAGGCCGGGTAAGCACCAGGTCGGAATCCGTCACCGGCGGCACATTGCTGATGATAAGCTCTGGTTGGCCCTCTTCCGTGACCCGGTTCACCGGAGCCATCACCACCCCGTAACCATGGGTGTATTTCAAGTGAAGATTGATCCAGGTCTGGGCGGATTCGGTCAGCCTTGAGACGTTGAGTTCCCTCGGGGCGATAAATACCTGTGTGTATTTCCCGTCAATGACATAACGATCGATATCAATGTCATTGAATTCATAGTAAAGTCTGATTACCTGAATCTGGTTGAAGGTCTGTTTCAAGGGCCGGGCATCGTTGATTCTGATGTTGTTGATGGTTGTTTCATTGTCAAAAAGATTCTCGGCATTGATTGTCTCAAGGGCCGGGTAGTCAATCTCCTCCACCTCACTCAGATTGTAGCCCTCCTGGGTATGATTGATGGCGTAGGTCAGATATTCCCTTTCCTTGGACAACTCGTCGGGTTCGACCACCAACTGCTGAACCACCGTTGCGATTCCCGTCATGCTGATAAAAATCAGGACAATCAGAACCGGAGCGAAACCCATGAATATTTTTTTGTTTTTCAAAATCCCGTAGGCAAAAGCCGGCGCTCCCACAAGAGAGACCACGGCCAAAATTCTGTAGCCTAAAAGAGTGACATTGATGTCGGTATAACTGGCCCCGAAGGCCACCCCTCTCGGGGAGTACATGAGATAGAAGCCTCGCAGATAGAAGTAGGCGCTGAGCAGGACAAAGAAAATCGTCCCGAAAATCGCAATTTTCCTCAGACCGTACATCACGAGGTCTTTTCTGAAAATAGACCTGAAATTGGGACGGGCCGTGATTTCATTGTAATCGTACAGGCTGCCTTCAGCCGGCGGGATGACTCTCATCATCACAAAATAAAAACCCCCCGTGAGGATGATCAGTCCCAGCACCAGACCGATCAATGCGGCAAATATGCCATTGAGCAGGGGCATGGTGAAGACGTAGAAGCTTATGTCATAGGAAAAAATCGGGTCTGATGCATTGAAGCTGGTCCTGTTGAGATACTGAAGCATCAAAAGCCAGAGACTTTGAGCCAGGGAGAAGGAAAAATAGGCGCTGAACACCACCGACGCCAGGCTGCTTATGCGACGGGACAGTTTCTTCTGTTCGGCGGTGTAAACCACCTGTCCGAGTTCGGCGTAGTTAATAAACAGTTTTTTGATATAGAGCGTAAGGCCTAGAAAAACCACCACAAAGGACGGGAAGAAAATACCCAGCTTCATGAAGATTTCCGTGGTGAACAGTCCCAGGTAGCCCAGGCTGTCAAACCATAAAAAATCAGTTATAAACCGCACGATAGAGTTCGAAAAAACCAGAACCAATATTATCAGGATTAAGAAAAAATAGATTTTTTTGCTGACTCTTTCCATTTTATTCAAAATCACTCACCTCCTTGTGCCTGTATAGATACCCCTTAATTCAATATTTAGTTAAACAATTGTCTCCCGGGCCAGACCGGTGAAAAAATCCTCCATCAGCTGCATCCGGCCAAGGGCCAGAGCCTTTGAGGGTTCCAGATACAACAGCTCCGGCAGATGGATGAGCTTTTCATGGTATTCGCGGTTTGCAGGGTGGAGTCCCTGTTTTTTTGCTTTGGTCAGATCCATGTGCATCGGTTGGGAATCCTTCAGGGCATAGGCGATGGTCCGGACGATGCCATATGCCCCCAGGGCATCGATTTTGTCGGCATCGTAAAGAATTTTTTCCTCCAGGGACACCGGGGCCGGTCCCTTGCGGTAACGGTGGGTGCGAATCATGCCGCAGACCGCATCAATGGTTTCGGAGTCCATTTCAAGGCCCTTGAGAATCTCTTCAGCCATCCTTGCACCAATTGTTGCATGATCTTCGTGGGTTGAACCGCTGGATTTTCGGCCGATATCGTGAAGCAGCGCCCCCAATCTCAGAATAGTCAACCGGGCTTGCGGGAAACTGCCGGCAATTGTGAGGGCCAGGGCCTCCACCCTCAAAACGTGAAGGTAATCGTGGTCCATTTCCCCCATTGCTTCCTTGACGATACTGCGGATTTTTTCAATGCTGTCCAATATTTGTCCCCTCCTTTGTAATTGAAAATTCTATTATTGGATATATATAATCCAAAGAGTCCAAGGAGTGATTCCCATGACCACCCTGCCCAATCTGATCAGTTTTTTCAGAATTTTACTGGTTCCGGTATTCCCTTGTCTGTACCTTCATTATACCCCGGTTCACGCACTTGTCCTGTTCCTTTTCGCAGGGCTCAGTGACATCCTCGACGGATTCATTGCTAGAAGATATGACTGCATCACCCGGATTGGAACGGTATTGGACCCCTTGGCGGACAAACTGATGTTGATTGCTGTGTTGGGAACCTTTGCCTATGGAGGCAGGATTCCTGTGGTCCTGTTTCTGACGGCGGCCTTCATAGAGCTTTTTCTGATTCTGACGGGTCTTTACCTGTATTTGAAAAAAAACTCCCTGACCATCCCCTCCAACCGTCTGGGAAAGGGAGCCACCCTCACAGGCTCTGCAGCCATTGTGCTGGTTACCTTCGACGCCACCCTTGAAGCCGGGGTGGGTCTGCTGGTCGTCGCCATACTCATCAGGATTTTCGCTGTCGGAGGCTACTATGGCATCTATAAAAAAAGCACATCATAAGCCTATGATGTGCAACAACAATTATATATTACTAGGGGGATTAAAGATAATGAACTATCTTTGTATACATTGTACAACATCTGATTAATTTTGTATAATTGAAATATTAGAATATTTTCTTCAATAATTTCGATAGAATTCTGTTATCGGGAATGGAGGACCATGGATGGAAATCAGAAATTTTGTCACCTTCAGGATGATTGCGCAAACCAAGAGTTTCACCAAGGCGGCGGGAGTTCTCGGCTATGCCCAGTCCACCCTGACCAACCATATCGACCAGATAGAATCCTATTACGGCTCAGAGGTTTTCGAACGTCTGGGCCGGCAGTTGATTCTGACCCCCCTGGGGGAGCATCTTTATGAAAAATCCGAGGACCTTCTCAGGGTATATGATGAGATTTTGCAACTGAACGGTTCCGAAATTCATCAGGGTCCCTTGAGAATCGGCGCCGAAGAATCCATCGCCCTTTACAAACTGAAGGATTTATTTTTGAATTACCGCACCCTTTACCCCGACCTGGAGATTGTCCTGGTCAACGAACCCTACAGCGACCTTAAAAAAAAGCTCCTCGACGGTTCCATTGACATAGTCTATATTATTGACCGAATGATTGATGACCCCAATCTCACAAGCCAAGTGCTCTCAGAGGAGAAAATGGTTTTTGTCTATTCCCCTGAGTACCATCGCAAACGGGAGGAGGGAATCATCGAGAGACCCAGAGTCGTCCTTACCCGCAAGGGAGGCACCTACCGGAAAATTCTTCAGACCTATCTCAGCCAAAAAAAAATCTCCCATGAAATTGTCATGGAAGCCGGAAGCATTGAACTGGTAAAGCAGCACCTGATTCTCGGAATGGGCGCCTCTTATCTTCCCTTGGTTACTGTGGCAAAGGAAATAGATCAGGGACTGCTCATCTATGAATCCGTTCCCGAGGATTTTACCCAGAAAATCTATGCCCAAATGATATTCCATCGAAGCAAGATCATTACATCACCCCTAAAGGCTTTGATTGAACTGACCCTCGAAACCATTTGAGATTTCTACTCGAGAATAGTGAATTCATGATGGATCAGTTCGCTTTCCTGGGAAGACAGTATCAGCTCAAGGCAGTTTTCGTAGCTGCGGTCCAGGGCCTTTATCTGAGAATTGATCTGCACAATGTGGATGGTCATGAGGTTGATGGTGTCAGGGTCCTCCTCCATGACAACAGAAAAATTGAAATTTCTTTTTAGTTTTTCCCTGAGGCTTCTGAGAACCCGCCTGCGGTCCTTGACGGAATAGCCCTCGACAATTTTCAACTGATAGAACATCCTGGCCACATGCATCGCCATCAGTCCTTTTTGATCCGGCTCTTATAGTCAAATACCACCGGCTGGTAGGGTTGGTCAATCAGAGTCGAATTCAGAAGAAAATCGGCGGTGGCAATATTGGTGGCGGTGGGGATATCGTACAGGACGGCAATCCTCAGCAAGGCCTTGACATCGGGGTCGTGGGGATGGGATTGAAGGGGGTCCCAGATGAATATCAGCATATCGATTTTCCCCTCGGCGATTTTGGAGCCGATCTGCATGTCTCCTCCCAGGGGACCGCTCAACAAACCTTCTACTTCAAGATTCGTCGCCTCAGTAATCATGGCGGCGGTGGTTCCCGTCCCAACAAGGTGGAAAGATTCAAGATGGTTCTCGTTGACCCTGACCCACTGAATCAAATCCTGCTTTCTGGCATCGTGGGCTATCAGGGCAATGGTTTTTTTATTCATCTCCAGCACTCCTGATTCTCTCAAAATTTTTCAGAGCCAGTTCAATCAGGGCCACCACATCCTCAAGATGAGTCCCCCGGTATTCCCAGATTTTTTCATCCTCCAGGACCATCTCCGAGGTGCACCTGTGAAAATCCGGAACCGGTATGAAAAAACGGACCACCAGGGCCTCCTTGTCATCCACAAGACTGAGTATCTTTTTATGAGTCTTCCCATGGAAAAAGTCAACCCCCTGGCCATGCTCCTCCCTGATGAACTCCGGGCCCAGCAGACGCGCCACAATTCTTATGAAATTTGACCCATTGCCATAAAACATGTAAGTCGGTTTCATCCTGT
>LQBE01000040.1:0-9271 GCA_002029975.1 delta proteobacterium ML8_F1 | reverse complement strand
CTGGGGCATCGGACCGTCGGCGGCGCTTACCACCAGGATCGATCCATCCATCTGGGCCGCTCCGGTAATCATATTCTTCACATAGTCGGCATGGCCCGGGCAGTCCACGTGGGCATAGTGTCGGTTGGGGGTCTCGTATTCAACGTGGGCCGTTGAAATCGTGATTCCCCGCTCCCGCTCTTCCGGGGCCTTGTCGATATTGTCAAAGTCTACAGCTTCTCCTGTGCCGTATTTCGTATGAAGCACCTTGGTGATGGCTGCCGTCAACGTGGTCTTGCCATGGTCAACGTGACCAATGGTCCCGATATTGACGTGGGTTTTGTTTCTCTCAAATTTCGATTTTCCCATTTCTCTTCCTCCTTGAATTTTTTTGATGTTCATATTTGGAGCCCACGAGCGGATTTGAACCGCCGACCTCCGCCTTACCAAGGCGACACTCTAACCTACTGAGCTACATGGGCATGGCCGCATTGTTTCAAAGGGATTCCACCAGCTTTTTTCTGACTCTCTGCAGCGCATTGTCAATGGATTTGATGGGTCTGACCATGATCATGGACATGTCCTGGTAACTCAATCCCTTGAGATAAAGGTGCAGTATTTCAGATTCCAGAGTACTGAGATTTTCATCTATCCTGAGGGTCATCTGTGAAAGCTCTTCCTTGTTAATCATCAGGTCTTCCGGGTTCATGCTTGTTTTCAAAGCCAGGGTGTCCACAAGATTTTTCTGATGTCCCTCTTCAGAGGGGGCTTTGTTCAAGGACACATAGGAATTCAGGGGAATATGCTTCTGACGGGTGGCCGTCTTGATGGCCGTGATAATCTGCCTGGTCACGCATAAATCGGCGAAGGCTCTGAAAGACGCCGCCTTGTCGGCCTTGTAATCCCTGATGGCCTTGAAAAGACCAATCATTCCTTCTTGTATGATATCCTCTTTATCGCCACCAATCAAGTAGTAGCTTCTCCCTTTGGCCCTGACAAAGTTCTTGTATTTGTTGATCAGATACTCTTCCGCTTTGGAATCGCCTCTATTTGCTTCTTCAACCACCGCTTCATCGGACATATGATCATAGGAAAGGACCACATAATGGATAGGAATCATCTTCTTTCTGACACTCATCTAATATATTATACATTGGGGTATAATTTCAAGTCAATATTCAAAGTTTTTGTCAGAAATTTTTTTAAGGGCCTCCAGGGAACGCTGGTTCAGCCGGTCCTCGAGGCGTTCCTTGACCCCGGTATCCTCAGGCTGGTATTTATTTTTGATGCGCCTGCCCATAAACTCGACCTCATAGTAGAGTTCCCTGGGCAGCATTCTCAGAGCCCCCTTGCCCAGGACAATCTGCTGCTCAAGGGCGTCCTTGGTGACCACCCTCACCTCGTTGGTGATTTTCTGGGTCAGCTCACCGACCCTGGCTTCGATATAAGCATCCGCTGTCTGGGTGAATTTTGTGAATACGATTTCAATTCCCTGCCGCTGTTCCACCTTTTCCACGCGACTCCTGACCAGATAGGCATCGAAGACAAGAATGATTTTTTCCCTGGTATAATGACTGAATTCAATCATCTGCCCGATAAAGAACTCCCTGGCCTTTTCCAGGTCCTCGTCCATGTGAATTCTGAGTTCTTCAACCTCATTGATGACATTGTAAGCATCCACCAGGAGGTATTTCCGGGTGACATTCTCAGCCATGGATCAACCTCTTTGCCTGAGTGCTTCGTAGATCATCAGGGAAGCCGCGACAGAAACATTGAGGGAATCCACTGCATTCTTCATGGGAATGGCAATCAGAAAATCGCATTTTTCCCTGACCAGCCGGGTAAGGCCCTCCCCTTCATTGCCAACCACCAGAGCCATGGAACCCTTGAAATCACTTGTGAACAGGGAGGATTTCCCCTCGGCGTCGGCCCCGGCTATGAAAATATTTTTGTCCTTGAGATAATCAATGGTTTTAGCCAGATTTGTGACCCGGGCAATGGGGATTTTAAGGGCATAGCCACCGCTGGCCTTCACCACCGTGCCATTGACCGATGCCGACCTCCGCTTGGGAATAATCACTCCGTCCACTCCGGCGGCATAGGCCGTCCTCAGAATGGCGCCCAGATTATGGGGGTCCTGAACCGAGTCCAGAATCATCAAGAGGGGATGTGCCACTCCGGCGACCAAATCCTCGACTTCCAGATATTTATAGGGAGAAATCATTGCCACGATTCCCTGGTGGTTGCCTCCCTCAGTGATATCGTCCAGCTTTCGCTTGTCGACCTTTGAAACCACGATTTTCTTGTCAATGGCCGCATTGACCAGCTCCGTCAAGCCACTGACCCGGGCATCCTTTTGTACGAATATTTTATTGATTTCCTCGTCGGCAGACAAGGCTTCCCTGACTGCATTCTTGCCGTAAATAAACTCTTCCATTTCTCCACCTACAAATTTTTAAATTTTTCCCGTACTTCAACAATTTTACCGCAGGTCATTACGCCTTCAGGGCACGGTCCTGAAATACAACCCGGTCCAGCATCCTTGAAAATCACTGGAGCAATTTTTTTGACAATCCTCAACATCTCCGTTGCCAGCTCCCTGATTTCCCACTGGGCTCTCAAACAGGTCCTCTGGGCAAAAAAGTTTTTCAGGCTTCGGGCATTCATGGTGACCACAATCTTGGTTTCCGCGGCATTGGGAAAGACATACCGGGCATCTTCTATGGCTTTTTTTTCAGCGTTCCTCAGGGCGTCCTTGTGTGCTTGTCCCTCGGCCAGATAGCCCTCATAGGCCTTTTGTCTGAGAATCTCCGTCAGAGTGTCGTAGGCGGCCTGGTCCCGTTCCATGGTCTCAATAAAGAGTCGCTTCGCTTCCGGGTCCCCGGCGATGGCCGGTGGAATCACATACTGGAACTGGTCAAGTCTCACATAACGCTGGGACTGCTGGGAATAGGATGCCAGGCGGTGTCTCACCAGCTGGTGGGACAGCACCCGGCTGACCCCTTCAATGGCAAAGGTAAAGGAAACATGCTCGATGGGACTTTCATGACCCAGAGTCATGAGATGGGTGACAAACCCCTCGACCTTTGCCGGATCAAGATTCATCATGATCTCACTGGCATCCACCTTAGAATAGCAGAGTTTTGCCGCAGCCGCCACAATATTTTCCGGCTGCAGGGTGTGTGCGATGAGTTCGACCTTCATAAAGACCTCCTACTCTTCAATATAGTGACTTTTTTCGCTATAGGGGAGGATTCCCAGGAGATAGTCCCGCACCTTGATGCGGTAGTTGAATTTAAGGGTTCCTTCATGGCTATTTATCTCCTCTTCATCCAGGGGAACTAATTTGACAACCCTCTCATAGGCCAGGGGATTCCGGCTGAGAAACTCTCCCGCTTCGCAGTAATTCATGACTGCGGCTTCTGAGGCGTTTTCCGGAGTGTAACCGTCCAGCCAGAGGGATTTCACCATCAGCAGTCCCGAGAGTACCAGTGCCAGGACAATCATTCTCTTTTCAGTGCCGCTTAAAGATTTCACTTATGACTTCTCCTCGGATTCATCGATAATTTTTATTCCCCGGGCAATAATCCACTCCATTCTTTCAAGGCTTCCCCCAAGAAAGAGGTAGCCTAAAAGTGCCTCAAAGCCTGTGGCGTAGCGGTACTCGCCAAGATCGGCATTCCTGGGTCCTTTTCCCGATTTGTAATTCCTGGCCTTGATTACAATTTTCCATTCTCCAGGGGTCAATTCCTCTTCCAGGGCCTTGACAACGGCCGCCTGGGCAGAAGCATTGACATAGCGGACCGCCTCCCGGTTGATGGTGTCCATTTTCCCCTTTTCTTTTATTATAACGTAATTGCGGACATATAGTTCATAAATCACATCCCCCAGATAAGCGAATTTGTTCGGCGCCATGTTTCTGAGAGCCTCCTTATCCAGGGGAGCGACCTTGAGCCTTTCCAGAAAACTCTTCATGAGCGGATATGGCTCCATTTTACCCCTTGAGGGGTGTCCTCCAGACGAATACCCTTTTCAAGGAGCTCATCCCTTATCCGGTCCGCTCTGCCATAGTCCTTGTGCTGTCTGGCCGCTTCCCGTTGGGCGATGAGCTGCTCGATTTCAGAATCCAGCAGTTCCTTTTCCTTGACCAGGATGCCCAGAACCGAGGTCAGTTCCAGCAGCAAGTCGTAGCTGCTTTTCAACAGGGTTTTCGAGGTGTTTTCACCGACCCTGGTATTGATGAGTCTGACCAGTTCGAAAATCGCCCCGACAGCATCCGCCGTATTGAAATCATCGTCCATGGCTTCGATAAACCGGGTTTTGTATGTCATCATCTTTTCCAGAGCTTCCTGTTCCTCTTTGTCCATGGCTTCACGGGTTCCCTTTTCCAGCCAGAACTCCAGATTGTATTTGGCGGTATAAAGCCGTTCCAATCCGCTTTTCGCCGCCTGAATCAGTTCCCTGCTGAAATTCACCGGCGAGCGGTAATGGGCGCTGATCATGAAAAATCGGATGACCTCCGGATCGTACTCCTGCAAAATCTCCCGAACCGTAAAGAAATTGCCCTTGGATTTCGACATTTTTTCATTGTCGATATTGATATAGCCGTTGTGAATCCAGTAGTTGGCAAAGGTTTTCCCTGAATAGGCCTCACTCTGGGCGATTTCGTTCTCATGATGGGGAAAAATCAAATCGTGTCCCCCGGCGTGGATGTCGATGGTTTGACCAAGATACCGGGTACTCATCACAGAGCACTCAATATGCCATCCCGGTCTGCCCTCACCCCAGGGACTCGGCCAGAAGGGTTCTCCTTCTTTTTTGCTTTTCCATAGAGCGAAATCCGTGGGGTGACGCTTGTCGGTATTGATTTCCACCCTTGCCCCGGATTCCAGGTCCTCTATGCTCTGGCCGGAAAGCTTCCCGTAGCCGTCGAAGGAATGGGTATTGAAATAGACGTCTCCTGAATCGACTACATAAGCGTATCCCTTTTCTACAAGCACTTTGATAAAATCAATAATCTGTTCAATATTCTCAGTGACCTTGGGATGATGGGTGGCGCGGTGGATCCCCAGGGTGTCTGCATCCTTGAAATATTCCTTGATATAGGTTTCACTGATTTCCTCTGAAGAACGATGTTCCTCATGGGCCCGATTGATAATCTTGTCATCGACATCCGTGAAGTTCTGGACATAATTCACCTGATAGCCCTTGTACTCAAAATACCGCCTCAGAACATCAAACATCATAAAGGGTCTGGCGTTGCCGATGTGGAAAAAATTGTAGACCGTCGGGCCGCAGACATACATGTTCACAACCCCCTGGGTGATGGTTTTAAACTCTTCTTTTTTTCCTGTCATGCTGTTATAAAGTTTCAAATTGTTCACCTCCAAAAAAAATACGGACCATCACACAAAGGCGAGGTCCGCGGTTCCACTTTGTTCTTTCTCTCGAAAGGTCTTTAACGGGACCACCCGTCCAGATCTACTCTGAGTTCAATCCGGCTCTCATGAGGGCATTCACCAAGCCAGGGAGGGCCGGTCGCCTCTCAGCCTGGAGCGACCTCTCTTTACTGCCCTGTTGCTTGCCTACTCTTCTCAATCTACAATGTGTTGATAATAGTATCCAATCTCTTTGATACCCTGTCTATACCCAGAATCCCGATAGTTTCAACTAAATCCGAACCGTGGACATTTCCCGTGACACCGACCCTCAAGGGCATGAAAAGATCCTTGCCCTTGACACCCAGATCCTTCTGGAGGGATTTGATGACGCCTTTGATGCTCCCGCCGTCAAAGGATTCCAGTGCCCTGAGCCTTGCTTCAAAAGCCACAAGCAGCGCCTTGACGTGGGGGGCTTTCAAAACCTCCTGGGCCTCCGGCTCACTCACCTGGATTTCCTCTGACATGAAGGCCTTGACATAGCCTGTTATCTGCTGCATGTATTCAAGTTTTTCCTTTTCAAGGGCGACAATGCGCTTCACCCAGGGGGTATAGGCAAAAATTTCTTCATCCTTGAGGATTCCCTCAATAAGCAGGTGCCTCATGGCCAGAGCACTCAGACGCTCATCATCCGCCTGGCGGATATACAGATTGTTCATCCAGTTGAGCTTGTGTATGTCAAAAACCCCGCCGCTCTTCGAAACCCTTTCCAGAGAAAACGCCTCAATCAATTCCTCCAGGGAGAAGATTTCCCTTTCCTCCTCCGGAGCCCAGCCTAAAAGGGCGATATAATTGATCAGGGCTTCCGGCAGATAGCCCTTTCTTTTGAAATCCTCCACGGAAACATCGCCCTGACGTTTTGACAGCTTCTTCTTGTCGGCGTTGAGGATGTTGGGCAGATGCACATATTCAGGGGCTTCCCAGCCAAACGCTTCATAAAGCAGGACATGCTTGGGAGTGGAGGACAGCCATTCCTCCCCCCGGATAATATGGGTGATTGCCATCAGATGGTCGTCCACCACCACGGCAAAATGATAGGTGGGAAAACCGTCATTCTTGATCAGAACCTGGTCGTCCAGGTCCGAGGTATTGAAAGTGACCTTGCCTCTGACAACGTCTTCAAAGGAGATGTCCCGGTTCAGAGGCAATTTCAGTCTCAGAACGTGATCCTCCCCGTTTTCCACCCTTTTTCTGGCCTCTTCAAGGGGAATGCTTCGGCAGTGCCCGTCGTACCTGGTGGTCAGCCCCCTGGCCTTCTGTTCCTCCCTCAGAGTCTCCAGCCGTTCCCTGGAACAAAAGCAATAATAGGCGTGACCCTTTTCAAGAAGCTCTTCAGCGTACTTCTTGTAAATATCCAGTCGCTCCGACTGAATATACGGCCCATAATCGCCCTTTTGTGAAATTTCCCTGTGATTCAGGATATAGGGTCCTTCGTCGTGCTCTATCCCGGCCCACTCCATGGATCGGATCATCCCTTCGACCGCTGTTTCAATCAATCTGGTCTGGTCCGTATCCTCGACCCGGATGATATATTTGCCACCCTGCTGTCTTGCATAAAGATAATTGTAAAGGGCTGTTCTCAAACTTCCGATATGCACAGAACCCGTCGGACTCGGAGCAAATCTTACCCGTACGGTCATGGGGTCACCTCCTGGTTGACTTCTAAAGAATATAATACCTCAGACTGGCAAGAACTTCAAGACACGGCTTCTTCCCGGAGATTTCCTGTACTATTCTTTTTTTCGGGCTATCTCCATCACCACATCCATTTTACTCATGATGTAGTCATACCCCTCGGGACTGTGGGGAATCAGACAATGGGAACAGTCCTTGATCCCGTCAGAAGTGTAGGTGAAATTTCCGCCGCAATCCTCTCCCAGGGCGTAAAGGGGGCAAAAGCAGAAAAGACAGTTGAAGGTATCGGGATCGGCGCCTTTATGACAGGGGAAAAACTCGCACTTTCTGTTCTGGACAAACTTGTAATTCTCACTCATTTTAAACCTCCTAATAAGCCTTGGCGACATACACCATATGCTTCGCTTCACCACCGCATACCGCACAGCAGTCGCCGACCTTTTCCTCTTCAAAGGGGATACAGCGTATCGTCGCAGCGGTCTCCATCTTGATCCTGTCTTCGCAGGCCCCGGAGCCGCACCACATCATTTTGGCGAATCCCGGACGATTTTCCATTTGATCCTTGAGTTCCTCCAGATTCTTGACTGTAAAGGTCTTTTCCTCCCGTTCCTTCAGGGCCTTGTCAAACATGTCTTGGTGAATGGTATCCAGAAGCCGGGCAATGGTTTCATCGATTGTATCCAGGGAACAAGCGCTCTTTTGCAGATTGTCACGCCGGGCCACCATGGCCACGTTATCGGCCAGGTCCCTGGGCCCGATTTCAAGACGGACCGGAACGCCCTTCATCTCGTATTCATTGAACTTCCATCCTGGGGAATTGTTCTCTGAATCGTCAAGCTTTACCCGGATTCCCCTGTCTTTGAGCAATCCTTCAACGGCTCTTGCCTTTTCCAGCACGCCCTCTTTATGGGGCATGATGGGGATGATCACCACCTGGACAGGTGCGAGCCGCGGCGGTAAAATCAATCCCCTGTTGTCTCCATGAGCCATGATTACAGCTCCGATAAGCCTCGTGGAGGACCCCCAGGAGGTATGGTAGGGGTTCTTGAGCAGTCCGTCTCTGTCGAGATAGGTGATTTCAAAGGCCTCTGTAAAGTGCTTTGCCAGGTTGTGGCTTGTTCCGGACTGCAGGGCTTTGCCGTCGTGCATCAAAGCCTCGATGGTATAGGTGGATTCAGCCCCTGCAAATTTTTCTTTGTCGCTTTTGATGCCCGATACCACGGGAATGGCCAGAAAATCCTCTGCCAGCTCCCGGTAGATTCCAAGCATCCTGAGAGTCTCTTCCTGGGCTTCCTCATAGGTTTCATGGAGGGTGTGCCCCTCCTGCCAGAGAAACTCCCGGTGGCGCAGGAAGGGCCGCGTTTCTTTCTCCCATCGGACCACAGAAGCCCACTGGTTGTACAGATAGGGCAGCTCCCGGTAGGATTTGAGCCACTTGGCGTACATGGAGCAGATAATCGTTTCAGAGGTCGGCCGGATACAGAGTCTTTCCTGAAGCTCCTCCGAACCCCCGTGGGTCACCCAGGCAACCTCGGGGGCAAAGCCCTCGACATGCTCCTTTTCCTTGTTCAGAAGGCTCTCGGGAATGAGAAGGGGGAAATAGACATTTTCATGCCCTGTTTCCTTGAATCGCCGGTCCAAAAACCCCTGGATATTCTCCCACAGCGCATAGCCGTAGGGTTTGAGCACCAAAAATCCCTTCACCGGAGAATAGTCAATCATATCTGTTTTTCGGATGACATCCGTATACCACTGGGCAAAATCATCCTCCATTCTCGTAATCTCTTTGACAAACTCTTTTTTTTCCTTCGCCACTTTCATCTCTCCTCGTATAATAAGTTTATTCAATAGAATATTAGTTTAGTACTTGGATCCTGAAGCGCATCCCTGGATAATAGAACCATGGAAAAGGATCTATCTGGGCAAAGGCTAATCTCTCCTGTAGCTGGACTACATTCAAAAGACTGTCTCCCGGTCCACCGTCTCACTGCAAACACACAAGCTGTATCACCTTTGGTTCATACCGGTTATAGCAGTCACCGGGCAGCTTATGGGTCAAAGGATTCGAATACTCATGCGCGAGGTTGTGGTTATGCGTTGGGTGCCAGGGATACGCTTCAGGATCCAAGTCTTTCCAAATTTCATTGAAAGGAGGTCCTTCCCATGAAATTGTTTGTCGGTATTGATGTGAGTTCTTTAACCTTGGATGTCTGCTTTCT
>LQBE01000039.1 GCA_002029975.1 delta proteobacterium ML8_F1 | reverse complement strand
TTTTTTTAGTGAAAAATTCACGCGCTTTCAGTGCGCGGTGCACTGTTGCCGGGGGTCTACAGGCGCTATACTGAACTCAAGAAACAGACAGCCACCGGGCACCGGTCCTAGAAGGCCAAAGACCGGCAGCCCGGGTAACCCCTATAACCTACATAAAAAGGAGCGAATAAAAATGAAAAGAACACGTATGAGCGCACTGATCCTCTCTCTGGTCCTTCTGGTTACGGCAACAGGTGCCGCAGCCCTTTCCAGCATCTCCTTCGACAGGGATGTCGACGCAGGTCTGGTCCTCGCCGACACCGATGCCAATGTCGCAGTGCAGTTCACTGATCTCATCGAATACGATGACTTCATGGTGACCAATGCAAACGGTGAAGTTTCCTTCAACCTCAATGCCGCCATCAACAGCGACGGGGGCACCGACAGAGGCTTCAACCCTGACGCCCTCTTCACCATCGGCGCAGTGGACACAGGCGCCTTCTCCATCACCAACAACTCGGATATCCCCGTCGTCATCAGCTTTGTGGACAACGACAGCACCAACGTCCCCTTAAGTCTTGAAGCCGTTGAGGACTATGAGATTCCTGTCGGGGAA
>LQBE01000038.1 GCA_002029975.1 delta proteobacterium ML8_F1 | reverse complement strand
CCTTATTGCCCGAACAAATATTCTTGTTTTCATTCGGGTTTGGTTTGTGTACGCTTTTTTCCTTGCTTTAACTATCTTTTTTAATCTTTTTTCTCATTACCCCCTTGACTTGTTACCACAAGTCTTTTCATCCCCTCAACGGGCAAAAAAAACTCCGCCTCAACAATCCTAGAGACGAAGACTCGCGGTACCACTCTAATTGGCCTGTCAAGGCCCACTTTGAAGACGATATCGGGTCTATCCGCAGGGTTTGTGACCCCGTGCTCATGGGCAGGTTCATCGAGGTTCTCCAGGAAATCTCTCAGCCGACGGACTTCCTCTCTTGAGTGAACAACCGGGATTACTAGCCCCATGTCAAGGCTTTACCATATAAATTAAATTTATCATAAACAATTTATTATTCTTTGTCAATAAGGAGCACTGCTTCAGCGGCAATCCCCTCTCCCAGACCAGTGAAACCCATGCCTTCCGTGGTTGTGGCTTTGATATTGACCGCCGTCGCCTCAAGACACAGAACCTTTGCAATATTCTCGGCCATATCCGCAAGATAGGGCGACAGTTTTGGCCTCTGGGCAATGACCACCCCGTCAATATTGAGAATGCGGTAGCCTTTTTTAATCATCAAATCCCGGGTTTTCGCCAGAAGTACCAGGCTTGAAATCCCTTTGTAGGCCTCGTCCGTGTCCGGAAAATGCTGACCGATATCCCCTTCTCCCAGGGCTCCCAGCAGGGCATCCATGACAGCATGGGTCAGAACGTCGGCATCGGAGTGTCCCATCAGACCCTTTTCATAGGGTATCTTGACCCCGCCGATAATCAAATCCCTGTGAGACTTCAGTTGATGAACATCATATCCAATCCCTATCCGCATCCCGGCAACCCCCTTAAAAGCATCCAGATCCTCTGGCGTTGTGATTTTTCTGTTGCGGTAGTCTCCGGCCACGGTGCCCACCGGCCGGCCCATCCTCTCCACCAATGCCGCTTCATCGGTAACAGAGCATTCCCCGAAGCGTTCAAAGGCTTCTCTGAGGAGTTTAAGTCTGAACCCCTGGGGCGTCTGCACGGCAAAGAGCCGGTCTCTTTCAAGGGTTCTGACAATCCGGTTGTTCTTCACTTCCTTGACCGTATCCTTGACCCCAACCCCTGGCACCACGGCACCGGTCCGGTCAATCCCTGCGAGCACTCTGCTGATCACTTCGCCGGTGACAAAGGGGCGCGCCCCGTCATGGACCAGAATATAGGCTTCTTCTTCCCGGATGGTCTTTAATCCTCTGCTAACCGATTCCTGCCGGGTAGCCCCTCCGGATACGGTTGTGACAACTTTTTTAAAGTCTCTTTCCGGAAAAGCCTCCCCGGTGATCAGAATGATTTCATCCACGGCACCGTGGTCGTCAAAGGCCTCGAGGGTCTTTTCAATGACCGGTTTGCCGCCAATATCAAGCATCAGCTTGTTTTGTGCGGTTCCCATGCGGCTGCCGGTTCCCGCCGCGGGAATCAGGACAATCACTTTTTTCCCATTGTACATGACCTATCCTCCAAAAAAGAGCCCTAAGGCCCTTTAGACTGGTTTGACAAATATCATCCGTCCCGCCGGGGTCTGCAGCACACTGGTCACAACCGCCTTGACGGACTGACCGATCAGGGTCCTGCCTTCCTCCACCACAATCATGGTACCGTCATCGAGGTAGGCCACCCCCTGGTTGTTCTCCTTGCCTTCCTTGAGGACAAAGATTTCCATTTCTTCACCGGGAATGGCATTGGGCTTGACGGCGTTGGAGAGTTCGTTGATATTGAGTACCCTGACCCCCTGAAGATCCGCTACCTTGTTGAGGTTGTAGTCATTGGTCACCACACTGCCCTTCATGGCGATAGCCAGTTTCAAAAGCTTGATGTCCACCTCTGAAACCTCTTCAAAGTCCTGGTTGGTGATAATGACTTCAATATCCATCTGAGTCTGAATGGTTTTCAGAATATCCAGACCTCTTCTGCCCTTGGTTCTTTTCAGATTGTCCGAAGAATCCGCCACATGGCGCAGCTCCTTAAGGACGAATTCAGGGATGATAATCGGACCTTCCATAAAACCTGTTCTGACGATATCTGCAATCCGGCCGTCAATAATCACACTGGTGTCGAGAATTTTCGGATTGTAAACCCCGGTCTCTTCATCGTTTTTTGTGATGGGCTTTTTGAACAAATCTGTGATATTGCTGGCATCACTGAATTTTTTGGTCGTCACAGCAATCCCCAGATACCCAAAGAAGAGATAGGATACCACGGTCAGGAATATCCCGATAATGGGTATCGGAAAAATACTGAAAATATTGCTGATGAAGTAGGCGATAATCAGACCAATAATCAGCCCGACGGCGCCGGTCACCACTTGCAGGGGCGGCAGCTTCCCCAATTCCACTTCGGTATAACTGATAGCTTTTTTAATCAGATAAATCAATAAAGGAGAAATAAAATAAAATATAATTCCAAATAAAACCACAAACAAAGCAACCAACGAGACACTGTTGGCTGTCGCATTGTCGCCCAAATCGATAATATCCAAACGGAGGAAATAAATGCCGCTGACCAGGCCCAGTACAATTCCCATCCCCAGCAATATGAACTTTATTAACTTACTAGCCACTCATTCACCACCTTTATGACTTTTGTACAATCAGGTCCTCAACAATTTTGACAGCCTGTGCGAACTCCACACCTTCGATAATCTTGATTTCACTGGCCAGAATTTCCTTTGAATTGTTCAAAAGCTGTTTCTCGCCCGTCGACAGTCCCTTGCTCACATCAAGGGCGTTGAGCATGCTGATAACCTCTGTAATGCTCCGGATGTCTCCATTTTTGATTTTTTCCATATTGACGCGATAGCGGGTATTCCAGTTGGGATAGCTCTCAAACTCCTTGTTCGAAGCCTCTTTGAAAGCCTCCCGAATATCATCGAGAGTGGCCAAAGGACGCACATGAAGCTCCTCTACCTTCTGGGTGGGAATCTTCACCTTCATATCCTTGTAAGTGATATGCATGACATAATAGTCCTTCACTTCGCCCAAAAGTTCAATTTTTTCTATATCTTCCACCGTTCCGGCACCGTGCATCGGGTAAACGATGTCCTGACCAACTTCGTACATATTATCACCTCGCGTACTTACAGTATACACTATTTTGCGAAAAACAGGAAATTTAGCCGCCACATCTTCCTTTTAATTCTTCCGTCCCTATGGTAAAATCATCATATAAAAACAGGGGGTAAACTTATGAAAGATCTGATCTACGATGAATTTCAAAATGCAGTAGAGGATGTGACCCTGCGTCATTCAACCCTCTTGGATATTCTCACGAAGCTCTCCCAGGCCATGGCCGACAGCAACCGGGCCGTTGCCAAATCCATTACAACCTGCGGGTGCCTCTCTCTGGATACCCGCAAACCTGTGATGCCGGAGGATACCAGCTACGAGGACTTGAAAAACTATCCTCACGACCACTTGGAAGGCAGACTGTGTCCCGCCTGTCAGAAGGCCGTGGAAGAAGAGCTGGGCAACACCTTCTTTTACATGGCTTCCCTGTGCAACAAACTTGATCTGAATATCTACGACATTCTTTTGAAAAAATACAAAGACATTACAACTCTCGGAAAATACAGCCTTTATTGAAGTCCAGCCCCAAGCAGCCAGTGGAAGCTATTGACAGCCTCCACTTTTTTTGACTAGAAAAGTATTTCAAAGGCCTGCCTCACGCTGTTGGCTTCAGCTATTTCAAGCCCCTTCAGGGCCTTGCGGTCCTCAAGGCTGTTCTTGGGAATCAAAGCTCTGGTGAACCCCATGCGCTTGGCTTCCATGAGCCTTTTTTCCACCTGGGGCACACTGCGTATTTCTCCCAGAAGGCCGACCTCTCCAAGAATCACCATCTCCTTGGAGATTTTTTTATTGAAAAAACTCGAGGCAATGCTGGCGATAATCGCCAGGTCAAGGGCCGGTTCGCTGATCTGGATTCCCCCCACAATATTGACATAGACATCCTCATTGGAGAGGACCAGGGAAAGCTTCTTTTCCAAAACGGCAATGAGCATCACCAGTTTGTTGTAGTCCACGCCAAGTCCCATCCGTCTTGATGTGGCAAATCCTGAATTGGAAACCAGACTTTGAACCTCCACCAACAGGGGACGGGTCCCCTCGACACTCGGAAAAATCACACTACCGGGTTCGCTGACATTGGTTTGCTGTAGAAAAATCTCTGAAGGATTGGTCACCTCCAGCAGTCCCCGGGAGGACATTTCGAAAAGCCCCACTTCATTGGTGGAGCCGAAGCGATTCTTGACACTCCTTAGAATCCTGAAAAGACCGTTTTTGTCTCCTTCAAAATAAAGTACCGTATCCACAATATGTTCCAGCACCTTGGGTCCGGCAATCGCGCCACTCTTGGTGACATGTCCTACGATAAAGGTGGCGATTCCCTTTTTTTTGGACACCTTCATCAGACCATTGGTGACCTCTCTTACCTGGGAGACGCTTCCCGCGGCAGAGGTGATTGCCTCCTTAGTCACAGTTTGAATTGAATCGATAATCATGACTTTGGGTTTGACCTGTTCAATGGCCACCAGAATATTCTCCAGGGCTGTCTCCGACATCAGATCGATTTTCTCGCTCTCTATCCCCAGTCTCTGGGCCCTGAGTTTGATCTGCTTCAAAGACTCCTCCCCGGAGACATAGAGCACCTGGCTCTGACTTGAAACATTGAGAGCCACTTGAAGCAAAAGCGTGGATTTCCCGATTCCCGGATCCCCTCCCACCAGAATCAGCGAACCCTGGACAATCCCGGAACCCAGAACATTGTCCAGTTCCGCAATCCCGGTCTTGATCCGGTTTTCCTGCGTCAGATCGATATCCCTCAGTTTTTTCAGTTCAATGGCACCCGAAAAGGTTTTAGCCTGGGGCGTGTTGAATTCCTCCACATAGGAGTCCCAGGCGCCACACTCGGGACACTTTCCCAACCACTTCACACTTGTATTGCCACAGTTTTGACAGACAAATATTGTCTTGGATTTTGCCACTTTGAATCACCCTTCCCCTGGTGGACTACCCCCGCTCATAGAGGGGGGCTTCCTGGTCAGCAGCCCTGACAGGACAAGCTTCCCCACGCACCAACCTCGCCTATGGGGGCCGGGGGTTTAGAGGGTGGGGAATTCCGCTTATGTTGTTAAAACAGGAACCTTTTTAAAGGTTCCTGTCAGTAATACTATTCTTCTTTCTTGGCTTCTTCAATGATTTTTACCGCCAACTGCATGGGCACTTCATCGTACCGGGCAAAATCCATTTTGAAGAATCCCTTGGCCTGAGTCATGGACCTCAGATCCGTGGCATAGGAAAGCAGTTCTGACTGGGGGGCTTCTGCAATGACTTTCTGATATCCCTTTTCATCGGGCTGCATCCCCTGGATTCTTCCCCGGCGCTTATTCATGTCCCCCATGATGTCTCCCATGAATTCGTCAGGCACCACGATTTCCAGATGCATTATGGGTTCGAGCAGAATCGGCTGGGCTTCCTGCATTCCCTTTTTAAAGGCTACATGGGCTGCCATTTTAAAGGCCATCTCGCTGGAATCCACCGCATGGTAGGAACCGTCTAAAAGCGTTGCCTTGATATTCACCACATGAAAACCGGCAAGAACCCCTTTTTCCAGAGACTCTTCAAGGCCTTTTTCCACTGCCGGAATATAGTTTTTCGGGACGGATCCGCCGAAAATCTTCTCTTCAAAGATAAAGGCCTCGGTAGAGGGTTCGAATTTGATGTGAACGTCCCCATACTGTCCGGCACCTCCGGATTGTTTCTTGTGCTTTCCCTGTACCGTGGCAGTGCCCTTGATGGTCTCGCGATAAGGAATTTTAAGCTCGCTGAGGGTTACCTCCACTCCAAAATTCCTTTTGAGCTTGCTGACGATGACATCAATCTGGATATTGCCTTGTCCACCGATAACAAGCTGCTTGGTCTCCTTGTTCCGGTTGAGGGTGAAGGAGGGATCCTCATCATTGAGCTTTTGCAGCGAAACCCCGATTTTCTCTTCATCTCCCTGGGCTTTGGGCTCAATGGCTTTGAACAGTGCGGGTGAGGGAAACTTGATTCCCGGGTATTGAATCGGATTATTCTTGTCACACAGCGTGTCTCCGGTGTGGGCGTACTGGAGCTTGGCCGTAGCGCCGATATCTCCGGCACTGATTTCAGAAACCTCCAGTTGACTCTTTCCCCTCAAAAGGAAAATATTGTTGATTTTTTCAACCTCGTCGCGGTTGGGATTGAGAACCTCCATATCCTTTTTCACCATGCCGGAATAGACCTTGAAAATCGAGATTTTTCCCACAAAGGGGTCGACAATGGTTTTGAAAACCAGGGCGCTGAAGGGACCGTTTTCGTCCACCTTCTGCACCTTTTTCTCATTGGTCTTGGGATTGATCCCCTCGTATTCCCCTTCATGGAGATCCTTGGGAGTTGGCAGATAGTCGTAAATCATATTCATCAAGGTATTGACCCCGACCTGCTTTTCTGCAGAACCGATGACCACAGGTACGATTTCACCTGTCAGAACACCCTCACGCAGCCCATTGTGAATCTCTTCCATAGTGAATTCCTCACCCTCGAAGAACTTTTCCATCAGTTCTTCGTTACTCTCGGCAACCGATTCAATGAGCATGTCCCTGACCGGAGCAATCCTGGGTTCCATCTCCTTGGGTATCGGCACGTCAACGCAAGCCTTGCCGTTGTATTCCCTGCCCTTGAGGTCCACTACATTGACAAATCCCTTGAAATCTTCACTCTCACCCAGCGGAATGGTAAAAGGGGCGATTTTCTTTCCAAAGGTATCCTTCAGTTCTCTGATGACCTTGACATAGTTGACATTTTCTTTGTCCATTTTGTTGATGAAGATAATCCTCGGCATATTTCTTTTTTCACAGTAGGTCCAGGCCTTTTCAGTCCCCACCTGGATTCCTGATGTGGCATCAACCATGATTACCGCACCGCCCGCCACCCTGAGGGCACTGAAAACATCACCGACAAAATCGAAGTATCCCGGATTATCGAGGAAATTATATTTCGTGCCGTTGTATTCCACAGGAATCACACTGGTTCCAATGGAAAACCCCCTTGCAATTTCTTCTTTTTCAAAATCTGATACCGTGTTGCCCTCAGTCACCTGCCCCATTTTTTTCGTCTCGCCAAGAACCGCTAGAACCGACTCGACCAGAGTCGTCTTGCCGCTTCCCCCATGACCCAGCAAGGCAATATTCCTGATTTTGTCATACTTGTAAGTCTTCAATTGCGTTCCTCCTCATCGTCTAATAATTGACCCGTCGAAAAGAATCGGGCAGCTGAAACCACGCCCTCTTATTCTTCGAATTTTCTAATAACAATTATAACAAAAAAAAACATGACCTCAAAGAAAAACTCATCTAGACGCCGGATATCTCCTTTGACTTGTAATCGCAGTAGTCGTTTTCAAAGTGGTTGGAATGGGCTTTGACCCAGGCCCATTCGATTCTTCTGCCTTTTGTCAGTTCATGGAGCTTCTTCCAGACCTCGATATTCCTGGCTTTCGAACCGTTGACTGTGGTCCAGTCATTCTCCAGCCAGTGGAGAATCCATTCGGTAATCCCTTTTCTTACATACTGGGAATCCGTAACGATTCTGAGGTCTCCGGCCACCAGCTCCAGGGCTTTTAAAACCGCCTCAAGTTCAATCAGGGCACTGCTCTTAGAGGCGGATTCAAACCCCATCTCCCGGTAACCGCCCTCGAGGTCCTTGATGAGCAGACAAAAGCCCCCGCGCTGATTCTTGTCATTGTAGCTGCCATCCGTGTAGACCTCTGTAAGCCGTCGACCTTCCCCGGCCCCCACCACAAAAATCTCGCCGTTGTCCGTGACAATCAGATTGTCCCGGTTGTTGAAGGCCCCGACATCCTTGTCGGGTATCAAGGAGAATGCCAGGCTGAAACCGACATAGAAACTCTCTGCTTTTTTATTGTGAAGCATTCTTCTCAGTTGGTCTTCATGCTCAAGCAAAAACTGACCCAGAGAATTTTGGTTGAAAACTCTCAGGACCTTGTTTTGAGGATTGAAACTGATCAGGGCTTTTTCCACCTCTTGTATCTCGATGAGGTAGCCCCCCTCCTCCTCCTCGACAATTTTCATAGCCATCCTGCGAAGCATAAACATCCATCCCTTTAACAAAACAAGCGGAACTGCCCACCCTCTAAGCCACCTTGCTCGCTT
>LQBE01000037.1:11155-17928 GCA_002029975.1 delta proteobacterium ML8_F1 | reverse complement strand
TCCCCTTAAGTCTTGAAGCCGTTGAGGACTATGAGATTCCTGTCGGGGAAACCTACGGCTTTTACTTCGAACTGGCCACTACCCAGCTTTCAGCTGAGGATGTCCTTGGCGGGACCCTCCAGGTACGGGGTGGAGACGTTTTACCTCCTAGTATAATTCGTTCTCGGTAACGGGACCCTCCAGGTACGGGGTGGAGACTCTAAGAGTTCCTTTGATTTTTGGGCAAGGTAACGGGACCCTCCAGGTACGGGGTGGAGACGCTCGCATACTAAGAGGGCGTCAACCACGGTCATAGGACCCTCCAGGTACGGGGTGGAGACGCCGTCCAGTAGTGGATTTTCAGACAAGCTTCTAAAAGCCTTCTCGTAAAGAGGAGGCTTTTTTTCAGGTGAAAAAGAATTACCTCCCCCTTAAAGAGGAGGAGGCTGAGGAGAGGGGAACCCAGGTTCATCTCTGGGTCTATCAAAATTATTAATAAATAGTCATTTAAGTGGTATAAACACAAGTGTAGAACGTTTAAGAGAAAAGGCCTGCCAGGACCAGGGGAATCACTCCTCCCACGAGGACGTCGCTGGGATAGTGGTAGCCAAGGTAGATTCTTGAAAAGCCGATGAGCAGTGGATAGAGACTGAAAACCAGGGTGTAGGCGGGGAACAGCCAGCCCAGGACCAGGGCGATAACCACTGCGCTTCCGGTGTGGCCCGAGGGGAAGGAATGGGGGTCTTTGGGAATGGGCACTTCGAAAACCAGCTGGTGGAGGACCCGGAAGGGTCGTCGGCGGCTGAAGGTGGCCTTGAGGAAGTGGATGATCGCTTCCGTGGTGAAATAGAGGCCTATGAAGCGGTAGCCGGTGAGCCAGTTGCTGGAGACAAAGAGGTAGGCCATCAGCACCGTGGTGATGACCATGCTGGGCAAAGGGTCCATGGTCCTGGTGAGCCGGTTGATCCAGGGATAGAGTCCTTGGTGATTGAGTCTGATATTGAGGGCTTTAGTGAGTTGTTCATCGTGGTGGACCAGGATGGATTTCAGACTGGGCATCGGCGACGGCCTCCTTTCGACTTAAAGCATAGGCAATCTTTGTGAAATATTTATGTTATTCGTGTAATATTCGTGTAAAATTGTTTTAGATGAAGGAGGGGTTCACCAGATGAAATACTATATCAGTGCCGATATTGAAGGGGTTGCCGGGACGGCGGCCTGGGGGGAGACCGACAAGACAAAGTCCGAGGACTACGATTACTACCGCAGTGTCATGACCCGGGAGGTTTTAGGGGTGGTCCGGGGGATCAATGCGGTGGATGAGGAGGCAGAGATACTGGTCAAGGACGCCCATGAGACGGGTCGGAATCTCCTGCTTGATGAGTTTCCCGGCAATGTCCGGGTAATCCGCTCCTGGGCCGGTGATCCCTACAGCATGGTCCAGGGCCTTGATGAGACCTTTGACGGAATCTTTTACATCGGCTATCACTCCGGGGGCACCTCTACAGGGAACCCACTGAGCCATACCATGTCCACCTCGGGAATCACCACCCTCAAACTCGGCGGGGAAGTCATCAGTGAATTCGAGCTTCATTCCCTGGTGAGCGCCCATTACGGGGTGCCGACTCTGCTGGTTTCCGGGGATGAAGCCCTTATGGAGCGGGTGAAGGCTCTGTCCCCCGCCACCCATAGGGTGGCGACCAAAAGGGGAGAAGGGAATTCTGTGGTGACCAGGATTCCCCATGTGGTGGCTGAGGAGATTTTCACTGCCACCCAGGCGGCGATTCTTCAGATGAAAAAAGACCCCGGACCCTTCGTGATGAAGAATCCGGAATCCTTTCATTTTGAGGTGTGCTATTCCCATTTTACCGGTGCCTACCGGGGCAAGTTCTACCCGGGGGCCTACCTGAAGGATGAAATGACCGTGGCCCTGGATACGGAGGACTATTTCGAGGTCCTCAGGGCGGTGATGTTTCTTTTTTAAATCAGGGAGAAGATGAGCTTGTTCACGTAATTCAGATAGACCAGGACGCCCATGAGAATGATGACAAGTCCCGTGACAAGCTGCAGGGTCCTGTAGAAGCCCTCGGAGAGGTTGATTTCCTGGAAGAGTCTGCCCAAAAAAAGGGTGGTTATCACAAAGGGCAGACTGAAGCCCAGGGAAAACACCACCATGTAGGCCACGCCGGAAAAGAGGGTGAGGCTGTTGGCCATGAGCAGGAGAATGGTTCCTAGGATGGGTCCCACACAGGGGGTCCATCCGAAGCTGAAAACCACGCCCAGCAAAAAGGCGTTGAGGAAAGAGTTTTCAGTGGCCTTGAAATGAAGGGTGCGTTCTCTGCTGAGGAAGTTGAAACGGAGAATTCCCATGTGGTGGATTCCGAAAAGAACGATGAGTCCCCCGCTTACCTGGCGGAAGAGGGTGCTTTTGAGGTTCAAAAAGCGTCCCAGGGTGGTGGCGGTGAGACCGAAGAGGGAGAAGACCAGCATGAGGCCAAGGACAAAGCCGATGGAAATCATGAGGTTTTTCCTTGTGGAGAGGGATTCCGAGGGGATGTTTCCGGTGATATAGCTCAGATAAAGGGGCATCAGAGGCAGAATGCAGGGGGATAAAAAGGTGAGAACCCCGGCGGTGAAGATTCCGAAAACAGATAGGGATGACATAAAAAACCTCCTTGGCATTTATTTGTCAGGGCAAGTTGTGAGATGAGGATGTGTGGCTATGGAATTGAAAGACATGGAAGCGGGGAGGGTACTCGAGCATTTTGAAACCCTCAGCGGCATTCCCCGCTGCAGCGGGGACGAAAAGAGAATCAGCGACTACCTCAGGAGCTTTGGCGAGGGCCTGGGACTGAAGAGCCGACAGGATGAAGCTTTGAATGTGATTATTGAAAAGCCGGGGTCTGACGGCTATGAGGACCACCCACCGGTGCTGCTCCAGGGTCACATGGACATGGTCTGTGTCAAGGAGGAGGGGAGCGATTTTGACTTCGGGGTGGATTCCCTGAAACTGGTGGTCAAGGACAATGAACTCAGGGCCCGGGGCACCTCTTTGGGTGCCGACAACGGCATTGCCGTCGCCATGATTCTGGCCATCCTGGAGGATGTCACCCTGGCCCATCCCCCTCTGGTGGCTCTTTTCACCACTGAAGAAGAGGTGGGTCTCAAGGGAGCCGCCCGGGTGGACGGCCGTCTGATCCAGGCCGGCACCCTGATCAATATCGACTCTGAAGAGGAGGGGGTGTTTTTCTCCAGCTGCGCCGGGGGAGTCCAGGTGAATTTCAGTCGGGCAATCCGGCGGGTCCCCGCCAGCATGGAAACCGCCTATGAGTTGAAGGTTAAAGGCCTCAAGGGGGGTCATTCCGGACTTGAAATCCACCACGGCCGGGGCAATGCCTTGAAAATCCTGGGCACCCTCCTCTATGAAGTCTCGGATTTCATCGAAATCCACAGTTTCAGCGGCGGGGAGAAAATGAATGCCATCCCCAAGCAGGCTATCTGCCGCTTCAATGCCGGGGGGGACCTCTCGGAAATGGTGGAAGCCTATCAAAGGAATTTTCTGGAAATCTATGGGAATGTCGATCCGGACATGAACCTTTCTTTAAAGGAGATTCCCTGTGAAAAAGAGGTCTACTCCCGGGAGGACCAGGACCGGCTTTTGAAGGTTCTCTGGGAATTCAACCACGGGGTCAACACCCTCTCTCAGGATGTCCAGGGCCTTGTGGAATCCTCAGTGAATCTCGGGGTGCTGGAGGAGTCGGACCAGGGGGTCAAAATTGTCAGTTCCATCCGCTCCTCGGTGAAAGCCCTGAAGGAGGCCCTGGCGGAGAATCTGCAGACTCTTGGGGAGTCCCAGGGTTTCGAAGTGACCCTGGAGGGGGACTACCCCGCCTGGCCCTTTGACCCGGACTCCAGAATCAGACCCCTTTTTCTTGAGACCTATGAGGAGCTTACGGGGAGACAGGGCCGGGTGGCGGCCATCCACGCCGGACTGGAGTGCGGCCTGTTGATTGACAAGATACCGGGTCTGGATGCCATCTCCCTTGGACCGAATCTCAGGGAGGTCCACACACCGGATGAAGCCCTTGACCTAAAGAGCGTCTCCCCGACCTTCGAACTGATCAAAAGGGTCCTTGGCAGACTCTAGGTCCTGACTTTGAAGACGTGGGAGCAGCCGGGGCAGGTGACCTTGAGAATTCCCTTGTTTGCGGGCACCTTCAGGCGTTTGCGGCAGCTCGGGCATTCAATGACTCTGGCCCCGAGGAGGGCCTCGATTCTTGGTCTGTCGAAGCCCACAATGACCTCATCGTCGATGGCAAAGGTGGGGACCCCCCGGGCTCCCAGACTGGCCAGTTCCCTCTGGGCCGAGGGATCGGCGGTGACATCCTTTTCCGTGAAGGGGATGCCCTCCTTGAGCAGATAGTTTTTGGCGGTGGTGCAATGGGGACAGGACTGGCTGGTATAGACAGTAACCCGGGGCATGTTGACCCACTCCTTTCAACAGGTTATATAGAAGTTAATTTCCCATAGTGTACCACAAATTTTGAAAGTGTTGAAGCCGTTAAATACCCATGCCATGACATCCTGACGGGAGATGATTCCTTTGGAGGCACCTAAAAAGACCCGCAAAATAGTCACCCTGTATATTCTTTTCGGAATTCTTTGGATTGCGCTGTCTGACAGTGTCCTCTTTGTCATCACCAGCGACCCCCTGAAGTATCCGTTACTGCAGACCTACAAGGGCTATTTCTATGTCCTGTCTACGGGGATTTTGCTGTATTTTCTTATCAGCCACTACTATCACAATGTGGCGGCCCTTCATGAAAAGGCGTCCCTGCTCGAGGTTTTGATGGACAAGATGTACGATGAGAGTACAGTGGCGATTGTGCTTTGGGACATGGACGGGAGGATTCACAAGGTGAGCCGCCTCATAGCCGGCTACCAGGGAAAACCTGTCGAGGATTTTTCGGGAAAAAGTCTCTATGAGATTCCGGTCATGGGGGAGGAGGACCTTGAGAAACGGATTGAGTCTCTGAAAAGCTTCGGCAGCCTCTCGAAGCATGAAACCGTCATCCGGGACTTTAAAGGGATGGAGCATGTCCTCCACTGGAACGACGGGATATTGAGAACCTCCGGGAGCGACTCCATGGTCCTGTCCTTCGGCACCGATGTCACAAAAGAGATGAAAAGCAATGAAAAACTCCGCTTCCTCGCCTACCGGGACCCGGTGACGGGGCTCTACAACCGGGACCGGCTGGTAAAAAGGATCGAGGACCTGGTTCTCGCAGGCAACCCCTTCACCCTCTGTCTCATGGATCTCAAGGGCTTCAAGGACCTCAACGACTATTACGGCTACAGCTTCGGGGACCGGGTTCTTGGACTCATAGGGGGGATTCTCAGGGAGCATTTTGATCCGGAATGCCTTTACCGGTGGGTGGGGGATAAATTTGTCCTTGTGTGGATTCGCCAGGGGGAGGAAAATGACAAAATCCAGAGGCTCATGGACCTGATGAAAAAAAACATGACCGTTGGGGACATTGCCTTCTCCAGTGACATCCATCTGGGTCTGGCAAGGTTTCCGGACCACGGAAAGTTCCCCGCTACTCTTCTCAAACGGTGCGAGCTGGCCCTGGCTGAGGGCAAGAAAAGGGGGGCGGTCCAGGTCTTTGAAAAGAGTTTCGAATACCGGATCAAGCGGAGCTACACCCTGAGAGAGGCCCTGAAGAAGGCCCTGGCAGAGGACGCCCTGACCCTGAATTTCCAACCGATTTACCATATCGGGACCCGGCGGGTCACGGCTCTTGAAACCCTCCTCAGGTGGCAGGACCCGGTTCTGGGAAGGATCTCCCCGGAGGAATTCATCCCCATTGCCGAGGAGAGTTCCCTGATTCTGCAGGTGGATGAGTGGGTTGTCCGGCACACCCTTGGACTGATGTGCCGCTACAGGGAGGCGTTTTCAAATCTTTCGGTTTCCATCAATCTTTCCGGCAAGAGCCTGGTTGCGCCCGGGTTCAAGACCTTTCTCAAGGAAAGTCTGGGGGAGTTTCCCATCGACCCCGGCACCCTGGGTTTCGAGGTGACAGAGTATTCTCTGATCAAGGACTGGGACCAGTGTGTCGAGACCCTTGTCCTGATCAAGGACCTCGGCTTCAAACTGATTCTGGATGATTTCGGCACCCTGTACAGTTCTCTGAACTACCTGACCAAGCTGCCCCTGGACGTACTGAAAATAGACAAGGTCTATGTGGATAGACTCCTGGATGGGGGCAAGGAAAAGCAGATTGTATCCATCATTCTCAAGCTGGCGCAGATGATTCAGGTGGATACCGTGGCCGAGGGGATTGAAACCGCTGAACAGGAGGATGCCTTGAGGGCCATGGGCTGTCACTACGGACAGGGATTCTATTTCTCAAAGCCAATGGGAATCGAGGAGTTCCTGTTGTATCAGGAGAAGGGAGTGGGTATCTATGAAGGACTACATCAAGGTTCACGCAATCAAGGCTGAACACATGACCTTTCCCGAGTCCACCCATACCGTGGCCCAGGCGGCCAGGGCCGCCAGGGCAGACCCCAAGGATTTTGTCAAGAATGTGTGTCTCATGGGCGAGTCGGGTCTCATTCTGGTGATTGTCCGGGGAGAGGACCGGGTGAGCCTTCAAAAGGTGGCGCAGGTCCTCGACATCGAAAAACCCCGCAGGGCCACCCCGGAGGAGATTTTTGAGCTTTCGGGCTATCCCGTCGGCGGAGTGCCTTCCTTCGGTTTTGAAGCCATCTTTCTCATGGACGAAAAGGTC
>LQBE01000037.1:3443-11062 GCA_002029975.1 delta proteobacterium ML8_F1 | reverse complement strand
AGGATCAGCCCCCGGGAAATCCTCCGGGCCTCCGGGGCCCAGGTGGTCAAGGTCAGGGAAGAGGACTGAAGGAAATGTCGCTATGGGTAGGATTCTGTATTTTTTTGAAAAAAGACTACTCATTCCCCCGGCGGTTGGGTATACTGTCAATGAGTGGAGGTGTTTTATTTCTTGAAGGAAATTAAAACTGTATACTTCATTTCATACGCAAAACTTCCAAACAACACATCGGCGGGAGCCCTCCTGGATTATATCGGTCTCGGACTCTATATCGACTATCAGAGCGGGATGATCGAGGATGTGGCCATCACCCTGCTGACGGACGAAGCCAAACTGTATCTCAAGGATCTGATGGTGGGATTCAACCTCCATGAACGACCCCTTGACGAGCTCGTGCAGCGGATAGAATTCCACTATCACGGCATGAGTCAGAAGGCTATCATTGTGGTGTTGAAAGCGGTGTATGAAAGATACTGTCATTGGAAGAAGGAGAATCCCACGATTTAACAGTCGGTTCTTACGAACTAAGAACAAAGATGATTAGGTCAGTGCTTTATTTAGCGCTGGCCTTTTATTATTGCTATCACTACGAGGAGGGAAAAACCATGAGTCAAAACAAAGCGCCCAAGAATCACGTGTTCTACCGCAACCAGAACTGGCATTATCCGAAGATCACCCACGGCAAGGGGGTCTTCCTCTACGACGACCGAGGCAGGGACTACATCGATGGCTGCTCCGGTTCAGCCGTAGCCAATCTCGGCCACGGCAACCAGGAGATTGCCGAAATCGCCAGGGCCCAGACCGAGACCATCGCCTTCACCCATCTGTCCCGGTTTACCGCCGAGCCCATTGAAAGGGCCTGTGAGAAAATCGCCTCCTGGGCCCCCGAGGGCCTGAATCATGTCTACCTGGTATCCGGCGGCTCCGAGGCGGTGGAAACCGCCATCAAGATGGCCCGCCAGTACTATGTGGAGCGGGACGGGGAGAGGACCGGCAAGTCCAAAATCATCTCCAAGTGGAATTCCTATCACGGCTCGACCCTGGGGGCTCTTTCCCTGACGGGGATTCCGGGTCGCAGAAGAATCTATGCCTCCATGCTGATTGATTTTCCAAAGATCAACCAATTCTACCATTACCGCAATCCCTACGGGGCGAAAACCCTCTATGAGACCAGTGTCCTGGCCGCCAGGGAGCTTGAGCACGCCATCCAGATGGAGGGGGCTGAAAATATTGCCGCATTTTTGTCTGAACCGGTCATCGGCAGTGCCGCACCGGGGGTTCATCCGGACAAGGTGTACTTTGAGATGGTCCGGGAGATTTGCGACCGCTATGACATTCTTTTCATTGCGGATGAGGTCATGGCGGGTTTCGGCCGGACCGGCAGGCGCCTGGCCGGGGACCACTTCGGACTCAAACCCGATATCGTGGTGGCTGCCAAGGGCATGAGTGCGGGCTACACTCCCATGGGGGCGGCCATTGCCTCGGATGAGGTCTTCGAGACTATCATGGTGAAGGGGTCTGGGAAATTCGTCCACGGCCACACCTATGCCAGCAACCCCCTCTCGGCTGCGGTTTCCGCCAAGGTCATCGAAATCATGGAGAGGGACCAGATCATTGAAAAGGGTCAGGCGGTTTCAGCCCACTATGTCAAGGGTCTTGAAGCCTTCAACGACTATTCCTTTGTGGGGGATATCCGGGGTCTTGGATTCATGCACGGGGTTGAATTTGTCAAAAACAAGGAGACCAAAGAGCCCTTTGGCAAGGGAGAGAATTTTGCCGGCAGACTCACCAATGCCTGCCTGGAAGCGGGTCTTGTGGTCTATCCCGGCACCGGGAGTGTGGACGGGATTCTCGGAGACCACATTCTTCTGGCTCCGCCCATCAATATCACCGGGGCAGAGGTTGACGAGATGCTCTCAAGGATGCACAAGGGTTTTCAAACCGTTGAAAAGATGCTCAAGGAGGGAAAATAATGGACAAACTCATTATCACCATCGCGCCCACGGGGAATGTCCCCACCAAGGCGCTGACGCCCCATGCCGCCGTCACACCGGAAAAGATCATTGAAGATCTGAAGGCCTGTGAAGCCGCCGGCGCCAGTGTCGCCCACATCCACGCCAGAAACGAGGAGGAGATTCCCACCTCCGATAGAAAATACTTTGAAGTGTTGAATCGCTCCTTCAATGAGGCCGGCCTTAAAATGATCAAGCAGTTTTCCACCGGTGCCCGGGGGGGCGGGGTGGATGATCCCGAATACCGGGGCCAGATGATTGACCTCAAGCCTGAAATGGCTTCCCTGGCCACGGGTTCGAGTAATTTCGCCAACATGGTCAACGCCAACAGCCCGGAGCTGGTCAGAGAGCTGGCCCTGAAAATGAAGGCCCACGGGGTCAAGCCGGAGCTTGAAATCTTCGATGCCGCCATGATTTCAGGGGCCACCTTCCTGCACAAGAAGGGCATCCTCGAGGGACCCCTGCACTTCAATCTTGTCATGAATGTCCCCGGTTCCCTTCCCGGAACGCCACGGAATCTGATGTTTCTCATTGACAATCTCCCTGAAGGGTCCACCTTCAGTGTCACCGGAGTCGGCAAACGGCACCTGCAGCTGATTACTCTGGCCATTGCCCTGGGAGGCCATGTCAGGACCGGTCTTGAGGATGTGCTTGAACTGGAGGGGGAGAAGGTCTCCAATCTGATGCTGGTGGAGCGGGTCGCCGCCATTGCCAAGGCCTACGGAAGACCGCTGGCGACTCCAGAAGAGGCCCGGGAGCTGCTGAGTCTCAGTTAGGGATTAACTTTTCATGACATTTTGAAATTTTCTTTTTCGGGTTTTTTCTCCCGTGTTACAATGAGGGGGAAAAGAAAAGGAGGAATCAGTCAATGAAAAAACACCTTGCCCTTTTCCTGGTTCTCGTGGTTGTCCTGGGGAGTGTCCCGGCCTTTGGTCAAACCGTGGATTACGCTCAGGAACTATATGGTTTCGGTCTTATCCAGGGAGATCCCTCGGGAGATCTCATGGCGCAAAAGGTCCTCAACCGTCAGGAGATGATGGTGATTCTCGCCAGGCTCATGGGCGTCGAGGCGGCGGCAGGCGCCTTCACCCTGGAGACAACCTTTACCGATGTGTCCCGGGAGAGTTACTATGCGCCCTACATCGCCTACGCCCAGGGACGGGGCTGGACCCTGGGCCAACCGGATGGCGGCTTTGGTCCCGAGGAACCTCTGTCGGCCCGGCAGGCTGCGGCCTTCCTGCTCAGGGCTCTCGGCTATGTCACCGGCGAGGATTTCGAGTACGATGAAAGTCTGGAATTCCTTCAGGTCCCGGGTATGACCCGGGCGGAGGATTTTGAAGATCCCCTTCAGATCAAACGGTCAGAGGTTTTTGAAATGATCTACAAAGCCCTTGACATGGATACCCTTAACGGGGAGACCCTCGGGGTGATTCTTGGAATTTTTGAAGCCCCGGCACCTGAAGAGGAACCTGTGACGGTCATTGTCACAGAGGATGACCAAGATGAATCAGCCGATGAGGAGGAACGCTTCGTCACCGTCTACGGCGCGACCACTGCAACCACCATTGAAATCCATATCGAATACCAAGAAGCCATCGACCCTGATTCGGTAAGCCTTGACACCTACAGTGTCGGAGGCGGGGATTATGAGGTGACTTTCGTGGATTTCGGGGCTGAGAATGTTATTGTCCTGACCGTGGCCAACCCCGACGGGGATGACTTAGAGGGAGAAATCCTGAGCCAGAATTCACCCGTAAGGGACCTCAGCGGCAATGCCGCCGGAGGTCTGAAGGCCACCATTGCGGGGGAGCCGCTTCCCGACTGAACCAATCAGAGCACGGCTATTGCCTGAAAAAGACCTTGAAGTTTCCTTCGAGGTCCTTTTTTATTGGGACAAAGTGGCACAGGGTCTTTAAAAAATGGTAATATATGGTAAAATAGGGTTTACCAAATCTTGATAAGGGGGGATGCATTATGGCATTCAACGGGTCATCGACGGGGATCTATCACTTGGTGCTGGGCGCCGTGAAACCGAAGCAGCTGTTTCTGGCGCGGGAGGACTACAAGGAACTGATGAAAATCCTCAAGCTCTACAAGGAGCGCATGGGGGTGAAGCTTCTGGGCTACGCCTTCACCCCCCAGGTGATTCATCTGGTGGTCCAGTGGGAGGGGAATGATCCCAGGGAGTTTGCTGCAATGATCAAACGCACCTACGGGGACTATGTGTTCCGCCGGTATGCCTCCCGGGAGGTCTTTCACCACCAGTGCAGGATTGAGCCAGTGGAGTTTTATCGGGATTTTGTGGAGCTCTACAAGTATCTCCACAAGCGGGGCATCAATTCTCTGAAGCGCTTTGAGCGCTACGAGGAGAACAAGCGGGACCCCTATCTGGATGCGGAGTATGTGCTCAGCGCCTTTGGCAACAGCCGTCTGAAGGGAAGGGAAGAACTCAAGCGAATTTCTCTCATGGAAAATGAGCAGGAGTACGGGGTCAGATTCAAGGCCCTGGAGCATTTTGCCGAGGACAAAAAGACCCTGAGGATTAGAAGGGCCCGGGCCTTCCTCAGAGAATACCTCGAGGAAAATGACCTGGATTCCGAGGTCCTGGAACTGGAGGATTTCAGAAATGAAAAACTTCGCCTGATTCAGGCCTACAGGGAAAAGACGGACCTGAGCTTCAGAGATATCGGTCAGATCCTGGGGACAAGCCACACCACAGTGATCCGGCTTTACAAGGAGGCCAATGAACGCAATATTAGGCGCCCTGTGCGTCATCACCGCCATGAACCTGCCCCGGGATATGGTGCAGGAGAAGCACTATCATCGTTACCTGGAGCCCTGGGTTACAGTCACTCCTAGGGAGCTTGTCCTGGAGTACCAGGAGGGGATGGACCCGGAAACCCTTAGCTGGTGGCTTGAGGGGATTTACATAGAAAAAACGGATTTTGTCCTGGAGGTCATCCGGTCGGAATTCGGGAAACCGGCCACCCACGGAACCGTCACCACCCTGCTGATGGAGGAGGGGGACTTGACTCTTGAAAGGGAAAAGGGGGAAAGGACCCTCAAGATTAAAAGGAGCTCGAAATGAGAGGATTTACAGCACTGGCCATGATTTTTTTTCTCCTGCTGGGGGCCTTCCCGGGAATGGCCCTTGAGAGCCTTGGAGGACTGGAACTGAATGAGACCCTGCTTGAGGAAAAGGGGATCCGGGTCTTCGGGGGGCCCGGGGATGTCCCCTGCAATGAATTCAGCCCTCTTGATGGGGGCTACTACCGCTACCAGGGCCGCGAAGGGGAGTATCGCTACCACGGCTTTGACAATAGCTTCAATCTTTTCACCAACAGGGATTTCCCCAATGATGCCGACAGCTACAGGGCCCTGTCCATGAAGCACTGGCTGAAGGAGGGGTGGGAGACTGAGGGATACAAACCGGACCCCTTCCAGAGCTATCTCAGGGAACACACGGGGCTTGCGGCGGACAGCCTCAAGGCGGCCTACGAGGAGATGCTTCCCTTTGAGATCTACGGGGAGGGCCGGGTCTATGACTATTTGTATATTTCGGATTTTCCCACCCTCTACGGACCGGGTCAGGGGATTCTCTGGCATGAGACCCCCAACGGCATCTGGTACCAGAGTTTCAGTCTCGGGATCTTGAAGGAGAAGCTTGCCACCCCCGGTGAGCTGGTGTTCGCCGGGCTTGAGGAAGAGGACTACGCCCTGCATTCCCGGGAGAAATTTCTGAGGGTGACCCTTCACGGCCGGCTCCTGGATGAGACGTTCAGGGATTCGCCGGTTCTTGGGAAACTCTACTACACCCGGGAGGATATCGAGGACTTCACCTTCACTCTGGGGGACAGGACCGCCACCCTGCCCCCCAATGATCTTGCGAACAGCTCGACGGCGGATTTTTCAGTTCCGGTGAGTCCCCTGGATATCCAGGAGGGGTCTCTCACCCTCCAGGGAGCCTTCCGGGTCAATTACCGGGACGGCAGCCACTCGCCCTGGTTCAGCAGGGAGGTGGTTTATGATTTCAAGCAGGAGGCCGGATACCTGCAGTCCTATTTCAATGTGGGGCATATTCCCCAGAAAGAGGACCTCACCCTGGAGGATATTGCCTACCATGACCTGTCGAAGGGGGATATCGACCTGTACCGGATCACCCTTTCCTCCTGGAAGGAAAGGGTCACCTATGAGCTTTTGGCCCCGGGCCTGGAGGTCTCGGTGAGGTCTCTGATTTATGATTACGCCCTCAGAAACGGATTTGCGGCGGGGGAAAGCTTTGATGTGAAGCAGACCGTGGTGGGGGACCTGGGGACTTCAACCCTTGTCAAAGAGGTCAGAGTCATCCGGGAGGATAAGGGCCTGGACTTGACAATCAAACTGCCGGAATGGGTCTATGACCTTGAGCCCATTGAAGCGGAAAATCTCACTGAAATGGACCGGGTGGTTTCAAAGTCGGTGACTCTGGACGGAAGGCGGGTGGATTTTGACAGGTTTTTCAAGGGAGAGCTGGTCCATGGAGAGGTCCCCTCGGACAGGCTCCTGGAAGTGGTGGTGACCATGAAGACCGAAGAGGGGATTGAATACACCGGCAATGACTGGATTCTGGTGAAGTCCACGGTGCCTCCCCTGAATTTCAAGCAAGGCGCAAAGGCCGTTGAGGGACGGTGGGTGGATTTCACCGATGAGGGGGGTCGGGAGGACCTCAGAAGGGATTTTCCCCAGACCTACACCTGTCACGGGGAGGGTCTTGAGATTGTCGAGGTCCCCGGGGGCTTCAAAGTGCGGGGGGACCTTCCCGGAGTCTATACCATGAGGGTGACGGCAGAGAGCGCCGTCAATCAGGCTGCCAGGGAGTTCCGGGTGGTGGTCTTTGAGGATCTGCCTCCGGGAATCTATGTGAACCTCTATACGAACCAGCTTTACAGGGGGGACACCCTCAGGGTGGATGTGGCTTATGTGAGTCTTGACGGGGATCCCATGCCCATCCGGGAGCTGTACATTGAGAAGGATGTCCAGGGGGACGGCCGTTATGTCTTTGACAGCGTCTATGACCCCCAAAGTGTCTATGACACCCTGGGGGACTACAGACTGGTGGCCCGGGCCGGGGAAGCCGGCAGGAGCACAGAGGTTGTGCGCGATTTTTCAGTGGACAACCGGATGCCCGTCACCACCCTTTCAGTCAGGGAGGCCGTCTCACCTGTGAAGGTGGACCTGCTCATGGTGGGGGAGGCGTCGGCGCTGCCCGCTTCCGGGGAGATTGAGGCGCTGCTCAGGGAGCGGGGGTACGCGGGGCGGGTCTGCAGCTACGATCCCACCCCCTTAGTGGATGTGAAGACCGTGACCCGGGACCTGGGGACTGGTGAAGGCGATCCTCCCGGGACGCTTTTCTTCAGTGAAGGGGGGTATGAGGGAACCCTTTCTCTGAACCAGGTCCAGGATTTCGGGGCCTATGAGGAGGAAGGCTACTACACCACCCGCACTTCCTGCCGGAGTGTGAATGTCTACAGCCGGGTCCGGGGATGTGATATCTGCGGCACCTACTACAATGCCCTGGGCCATAAATTCTGCAAGTTCTGTATGGTGGTGACGGGGACCACTACCCAG
>LQBE01000037.1:0-3328 GCA_002029975.1 delta proteobacterium ML8_F1 | reverse complement strand
TGGTGCTCGAGGGCGCGGACCCCGGGGTCTGGGAGGGAAGGGCCCATGAGGTCGTCAGTGCCACGGCTGAAAGCTTTGACCGGGAGCTTCAAAGGCTCTATCCCCCCAACGTGGCGGCCATGACCACGGTGCTGGTGGATGAAGAGTTCGAGCTGCTCTACGGCAATTTCGACGCCGAGGGGGATCCCATTTCAAGAGAGGAATTCGCGGTATACCACGATCCCGGGGTTTTTGACAATCCCGCCCACCGGATGGCTGGCCACGGTGTCTATTCGGATGAGGTTCCCGGTGTCTTCGGGCTGCCGGGGCACTATGAAATCCGCAGACGGATTGAGGACAATCCCCAAGAGCCGGGGTTTAACAAGGTATCCGGGGAAGCGGTGGTCCACCTCAGGGTCCATAGGCCGCCGGTGGCGGATTTCAAACTGGTGTTTGACGGCGGGTGGCAGTTGGTGGACCTTTCCTATGATCCCGACTATCTTTACAGCCGGGAGGACCGGGGAATCAAGGCCACCTCCCTGGTTCTCACCGATGCAAAAGGGACCCGGTTCTACGGGATGCCCCGGGAGCTTTCCCCCGGAAGCTATGACGTCGTCTATCAGGTGGAGGATATTGACGGGGCCCTTGGGGAACTAAGAAGGCCCCTTGAAATAACCAGGGATCCCCTGGTGCTTCATGGAGCCGTCCATCCCGGGGTCCTGGCCCTGGGGGAAACGGTGAGGCTCAGTTTTTTCAAGGAAACAGACCCCGGGCCCATGAGGATTGAGGTGGTGTCCGTGGGCGGTGACAGGCGGGTGGTCGTGGCAGAGGAGACCCGGGCTTCGGAGGTGGATTTTGTCATTCCCGGGGATTTCAGGGACGGGAGCTACTACTTCGAGGTCACCTGCTTAGGCGGGGTTTTTGTCTATCCCTTCAGGGTCTTCTCCCCCATCAATCTGCAGCTGCTTCCCCATGAGGGGTACAGGGTCCGGGCGACGGTGGCCCCCTATGTCCGGGAGGTGTACCTGGTCAAGGGGGAGACGGCGACAGCCATGGCTTATGAGGAGGGTGTCTACAGCTGGCTCACCCAGGGGGAGGACCGGCTGAAGGTGCGGGGCGTGCTTCACGAAAAATCAGAGGAGCTCAGGGTGGTTTTTCCACTGGAGCCGGCGACAGGCGCTGTGATCACTCTCAAGGGAAGCTGGCAGTACTGGCGGGGGCAGAAGAATCTTCTGGGAGAACAGCTGGGGGAGGAGCCGGACCGGTTCATGGCTTTGGAAGGCCTCACGGTTGAAGTGGGGGGACTGTCCGGGGAGGGGGTCCTGTATTTCGATGAGGCCCTTGGCCTGGAACCTGTGGCCTTTGATACCGCCTGTGAGGTTTCCCTGGTCCTGCCCCTACTGAAAAGCAGTCTGTCTCCCGGGGGAGAGAGACTGAGGGAACCCTACAGAATCTGGGTGAAGGCCGGGGAGGAGGTGGCTGAGAAAACCTTTGAAATCACCGGCAATATTTACGACAGAATCTATCTGCAGCCTGACTTTTAAAGGGGGGATATGATATACTGTTCCTTGAGAAAACAAGGAGGATATTCAGATGAATTTCAGGCGCGTATCAATGATTCTAGCGGTTTTAATGCTGCAACTGTCAGTTTCACCGGCCTTTGCCGAGCGGGATTTCAGCAAGCTCAATCTGTTCTTTGATTACATTGACGACTACTACTATGAGACCGTGGATGAAGAGGCCCTTTTCGAGGAACTCTACCAGAGTCTTTTCAACAGCCTCGACCCCAACAGCGCCTATTTCGCCCCTGAGGAGTACAGGATTTTCACCGAAGACAGCGAAGGAAGCTTCGGAGGGATCGGGGTGACCATCTCAAAAGAAGAGGGATACATCACCGTGGTGCAGGTCTTTGACTACAGTCCCGCCGGGACGGCGGGCGTCGCCGCCGGCGATAGGATAGTGGCTGTGGACGGTGAAGAGATTGAGGAGGTCCCCCTGGATGTGGCGGCGGCCATGATCCGGGGGGAGGTGGGGACTGAAGTGATTCTCACCCTGGAAAGGGAGGGGCGCACCTTCAGTCTCGAGGTGATACGGGATGTCATCACCATTGAAAACGCCACCCATGAAATTATTGACGGCATCGGCTATCTCAGAATCAGCCGCTTTGCGGAGAATGTGAATATTGAAATCCACGAGGCCATCAGGGATTTCATCCAGGCGGATGTCAAGGGGATTGTGGTGGATCTCAGGGACAATTCCGGGGGAAGGGTGGACGTGGTGGTCAGTGCCGTGGACCTTTTCCTGCCCCAGGGGGATCCCATCCTGAGGATTGACTACAGGGCCTACCGGGATGAGTTTTACGAGTCCCGGGTCAAGGGACTCGCCCAGCCTCTGGTGGTGATGGTCAACGGCGCCAGTGCCAGTGCTTCAGAGATTTTCGCGGCGGCTATCAAGGACAATGACCGGGGAATTATCCTCGGGGAGACCACCTACGGCAAGGGGACGGTGCAGAGTGTCATGCCCCTGACGGACCGAACGGGGTTCAAGCTCACCGTGGCCCAGTATCTTTCCGCCAAGGGGGGGACCATTGAAGGCGTCGGGGTCCTTCCGGACATTGAATTCCACGACAGCCCCCGGTTTTCAGTGGATTTCGCCCCGCTGAAAACCAGCCGGGACCTTTACATCGGAGAGTCCTCCCTCACCGTCTACGGGGTCCAGGAGCGACTGGTGGCCCTGGGTGCGGAAATAGAAAAGGACGGGGTTTTGGGACCCAGGACCCTCGGGGCGGTCAATGATTTTCTCAAGGCCCGTGACCGGGAAACCTCGACCTTTGTTTCGAAGGAAACCCTCACCTACATGGAGGCTTTTTTCAGGGGAGACTCCGGGGAGGACCCCATGCTTCTCAAGGCCCTGGAGCTGCTGCAGTAAGGTTTAACCGTATTGTAATATTAAAGCCCCGGAACTGTTGGTATAATACAGGTGACCGGGGTTTTACCTATTTTACATTTAGATTACAACTCCGGACATGGATTGTATCGGAGCCTGTGAAATGGTACAATTCCCTTAGAATCGACGGAGTTCCCGTCGGATCTATAAAAAAATTTTTTTATAGAATGAAAAAGGAGGAATTAAGAAATGAAGAGAGTACTTTCATTGGTACTGGTATTAGTACTGGTACTGGGAAGTTTCCCTGTCTTCGCAGACGAAGCTGAAGCGACTTACGGCGAAATGTTGGCCGAAATGGAGCTTGTGCTTGGTGACGAAGAAGGAAACTTGATGGAAGGCGATGCTTTGACCCGCGCTCAAATGATGGTCGTTCTGGCCAGAATGTACGGCGTTGAGGAAGAAG
>LQBE01000036.1 GCA_002029975.1 delta proteobacterium ML8_F1 | reverse complement strand
ACCCATCAGTGTCTGTTTCTTCATGGAACTCTCCTTTTTGGTTTGGTAACGTTTTCCAACACTCCGACTTTCAGGTTTGAATTTATCACCAAAGCAGAATATATGCCAAGCCCTGAAAGACATACAATTGCGGGCTGTTCAACACATTTTCGTGATATTTCCCGGCCAGCGACTCCACGCGAAACAGCATTTTTCGTTGACAGGTGTTTAATCATGTTCCATAAAAGTGATTAACACGCTGACGAGGAACAGATCTGGGCCGGGTGCAAAAAGTCGTTTTGCACCCGGCCCCATATCTCTTGTTCTGCGCCTGATTAAACAACACACAAGGTTGCCAAGCCTACCCCTTATTCGGAGATGCAATGCAGCAAGCACACGCCGCCGGGCCGATTGCCCGGCCTCGGGCTTCGGGAATGGACCATATGGACCCCCCATTTGACGCGCATTGGCGAGAAATCGTGGAAATCATGCAGGAAGGTCTGTTGCTGGTGGACGCCCAGGGCACCATCAAGATGGTCAACAAGGCGCTGGAAGACATGACCGGTTACACCCGGGAAGAACTTACCGAGGCCAGATGCACCATATTCAATTGCGATGCCTGCCGCGTGGTCCGCTCGGACTCGCAGACCGCCTGGTGCAAGCTGTTTGAGAAAAAGCAGTTCGTGCGCCGCAAATGCCATGTGATGCGCAAGGACGGCAGCTACCTGCCCATCCTGAAAACCGCCTCCATTCTCTACAACGCCGAAGGTCGTCCCCTGGGCGCTGTGGAAACCATGACCGACATCTCGGAACTGGACCGCAAGGAATCCGAACTGCAGCAACTGGCCAGATTGCTGGATGAAAAGACCATTTTTCACGGCATGGTCGGCCGCTCAGCCAAGATGCGGACCATTTTCAACCTGGTGGAAAAAGCCTCCCAGAGCGACGCTCCGGTTTTCATCTGCGGGGAATCCGGCACGGGCAAGGAGCTGGTGGCCCGGGCCATTCACGACTTGGGACCGCGTTCGGACGAGCCTTATGTGCAGTTCAACTGCGCCGCCCTGAACGAATCCCTCCTGGAAAGCGAGCTGTTCGGCCATGTCAAGGGGGCTTTCACCGGCGCGTTCCGCCATCGCCAGGGCCGGTTTGAGGCTGCCCACGGCGGGGACATTTTTCTCGACGAGATCGGCGATTTGCCCATGTCCGTGCAGGTCAAGCTGCTGCGGGTTCTGGAAACCAAAAGCTTCGAGCGGGTGGGAGACAACCGCCAGCTCTTTGTGGACGTGCGGATCATCACCGCCACCAATAAATTCCTGCCTGAACTGATCAACCAGGGCCGCTTCCGCGAAGACCTGTTCTACAGGATCAATGTCATTCCGGTGCATCTGCCCGCCTTGCGGGAGCGCAAAGAGGACATTCCCCTGCTGGCGGATTTTTTCATCCAGCGCCTGCAAGCCAAGAGCGACAAGAACATCAAGGGACTCAGTCCCAAAACCCTGCGCATGTTCATGGAATATTCCTGGCCGGGCAATGTGCGCGAATTGAAAAGCACCCTGGAATATGCCTTTGTCCTTGCCGACGACGGCGCCATTGAGCCGGATCATCTGCCGTCCAATGTTCGCGCTCCTCAGCCCACCCAGGCCATTTCCATGGAAACCTGTCCCGGCGACATGGACCAGAAGACGCAGCTGGTCCAGGCCCTGCGTCAGGCCGGTGGCAACAAGTCCGAGACGGCCAGAATCCTGGGCATCAACCGGGTCACGGTCCTGAACCGGATGCGCAAATACGGCATTGACTTGAAACGGGTGATTCAGATCTGAGCGGGCTTTGCCCGCAAGGCAATTGACGGTTATTGGTGATAGGCGATGGGTGATAGGTTATTGGCTATTGGTTGTAACTACTCAGCTCATCCCTGACATTAGACTGGATAGCGGAACGCGCCGGCCTTCGCCGGTATGACTGACTTGAAAAGGGCAGAGTACGAAACGTCATTCCGGCGAAAGCCGGAATCCAGTGCTGGAGGATGGTCATGCACCGTATGAGCTGAGTAGTTAAATTGGTTATAGGTTGTTGGCCAGTGGTGAGGTCCGTGCAAAAATGTCCCTGAGACCGAAATCAGCGCCCCAGGGGCTTCCGGCAACATCTTGTTATTGCAGACCACGAGCCACTTGTCACTGAGCACTGCCGAGTGCAAAAGCACTTTTTGCACTCGGCTCTTGGCAGACTCACTCATTCGGAGACGCATCTTATGTTTACAATCAATCCCATCGGCCATGTGCGGTCTGATTTGCAAAATCTGGAGGATTGCCCCAAGCAGGGACGGCTGGACGGTCCGGCGGCAAGGGTGATCATTCAGAAGGAATACCGAGCAGCCTTGCAAGGCCTGCGTGTTGGCGGGGAAATCCTGCTGCTGACCTGGCTGCACCAGGCCAGCCGGGACCGGCTGACCGGACGTGCCCAGGGCAATCCCGACAACCCGGAGCAGGGCATTTTCGCCCTGCGTTCTCCCCATCGCCCCAACCCCGTGGGCCTGCATCAGGCTCGGATTGTTGGGCTGGATATCCAGAGCGGGACTGTGGACGTTTTCCCCCTGGAAGCCCTGGACGGCACGCCGGTGGTGGATATCAAGCCGGTGCTGGGCAAGGATGGCCTGGGCTCTGCCCCCTGGGGGCCGGGCATCAGCGCCCAGGATGGGAAACTGATGACTGAAATCGGCAGGCAGGCCGGCCAATCCGGACTGGTCAGCGGCGTAAACGGCAATATCAGCCTGCGCCGGGAAAACACAATGATCATCACGGCTTCCGGCAGCGCCAAGGCCCGGCTGCAGCCAGGGGATCTGGTGGCCGTGGGACTGGACGACGCACGCATCCACGGGCCAGGAAAGCCCTCCACCGAGGCGGCCCTGCACCGGGCCGTTTACGCGGCCCAGCCCGAGGCCCGGGCCATTGTTCATCTGCATCCGCCTCACCTCCTGGCCCTGAGCCTTGTGCGGACAAACCAGGATTTGCTGGATCTGCCCCTGTTCGAAGCCCGGGAATGGGCCGGCCGGATGATCCGCCTGGAGCGACGCGACCCCGGCAGCCAGGAGTTGGCCACCCAGGTTGGACAGGCGGCCACATCCTATCCGGCCCTATTCCTGGACAACCACGGCCTGGTCTGCTGGGGACCGGACCTGCATTCCGCCTTGAACCTGTCCGAGGAACTGGAAGGCCTGGCCCGGATCGAGGTGTTGCGACGAAAAATGGGAGCCTCGGAAGTATCCGCATGAACCGCGGACAAACCGCGAAAGCGTCAGCCCCTCTGCCCTGAGAGACAGGGGGCAGCATTGAAGGGGCAGCATCGTTTTTCATGCGCATCTGATATATTCTTGAACAATCAATTCAAAAGGAGTGCATCATGAAGGTATTGATCGTTTACTATTCCATGTACGGGCATATCCATACCCTGGCAGAGGCCCTGGCCGAAGGCGCCGCACAGGTCACGGGCGTTGAAACCATGTTCAGACGTGTTCCGGAAACCCTGCCAGAGGAAGTGCTGGCCAAGATGGGTGCGCTGGATGCCCAGAAAAAACTCAGTGCGGTTCCGGTCTGCAGCGTGGACGAACTGGCCGAGGCCGACGCGATAATTTTTGGCACGCCCACCAGGTTTGGGAACATGTGCGGACAGATGCGCCAGTTCCTGGATGCAACTGGCGGGCTGTGGGCCGAAGGCAAACTGATCGACAAGGTGGGCAGCGTGTTCACCAGCTCCGCCACCCAACACGGAGGACAGGAATCCACCATTTTGACCTTCCTGCCCTTCCTTTTGCA
>LQBE01000035.1 GCA_002029975.1 delta proteobacterium ML8_F1 | reverse complement strand
TGGCCCTCTATGGATTTTTAATTAGTTCAACTTCATTTTACAATTCAGCATAAAAAACATTTTTCTATTCTCTGTTTTTATCATTTATAATAATAACATAAAAATTCCGAAAATCCATTTTTTTAATCGATTTTATTGGGAGGCTCCTTCCCTGAGAGGGCGGCGATAATATTTTTTGCCGCCATCATGGCCATGGCCCGGCGGGCCGTTACGGTCGCACTGCCGATATGGGGCACGTTGATTACCCTCTCACAATCGATGAGCGCCTGGGGCACCCTGGGCTCCTCCTCGTAGACATCGAGCCCGACCCCGAAGAACTTGCCTCTCTCAAGAGCGCTGATTAATGCCTTTTCATCCACTACAGGCCCCCGGGAGGTATTGACAAAAACCACTTCGTCCTTCATGAGGTCGATGGCCCTTTGGTCAATCAAATGGTGGGTCGCCTCGGAGAGGGGGGTGTGGACACTGATGAAATCGGCCGTCTGAAGCAGGGTGTCCATTTCCAGATATTGGGCACCGAGCGCCATCGCAGCCTCTTTTTTTTGTGACCGGTTGTGATAGACGATTCTCATGCCAAAGCCCCGAGCCCTGGCGGCGACAGCCTGCCCGATTTCACCAAAACCGATGATGCCCAGGGTCTGTCCCTTCAGTTCCCTGCCCAAGAGCAGCTTCGGATGCCATTCTTTAAACAGGCCCCTGGCCACATAGCGGTCGCTTTCCGTCAGTCGTCTGGCGGCCCCCAGTAAGAGGGCAAAGGCCATATCCGCAGTGGCGTCTGTCAGCACCCCCGGAGTATTGGACATGAGAATTCCCCTTTTTTTTGCCGCCGCCACATCAAAGTTATTGTATCCCACGGCATAGTTGGCAAATATTTCTACCATTTTAGCCCTCTCAAGGACCTCTTCATCAATTCTGTTGGAAAGCATGGAAAGGAAACCATGATAATGGGGCACCAGCTCAAGGAGCTCCTCCCGGGTGAGTTCCCGGTCATTGGGATTGACGGTGACTTCAAAATGTTCTCTGAGCAGGTCCACGGCCTCGGAATCAACTGCTCTGGCAATATAGACTTTCTTCACTTGGATCACTTCCTTTTTATAGACTTTTAAATCCTGTGATGTTAAAATGGTCAGGAATGGAGGTTGGTTATGCTTTCATATATTCCTGTCATGCTCTTAGGATATCTGATTGGAGCGGTCCCCTTTTCCTTTTTTGTCGGCAAGGTGTTCAGCCACAAGGATCTGCGCCAGCATGGATCAAAAAATCTTGGGGCCACCAATGTCATCCGGGTCGCAGGAAAAAAAGCGGGGATTCTGGCCTTTGTCCTGGATCTCACCAAGGGAATGCTGGCCTTCAGTGCCGGCTGGTATTTCAAGGGGCTTTCCGGGGCCGCCCTGGCAAGCGCCTTCGGAATCATCGGTCATTCCTATTCCCTCTTCATGGGCTTCAAGGGGGGCAAGGGAGTCGCCACCACCTACGGGGTGTTTCTCATGATTTCTCCACTGCTGACCCTCCTGCTGTTCGGCTTTCAGTTCCTGGTGGTCAAATTTTCCCATTACATGTCCGTGGGCTCCATAGCTGCCGCCCTGATGATTCCCCTCCTGCTCTACATTTCTGACAAAGCCATGGTCCTGGTTGGTCTCGGCCTGTTCATAGCCGTTTTTATTCCCCTGCGCCATCTTTCAAATATCCGGCGGCTCCTTGAGGGGAAAGAGTCAAAGTTCACCATCTGAATATGGGAGTGGCCAGGTGCTGGTGTGCCTCCTGGTCTTCAAAACCAGTGCGAGGCGTTAAGAGCGTCTCTGGTGGGTTCGATTCCCATCCATTCCCGCCATAGAAAGAGAGGATGATCCCAGGGATCATCCTTTTAATTGCGCCAGAATCTCCTGAATCACCTCTTCACGGTCCAGATCTCTGAGAATTTCATGTCTGCCCCTGAAAAGTCTTGTTTTTGTGGTGGAGGCATTGATTGCCCTGTAGTCGTCAGCCACGGCTCTGACCCCCCTGCCGAATTCACCCACGGGGTCCATTTCTCCTGAAATGAAAACCAGGGGCACATCAATGGCTTTTAGAGCATTTTCCTTGTGCCGCACCTGGGTCATCAGGTGAATTAAAAGCTGGGCAAATCCCAGGCTGATGGGCCCTCCCGTCAGAGGGTCCGCCAGGTAGGCTGCCTGCTCAGAAGCCTCAGAGGAAATGAAAAGTGCCCCGGCGGTGCCCCCAAAGGGCCGGTTGAAGTCCTTGAAAACCATATCCGAAAGCCATTGTCTGGGTCGGTCTCTGTCAATGAAGGGTGCTACGAGTTTGAGCGCAAAGCCTGTCCTGCCGACCTTTTTAGGATCAACCCTTCCCGCACCGCTGAGAATGACCCGGTTGACCGGGACCTCGTCAAGAACCAGCCGGGCCAGAAAGCTTCCCAGGCTGTGGCCCAACAGGGTGACAGGAGCCTCTTCGTCACGCTTCACAAGGATTTCAACGGACTCTTTGATTCCCGAGAGAATCCCGGGAATCATTTCCGGAGTCATGACCCCGAGAGGCGTGTTGTCGCCATGACCGAAATAATTGAAGCCGGCAACGGCATACCCGTGACCATTCAACCGCTTGATCAAATCCTGGTACCTGTCCAGATGCTCAAGCATTCCGTGGAGAATCAAGAGTGTTCCCTTCCGAGCCCCCGGAGGTGAATAAATTTTTAGATTCAAGGTATTTTTAAGCCTGATTTGCTCCATGACGCCTCCTTTTGACAGGTATTCCCCTGCTTCAATCCTTAAAGAGATATCCTTCCCCCCCGCCGGGTGAGGATATGGCGGGGCTTTGAAGCATCCTCCTCAATTTTCTCCCTCAAGCGCCTGATATGCACATCCACTGTCCGGAGTTCGCCGTAGCGTTCATATCCCCAAATATTTTTCAACAGTGCCTCTCTGGTAAAGACCTTCATGGGATGCATCATCAGCAGCAACAGCAGGTCGAACTCCTTGGCGGTCAGATGCACCTCCCCCCGCTGGCTCACAATCCGTCTTCCGATGGGATTGATTGTGAACTTGTCCAGGGTCATCATGGTATCCGACAAGTCGAGGTGATGGGAGGTTCTTCTGAGAATCGCCTTGATTCTTGCCTTGAGTTCTTCCATTTCATAGGGCTTCTCAAGAAAATCATCCGCCCCGGAATCCAGAGCGCTGACCAGGGCCTCCTTACCCCCGCTAGAGAGAACCACCACGGGCATGTCGGTCCTTTGTCTGATGCTTCGAATCAGGTCGGTGGTTGACGGCCTGTCCATTTGAAGGTCCATGACCATGAGGTCACAGGAGACCTTTTCCAGGATGGCAAGGATTCGGGCGCCAGAATCTACCGTGACCACCCAGTAGCCTTCCCTTTCGAGGCAGTCCCTGAGCCAGTGGCCTGAAGGATGCTCCCCACTGGCTACAAGCAGCTTCATGAGTCCCCCTCCAGTGTTTTCGGGTTGAGCACCCTCAGGTCACCCTTTCTCAAAGTCAGGCGCTTTTCATCGAAATGCTCCATGAGGGGTACGGAATATTTTCTGGAAATATCCATCACCTCCTTGAGGTCTTTGACCATCAAAGAGCCCTTTTCCTTGAGATGCGCCGTCACCAGGGCAACGGCCTCTTCATAGACTTCCCGGTGATAGAAAATTTCCGGGTTGATTCTTTTGACCTCACCGGTTTCCAGGAGCAGGTCCAGCAAATTCATGTCCTTTGTGCTAAGACCCAGTTCCTTGAGGACAGGGGGTTTGAAGCCACCGGTCTTCAGGGTCGCGAGGATTTCCTCCTTGCGCTTGATATCCCCTTGACTCAGGACGAGGGTGAATCCCTTCGAGCGGACCATCCCCTGCTCCTCCTCGATCAGATCCCCGCTGAGTGCCTTGAGAACCAGGGAAAAGTCTCCGCGATCCATGGTCCTGAACAGTCTGCTTCTGACTTCCTCCTTGCCCATCCCCGGTTTGAGGGGGTTTTTATCGTGAAAGGCATTCAGAAGAACCAGCAGTTCCTCCCCTGAACTCTTCAGTGCATCGGAAAGCATGAATTTTCCACCGGCCAGGGCCACCACGGATCCCTGCGCCACGAGACTCTTCAAACCCGCTTCGATTTCCTTTTCATCCCCATTGATCTGGGGCATCAGGGTTTTGAGGGTCATCAGCTGACGGGGATATTTTTCCATGGCCAGCACAATCAACTGGTCCATGGACCCCTCCTCTTTATGGAGCATATCCTCGATGGCCCCTTCATCAAAGCGTTTGTGCTTGACCGCCCTGGGGTCGAGGATGATGCCCCCGCCGATGGTCTCCAGGGGAGAATAAAAGCGGATGACAAAGGGGTCCCCATATTTGAGGACAGTTTTCCTTTCCAGGCGGATCTGGCAGAATATCTCTTCTCCAGGCCTGACCCTGTCCCGATCAATCAAAATCAGACGGCCAATGATTTCCGCAGTGCCGTGGTAAAAACGGACTCTGACCCCGTGTCCGAGCTCCCTGGAGCCGCTTTTAAGCATTCTGAGCTTCAGGTCCACAATATAGGCGGGCTCAAGGCTGTCCACCTGGGCGATGACGTCTCCCCGACCCACTGCTTCTTTTTTGATGTTCTGCAGATTGACTGCCGTCCTTTGTCCGGCCCGGGCCTCGCCGTCGCTTTGGGAGTGGACCTGGATGCCTCTGGCCCGGCTTCTGAGACCCGAGGGATAAATCGTGATTTCATCCCCCACCCTCAGGGTTCCCTCCAGAAGTGTTCCTGTAACCACCGTTCCGTGGCCCTTCATGGTGAACACCCTGTCGATATTGAGCCGCACCGGGGCCTGTTCGTTGTGACTCTTCATGTGTTGAGTCATATCATCAATCAATTCTGTCAGGGCCTTAAGGTTTTCCCCCGTATGTGCCGAAACCCTCAGGACAGGACTGCCCTCAAAGCTTGTTCCGGCAATGAGTTCCCTGACCTCCTCCTCCACCACTTCAATCATTTCCGAATCTGCGAGATCGATTTTTGTGATGACAACGATAGCCTTCTGAACCATGAGAAGGTTCAGAATATCAAAATGCTCCCTGGTCTGGGGCATCACGCCCTCGTCAGCGGCAACGACAAAAAGAACCAGGTCAATGCCACTGATTCCCGCCAGCATGTTTTTGATAAAACGCTCGTGGCCAGGAACATCCACGATGCCGGCTCTTCGACCGCCGGGAAGATCGAAATAGGCGAATCCCAGTTCAATGGAAATGCCTCTTTTCTTTTCCTCCTGGAGCCGGTCGGTTTCAATGCCTGTCAGAGCCTTGATGAGGGTTGTTTTTCCGTGATCGATGTGTCCTGCAGTGCCGATAATGACATGGCCCATGGGCTAAACCTCCAAAACGTGATTGATTCCCCTGGCGACGGCGTCAATATCCTGATCGAAAATAGTCCGGCAGTCCAGGTAAACCTTGTCTTCTCTGATTCTGGCAATGATGGGGGGCTGAAGCCCCCTCAGTCCATCGGCAAAACTCTGGGCCCCCTTCAGCGGCGTCACTTCCAGAGCCCAGGTGGGCAGGGTGTCCAGGGGATAAGTCCCCCCTCCAATCTGGGAGGTATCCTCGACGACCGCCACCCGGTCCCCAAGCAGAATTTTTTCATGGATGCGAAGGGCCCTGGCCTTGATTTCTTCCAGAGGCATGGTAATCATCCGCAGGGTGGGGACCTTTTTTTTGGCCTTTTCCATATCGATATACTGTCTCAAGGTGGCTTCAAGAGCGGCGATGGTCATCTTGTCCACCCGCAGCGCCCGGAGCAGCTGGTTGCTTTTGACCCGGTCAATATAACGCCTGGTGCCGACGATGATGCCGGCCTGAGGGCCTCCCAGAAGCTTGTCGCCACTGAAGGAAATCAAATCAACCCCCTTGGCGACCTGTTCCTGGACCGTGGGTTCCCTGGACAGGCCATAGGGCGTCAGGTCCAGCAGGGTTCCCGACCCCAGATCCTCGATCACGGGAATGTCATGGGTTTCACCAAGGGCCACCAGTTCCTCCACCGGAACCGACTGGGTAAAGCCCATCACCCGGTAATTGCTGGTATGCACCTTGAGAATGGCCCCGGTTTTCGGATTGATTTCCCTGGCATAATCCTTCAGGTGGGTCTTGTTGGTGGTTCCCACCTCCACCAGGGTGGCGCCGCTCATGGCCATCACCTCGGGCACCCTGAAGGACCCCCCGATTTCAACGAGTTCCCCCCTTGACACCAGAACCTCCTGGTCCCGGGCCACGGTGCTGAGTATCAACATCACAGCGGCGGCGTTGTTGTTGACCACCAGGGCGCCCTCCGCTCCCGTGAGCCGCATCAGAATATCCTCCACGTGGGAGTATCTGAGGCCCCGCTTGCCCGTGTCCAGGTCAAATTCCAGGTTCGAGTACTGGAAATTGACGCTGTCCAAGACCTCTCCGGCCTCCTCAACCAGCACAGAGCGCCCCAGATTGGTATGGATAATAATCCCTGTGGCATTGATCACGGGTCTGAGGGCATAGCTCATTGCCTGCATCGTGATTTTTTCCACCTCCTGGTACAAAAAACCCAGGATATCTTCCAGGGGCGGCTCCCCCTTGAGAATCCGTTCTCTTTGTGTCTGTATTCCTTTTTTGACTTCACTGAGAACCATTGCTTTAGAGGTCCTTTGTGCAAGGGCTTTGAAGGCACTGTGGTTCATCACATCGTCCACTTTCGGCAGGTTTCTCAGGGCGCTTTTGTCCATAATCCATCTCTCCTTGGCTGATTTATTCCATTATAACACAAAAGGACGGGTCCATAGGGACCCATCCTTTCTAGCGAATGATGACAGGGAACTCTCCTTCTTCAATGATTTCACCAATGACTCGCGCCTCAAGAGAATAGTGCCTGCCAAGCTCTTCAAGGTAAGTTGCAGCCTGGTCTGAAGGCAGGGAAATGAGCAGCCCCCCGGAGGTCTGGGGATCAAAGATTATCTTGAGAAAATCCTCCTCCACCCCGGTCTCGACGTGGATCAGAGGCCGGTAGTACTTGATGTTCTTGAAGGTCCCCCCAGGGACCACATTGGCCCTGGCCTTTTCGTAAACCCCCCGCATCAGGGGCAGGGCCTGATGATCGATCACCAGAGTGGTTTTCGACCCCTTGGCCATTTCATAGGCATGGCCGCCGATGCCGAATCCCGTAATATCCGTCACCCCGTGGGGATTGACCGCATCCAGTGCCTTTGCGGCCGCCCGGTTGAGGGTGGTCATGACCTTGTGAACCATGGCTTCATCCTCAGCACTGAGGATCCCCCGTTTCACTGCGGTATTGAGAATTCCAGTGCCCAGTGGCTTAGTGAGAATCAAGGCATCCCCCACCTCGCCGTGGGTATTGGTCCTCACCTTGGAAGGATGGACAATCCCCATGACGCTGAGGCCGTATTTCGGCTCCTTGTCCTCAACTGAATGGCCGCCGGCCAGAACCGCTCCAGCTTCCATGACCTTGTCCGCCCCCCCCTTGAGGATCTGAGCCAGAATATCCGGGTTCATGTCCTTGGGAAAGCCTACGATATTCAGTGCCAGCAGGGGTTCTCCCCCCATGGCATAGACATCGCTCAGAGCATTGGCCGCAGCCACCTGGCCGAAAATATAGGGGTCATCCGCCACCGGTGTGAAGAAATCCAGGGTCTGTATGATGGCCGTCTCCTCGTTGATCTGATAGACAGCGGCATCATCGGAGCTCTCAAGGCCCACCAGCAGTTTGTCGCTTTGAAATTTTGGCAGCTGGCTCAAAACTTGAGCCAGGGTCCCGGGACCTATTTTAGCCGCTCAGCCGGAGGCCTCCGTCATTCCTGTCAGTTTGATTTCTTTCTTCAAGTCCAAATGGACAAATTGTGTCATTGATTTCACCTCATAGGTAGGTTAACACAATACTGCCCTCCCGGTGATTTTTATTATTTATAAATCCTATGATGTCTATTGGTTTTCTAAATACTTCCGGATCAATGCCACCTTCACCTCGCCGATACCCTCGATTTCCAGGAGGTTCTCCAGGGTCAAAAACCCCACTTTGTCCCGATAGGCCAGGATTTTTCCGGCAGTCACCTCCCCGATACTCTCCACCGCCATGAAATCCTCCAGGGTCATGGTATTGAGGTCCCGGGGCACCGCCTCCGTCTCAAGCTCACTCTTTGACGGAATCACGACCTTGTAGCCGTCGTCGATGACCATGGCCAGGTTGATATGCAGGGGGTTGGCCTCCTGGGTCAGGCCGCCGGCTTTTACAAGGAGATCCTCCAGGCGATCCCCCTCATGAAGAGTGTAGACCCCGGGATTCACCACTTCGCCTGTGATATAGGCCTTGATGGCCACAGGAGGTGCCACCTCGGTTTCCAGGGCGATTTCACCGTCGAACTGAAAAAAATCAAAGAGATAATATCCAAAAAGAAGGACCAGCAATCCTGCAAAAAAGAGAAAATTCTTTTTCATGTCTCTTCCCCCTCACTTTCAAGGATATTATAGCCCGAAATACCCACGGACATCAGGGCTGCCTAAGATTATTCCAGAATCTTTGCATCAATCCTTTCAAGAACCGGGAGAAGAATATCCATTTCCTTGGGGATTCTGAGACGGACACTGTTGGCTTTGAGCCCCTCATAGGGGACGCAGGAACCGGTGAGCACCCCCTCCTCCAAAAAGACCTCATAGAGATTGATTTTTTCATCCGGCGCCATCAGGGTCATGATGGGGAGGGTTTCATGGGTTGCAAGGACTTTGAGATTTTTCAGGACCTTCATGACTTTTTTCTTTGAAGCCGCAATTTTTTGAGCCGACTGGTGGACAAATTCCCGGTCTTGAAGGATAAACTGGGTGAAGTAGCCCCCCACGGCATTGATGGGAAAGGGCAGGGCCGCTGTCTCGAAGACCCCACCCAGCGCTTTGGGCACCACCACGTAGCCGACCCTGAGCCCCGCCAGGCCAAAGGCCTTGGAAAAGGACCTCACCACCAGCAGGTTGTCGTAGCGATGAATCAGGGAGACTCCCGAATTCGAATCCCTCATGTAATCCCCGTAGGCCTCGTCGAGCACCACTGGAATTTTGTAGCCGGAGGCTTTTTCGAGGATTTGACCGATGGCCTCCAGGCCGATGACCTGCCCGGTGGGATTATTGGGATTGTCAAGATAAATGACCTGGATATCCCGTGTCACAGCCTCCAGGAATTGCTTCAGATTGAAGGCATAGTTGTCAAGGGGGTCCAGGGGGACACAGGTATAATCCCCGCCACTTTTTGTGACATCATAGGCATAATCCGTAAACTGGGGACACACTCCCAGAACCCGGATGCCCTGGGTGACAAGGATCCTGTTGATCATCTGGAGTGCCCCTATGGCGCCGTGGGCAAAGAAGACCTGGTCTTTTCCCAGGGAAGCCACCGGTTCCCAGTACTTGATGAGGACTTTTTTGAGAGGCTCCGTGCTTGGGGGATAATGATGAATCAACGCCCCGTCGAAATCATCAAGATGCTCCAGCACCTTCTTCGAGATACCATAGGGATTCACCCCCAAAGAGCAGTCAAGCAGGTTTTCCCCTTCCAGGAGTTTTTGGCTAGCGGTAGTTGCATAGCTGACGGGGCCCTGGGAGTGCCATCCCCTATTGATTCGAATCAAAAGTCACACCTCCTTGAAGCTTTTTCAGGAGCAGGTCATTGAAATCTTCCGGATGGGTTTCCATGGGACTGTGGGCGGCCCCAGGAATCACATGAAAGTCGTAGTTCTCAAACAGCCTCCCATAAGCGGCCCCCTCTGACGGCCTCACCCAGGAATCCCTTTCCCCCCAGATTCCAGTCACGAAAATCCCGAGACCTTCATAGGCCTCAAGAGGGAGGTTGCCACGGGTCCTGAGCACCGAAACCACCCCGTAGGACGTGCCGGCTATCCTCAGGGGCTTGAAAAAACCCAGAACTTCGGTTTCCGTGGGGGGACGGCCGTAAACCGATGTGAGAAAGGCCTTCACCGGTTTCTCTTTTATGAGAAACCTCTCAAGAAGTATCCGGACCGTCCGGTTGAGGGGGGGAATCTCAAGCAGCCAGTCCGGCAGGCGTCCGGAACCCTCCAGGGAGCCTCCCACAAGAATCACCCTCCGGGTTCTTTGGGGGGCCATGGCCGCCATGGCGGTTACAACACCCCCGCCCATGCTGTGGCCCAAAAGGTGCCATGAGGCCTCCTTCCCACTGAGGGCGTCAGCCACCTCCCACAGCAGTCTGGCCCTGGAGGTCTGCCGGTGGTCGAATGCTTCACTTCTCTCCGAATAGCCGAATCCCGGAAAATCCACTGCCACCACCCGGTATCCCGCCCTGCTCAGGGCTTCAAAATTAAAGCGGAAGCTGTCGGTTGAACCCCCAACCCCGTGGACCAGAAGCATCCGACCCCTGAAAACCTCCCCCCGGGCCTCGAAATCCCGGTAGTGAAGGGTGATGCCTTCATACGTTAGATACCGGCTCTCGGGAAAGGGGGAGTCCTCCGGCAACCGGGACGGGCGGGCAAGGGGCACTAGAAAGGGAAGCAGACTGATTCCCCCGAGAACCGGCAGCAGCCGTTTTACGCTTGGCAATGGCATGGTCTTCACTCCTTTTTGACAGTGTACCCCGAAGTCAGGCCAGCAATCGGCAGCCGTGATTTTTTACCTTTCAAATCAAAAAAATATCCAACCTGTGTTATAATGTATCATATTTGAGGGAGGACTTACTTGATGAAAAATTCAGCCATCTTTTTTTTGACTGTCGCCCTATGCTTCAATTTTTTGAACTTCAGCAGCTCTGCCCTTGAGGAACCCCGGATAACCGGTGAATACGCCATATTGATTGATGCCGGCAGCGGTCAGGTGCTCTACGAAAAAAACGCCGACACCCCCTGGTATCCTGCCAGCACCACCAAGATTCTGACCGCTCTCATCATTCTTGAAAACCACACCCTTGATGAAATCGTGACCATCGATGCCGAGAGTCCCTTTGCCGAGGGTTCCAAAATATTCATCTATGAGGGGGAGCAGCTTTCCATCCGGGAGCTCCTCTACGCCATGATGGTCTCTTCCGCCAATGACATCGCCGAGGCCCTTGCCGTCTATCACTCCGGCAATCCGGCGCTTTTCTCCGAGGAGATGAATCTCAGGGCCAAAGAACTCGGTGCTGTCAATTCCAACTTTATGAATCCCCACGGACTGCATCACGATTCTCACATGAGCACCCCGAGGGATATGGCCATCATTGCCATGAAGGCCTACGAAAACCCCGCCTTTCAGGACATGGTTCGCACTGTTACCTATACCATTGAGCCCAATGAGTTCCAGCCCCTGGGCAGGGTCATGAAAACCACCAACAAATTTCTCTACGACACTGCCAGAATCCCCTACCAGGGAGAATCTGTCCCGATCAGATGGGACCTTGTCGACGGCATTAAAACAGGCTATACCACCGTCTCGAAAGGCAACCTTGTGACCACGGCGCAGAAGAACGGCATCCGCCTCATCAGTGTCGTTTTCAATTCTGACAGCGCCAGTATCTATTCCGATTCCAGAAGTCTGCTGGAATTCGGCTTCGACTCCTTCAAATACCACAGTTTCACCTTCTCCGGCAATAAGATTCTGAGTCTCCCGGTTGAAAACGGCACCCAGAGCCAGCTGTCCCTCTTCGCCGCCGATACGGTCACGGGTCTGATCGAGGACGATGTGGATATCAACGAGGTGGTGGAGGAGCTTAAGCTGGAGGAAATCACCCTCCCCATAGAAAAAGACCAGGTCCTGGGCAGTATCGTTTACCGATACGGGGACCGAGTCCTCGGCAGGACCGACCTCGTCAGCGATGCCGACATTGAAGAAGAAACCCTCCCTCTGACCTTGAAAAATCTCCTTGTCCGGCGAAACGGCCTGGGGGAAATCGAGTTTCGTTACTACTGGGATATTTTTCTCAAATTTTTGCTGGCTTTCCTGATTTGGCGCACCGTGATCACCCTGTGGCGACTTCAGAAAATCAGAAAAAAAACCAAAAGAAAGAAGGGAGTCCATGTCCAACCATAGTATTCTGGAAATTCTCGGTCCGGTGATGATCGGTCCATCAAGTTCCCATACCGCGGGAGCGGTGCGTCTGGGGCAACTGGCCCGGGGCATCAACGGCAAACCCTTCAGCAGAGTCCTTGTGGGACTCCACGGTTCCTTTGCAAAAACTTATCGGGGGCACGGTACCGACAAGGCCCTGATTGCCGGTTTGATGGGATTTGCCCCTGATGACGAGCGGATTCGCGACTCCCTCGCCATCGCAAAGACAAAAGGTCTGGCCTACAGCTTCACAGAAATCGAACTCGAGGACATGCATCCCAACACCGCCAGGATTGTCTTTTACAATGACGACCACTCCTCCCTGGAAGTCACTGGCTCCTCCATTGGAGGCGGCCAGGTCCTCATCCAAAAAATCGATGAAACACCCCTTTCCTTCACCGGCAGCTACCCTACCTTGATTATCGACCACATCGACCGGCGGGGGATTATCAGTGAAATCACCACACTGCTCGCCCGGTATGCCATCAATATCGCCACCATGCATGTGAGCCGCACCCAGAAAAACAAAAATGCCATTTTGATGATTGAAGCTGACCAGGAATTCCCGGAGGTTCTGAAAAAGGACCTCAATGAGGTCAGAGATATCCATGCTGTAAGAATTCTCAATCTTAAGGAGGCCCCCCATGTATCGCAGTGCTGAAGAACTTGTGGCAATGGCCCGAAGCAAACACTGTCTTATCAGTGATATCGTCCTGACCAAAGAACTCGAACTCTATGAAAAGGACGCCCGGCAAACCTACGAGGAACTCGGCAAAATCTATGAAGTCATGAAGCACAGTGCCTATGGTGCCATTGAGGATCCCAAACGATACCGGGGAAAAATCATCGGCGATGAGGCCAGACTCATGGAGGACTACAGCCGAAAAGAAGGCACCTATCTCGGCCCCGTTGCCAGCCACGCCATGGCCATGGCCTTTTCCACCTCCCTGGTCAATGCCGCCATGGGTCGAATCTGTGCCGCCCCTACCGCGGGAGCCAGCGGGATTCTTCCGGCCGCCCTGATTACCGCCGAGGAAATGTTCCATCATGAAGAAAAGGAAATCCTTGACGCCCTGCTGACTGCCTCCGCTGTGGGAGAACTCATCGCCTCCTCAGCCACTTTGTCCGGCGCCCAGGGAGGTTGCCAGGCGGAAACCGGCACCGCCGCCGCCATGGCCGCCGCCGCCTTGGTCCAGCTCAGAGGGGGCTCTCCAGAAGCCTGCTTCAATGCCGCGGGCATCGCCATCAAGAACATCCTGGGTCTGGTCTGTGACCCCATTGCCGGGCTGGTGGAATCTCCCTGCGCCAAACGCAATGCCTCCGGTGTGATGAACGCCCTGGCCAGCGCTGAAATGGCTCTTGCCGGCGTCATGAGTCTGATTCCCTTCGATGAAATGGTCCTGACCATGAAGCAGGTCGGCAGCCAGCTGCCCGCATCACTCCGGGAAACCTCCCTTGGGGGGATTGCCATCACCCCCACCGCCAAGGCCCTGGAGAAAAAAATTCTTTAAAAAAACCCCCCTTGGTGAATGATGTGCTCTCCGTCAAGAGGACAGTGAAATAAAATAAAATGTGCACAGTGAGTTTTCTACTTCGAAAGGCCATCAAAACGTTTAACAGGGCCACTTTCACCCTCATTGATACCTTTCAATTATTTGAAATTTTTATTAGATGGAACAACTCATTAGCAAACGTAATGGTGATTAGGTTTCGGGTTACCGAAACCAATAAACGGCTGATCCTTTTATGACTTACAGACCAGTTAAATCCAACCATCACATACGAATGAACTGATGATTAAAACACTCACCTATGGGAAAAGGCTGCTTGGCAAACTGTACTTTTGACCCAACTCAATGACACTTCATGGATCGTGGTTGTTCGTTTCCATCAAGTTGATTCATATCGTCTGGTTACAACTTATCAACGGGTATACCGGGCGGCCTC
>LQBE01000034.1:8806-21670 GCA_002029975.1 delta proteobacterium ML8_F1 | reverse complement strand
AAGTCACTGTCAGTGAACCACGTCTCTGACAAATACTAATATACAAGGAGGTTGGCAGATGGCGAATTTATTTACTCTCTTAGTCGCACCAGTGGTCTTGATACTGCCGGTTGTGATTCTCTATTATATAATCAAACTGGCAGTGAAGCAGGCTATCAAGGAGAGTCGCAGAGACTAGACCATAGATGATTGACAAAGGAGGTTCGGGCAGGTGGAAAAAAGACTGGAAATGCTGGTGGCTTTCAGCCGCGGGATGCATGAGGGGAAAAATGGGCGGGAACTGGTCGAAGAATACAAGGAGGCCATTGAAACGGTGACCCCTTCAGAGGTTATGTTGATTCAACATGAACAGCTCAAGGGGGGACTTTCTCCCAAAGAGATGATTCCCTTTGTGGACAAACTCATGAATGTTTTCCATAAGCCCCTGGAGGCCTACCCGTGGCAAAGACCCGGCAAGGAGACCTTTATTGGACTCTTGATGCAGGAGAATCAGGGACTCAGAGAGATCCTTGATGATTTCAAGGGGGTCATCAAAGCAGGAGACTATAACAACAAGCAACCAGAGCTTCTTGATTTTGTCGAGTCTATTGAGGCCTACAATGAGCATCTGCTCAAGCTTGAAAACATTCTGTTTCCCATGATGGAAAAAAAGATGGAGCGGTTCAAGGGCCTCAGTATCCTCTGGGCACTTCACGATGAAACCCGGGAAAAGATAAAGAGGCTGCGCTTTGAAATCAGCAAAGAGGATGGGGATAGGAGCACCTTGGGCAATCTTCTGGGAAACCTGTATTTCAAGCTTTTCGGTCTTATAGAGAAACAGGAACTGATCCTCTTTCCCACGGCTATGGAGCAGCTGACTAGGGAGGAGCACCAGAGCCTGTATCTGCAGGGTTTCGAGTACGGATTTCCATATATTGAGGCACCGGCCAGGCCCGGGGACAAGGAAACCCCTGGGGGATTTTCCTTTGACGGGGCCAGGGGGCTTTTCATCAGTGAGACAGGTCATTTTGATCTTGAGCAGCTTGAGGGTATTTTCCAGCATCTGCCGGTGGATTTGACCCTGGTGGATGAAAATGACAAGGTCGCCTATTTTTCAAAGCCCAAGGAGAGGATTTTTCCGAGATCCGCAGCGGTAATCGGACGGGATGTCGCCATGTGTCATCCGCCGGACAGCGTCCATGTTGTCAACAGAATCCTGGAATCCTTCAAGAAGGGGGAGCGCGAAACCGCCACTTTCTGGATAGAGATGAAGGGACTGTTCGTGTATATCCAGTACCATGCACTCAGAGACAAAGCCGGTCGATACAAGGGCACTCTGGAAATCACCCAGGAAATCAGTGGACTGAAAAAACTCACGGGGGAAAGAAGACTCCTGGACTGGGATTGAGAGGATTTCAAGGGGGCATATAAAAAAGAAATCCGCTTACTCACGGATTTCTTTTTTTGCGGTTTTTTCGGCATACATTTTTTCGTCAGCTTCTTCTATGAGTTCTTCAAGGCTGTCGTGCCGGTCGGGATGGTAGGTTACAATGCCGTGGCTGACTTGGATTTGAAAGCGGTTTTCACTGGATTGATTGACGGCCTCCATGCGGCTCTTTATCCGGCTCCAAATATTGTCTGCGGCACTGGCATCGGTTTCATCAAAGAGGATGATGAATTCATCGCCCCCGTAGCGACAGATGACGTCCTTGAGTCTGGTCTCGCTTTTGAGGATTGCTGCAAGGGCGACAATGAGTCTGTCTCCCATCGAGTGTCCCAGCTGGTCATTGACCGTCTTCAAATTGTCAAGGTCGATAAAACAAAGGCTGAGGGGTATTCTTGTGGAGGCTCTGAATTCCAGGAGATTTTCCATGATTTTCATTCCCGCCCGGCGGTTGTAGGTTTCAGTGAGGGGGTCGTATGTTGCAAAATGCTCTATTCGATTCTGCTTGTCCCTGTAGAGGGCCAGCAGGATATTGGTCAGGAGGGCGGATAAAATGACAAGAAACAACAGGGGCAGATTACTTACCATGACCCGCAGCAGCTGGGTGGGGGTCCACCGGTCTAAGAGGTGGGAGAAGGTCTCGTTGTTTTCGATGTGGGCAACGGCGTAGTAGATCGTTTCATTGCCCCCGAAATAGACTTCTCCCGGCAGGGAATCGGCGAGATCAATCCTGAGTATCTGGAAAATGCCCTCGGAGCTCTCTATGAGGGTTTCACCAGAGATGATCTGCTGCCAGACATCCGGGTACCGGATCATAAAGGTGTGTTCACTGCGGTCTTCAATCATAAAGCCAAAGGTTTTCAAAGGTTCTCTATGGGTAAGAAAATAGCCGTTGCTGTTTAAAAGAACCAGATGGTCTGTAGCCCTCTGGGCGATGCGGTTCAACTGGTCCAGGAGGTTGCCAGCGAGATAGTTGGTGATGGCGATGCCTTCGAGTCCCTCTTCAGGATGAATCAGGGGGGTTGCAAAACGAATCATGGGCTTGTAGGGAATTTCCAATCGGGAATTCTCCATGTTGAGGTCGAGGGCGGAGATGTAGATCCCTCCCTGGGGCAGGTGAAGGGTGTCGTTGAAATAATACCGGGTGGACTTGTCCTGCAACTGTTCGGCGCCGACGATGACGCCCCGGGAATCGGTGTAGTTGATTCTGAGGATTTCATGGCCGGCTGCGTTGATGTAGCGCATCTGGTCGTAGATGCCCTCTTTTTCAATGAGAAGCTTCAAAAGGGTTTCCAGATGTCCCCCGTCGTCGGTTAAATCCAGATGCCGGTAGAGGGATTCGAGGAAAAGGACATCACTCTGGTTCTGTGAAATGGTGGCAGTGAATTGATCCTTCATCTGGTTGAGGAGCATGCTGTCACTTAGAAGACTGGCCTCTAATTCCTCTGAATTTCTCTGATTGTCTATGTAAAGCAGACCAAGGGAAGTGAGGACAATAACGGTTATGAACAACAGCACAAAGAAATTGAAGTTTTTGATGACTTTAGTGCTTTTCATGGCATTGGTCACCTCTTTAATCTTCGGTTGGGTTCAATTCATTATATACCGGATCCCCTGTAAAAAAAAGAATGACTTCGAATTGTCGGAATCCAGGTGTTGCTATTTGATCCCCGGGGCTCTGCTTAGCAGGAGGCTTTCAGCCATGGGTGGACAGGTTCTGGCCTGGAAGGTGTGATGGCACATCCCTTCGACTTAGGGTCATACGCTGAGATCACAGAGGCACTTCGGTTTTATTAGCTGAGAATTCCCCGGATTTATTTGCGGGGAGTGTCAAAGCGGACACTTGAGCCAGATGCGGCTTTTCATCGACCTTGCCATCCAAATTGGAACCTTCAAGTGGTTGACAGGCACAAAGAAGTGACTTATTATAAAACTTAGTTGAATAGTGCCTGTTGGTGTTACCAGTACTTAATAGGGAATTGAGTGAAAGTCTCAAGCTGTCCCAGCAACCGTAAGACGGACGAAAGCCACAAAACCACTGTCGGGGAATCGACGGGAAGGGTGGCAAGTAGGAGGATGTCGAGCCGGTAGACCTGCCAACATGCCTTGAAGGTTACTCCTGGGTGTGAGTTTAACTGTGAATTCGTTAATGAACTGATGTATTCATCCCTTGGGATGGATATTTTTTTTTGAAAAGAGGTGGACAAAAATGGCGACACTAATGATTCAAGGCACTGCTTCCAGCGTCGGGAAAAGCATGATCACTGCGGGTCTGTTGAGGGTTATGGCCCAGGACGGCCTCAGGGTGGCTCCCTTCAAAGCTCAAAACATGTCCAACAATTCTTTTATCACCTTAGAAGGGGATGAAATGGGAAGGGCCCAGGTGCTTCAGGCCCAAGGAGCGGGTCTGAGGCCCCATGCCCGGATGAATCCCCTTTTGATAAAGCCTGAGGGGGACATGACGGCCCAGCTTGTTGTCCGGGGCAGGGTTTACGGTCAGTATAGCGCCTCGGAGTATGAGCGCCTCAAGCCCCGGTTCATGGAACTGATTCTGGAGGATCTTCACACCTTGGAAAAGACCACCGATGTGGTGGTCATCGAAGGTGCGGGAAGTCCTGCTGAAATCAATCTGAGGAAAAACGACCTGGTCAACATGGGATTGGCGACAAGAATCAACAGTCCGGTACTTCTGGTGGGGGATATCGACCGCGGCGGTGTTTTTGCAGCCCTTTACGGGACCCTGAAACTGCTCGACAAACGAGAACAGGAATTGATCAAGGGGACCCTCATCAATAAGTTCAGGGGGGATAGAAGCCTGCTTGACCCCGGGATCAGGCAGATTGAGGCGTTGATGAAAAAAGATGTGCTGGGGGTCATCCCCTTTTTCGACCTTCCCCTGGAAGAGGAGGACGGGATGGGAAACTATCCCGGGGCCTATACCGGGGGATTGGATGTTGCAGTAATTCGTCTGCCCCATCTGTCAAACCTATCGGACTTTGATGCCTTGAAATCAGAGGAGGGACTTTCCCTGAGATTTGTGGATGCCCTGGAGAGACTCGGCCAGCCGGATGTGCTAATCCTCCCGGGAACCAAGAACACCCTGAGAGATTTGAGGTGGCTGAAAAAAGGGGGCCTTTATGAAGGCATCATGAGCCTCAGGGAGACTCGAATCATGGGAATCTGCGGGGGATATCAGATTCTTGGTGAGGTGGTCCGGGACCCTGATGGGATTGAGGGGGATATTGCCATGGAGGAGGGTCTGGGCCTGATTCCCATGGAGACCCGGATGAAGCCCTTCAAGGTGACCAGGCAATCCAGGGGGGTTTTGACGGATGACGAAACCGTGGCTGTCCGGGGTTATGAAATTCACATGGGAAAGTCCCTTTTTCTTAAAGCCCCTTCGCCGCTGCTCCGTCTGGAAAACGGTGAAGAGGAGGGCTATCAGTCCAGTGACAAAAGGATTGTGGGGACCTATCTCCATGGGATTTTCGACAGTCCCTCCTTCAGGGAAGGGTTTTTTAATCCGATTCGCAGGGAAAAGGGACTCAAAGCCGTCAAGAGCCGGGACTATGAGGCGCTGAGGGAGACTTATCTGGACCAGCTGGCCTCTGTAATCAGGACGTCCCTTGACATGGAGAAAATATACAGGATTGTTGAAGCCGGATGAGGATGCTTATCGTACTCCTGTTAGAGTTGTTTTTGGGAGATCCGAGGCGATTCATCCATCCCGTGGAGGTTATGGGTGGGTTGATTGTCTGGATAGAGAACAGGCTCTACGAAGCCTTTCAGTGGATTCCCATGAGGGTCAAGGGATTGATTCTTTTGTCTTCAGTCGGAGGTCTCAGCTACTGGCTCCCCCGGCTGGCCCTTGAGGTCTCCTTCAGTGAAGACCTTCTGTGGACTTATTTCACCTGGACAGGCCTGGGGATTCACAGTCTCTACCGCCATGGCAGTGAAGTCAGTGAGGCCCTGATGAAGGGGCCGGAGGAGGCCAGACAAAAACTGGCTCTTTTTGTCAGCAGGGATACCTTGACTCTTGACGACAAGGGAATTCAACGGGGAACCGTTGAAAGTCTGGCGGAAAACACCAATGACGGAATTATTGCCCCGGTTTTTTATCTGCTTGTGGGAGGGATACCCCTTATGATGCTTTACAAGGCGGTCAATACCCTGGATGCCATGGTGGGGTACAAGAACGAAAGATACACTCAGTACGGTTTTTTTTCAGCCAAAATGGATGATGTCATGAACTTGATACCGGCGAGAATTACAGGACTTCTCTTGGTGGCGAGTGCCCTGCTGCTTGGATTTGACTGGCGCCGGGCTTTGAAAACCATGCTTCGGGATGCCTCCCTGCATGAGAGTCCCAATGCCGGTTATCCTGAATCAGCGGTTGCCGGTGCCCTTGGGATTGCTTTGGGGGGGCCCGGGGCATATCACGGCAGGCTGAAGGAAAAACCGTGGCTGGGAGATTCTTTGAGGGAAATCGAGATCGGGGATATCAAAAGAACCCAGTCGATGATGCTGGTGACGGCGGTTCTCGGGCTGATTCCCCTCATACTGGTGGAGGTGTTTTAATGCACGGAGGAGATATTTACAGTGATGCTTTTCCCCGGGGGCGGGAACTGGTGGATTTCAGTTCCAACGGGAATCCCTACGGACCACCCGAAGGGGTCGGGAAGAGTCTTTCAAAGGCCCTGGGTCAGGCAGGAAAATATCCTGATCTCAGCTACAGGAATCTCAAGGCTCACATCCTTGATTATCACGGTCAAAGTGACCTGTCGATTGTTCTCGGAAACGGCGCCAGCGAGGTTATTCACAGGGCCTTTACAGGGCTGTCCAGGGTGGTGCTCCTGGGACCGGGGTATTCAGAGTACGAAAAAAGCGCCAGAGACCACGGCGTCTCAATCCACTGGCTGGCTTTGGAGGAAGAGTCTCGAGATGGCCTCTGGCGCCTGAAACTGCCTCTTGTGAAAACCCTGGCCGCCCTGGGGGAAGCCGACGGGATTGTAGTGGCCCATCCCAACAATCCCGACGGCAGTGTTCTGGACCCGGGGACCATGGAGGAACTGGTTCGTTTTGCGAAGAACCGGGGCAAGAGAATTGTAGTGGATGAGACCTTTTTCGATTACACCCTGGGGGTGCCCTCCTTCGTCCGGTATCTGGGAAAGGGGCTGGACCTCATTGTCATCCGGGCCATCACCAAATTCTACGGTTTGCCAGGGGTCCGTTTCGGGTACGGTCTGGTGTCATCCCCTGAGACCTATGAAGGTCTTGTGGCCCATCAGCTGCCCTGGAATATCAACAGTTTTGCAGAGACCTTTGCGACAATATGCCTCGGAGATGCAGCCTACAGGGACCGGATGGTCAAGCGCAACGCCGCTGAGAGAAGGGTATTCACTCAGGCGCTCCAGGGGCTTCCCTTAGTCCGAAAAGTCTATCAGTCCCAGGGGAATTATCTGCTGGTGGCACTGGCAGGCTGGGAGGGTCCCCGGCTCAAGGACCGGCTCCTTTCCCAGGGATTTCTCATCAGAAGCTGTCATGACTATCGGGGCCTGGGACCTGTATATATCCGACTGGCAGTCAAAAAGCCCGAAGACAATCGGAACTTGATAGAAGCGTTGAAAAAACTTGTATGATTTGAAAGGAAGATGCTTGTGAAAACCAAGAAACTTGTGCTGATGGCCCTGTTCACCGCCACGGGATTTATAGGGGCGAATTTTTCCATCCCCGGAACCACCATTGCCCTGGATTCTATGCCGGCATTTCTGGGGGCGCTCTGGCTGGGGCCTCTGGCCGGAGGAGTGATAGGTGTTCTGGGTCATTTTTTCACCGCCCTATTGAGAGGGTTTCCTCTGAGTCTTCCTGTCCATCTGCTGGTGATGCTGGGCATGGGGGTGACCATGGTGGGTTTTGCCTTGGTTTATAAGTGGGTGCCCTACGGTCCTTTATCCAAGTCCCTGGCAGCACTTGGAACAGGACTTTTCCTCAATGTCCCTTTTTCCCTCTTTGGGGTATCCCTTGTCACCGGACCGGGGATATTTGCCATGATGCCCCTGCTTGCTCTGGGCACCCTTGGCAATTGTGTGCTTGCCCTGATGCTCTACCAGCTCCTTGAAAGGGGTGTGAAGCCCTGATGGACAGACGGTTCAGAGATCTGTCCCTGGTGGACCTTGGTGAGGATTATCTGGTAATCGGGGTGGATAGTTTCGGAGGTGTGGGCGAAAAGCCCAGGGATCTGCTCAAGGCGAGCCCCTATCTTGTGGGGCGGTTTATTGTGAGGGTCCCCCTCATTGAGGTCCTGGTCTCCGGGGCCACCGTCAGGGCCCTTACCAGCGGAGTGATGAATGAATTCAACCCGACGGGAATGCGGGTACTAGAGGGAATCAAGGACGAACTCACAGAGGCGGGGATTTACGACGTGATTATCAATGGCAGCTCAGAGGAAAATTTTGATCCCGTGTCCACGGGGGTGGCAGTGACCCTGGTAGGCCTTTGCCGAAAGTCTGATTTTCGTCTTGGCAGAAATCTCAGCGGCTGTCATATTGGAGTAGCGGGAATCCCCAAGGTCAAGGATGAAATCCGCCTGCCCTTTGACCCGGAGATTCTCTCCTACGCGACTCTCCAGTCCCTGATGGCCCATCCAGGGGTGGTGGAAATTCTTCCCGTGGGATCCCAGGGCATCCTGGGGGAGCTGGCCCAGATTGAATTTCCCGTGGCAATCCATGAAAAGGTGGCCTTTGATCTTGAAAAGTCCGCCGGACCGGCCACCTGCGCCCTGGTTTTCTATCAGGGAGAGGCTCCCCAAGGCGTTGTTGAGATTGGAAGGGTGGGACAATGAAAATCTATCTGATCAGGCATGGCCAGACTTTAGCCAACAGAGAAAGGCGTTACAGGGGTCACTCGGAATCCGTCCTCACACCCTTGGGAATCAGTCAGATCAAAAAGGCCGGAGCCCAACTGGGGGGGCTTGCCTTTAAAAAGGTCTACTGCAGTCCTTCCCTGAGAACCCGTCAGACCGCCAGAGCTCTGGGGATAGAGGACTATGAGATTGATGAAAGATTGAGGGAAATTCATTTTGGTATTTTTGAAGGCTTGAACTATGAGGAAATGATGGAAAAATTTCCTGATGAAACGGTTGCCTTTTACAACAGCTTTGAATTCTTCAGGATTCCAGAGGGAGAGTCCTTGAAGGATCTGACCCGCCGTGTGGAGGATTTTTTGCAGAGTGTTCAAGAGGGGCCGGTTCTTCTAATCACCCACGGCGGGTGGATGATGGCGCTTATGAAGTCTCTTGACAAGGGCCGCAGACCCTTTTGGGATTTCAAGGTCGGCAATGGGGAAATCCTGATAATAGAAAAGCATGAGGGTCAGTGGAAACAACTGGACAGTTTGGGAGGTGTACTGAATGGATAATAAAGTAATACTCATAACAGGTGGGGTTAGAAGCGGTAAAAGTGCCTACGGTGAAAGTCTGTTTCCGGGGGACGATGTGATTTATCTGGCGACGAATCAGTTCTACGATCTTGAAATGCAGGAACGGATTGCCCTCCACCGGAAAAAACGCAATCCGAAGTGGCGACTGATAGAGGCCACTGAAAATCTGGGTGAGGTCATCCGGGGCTCAGAGGAATCCTGCGTTTTTGTGGACTGTGTGACAGCGCTGATTACCAATTTCATGCTCGGGACGGGACAAGAGGAATTTCGCCTGCAGGATCTGGGCGCCCTGGAGGAAACCATTATGGAGGAGTTTGCAGGGCTACTGCAGGTGGTCTTCGAGGAGGGGAAGTCGCTCATCCTCATTACCAATGAGGTGGGCTCGGGGATTGTCCCGGAGTATCCTCTGGGCCGGGGATTCAGAGATCTCGCCGGGAGTATCAACAAGCGGCTGGCCGAGGCGGCGGATGAAGTCATCCTCATGGTCAGTGGCATTGCGCTGAAAATCAAAGAGGCCGGGGATGCTTGATATTCTTCAGTTTTTTACCCGTTTTCCCATCAAGGACAACCCGCATTACAGTCCCGAGAGATTCGCAAGAGCGCTGTGGCTTGTGCCCCTTCTCGGCGGTTTGATCGGGGGCCTTCAGATGATTGGCTTCACGCTTTTGAAAGAAAGTGTTCCCGTGAAAATCAATATCCTGCTGATGCTTGTACTGGAGCAGGGGATTACCGGAGGTCTTCACCTGGACGGACTGGCCGACACTGCGGACGGCCTTTTCAGCGGCCGCCGGGGGGAAGCGGCCAGGGCGATTATGAAAACAGGAGGAAGCGGTCCCCTGGGTGTCTTCACCCTCTTGGTGGCAGTCCTTGTCCAGCTGGAAGGCATCGCCGCCTTGGCCGGCGGCGGCATCTGGCTGATCCTGGGCGTGCTTTCCCGTTGGAGCATTCTGGTGCTGGGTTGGCAGGCCAGGGGCAAGCCGGAAGGTCTGGGTGGAATGATAACAGGACGGATATCGCACGGGAGTCTTCTGGTGGGAACCGGGTTGAGCGCTTTTGTTCTCTGTGTATTTGTCAGTCCCCTGAGGGCCCTGGCGGTCCTGGGGGGCCTGGTGGTTTTTATCGCCGGCTACCGGCTGGTGTCGAAGCGGATTCTCGGAGGACTCAGCGGCGATCAATACGGTTTTGTGGTGGAGATGTCCAAGGCCCTGGTGCTGTTGGGGCTCCTTGTGAGGTTCTAGGAGGTGCGAGATGAAAATCATAGTGTCCCCGGCAAAAACGCAGGATTTCATGCCTGGTGGCCCCAAAGAGCTGTCAGTCCCGGCATTTGAAAGGGAGGCCTTGTTCCTTGCCGACCGACTCAGTGACCTGACGAAGGATGAACTTGGAAGGCTTATGAAGATCAAGGGGGAGCTCCTGGACAGAACCTGCGAATCCTATCGGGATTTCTCCGCAAAAGAGAAGAAGGCCGCTCTCTGGACCTACAGTGGGGAGGTCTTCAAACAGCTGGGACTTGAGGAGTACACCTCCGAAGAGATCCGTTATCTCGACGAGCATCTGTTGATTCTCAGCGCCCTCTACGGGGTTCTCAGACCCAGGGACGGTATCCGGCCCTACCGGCTGGATATGACCATGAAGGTGCCCCAGGTGAATCTTTACCAGTGGTGGTCGACTCAGATGAGTGAAGTTTTTTCCAAGGACGAGGTGATTCTGAGCCTGGCTTCAAAGGAGTTTTCGAAGATGGTGCCCTATCCCCTGGTGGAAGTCCTCTTCAAGCAAAAGACCCCCGGCGGGGGTCACAAAGAGGTAGCCATCTATTCTAAACAGGCGAGGGGCCTGATGCTCCGTTATATGGTGAAACAGAATGTGAAGCAGCCCGGGGAACTAAGGCATTTCAGAGAATCCGGGTATCGATACGAAGAGGTTCTTTCCGGTGAGAACAGGATGGTCTTTGTGCGATAAGCCGTCCCCAGGGACGGCTTATCAAATGGCCTGATGCAGCAGGGTTTTCAGCTGTCCTTCAAAGGTTTTTGTCTTCTCATTCTTGAAGGTCCTGTAGACCCGGTAGGCTTCCTCCCAGGTTTTTACCCGGTGGATCCCAGGATGAGGAGGGGCCTGGTTGTAGGGGGTGTCGAAAAGAACTGTGGGGATTCCTGCGGCGGAAAGTCCCAGAGCGGTTTCCAGGCGGTCTTCGAAAAAAAGATCGATGCCCAGCCGGGCGGCCAGGAATCTTTTCTCCGTGGAGCCCAGGGTATAGAGGGCAGTGTACAGAAAGTCCTCTTTTTTCAACCAGAACTGGGTCAGGGTAGCCAGGGAAGCTTCCCTGGCGGTGATGATGAAGGTCTGGTCGTTTTCAAAAAACAGGCGGTTTACAAAATCCTTGGCGCCGGGTCTGGGCTCGGCCAGGCGGTGGATTGTTTTCAAATGGTCTTTTCTCAGGGTCTGGAAGGCTGCGGCTTCAATTCCAAAATCCAGATGATGGTCATAGTGGGTGATCTCCTTCTCTGAGAGGGAGGTCCCCAGTTTTTGATTGAAAAAATCCAGCCAGTAGAAGGGGGTCGTGATAGTGCCGTCGATATCAATGCCTATGTGCATGGGTTTCACCTCCACTTTAGACTCTATCGGGAAAATGTAAATAATAGATTAGGAATGGGTTAGAACTGGGTAAACTATACTATAATGGATTATAGGGGGGGAAGACTCATGAAAAAGCATTACATCATTGATACCAACGTTATGATCCACGATCCGTACTTTATCTATAAATTCGAGGACAACCACATAATCATTCCCTTGATCTGCATTGAAGAACTGGATGGGCTTAAAAACGCCAAGGGAATCACGGGATATCACTCCAGGGAGAGTCTTCGCGTCATCAATCGGTTCAGGTCGCTTGATACACCCCTGGAAGTGGGGGTGGCTCTGCCTGAAGGCGGGACCCTGAGGGTGGAGATGAATCACATGGATTTCACTGATCTGCCCGACGCCCTGGATGCCACCAAGAATGACAATAAAATTCTGGCCATTGTCTGGAACCTCAAGCGCATCAATGACCAGAAGGGTCAGCAGACCATTCTGGTTTCAAAGGACCTGGCCATGTCCATCAAGGGAGACAGCCTGGGACTCGAGGTTCAGGATTATGAAAATGACAAGGTGGACATCAACAAGTTGTATGAAGGTTACCAGGAAATTGCTGTGAAAGAAGAGGATCTGCTGACCATTGTTTCCGAGGGGCTGCCCATCGAAGCCCTCCCCGGGGAAATCATTACCCATGAGAACCACTTTCTCGAGGTTCAGGATGAGAACCGGGGTCAGGAGAAAATTCTGGCGAAAATCAGCAATGCCAGGGTGGTGCCCCTGCTGCACTCCAAAAGGCTGCTCTACGGGCTCAAGCCCCTGAACCGGGAGCAGAAATTCGCCTTTGAGCTGCTCTTTGATGAATCCGTCCGGCTGGTGACCATGACCGGTGGTGCCGGCAGCGGGAAAACCCTGATGGCCATGGCGGCGGCTCTTGAGCTCTATTACAGTGGTTTTTACAAAAAAATTGTTCTGGTGAGACCGGTGGTGCCGGCGGGGGATGATATCGGATTTCTGCCGGGCACGGAGGATGAAAAACTCAAGCCCTGGATGGGGCCCTTCTACGATGCTGTGGAAACGCTTTTATACCTCAAAAGCCGCTACGCCAAGGGGCTTGACCATACCCCGGAAACCTTTATCAATCAGCTCAAGGATATGGGGGTGCTGGAGATTAAAACCTTCAACTATATGCGGGGCAGGACCCTTGAACGGGCGATTGTGGTGGTGGACGAGGCCCAGCAGATCACTCCCCATCTGGCCAAGCTGATGCTTACAAGAGCCGGAAATGATTCAAAGTTCATTTTTCTAGGGGACCCCACTGACAATCAGATTGATTCGGTACTGGTGGATTCCAAATCCAATGGCCTGGTCTATCTCATCGACCGGATGAAATCCTATGACATCACCGGTCATGTGACCTTGAAGCATGT
>LQBE01000034.1:0-8726 GCA_002029975.1 delta proteobacterium ML8_F1 | reverse complement strand
AGGAGGAAAAATCAATGAAAATGACTTATGTGACTCTCAGGGTGGGTTCCATTGAAAAAACCCAGGCTTTTTATGAAGACATTCTGGGATTCGAGCAGGAGCGGGTAATCAACCCGAGACCCGGGATGACCATTGTGTTTCTAAAGGGGAGGGACTCTTCCGGGGTGGAGCTCATCCAGGAGGAGGAATTCACACCCAGAGCAAACAATGTGGTTCTCACCTTCCGGGTCGAGGATATGGCAGCCACCCTGGAATTTCTGAAAGAGAAACAGATTCCCCTGTTGATGGGTCCGGTGCCCATCGGTGGCGGCGGACAGATGGTACAGATAGCGGACCCCGACGGACAGATGATCGGCCTTATCGATGTGTTTTGAACAAAAAAAAGCGGTGCTTGAAGAAGCACTGCTTTCTTTATGTGTCGCCGGCAGGTTTCTCAACACAAACCAACCCCTCCTAAATTAAAAATCATAGCAGGGGTTGTGTTTTTAGTTTTGTTCAAAGAATATCCTGTGAAGGGTCCTGACGGCATTGTCGGCGTCCTTGCCGTCAATGAGACAGGAAATCTTGGTTTCAGAGGTGGAAATCATTTCAATGTTGATGCCCAGGTTGGAGAGGGTTTCGAAAAAGGCGGCGGCAACCTCGCCATGACCCAGGATACCGGTGCCCACCAGGGAGATTTTACAGACATTCTCTTTGACGATAATCTCCTGGGCTTCGATTTCCCCTGCGAATTTTTCCACAATGGGCAGGGCTTCACCCAGGGCTTCTGTCGGGGTGGTGAAGGAAATATCATTGGCGTTTTCGTGGTTGAGATTCTGGAGTATCATATCGATGGATATTTCATTCTCCGAGAGACATTTGAAGAGCCGGTAGGCGATTCCCGGTTTGTCGGGGACCCGGGCGATGGAAATTCGGGCGATGTTCTTTTCTGAGGTGATGCCGCTGATACGGATATCTTCCATAGTGATTTCTCCTAATATGATAGTCCCTGAATTGAAATTCAGGCTGCTTCTGACCTCCAGGGGGACCTGGTGGTTTTTAGCGAGTTCCACAGACCTAGGGTGCAGGATCTGGGCGCCCAGCCGGGCCATTTCAAGCATTTCGTCATAGCGGATGGCATTCAGCTTGACGGCTTTTGGGACGATTCTGGGATCCGTGGAGTAGACGCCGTCCACATCGGTGTATATTTCGCATTTTTCGGCCTTGAGGGCTGCCGCCAGGGCGACAGCGGTGGTGTCGGAGCCTCCCCTGCCCAGGGTGGTGATGTCTCCCTTTTCATTGATGCCCTGGAATCCGGCCACGATTACGACCCGCCCCCGCTTAAGCTCCTGCAGAATCCTGGCGTCGTCTATGTCTTCGATTCTGGCGTTGGAATGCAAGCCGTTGGTTTTTATACCGCACTGGGCACCGGTCAGGGAGAGGGTGTCAATCCCGATTTCGTTGAGGGCGATAGAGAGCAGGGCAATGGAGATCTGCTCACCCGTGGAGAGCAGGACGTCGAGCTCTCGTTTTGGCGGGGAATCACTGATTGTCCGGGCCAGGTCGAGGAGGTTGTTGGTGGTCTTCCCCATGGCCGAGACCACCACAACCATTTCCCGACCCTTTTCCCGGTAGCTCTTGATTCGCTTTGCAGTGTTTTTGATGCGCTCTGTATTCTGAAGCGAGGTGCCGCCGTATTTCTGTACAATGATGTTTTCCAAAGTGACCCACCTTTTTCCGTCTGAAATGGACATCTGTATATCTGTGATGTACTAAATGGTAGTATAGCACAAGGTATTTGAGGATTCAAGAGATAAAGTGGTATCTATCAAATCAAAGAGGAGGCCCATCGGTCAAAAAAAATATTTCCCGGGAAATCTTCTCTTTGGGGAGGGGCTTGGCCCCGCGTCACCGACCCACACGTGCCTGGGGTTTGACAAGGGCATACAGTTTGAAAAAAATGTTATAATGAGGGTCAGTAGAAGACTGGACTGGAAAAGGAGGATAAGGTCATGACAGAACTGATTTATCAAAAGGACAGCTATGTCAAGGAATTTGAAGCACGGGTGGTGGGACATTCGGAGGAACCCAGGGGAGTTGTTCTGGACCGTACCGCCTTTTATCCGGGTGGCGGGGGACAGCTCCACGACAGGGGAAGGCTGGTCGCCGGGGAGAAGGTCTATGCCGTCGAAAAGGTCCAAAAGGCGGGGGACGATGTTCTCCATCTGATTGAAGGGGAACTGCCTGAAGTGGGGCAGACCCTCAAGGGGGAGCTTGAGTGGGAGCGGCGCTATCAATTGATGCGGACCCATTCGGCGATGCATGTGGTCAGCGGCGTGATGTTCAGAGTGTATGATTCCCTGGTCACCGGGGGCAATATGGAGATTCTTTCGGCCCGCATGGATTTTGAAATGGCCCAGCTGAGCAATGAAATGCTGCCTGAAATCGAAGAAAAGGTCAATGAGGAGATTCAAAAGGGTCATCCCATCAAAGTACAGACGCTCACCCGGGAGGAGGCCATGAAGGTGCCTGATCTGATTAGAACCAAAATCAATCTGCTGCCTGAGGGGATTGAGTCCATCAGGACCATCGAGATTGTGGGGCTGGACCTCCAGGCGGATGGGGGGACCCATGTCGGCAACACTTCGGAAATTGGCAGGGTCCGGGTGGTGAAGTTCCGCTCCAAGGGAAAGATCAATAAACGGCTTTATGTGACAATTGAGGATTGATTGGCCGGGAAGGATTTGAAAGATGTCTGTAAAAAAACAAATTGTTATAGATTTGATGTTCTATCTGGGCCTTCCCCTGGCCATCTGGAATCTGGGCAGAGGTTTCACGGGGGACTATCTGGCCATGTTTCTCAGTGCGTTGACGGCTATTCTCTATACGGCCTATAAATTCTTTTTCGAGAAAAAGTACAATGTGACAGGTCTGGTGATTGTCTTTGGAATCCTCCTCAATCTGTATCTCAATCTGATTTCGGAAACAGCGATTGATATCCTGTACAATGGCGTTTACCTGAACATGGCCTTCATCCTTCTCTATGGCGTGTCCATGGTTTTGAGAAGGCCTCTGGGCAGAGTGTTTTATCTGGATTACAGAAAGATGTACGGGGAGGCCAGGGAAGAGTCCCTGGAAAAACTCAAAGGCTTTTCCGGCAGCCGTCTTTTCGATGCACTGACTCTGATTTTCATAGTGAGAGAGCTGGCTCTCTGGGGAATCAGGGCCCTGCTTCTTCAAAGATACGGGGTGGAGGGGGCCAATGAAGTGCTTGTATACAGCCGCATCGTTTCTTATCTCTTCATTGCGATGATTGGTGGCATGGTGGTCTATATCGATAAACGGTGGCAAGGGGTCCAGAGTCAAAATACTTGTTAGAACCCCAGGGGGAATCCTCTGGACGGGAGGTAAATATGAAAAAATTTTTGTGGTTGATAATCATCATTGTTTTAGGCGTGACGGGCTGTCAGGGTGCCCGGAGTCCGGAGCCTGAGCCGGAGCTGCCCGAAGAACAACCCGCCGGGGATGTCGAACAAAAGCCGCCGGTGGAGGAACAGCTCAGCGAAGAAGAAGTCATCATGGGGGACTTTGCCCGGCTAATCGCCGGGGGAGACAGTGCTGCAGTCGGGGTTTTTATTGACGAGCATATTGACAGAGTCTGCCCGGCCTCAGCGGAGTACATGATAGAGATGCTGGTGGTTGTGCATCAGCGTCTGGCCGAAGAGATGAATTTTAAAATTTTTGGAAGTGACTATATGGAGGCCCTCAACCGGGATATGGAGGGGGTGCTTCGCCGGAACCTCATTGACAATATCAAGGATCCCGCAATCCGGGAGGAATTCAGGGCGGTTTCTGACAGCAAACTCAGAGTTGTCCGCTATGAGGAGACGCCGGTGGTGGAAACCGACTGGGAGGCCATTGCCGGACTGAAGGCGTACTTCAGTGAAGACTTTGCCCGGATGACGGTACTGTATGATTTGATCCAGAACAACCGCCGCCTCTATGAAGGGGAGGGCAACAAGGATCTTGTCAGCGACATTCTGCTGGCCGAGTCGCTGATTCTGGAAAACGATTCAGGATTTCTGCGGACCATGCTGGAGGAAATCTACAAGAAACAGATTGGTGCCTTCCTGGTAGGCCCTGAGGGGAGCTATATCGGTGCCTTTATGACGAAAAGCGGACCGGATTATGAAAGAATCACAAGCTATAAGGCCACATATGAAGGCCACGATCTCGGCAGACTTGTGGACAAGCTTGAGGTTCTTGAAACGGATGAATTCAGCCTGATTGGCGAAGTCATCAACTCCCATAACGTCTTTGGGGTCCATTCCGAGATGAGCTATCTTCCCAAATCCCTGATTGAGGGACAGGGGCCCTTTACCATTGCCCGGGTCGAGATTCCAGGCAACAGCGCCCTTGAGGAAAAAATCAACCGGACCATCGATGAGACCGCCAACAGCCTCCAATCGGATATCCAGGGGGAGAAGACCCTGTTCGTCCATCCCACCTTCGGCAGTGAAGCCCTTCTGAGTCTTTCCCTGTCAGCAAGCTTCTCGGGAGAAGAGGGTGCCTACGACTATCGGCAGGCTTTTTTGACGATTGATATGACCAATGGAGAGCGAATGACCCTGGAGGATTTCCTTGGGCTGCCCTATGACAGCTATGCGGCTCCACTGGAGGAAATTCTCGGCACACCTGTTCCCGCCACAGCGGAATTTTCCGTGGAATCCTTTGGCATTTCCCTCAATCTTCCCCGGGAGGGCAGTCTGTATTCAGACTACCATCTCATTACGGCAGGAGAATTGATGGACCTTGTGGATTACAGGATATTCTTCAAATAGGCCATGGCAATAAAAAAGGGTTGTCCTCCCACAAAGAGGACAACCCTTTAATTATTCAGGGGTTCATGCGGAATGCTGCTGTCTGAGGTGATTCTCAATCAATTTCAGGGTATAGCCCAGGGAATAGGAACTGGTGAACTCTGCCATTGTGCTTTGGAGGGAACTGAGAATTTCAGGATTTTTTTTGAGTCGGTTGATGATGGCCACCAGGCTTTCATCCCCGTCGGGGGAAAGGACCAGGCCGTGATTTTGTAAAAACCTCAGATTTTCCTTTTCCTGGCCGTGGAAGTAATAGGGAATGACCATGGGAAGACCCATGACCAGGGCTTCTGTGGTGGTGATGCCTCCGGGCTTGGTAATCAAAAGATCGGAGGCTTCAAAAAGCTCGGGGATTTTTTGAGTGAATCCGTGGAGAATAATCTGCTTGTCCGGCGGGAAATCCTCTACCATGGGTTCTATGGTCTGATAGAGCTTTTCGTTGTTGCCGCAGACAACATGGATTTTCAGCTTGCCCTCAACCTGACGCAGGTCCTTGAGAGCCAGTACCATGTCCTTCATTCCCAGACTTCCCCCCATCAACAGAAGGGTTTCAAGGTGAAGAATCCGGGATTTTTTGCGGGCATAGAAGGCGGGTTTCACCGGGATGCCGTAGGGATGGATTTTTTCCGGTTCAATGCCCTTTTCCTGAAGGCTTTCTTCGGGGAAAAGTCCCCCCGAAATGTAGGCGTCCACCTGCTGACTCACGTAGGATTCATGGAAATGAAAGTCTGTAATGACAGAGACTACAGGGGCTTTGAGTTTTTGTTTGTTCTTCAGATGGTCGGCAAGAATCACACCAAAGGGATGGGTGGTGAGGATCAAATCCGGACTAAAGGGTTCAACCACCCGTCTGAAGAACCGCTTTTCCTCCAGGGTGAGTCGCCTGATCAATCGATTTGACCGGGGGTAGTCATTGGTGAAGTCGTACAAACGTCCGTAGAGACGGGGGAACTTCGAAACAATCAGACTGTAGCCGTCATTGATCAACAAATCCACCCAGGGAGAGGATTCCTTGAGAATATCCACTAGAAGGACCTCTGCGCCCTTGTCGGCAAGCTGCTCCTTGAGCACCTTGGCCACCTGATTGTGCCCGTTGCCTGTCGAACCGCTGAAAATCATAATTTTTTTCATAATAAAACCTCATTCATCTGGCATTCACAGAGAGTATACAACACTTTTGTTAATTGCGCATTAAGATTCTGCCTTTGTAACAACGGTTACCGATAAATTTATACCCATAAGTGATAATAGTTATCAGAACAGGAGGTAAATCCATGAAAAAATTCAAGGTCAATGACCAGTGTATCGGTTGTCAGGCTTGTGCCAGAGTGGCTCAGGACAACTTTGAAATCATAGACAAAAAAGCAGTGATTGTCAGGCAGCCGGAGAATGAAACGGAGGAAAAACTGTGCTATGAGGCCCTTGAGGCCTGTCCTACGGAGGCTATCGAAGTCGAGGGCGCTCAGCCGGTCCTGGGGAAAAGCAGGGTTTCAGAGGTGCTGGGCGACTATCCTCATTTAAAGCAGGAGCTTCTTGAACTGAGTCCCCGATTCAAGAATCTTCAAAATCCAGTCATTTGGCGTTCCGTCGCAAAATATGCGACCTTTGAACACGCTGCTAAGATGACGGGGGTCAGCCTGTGTGAGATGCTCCATTTTGTCAACAGCCGACTGGGACTTGAAAAAGAGCTTTTCGAATCCTTCCCCCAGTGCATTCAGGAGCTTCGGGCGCTTGAAAAAATTGAGAAGCCTGTGATGGAGGCCTCTGGGAATGTCATCACCGTCAATAGCGGCGAGGACCTTGAACCCGTCCTTGGAATTCTTGAAGACCTCTCACAGGGAGACAGTCTTCTCATAAGAGGGGAAATTCCCCTGGAGCCTCTGAGAGATTTTGCAAGAGAAAGGGGCTGCGAGGCTGCAATCAGCCCCCTTGAAAATGGGATGTCGGTGCTGAGCGTCTCTAAAGCGCCCGCAGCCGGGGGAAGGGTTCTTGATGTGCGCACCATGACTTCCGATCCCTTTGACACCATTATCAAAGAAGCCTACGGACTCAGTGGCGGCGAAAGCTTTACCCTGGTTCAGACCTTCAAGCCGGATCCCCTCATCAATATGCTGGGGGCCATGGGATTCACCCACGAGATAATTCTTGAAGAGCCTGCTATGATCCGGATTCTATTTACAAAGAGCCAGGTGTCAGAGACGGATGAGTCCAGGGATGCCCTGCCGAGTCTGACCATCCAGTCCGCCACCCCGGTGGGCTACCCCATTATCATGAAGCTGCTCCAGTCGGACCGGCTTAGAGCGGTAATCAATATCAAGGAACTCAAGGTCTGGGAGGAGACGGAGAAGCACCTGGCCTGGATTGTCAATGGCAGGGCAGACATCAGTTTTTCCTCAGTCATTACGGCTTCTAAGTTTGTCAATATGCCTGTCAAAATGCCCATGGTTTTCGTATGGGATAATTTTGTCGTACTCTCAAGAGATCCCCAGGTTCAAAGTCTTCAGGACTTGAAGGGGGAGACGATTCAGGTTCCGCTGTTTGAGGATGCCCCCCCGGCAAAAATCACCCGCTATCTCATCGAGGGAAGCGGCTTGGATCCCAGGGATTTCAACCTCACCTTCGGAAACCCCTTTGGACGCCCTGAAACCATCATGAAAGATTTTATGATGGGAAGATCAAGGCATGTGCTCCTGAGAGAGCCGGAGGCGGGTTTTGCTGTTGCGGCCCTGGAAAAGCAGGGTATCGCCGTCAGTGAGATTGACTTTGGTGACATATGGGACACCCTCAATCCTGGATTCGGAAGTTTTCCCAACGCCGGGGTGATTGTCAAAGAGGAGCTTTACAGGACCCATCCGGAGGTGATGAAGATTTTCGCCGGGGAGCTTGAAGCGGCCATCGACTGGGTCAATGCCTATCCCTTTAAAGCGGCAAAGCTCAGCTTTGACATGATGCACAGCTCCATTGACCTTGTAGAGAATTTTATCCACCGGGTGACCTTTAAAATGCTCAAGGGAGAGCCCCTCAAGGAGAAAATGAGGGATTTTTACCAGATTCTCAAAGACCAGGGCATTTTAAATGTAGAAGTGACCAGGGAACTGATTGATCTTTTCGAAGAGTAGATTTTCTACTCTTTTTTTTTGTCGTGAAATTTGCTATTTAAAATCCGAAAAAATATAATGAAAGTAATAAGGCGCTCTATGGGGGGATGATTTGAAGGACCTTTTGGATTTGATGCGGATTCGACACTACACCAAGAACCTGCTGGTTTTTTTGCCCCTTGTTTTTTCTGGAAGGCTGCTGAGTGGGGACCTGTTTATTTCAACCCTGCTGGGATTTGCAGCATTCTCCCTGACGAGCTCGGTGGTTTATATTGTCAACGATGTCAGAGATATTGCCTATGACAGGAATCATCCCGTCAAGCGCAGCCGTCCCCTTCCCTCAGGGAGGGTGAGTCCTGCCGATGCCCTGAGATTGGCGGGGCTCTTGGGTGGAGCAGTGGCGGTCCTTGTCCTGGCCCTGGATTTTCCGGCGTGGTCTACGGGAGTGCTTTTTCTGTATCTGGCAGTCAATCTGCTCTACAGCTGCGGCATGAAGGCCATCCCCTATGTGGATATTCTGATTATTGTCACGGGGTTTGTCCTCAGAGTCTTCTATGGGGGACTCCTGATAAAGGTGAAAGTTTCCTGGATGCTGCTTGTAACGGTTGTGTTTTTTTCCGCCTATCTGGCGATGGGCAAAAGAAGGAGTGAATTGCTTAACCACACTCAAAGTCGACGCCAGGTCCTGAAATATTATAAAAAAGAAGCCCTGGACAGATTGATGTGCTCTCCGTCAAGAGGACAGTGAAATAAAATAAAATGTGCACAG
>LQBE01000033.1:598-16262 GCA_002029975.1 delta proteobacterium ML8_F1 | reverse complement strand
TGCTGTGAAGGACCCGGGAATGGTTAATTCCTTAGGGTTGATATCTGCACTCAAGCCGGTAATCGACGTGAGCGTATAGTTGCCTGCGTCAGTTCCTGTCAAGCTATAGCCTGATGGCGTCGATGGATTAATAGCGACACCTGTCGCTGCAAAAGCGGATACAAAGTTGAAAGTCTCTGTGCCGGTCAATTCTACATCGTCTCCGGTGACGGTTCCAACTAAAAGGGCTGTGCCCGTAACTGCAGCCGCTGTCGTGCCGTCATAAGTTTTGTCTTGACCAGAAAGGCCTGAAATTGTGACAGGCTTTTTATAAATACAAGCATCATCGGTCGGTGCTCCTGTCAAGGAAAGCGTATAATTCGCGGCATCTGTTCCTGTAAGGCTGGCCGATGTAATCTCGACATTGCCACTTGAAGGGGTTGCCACCGTCATCGTTCCACAGTTAGCATTTTTGCTATTGAAGGCCAGGGCCACTGAGGTCAGACTGACCTCCTCTTCACCTACTACGCCGCTCAATGACAAGTCGCTGTTTGAGATGCTGGCGGCCGTTGTGCCGTCATAAACCTTGTTGTCTGCTGTGAAGGACCCGCCGATGGTCAGCTCCTTAACTGTGATGTCTGCGCTCAGCGTTGGCTGTATCAGTGAATATTTACCACTATCGGCTCCCGTCAGGCTATAGCCTGAGGTTGAAATTGAAATATCTGTCCCGACATTCGCACTAGCAAAGGTGAAGGTTGGCGTGCCTGTGATGGATACATCGTCTCCGGTTGCAATGTCTCCGGAAAGTATCGCCGTACCTGTTGCCGTGGCAGCTGTGGTGCCGTCATAGGCTTTATTTTCTCCTGTCAAGCCTATCACATTTAATTCAGTGATTGTCGGTTTGCGAACTGATGAAGTTGAAGGAGGTATCTCCGTTTCGAGAGGCTTTGAATCCTCTTGTGTATCTGAACCGTTTTGATAGGTGATTTTCGGTTGGATTGTCACATCCCCGGTACCCTTGACATCTTCTACGCCTTCCTCGACATCGATGAGGGTATCCGGTGTCAATATAGAAGCTTGATCTCCTCCGACTTTGATTTCAGCATTGTCTAAGCTTCCTTCGCCTTCAACGGTTACGTTGGGTGCGCTGATGACGACTTTGCCTACAGATGAGCCTTCTCCGATGATCAGGAGGCTGTTTTCTCCCTCAATGGCTGAGGTTTTAATGGTCGTTTGAGTCGCATAGACATCCACATCGGGTGCGGTAATCAGCACGTCGACAAAATCGCCTTGCAAGATAACGTCGTCACTGCCGTCGACAATGACTTCACCAATTTCAACGCCATCTTGATTGTAAACTCTAACCACACCATCTACTCTCGCAATGATAATCTTTTGAATATCTGAATCTCCAGTGATAACGATGGAATTTTCTCCGCCGCCTCTAACGACTAAGCGTCCCTGTACGATGACATCATCAAGTGTAATTTCACCGTCTCCGATGCCGTCGCCCAGAATTAAATCGCCGGTGATGGTTACGCCGGTTAGTGTAACACCGGGTACGTTGATCATAATATTTCCCTCAACGACTTCGGTATAGGCGCCGGGTTGATTGATGTAATGCTTAATCAGGTTGTCCATCAATTGAGCAAATTCAGCTCTTGTAATGGTTGATTTTGGATTGACCTTGCCGTCTGAGCCCTTGACATATCCGGCTTTGATCATGCTATAGACTTCTTCTCTTGCCCAGCTTGAGATTTGGTCCAAATCAGTAAATCCGACAGGTGCTTCTGTGGTTTTATCCAATTTTAAAGCCCTTGCCATAACCAAAAAAGCTTGCTCTCTTGTGATAGCGGACTCAGGATCCAGATTGTTGCCTGATCCTTGGAAGGTTTTCATTTGCACAGCCTTCGCCATCTCGTCATGATACCATGCGTCTGTGGACACATCCGTAAAATGGGAAATGGAGGCTTGGGTCTGAGCTCCAAAGGCACGGTTGATTACGGTGGCCATTTGTGCTCTGGTTAGATTTTGTTTTGGCATAATCTGCCCGTTGGCGCCTGTCAGAAGTCCGTTTTGAACGGCCCTCTCCAAAGCGGGTGTGGACCAATCTTGCGGCATGTCGCTGAAGGTCGCTGCGCCGACCATTCCTGCTGGAAGGCCGCTGATCAATATCATCATCGATATGACTAAAGCTAATAATTTTCTTGTTCTCATGCACTCACCCCATTCTAAGATTTTTGATATTTGTGACTCAATAACCTTGCTGCATACATGGTTAAATTATATAACGAGCCTCTTACCAAATTCTTAACAAAACGGGGATTCTTTTATAATGTGTGATAAGCTTTCTCTACATATTCAGAGATTTCCGTATCGAGTGTTTTTAGACATTGCACCTGAATATCTTTATAGGCCTTTTCCAATCGGCTTTTACTGCCGGATAGCGCGACGGCTTTTAAATAGCAGATAATCAAATCATCTCCCGGCAGGCCTTTTTTGATATGGGCATTTAGATTCATTTCTACCACCTTGTAATCTCCCTGAGTCATCTGCCAGTTGGAGAATCGGATAACCGTCTGTTCGAAAATTCTTCGCAGTCTTTCGCGTTCGGTCTCCAGCCAAATCCAGCTTTTTCCTTCAAGAAAGGGTCCTCGGTAAATCTGCCAGATACAGTTGAGCTGTGACGGGTCTTTTTCATTCGCCAAGGCCTCGAGACGATAGACATCATAAGCCATCGTGTTTATTTCCAGACTGTAATAGCCATCCTTGTATTTGATGCAGATGGTTTTGCGGTCAAAACAAGACAGTGTTTTTCTCAGTCGATGGACAGTGACTTGAAGATTGGGTAGTGCTCTCTCATAATCAAGTGAAGGCCAGAGCTCTTCGCATATGTTTTCCTTGGAAATGAATTTTCCATTTTGTATGAGAAGATAAGAGAACAGCTCCACGTTTTTAGACCGGCCCCATTCTATCTCCTCTTCATCGCAATAGAGTCTCAATCCACCAAAGGTAACTAATCTCGCATTTTTTTTCAAATATTTTTTAGCCTTGTTTTCCTCGGCTTTTTCTGTCATTTTACTATAAGCCTTTGCCAGACGCTCCGGTCGAACAGGCTTTAGCAAATAATCAATCGCATTGCGTTCAAACGCCTCAGTTGCATAATTATTGAATGCCGTGATAAAGACGATGGTCATCAAAGGCTCTATCTCAAGCAGCCGATCCGCCAAATCCATTCCAGACATTTGCGGAAGACGAATATCCAGAAAGACCCCCTCAAAATCATGCTCATTTGCTAAGGTCAATGCCGATGCGGCGTCTTTTGCTGTATACAGAACGGCCCTCCGGTCTATCTGAGCTAGCAAAGACTGTATTTCATCTAAGGTGTTGTGTTCATCCTCGACGATTAATACTTTCATGCTTTTTTTTCTCCTCTTCTAATCTTGCGAGTGCGAACCAGACCTTTGTCCCTTGTCCCACTTCACTTTCTATGGTCAAGCCCCGCCCGTATCTGGCTAGGAGTCTTTTGTGTATATTGATAATGCCCACACCCTTGGCATGCTTGCCGTCAAGCAATTGATCGACGACTTCATTCGGGATGCCTTTTCCATTGTCCGACACCTCAAAATATATCCTGTCCTTGCAATCAAGGATGGTGACAGAGATGCTTCCGCCGTGGGGTGTGTCCATAATGCCGTGCCTTACGGCATTTTCGACGAGTGGCTGTACGATAAGCATCGGGATTTTTTGCCGGACATCCGCTTGGATATTGTATGCTGTGTGAAGTCGTTCTCCAAAGCGAGCCTTTTCAATTGAGAGATAAGCCCTCACCGTCTCAAGCTCATCAGCAATGGTGGACGTATTATTCAAATGGTCAAATTGGAAGCACCCTCTCAGATAATCCGAGAAATCCAAAAGCAGTGCCTTCGCTTTGACCGGCTCTCTGGTAATCATATTGGAAATGACGCTCAAGGCATTGTAGATAAAATGAGGCTTGATCTGCGCTCTGAGAAAAGAAGCATGGCTCTCTTCCAATTGGCTGTCAAGCGATTTGTTTTCCTCAAATAAATGGGTGGTCTTGATAGCGAGAATTGCGGCTTGTCCGATAATAAAGAAGGTCAAGCCCAGAGAAAACAGATAGCCCGTCTCTGTCCATTGGTTGAAATAGAGCATGTCATTGAAGGCACCCACGACCACAAAAATTCCTCCTATCAGGAAAAACAAGGCTTCTTTGTGTCCCTTCATGACCATTTTCAAGCCAATATGGATAATCAGGATGCATTGCACAGCAATAATCACAAGATAATAGTTAAACAACAGGGAATACAGATAGGAATCCAGTGTCAGAATCATCACGCTGTAAAGACCGTGAGACGCAAGCAAGGCCCGGAAAAACACTTTGGGCGTAGCCTCCCGATAAACGCTACGGGTGAATAAAAGGAAAAATGTCGCAATAAGCGGAACCAACAGAGTTACAATCATAGAGCCGAAATGAAAGTAAATATTTTCGAACAGCGTTACCAGATAGGTTTCATTGGACATAAGGCTTCGCAGTGCTGCGGCGATACAAAGAAGACTGAAATAGAGGAGCTCCCTCTCTTTTTTTCTGCTAATAAACAGAATCAAATATAAAATGCCGGATACAAAGCATATGCCGGCTATCAAAATATCGGTGGAAATACCACGCATACGCTGCTTGATCATGCCATCCAAGGGTCCTATAAAAAAACTCTGCCCTATACCGCCATTGACATGCAGGCTGTTTTCAATCATCAGTTCAATTTCAAGCCGGTTGCTTTGGGTATGGAGCGCATAGAGAGACGGCTTCAAATATCCGATCGATTGGTCTTCAGTCATACCGTTTGAATCAATCAATTCGCCGTTGACCCATAGGCTATAGGCCGTATAGAGCTCCGGTGTCTTGAGGCCCAACATCGTTGCATGCTCGGGCAGCAAAGCGGTCAGCTGATAGGTCGCTTTCCCCTTTGAGGGTAGATGTAATCCCTCGTATTTTGTCCAATACAAGGGGACAGGATAATATCCGGTCATTTGATTTGACTGATTCCAATAAAATTTCCAATCTCCGGCTAGTTTATACACGTCTTTCTCATCAAAATTCTCGCTTGTAAGATCGATGACGCCTTCAAAAGCGATGGGGGAGACTTTTTCCTTCGATGAACGGCATCCCACCAGCGCCATGACCACGACGACAAAAACAATCATACAAATAGAAATTCGCGTCAGCATGTTTTTTTCCAAAGCTTCTCCTCTAAAAATTCTCTATTATCAGATTTTTAGGTGTGGCTTCCTCTTGAAAAGACAACTCCCAGGGTTTTTAGCAATGTGTTGAGGTCCAGCATCAGGCTGTAATTGGTGATGTGCATGAGGTCAAACTTGAGCTTATCCTCCGGCAGGGTGCGGCATTTTCCAGAGACCTGTGCCAAACCGGTAATGCCGGCCTTGACAGCCAGTCTTTGTCTGAAGTCAGGCAGATCTCGGCTGATTTCTTCTATGAAAAAGGGTCTTTCCGGTCTAGGTCCGACAATGCTCATTTCACCCTTTAGGATGATAAATAGTTCTGCTAGTTCATCTAGGCTCGTAAATCTAAGCATCCTACCAAACTTAGTATAGACTATCCAATATTTTCTTGTTTTTTCGTACCCTTCGCAGCTTGGTAGAAGGTACTGTTTTCAACGGTAAATCGTTTCACTGCAAAGTCTTTTACTCGGCTCGAATGTATTCATAAGCTTTGCACGACCACAAATAGCATCAACCGAGTGTTTATCGATTTTGATCTTTGCGTCGACATGTTGGAAAATTTGCCACATGCCATGTTCTTATAGGGCTTTAGCGAGTTCAAACGATTCTTTTCATAGATTGCCTTACTTGCATCAGGCAGATAAACTATAATTTTTTTCCGTTTCTTATCTGTAGAACTGTACCTCGTTCAAGCTCATTAGGTATGGTATTAGGAGTTCTTTTAAGTCGCTTTCCAATATAGTAAGGTGAGCGTCCTTCTTCTGTTAGAAGGGCGATTTGACCTCGCTCATAATCACTAAGATTTTATTCTTTCTTGATTCTGGTGTATGATGATGGCAACCCATAGTTGTGCAACTCTCCTGTAAGATAAAGTTTGTGGTAAAACCATAATATTACAGGTTGGTCCATCTATGGATTTTTTATTGTTTCAATTTCATTCTACAATGCGGGTCCTAATATTTTGCGATATCAGTAATAGAAATATAGTCTTCATTATTGACTGTGTTGATGATAACTTCTCTTCCCTGAACATCTATTTTTTATTCTTAAGTTTCATAGTTATCTTTTCAACCTATTATAACCCTTTTGAAAGACAATTTGAACCGTTATAATGTAAGTATCTTACAATATGGAGGAAAAAATGTCAAAAAACAAGACGAATTTTCTAAAAATCATCGCCCTTGTCACCATGCTCATCGACCATACCGGTTACCTTTTCTTCCCGGAGCATGTGGTTTTTCGTTTGGTCGGCCGCATCGCCTTCCCCCTCTTTGCCATGCTGGCGGTCATCGGAATCCTCCATACCCGCAGTCCCAGGGCCTACAAGCTGCGGCTCCTCATCGCCGGAATCATCTCCCAGATTCCCTATCATTTTTTCATTCCCGGCCGGTTCAATGTCATTGTGTTTTTTCTGATGGCGGTCGTCGCCCTGGAACACACCACCCCCAAAAACCCCTTTCCCCTCCTTCTGGGAGGAGTCATTGCCGAGGTCTTCGAGGTTTCCTACGGCCTCTACGGCATGGTCATGGTTTGGATTTTCTACCGTTACCTCACAACCATGGACGGGGGTGGCTTCATTCTTGGCTTTCTGGGCCTGAACCTGGTTTTTTTCGTCGTCACCGGCAACTGGGTCCAGATTTTCAGCCTCCTGTCCCTGCCCTTTCTTTATATCCCCATAAAAAAAGACATACGCCTTCCGAAAGCCCTGGCCTATATCTTCTATCCCGTCCATATGACACTTCTGCTCTTGTTGGATTCCTGGCTCTAGGGTTTGGTGAACACCAGATAATCCCCGGTGAGCGCTCCGGCATAGGTGTGGTTTCCAAAGACATAATCTCCGTAGTTGTTCATAAGCACCTCGGTGGTCAGCGTGTAGCCCCTGGTGCTTTCCAGGGTAAAGCCCAGCATCAGGTTGTCCCCTTCTATGACGCTGAACTCCAGGGAATGCACATAATCACGTCCCAGGGCTCTTTGATTGCCAGAGGAATCCTCCAGGATAATCTGATGGGTGTCCACGTAGATTCCCCATTCTCCGGCACTCAAAGAAACGGGGGTTGAGGACAGGTCAAAGGTAGCCACATTTCTGAGAATCTCAGACAGTTCGCTGGCGGCAAAGCGAATCTCAAACTGTTCCTCGGACATCTCTTTTGACTGGGTAAAACCCTTCAATCCAAAGATGAAGAAGGAATAGACCATCAGGGATAGAATTCCCAGGATGGCCATGGCTATCACAAGCTCTATTAAAGTGATTCCTCGATTGTTGTTTTTCATCGGACACCCTTCTTCATCAATCCGGGACAAAGTTGGTGAACTCCCCGTGCTCATAGAGCTTCCCCGGCACATCCAGAATCCTCTCGTCTCCAGGCTCTCCGAAGGTGATGGTCATGGAGTGCGCCGTGTCCGTCGCCGTGGAGGTCACCACCTGTGAGGCTGCTTTTTCCAGCTCCTGCTGGCTCTCATAGTTTGCCACCGCCTGACGGCGGCTATTGCCCAGCTGCTGGAAAACTCCGGAGTATACCGTCAGGATTCCCACCATCATGATACTGAAAATTCCAAGGGCGACCACCACTTCTATCAGGGTGAAGCCCTTGTTGTTGTCCGGTCTGCTCATGGGGCTCTCCTCCCTACTTGTAGGCAATGGGGACCAGGTAGTAGTTTCCGGTGGAAATCACCACTTCATAGCTGATATCGTCATAGCTTGGGTCGTAGGTGATTTCATTGTTGTTGGAACCGTCAAATTCCCCCACCACCATGGCACCGGTGAATTCGGCACCGGAACTCATTTCCACCTCGATACTGGGTCCGTAGACGAAGAAATTGGTGTCGGCATTGGCTTTTAAGACCAGGTCAACCTGGTCAGTGCCGTAACGGCTCACATCCTCATCGTAGGTGAAAATGATCAGCACATTGGGGGCGTCTGTGCCCACCTCGGCATTGGCATTGGGCATCTCCATGTAGTCATCGACAATCAGATGGAGCATGCCAAGCTCCGCCGTGTCAGCGGTGACCGCAATTTCTCCATCAAAAATCATTTCATCCGCCCTGACCTGGAGAATTTCCCCCTCATTGACGTGAAAGGTGTACTTGCCTCTCGGGCCCATATCCAGGGAACCGTAGTACCCCGACTCGGAGATGGTGTAGTTGGTATTGCCGATATCCAGGTCCAGACGATTCCCGTCACCGTCCAGGACCAGGGGCAGAAGGGGCGGCACAATCTCTTTATAGCCAGTCTGGGTGACCCCGTCCTCATCCACGTAGGTGGGCAGGGGCGGGGGATAGATCTCCTCATAGGTTGCCCAGCCGGAATCAAAATCCTCTTCATTGTAAATCTGGTCGTCATAGCGGTACAGCACATAGGAAACATTGCTGTCGTCATCGAGGAAAAAGGGGTTGTCGGGATCAGAGTAATCCACCACATATTTTTTCACCCCATCCACCCCGTCCGCCAGGTTGATTTCAAAATTCTTCTGCAGACTGATACTCTCCGTGCCACTGACCAGGTTGCCGAAGACATCATAGGTTTCTCCGGCCTCCACTCCTCGTTCGAGGTCGATCGTCACCGTGGCCTCCCGGCCCCGATAGGTCCCGGTGGAGACAATAGTATACCGGTAGGTTCCGGAGGTGGACCCCGGCACCGGAGTGGTCACGTAGACCTCCGCCGAACCTCCTGAAAGATTGACGGTGGTAGCCGTGGTCGGTCCCCCGGCCACGCCGATGATGCTGTCAGGGTCCCTGACCACCGCCCCCTTGACGGCATCGGCCACAGACCTGGCAATATAGTAGGCCTGGGTGCTGCTCTCGTCATGCTCGTTGAAGCGAACCTCCGCCAGGGAGATGCTGAGCATCGTGGTACTGATGGCGGCTAGAAACGCCATGATGATGATGACCATAGGCAGGGCCATCCCTTTGGAATTGTTGCCACTCACAGTCTTCACCTGCTTTCACTGTTCCCTGAAGTATGTCAGGGCATAAATAGCTTCAGCGCGTGTAACCTCTCTGGTGTCATCCAAAACAAAGTTGTCGGAAGCGATTCCCCGTTCCGCCATCAGGTCCGCCATGGCATTCCAGGAGAATCCGGGGTTCAGAGTTTCTCTGAACAACAGGGCCATCTGTCTCTGGGTCAGGGTCTCGTCAGGTCCCAGGGATTCAAAGGAATCTCCGGTGATGTAGCCTTTGAAAAGCGCTCTCTTGTATTCATATTCAAAACCCTCAAGATCCTCGAATCCCTCGTAGACCGAAAGATCCAGGGCATCCACGGGAAGGGGCCATTTGAGGATTCTGTCCAGCATCACCACAAACTGGGATTTGGTGATGGGTTGGTCGGGACCGAAAAAATCATTGTCGATGCCGTAGACATAATCCATGAGATTGCTGGATTCAATCTCGTTCTGGGCCCAGTGGTCTTCAATGTCTCTGAAATACAGGGGCCGATAGACTGAATTCCCGTCGATGGGATCCCCCAGGTAAACATAGCTGCTGCTTCCCATGGGATCGGGGATTTCATCAAAGGGGTTGCGGTCCTCGTCGATCCCCAAAAGCGTCCACTTGTAAAGTTTCTGCTTTTGATCCTCGCTGAGAAACAGATTGTAAAAATGTATCCTCAGCTGCGCACTGAGCTGTTGTGCTTCATCGACGGCTTCCCCCTGGCTCATGGACAGGGAATCCACCGCCAGGGCCTTGGGATAGTCCCAGAAACGATTGAGCAGTACCAAAAATTCCTCGTAATCTCCCGTGAAATCAAAATCAAGGCTGTAAACGGTGTAATCCAGACCCTGCGCTTCCTGGTCGACCTCTTCAGTCCCGGTATTGCCGGACACCAGGGCCTCCTGGTAATTGACCGCGGTGTTCTGATCCCTGAAATCCCCCAGGAACTCCCTGGAAAGCAGGATGATTTCCTCCTGGTTGCTGTTGACAATGATTTGGTCGACACCCAGTTTGATTTCCTCGTTGACAATTTCAAACTGGGTGTCAAAGCTCTCCTGAATCTCCTCGATGGCCCGCACATTTTCAAGCTGTTGTTTTTTGACGGCAAGATCGGCTTCAAGTTCGGCGATTTTCAAATCGTTCATGTCGACGATGAAGTAGTAGTATCCCCCCACAAGCAGGGCCGCCACCAGAAAAATCAGCATGGCCTTTTCACGACTGGTAATTTTCATCTACTCCACCCCCTTGAGGCTGATGCCCAGTTCAAAGGCATAGCTGACAAGACCTGTTTCCTCGTCTTCGGTCCGATTGATTCCCGGAATGAAGAGGGTTTCAACAAAGGCCACCTCTCTCAGGCGCTTCTGCAGCTCTGCAATGGCCACCTCATCCCTGGAGGAACCTCTGAGAATGACTTGACTGCCGCTGAATTCAAAGCTCTCAATGGTGACAGCTTCCGGGATGCTCCTTATGAGGGTGAGGTAATAGGGTTTGCGCACGAAATTGCTTGAAGTCTTTTCCTCCAGAATCCTGTTGAGCCCCTTGTTGAATGCCAGGAGCTCCTCATACTGGGCCTCTTTTTCGGCAATCATTTCAAGCATGGCCTTCACCTCGGGATTGTCCACCTGGTCGGCATAGCCCTGTATCTCCTGTTCAAGACTGCTAATGATTTGATAGTTGGTGTAGTAGTCGAATCCGATGTATCCCAGGGCGGCCACCACCATGAGGAGAGAAAGCACCGTGCTGATTTTGATTTTTGTCTTTTTGATGACGAAGGGCTCAAAAAAGTTGATGTCCTTGAGATGTTCATAGCGGTACTCCAGAATCAGATTTCCCAGGGCCACGGCGAACTCGCTGCATTTGAAGTCCTCGGTGTTTTTGGGCTTTTTGACAAAGCTCACCTGTTCAATCAGGCTGGCCTCTACTGAAAGGTACTCGTTGATTCGAGGCAGCAATCCGCCGATTCCCTTGGTCATCCCGCAGACAATGACCTTAGTGATCTGATTGCCCGCTTCCCTCGAGGTGTAGAATTTGATGATCCGCTCAAGCTCGTCAAGCCAGGCATCGAGATATTCTTCATCCACCTGGGAGTCGAAGGTCGACATGAAATCCTGACCGATTTCTTCCACGTTGACAATCTCATGAACCTTTTCCTTGTTCAGGGAATGGTACAGTTCCCTCGAGCCGATGGAGAAAATCCTGGAATAGCGGTTGTCTCCGTTTTTCAGAATGCTGAAGGTGGTGAAATCCTTCTGGAGCTTCACCATGACCACAGTGTCCAGTGCCACTTTATTGTTTTCGTTGATGACATGATGCTTGATCAGCTTGCCCACGCTGTTGGGCTGCCAGTCAGCGGAGATGGGCCTGAGCCCCACGGACTTCACCAGCCTGAAGAAGTCATTGGTGGTATCCTTGTTCATGGCCACCACCATGACCTCGTGCTGTTTGACACCGTCCTTGGTGAAGGTCCTCTGGATCTTGTACTGCAGGATGAAATTTTCCATATCGATGGGGATATGCTGCTGCATTTCTATTTTAATGATGTTGATCAATTGCTCGTTTTTTGTCGCCGGAACGGTAATAATCCGGGATATGGATTCCTTGGAATTCACGGAAACCACTGTCAGGGTTTTAGACCTGATTCTATGTAGCTTGAGCCCTTCCCTGAGCACACTGACCATGCGCTCAAAATCCAGAATTTCTCCGGTGGCATAGACTCCCTGGGGAATTTCGATGGTGAAAGCTTTTTTCAATTTAATCTCTTTGCTGCCCCGTTTCCCGAAGAGAACCCTGATCTGGCCGTCATCGAAATCCATGGATAAAATATTTTTGTTACGGAGTCGCTTATAGTTCTTCAACATTTTATCACCATCATCCTATCCCTAGATTTAGGAAATACCACTGAATCATCGGTTCCTGAAAGAGCAGGGTCAGCAGCCATCCTATGGAGATAAAGGGTCCGAAGGGTATGGCTTCCTTTCTCCCCTTTATCCTTGAAACCAAGAGTACTATGGAAAGCGCAGCGCCTATGACAAAGGATAAAAACATGACAAGGACTACAGAGGTGAGCCCCGTGGCATAGCCGACAAGAGCCATGTACTTCACATCCCCTCCCCCCATGCCCCCCTTGGAGAGGATGGCGATGAGGAGGAACATCCCGCCTCCTGCCAGGAGTCCCCAAAGAGCGTCCAGGGTGATAAAGGGACTTCCCTCGATGAGTGTCCCGGCACCTCTGATTCCTGTGGACCACAGCAGGCCAAAAACCACGAGACCATCAGGGATTATCTGATGATCATAGTCAATGAAGGCTATAGCAATGGCAAGAGAAGCGTATCCGAAGTAACCTGTCAGGGTCACCCAGTCCGGGCCGAGCAGCAGATAGCCCAGATAGAAGACCAGCCCCGTGAGCCCCTCCACCAGAGGATATCTCACAGAGACTCTTTCTTTGCAATAGCGGCATCGGCCGCCCTGCAGAAGATAGGATACCAGGGGAACAAGATCCTTCCCTCTCAGCGGTTCGTTGCAGTGGGGACAATGACTACCGGGATGTATCAGAGATTCTCCTTCTGGTACCCGGTAAATCACTACATTGAGAAACGAACCTATCACTATGCCCAAGATTATGACCATGACACCCAAAAGCATCCCTCGTCTTTCCTGAAATGTCCAATATCCTTATAGGGAAACAACTGACATAATTATCCGTGTAATCATTATATCACTTAATTTATACCATTAAAACCCAGATATAAACATTTCCAGTGAAAGCCTGCCGGTTTCCGTTTTATGAAAACACCTCCCGCAAGTCTTTTGAAACAACACCCTCCCTGACTGATGCAACTGCAATCCTTCGCCCGGCATTCCCCTGAAAAATCAATGCATAGACAAGGATTCTCTGAAGTGCCTGTCGATGGACTGTCACCGGCACTTTACTGTTCAAAAAAACAGTGATGGCACAGCCGCTGATAAACGGTAATCGATTAAAATCATAGAAAAAAACAGCAGCCAAATGTCTCGATAGGATTTACCTCAAATTTAATGGATATTGAATATGTCCGATGTTATGAAAACCCCTGTCTCACTGCCGGCTTCCCCGGCTCTCCGAAGACCCTGGAGTAACGGCTACCTAAAGAATCTTGACGGTACCAATCGCTTTATGAATAGTTGCGAAGTCTGTAAACAAAAAGCAGCCCAAGAGAATCTACCCCTCTAAGCTGCTTGTGATGACATGTGTTTCTTAGTACTGGATTTATTCACCAGAATGAGTTGACATTCACCCTGAGGGAACACCTCCGTCGAATTTCTAATACGTGATTCTGACGCAGTTGCTAGAAAATGTTGACCCTCATTTTTAAGAAAAATCAAACCGATCATCAATCATACGAATTCAAAAGTCAATCTATCATATTTTATTTCTTTGGATTGATCACAAAGATATACCAGTCTGCTATCAATTCCAAGATACTTTTTGGCCAAGTAAAAGAATCGCATCTGTGGTTCTCGCAACCTATTCTTGTCCTTCTTGACTTCAGCGAAAAAGCAAGTATCCAGGTTGAACACAAATAAGTCAGGATTCTCAATTCTAAATCCACTTTCGGACGCATCCTTGATAGCTTCATTGAATTTCTCACGCTTATCGAAATCAATAATCGTCTTAATCATTTCATTGTATCTTCTGAATTTAGTTGTATCAGACAGAAAATCAAACTCGTTAGCAAACACATAATAACCTAAATTTCTGAAATACTGTGCCGCCATCCACTCTCCAAATCCATAGCCATTGGAAATACCCGGACCATTCCAACCCAGCATAAATGTTGGAACAATACTCTGATCTCTATCTTTCCATCTCAACAGCAATTCTTTATCATATGGTAATGTAATTTTCTCAATCTCTATAGTCTTCATTGGAAACTCCCTGGACATTATATGCCCACATCACTTAAAATACTTCTCCAAAAACGGATACTCTTCCTTCAGTTCAATTATCTGATTAACCTGGTCTTGAACCTTGTCTTGATCACCAGCTTGGCTGTAGAGGTTTGCTAAAGTCAAGTGAATGATGGCTACTGAATCTACGACGGCTTCACGCTCATTTCCAGGAGATCGTTTGATAGCGATCGGTGCACGTTCAAGAGCCGAAAAAAACGTTTCTTCTGCCTGGCCATTTCTTCCGGTTTCAAGATAGAGATTTCCCAGGTCAATAAAACTATTTAATGTATATGCACTATATCTGGTTGCTGTTAAAAGATGTTTTTCAGCATTATCAATATCGCCAATATTTTTATACAGCCTTGCCATTTTCGAATGTGTCCCTGCATCGTATGGTCCATTTATAATTGCTTTTTCCATTGATGTAAAAGCTCTTTGAAGATCTTGATCATCGTTAGAACTCAAATACCGCTTGTATAACAGTTCACTCTCATAAGACTGTCCAAATGGACTAATGGGATAAAACCGATTGACCTTTTGTGTCATTTCAAGCACTGCATCAATAGAACCAGTTTGTTCCAAATCCAGCGCTTTCATATAGAGCTTAGTAGAGCCCAACTGCCATCCCGTCACCAATATAATCAATACAAGTCCAAATATACCTGTAGTTCTATTCAATTTAATAGGTGCTTTGGTATCTTCTCTAGTTGTAACTCCTAAAAAGAAAAAGAAGAGCATTGTAACTGCTGGAAAATTCCAAGTGAAATCCACTCCAATGTGGAGTAAAAACGCCACAAGTCCAGCCACCATTCCCCAAAAGAAGATTGGTTTTGATAATTGCTTTGCATTATCTAAAACACCTTTGAAACTTGTCCACAAGAACGCTAAAAACAATGTGATACCTACAATTCCGAGTTCAGCCATAATCTGTAAGTAATGATTGTGGGTAAATCTCGAATACCATTCGTTCATGCCATACTCTATATAATATGCAGAGAAGAATGATCCATTCCCATATCCTAGAACAGGTTCATTCTTAAAAAGTTCAAATGCAACCCGCCAAAATTCCAATCTGGCCTTAAGGGAGGAAGTTACAAAAGAGCTGCTTCTAGTAATGGTCTCCAGAAGTGACTTGTCAACGAATATATTCTCTCTGATATAAACAGACATGTACAATGCAAGTTGTGAAAAGACAAATGCTGAGGTGAAAATAATTACGAATTTTATAATTGAATTTTTAAGTTCTGTCCTTGGAATGCCAAAGAAGGGGATGATTAGGGCCACAGCCATTGCACCCATAGATGCTCTTGAACCTGATAAAAAGACAGCACTTAAGAATATAATACTGTAGATCATACATCCCTTGGATTTGTTCCTAATCGAGATAGCTAGACTCATTAGAAACATCATCACCATATAGATTCCAAATGGATTGGGATTAGTAAAGGTCGCATGTATTCGACTGCCACTGACAAAAAGATACTCAAGGATACCTAGTAAAGCAATGCCGCCTGTTACTAAAAGTAAGACCTTGATCAGTTTGTCCATTCCTTCTCCAGAAAGTTTTTTTGTA
>LQBE01000033.1:0-536 GCA_002029975.1 delta proteobacterium ML8_F1 | reverse complement strand
CTTCAATTACAGTTCTAATTGGTGAAATAGACCAAAACAAACTTATAAATGCCCAAAAATTAAATAATAGAAAATATAATGCAACACGGTTAATCTCAATTTTTTCATTATAAATTAATGCAATTATCCCAATAAATAGCGCCATTAGAAATACATCATAGAAAACCGCATCATGGTCAAAACCCGCATTGAATATTGCTGTCATAGATAAAACTGTAATTAACACAAGCCATATGTAAGATGATTTCTGCGTTTGATTTTCGATCATACTTCCCCCATTATTCTAAGAAAAAAGGCGCTAATTAAGCGCCCTTCTTAGATATTAACTTCCGCTACTTCCACTTGTAACCACATACCTATTTGGCAATACTCAAATTACAAACCTCAGACTCATTGCAAATACTGGATTTAAAAATCTCATAATCGCTGAACTGCCAAAACGTACCTGGTACCCTTAGTCCTAATCTTCAAATGTCTTAGATACCCTATATGTCAGAATAGATGTCGTGTGGATGGTATAATACTTTGAGAAAGGT
>LQBE01000032.1 GCA_002029975.1 delta proteobacterium ML8_F1 | reverse complement strand
GGGGATATTGACCAGGAAGCTCCCACTTCTATAAGTGGGGGTAGTTCACGCGGAAAAGTCACAGGCCAGGGTCAAGGGCCTTTTCATCCTGTGGCAGGGTCCTCACTCTTTTTCGAGATAAAGCTTCTCCTTCAGTCGGATGGCATGAAAGAGGAGCTCATTCACCGGGGTAGGCACTCCCAGTTCCCTTCCCATTTCAATCACCCTGCCGGATAACATTTCCACCTCTGTTTTTCTCCTGCTTTCGACATCCTGAAGCATGGAAGACCGGCTGTCCCCGGGCAGACCCGCACTGGTTGCATACCAGGTGTACATATCGGACTCACTCAGGGGGATGCCCTTTTTCCCGGCAATTCTCACAACCTCAATCATCGCCAGCTCCATGATTTTTTTGGGTTCCTCGTAGGCGGTGATGATGCCATTGGTGGCACCCGTTATAGCGGACATCTGGTTCACACCCACGTTGAGCATGAATTTCCACCAGATGGACTGGAGGATTGCCCCATCGAGAATGCTGTGGATTCCACAGGCGTCGAAAAATTCCTTGACCATCAGGGCCCTGGGATCTTCCACCCCCCTGAGACTGCCGAATCTGATGGTTCCGGGCCTGCCCCGGGTGATTCTGTTGGATTGTCTGACACTCGCAATATTGTAAATCATGGCATGGAGCAGGTGGTCCATGCCCAGGGCGCCGCCAAGGATTTCTTCAGAGTCAATGCCATTGAGCAGACTCATGATTACTGTACGGGGACCGACAAAATTCCTCAGCTGTCCGATGACCTCTTCAAGGTCGTGGTACTTCGAGGCCACCAGAATGAAGTCTACTGGCCGGCCCTCCCCAGGCGTCAGGTATTCGAAGGGGATGGCTCTGCCGTCCACATAGACCCCCTCCTCTTCATAGCGCTTTTTCCGCTTTTCATCCACTATGACTTTGAAATCAAAACCCTTTCCAACAATCTGCTCCGCCACGGCGGCGCCAATGGCCCCCAGTCCGATCAGTGCCACTTTTTCAATCATAGGCTTGAGTCTCCTTCCATGGATTAGAAATTTCCGGCTCTTTATAGCTCATCATACCCTACCTCTCCCCCCGGCAAAAGAAAAATTTTCGCAGCGGAAAAAGGCCACCCCGGTTTTTTTGACGTTTCATTGACGGCAGTGCCTTATAATAACAAGAGAAAGGCATCCCACTCTCGAAATTCAATGGAATAAGGAGGAACCACCGTGATCAACAATCTGGACATTTCAAAGGCAATGAGAATCAAACTGGATGAAGAACTGCCGGAGTATCCGCCCTTTGTCGAAGGGAAACGCCGGGCCCCCAAAAGAGAACTCAATCTCACCGAAGAGGAAATCGAACTCGCCTTGAAAAACGCTCTGCGCTACGTCCCTGAAAAACACCATGAGGTCATGGCAGAGGAATTCCTGGATGAGCTCCTCACAAGAGGTCGCATCTACGGCTACCGCTACCGGCCTGAGGGCGTCATCAAGGCCAGGCCCATTGACGAATACGAGGGCAAGTGCATCGAAGGCAAAGCCTTCCAGGTCATGATTGACAACAATCTTGATTTTGATATCGCCCTGTATCCCTACGAGCTGGTCACCTACGGAGAAAGCGGCATGGTGTGCCAAAACTGGATGCAGTACCGGCTGATTAAAAAATATCTTCAGGAACTGACCCGGGATCAAACCCTGGTGCTATACTCCGGGCATCCCGTGGGACTCTTTCATTCCCATCCAGGGGCTCCCAGGGTGATTCTGAGCAACGGCCTGATGATCGGCATGTACGATGATCTGGACAACTTCAACCGCGCCGCCGCCCTGGGCGTCGCCAATTACGGTCAGATGACCGCCGGAGGCTGGATGTATATCGGCCCGCAGGGCATTGTCCACGGAACCTACTCCACAATCCTCAACGCCGGAAGACTGAAACTGGGTATTCCGGATGACCAGGATTTGAAGGGTCGTCTTTTCATCACTTCCGGTCTCGGCGGTATGAGCGGCGCCCAGGGCAAGGCTGTGGAAATAGCCAACGGCGTAGGCATTATTGCCGAGGTTGACGCCTCCCGCATTGAGACCCGCTACTCTCAGGGCTGGGTTTCCAAGGTGACCACAACCCCCAAAGAGGCCTTTGACACCGCCAAAGTCCACATGGAGGAAAAGACCCCCTGCGCCATCGCCTTCCACGGCAATATCGTGGACCTTCTCGAATACGCCGACGCCCATGACCTGCACATCGACCTGCTTTCAGACCAGACCTCCTGCCACGAGGTTTATACCGGCGGCTACTGTCCCCAGGGCATCACCTTTGAAGAGCGCACCCGGCTACTCTCGGAAGAACCTGAAACCTTCAAGGCCATGGTCAAGGATACCCTCAGGGCCCATTTTGAAGTCATCAAGTCCCTGAGTGCCAAGGGCACCTATTTCTTCGATTACGGCAACTCCTTCATGAAGGCTATTTTTGATACCGGCATCATGGAAATCTCAAAAAATGGCCGGGACGACAAGGATGGATTCATCTGGCCCTCCTATGTGGAGGATATCCTGGGACCCCAGCTCTTTGACTACGGTTACGGTCCCTTCCGATGGGTCTGCCTCTCTGGCAGGAAAGAAGACCTGCTCAAGACCGACCAGGCCGCCATGGAGTGTATCGATCCGAACCGACGCTATCAGGACAGGGACAACTACATCTGGATCAAAGATGCGGATAAAAATGCCCTGGTGGTGGGCACCCAGGCCAGAATCCTCTACCAGGACGCCCTTGGCCGGATGACTATCGCCCTGAAATTCAATGAACTGGTCCGCAGGGGTGAAATCGGACCCGTCATGCTGGGCCGGGATCACCACGATACCGGCGGTACGGATTCACCCTTCAGAGAAACCTCCAATATCAAGGACGGGTCCAATATCATGGCGGATCAAGCCACCCATATCTTTGCAGGCAACGCCGCAAGAGGCATGAGTCTCGTGGCTCTGCACAACGGCGGGGGCGTGGGAATCGGCAAGGCCATCAACGGCGGCTTCGGCATGGTCCTCGACGGCAGCCACCGGGTGGATGAAATTCTGCGCAGCGCCATGCCCTGGGACGTCATGGGCGGGGTTTCAAGAAGAGCCTGGGCGAGAAATGAAAACGCCATTGAAACCTGCATCGAGTACAACAGCGTCATGGAGGGTCAGGACCATATCACCCTTCCCTATAGAACCGATGAAGCAAAAATCAAGCAGCTGGTCCACAAAAAAATCAAGGGTTGAACAGGAGGACATGATGAGCGCGAAAAAAATTGTAGAATGTGTGGTCAATTATTCAGAGGGAAGGGATGAGGATAAAATTTCAAGAATCACCGGTCCCTTCCGGGAAACCCCGGACTGTCATCTCGTCAACGTTGAAGCGGACAAGGATTACAACCGGGTGGTGGTCACGGTGATGGGAGAACCGGAGGCCGTGAAAAAGGCTGTCATCGCCTCTGTCGGCATCGCCCGGGATGAAATTGACATGACCCGCCATGAGGGTCAGCACCCCCGCATGGGGGCTACCGATGTCATTCCCTTCATCCCCATCCGCAACATGACCATGGAAGAGTGCGTCCTTTTAGCCCAGGAGGTGGGCCGGCACATTGCCGACGCCTATGACATCCCCGTATTTCTCTATGAAAAAGCGGCTTCCAAGGCCGAAAGAGAAAACCTGGCCACGGTGAGAAAGGGACAATTCGAGGGAATGGCCCAAAAACTCCAGGATCCCCAGTGGCAGCCGGACTTCGGCCGTCCTGAGATCCACCCCACCGCCGGCGTCACCGCTGTGGGTGCCAGGATGCCCCTTGTCGCCTATAATATCGATCTGGATACCACGGACATCACCATCGCCAACAATATCGCCAAGGTCATCCGTCACTCGGGGGGCGGTTTCAGGTATATCAAAGCCGGTGGGGTGGAGATTGCCCAGCGGGGCATTACCCAGGTGACCATGAACATCACTGACTACACCAAGGTTTCCATTTACCGGGTTTTCGAAACCGTCAAGATGGAAGCCCGGCGTTACGGTGTCACAGTCCTCGGCAGTGAAATCATCGGCCTGGTACCCATGGAAGCCCTGATGGACACGGCGGCCTACTACCTGGGCCTCTACGGCTTCAATGCCTCCAAGGTCATCGAAAACAACCTGGCTGAATAAGCTTCAACTTATAATGATTGGAGAGATAATATGCTTAAAGATAAGACCATCGTCGAATTCCTCAAAGCCACCGCTTCAAGCGACCCCGTTCCAGGGGGCGGTTCCATTGCCGCCCTCTCGGCGGGCCTGGCGGCCTCCCTTGGAGAAATGGTCTCTCATCTGACCACGGGCAGGGAAAAGTTTGCCGACGTCGAAGAGGAAATGCTGGCACTGGCGGAAATTTTCAACAAGAAACAGACGGCTTTTATCCAGGCCATCGATGAAGACGCCGCTTCCTTTGACGGAGTCATGCAGGCCTTCAAACTGCCCAAGGACACAGAAGAGGAAAAGGCTCTCAGAAAAGAAGCCATCCAGCGTCAGATGAAGGCAGCCGCCGAGGTCCCCATGGCTGTTGCCGAAGCCTGCCTTGAAATGATGCCCCCCATCGAAACCATCGTGACAAAGGGCAACCCCAATGCCGTTACTGACGGAGCCGTCGCCGCCATGATGTGCCGAACAGCGGGACTGAGCGCACTCCTCAATGTCCGGATCAATCTCGGGTCCATCAAGGATGAGGCCTATGTCACCGCCATGACCCTCACCTGCAACACTGTGGAATCCAGGCTGCTTGAAGCAGAGCAGGCCATTGTGGGAAAAGTCAATCTCTAAAATGAGGCTTGCACCTCTGTGGGATTTTGTTAGAATTGAGTCAAGAAGGTGATTTCATGCTGAGGATTCAAATTCTCAACACCCCCAGAGTCACAAGCGGGGACACCCCCGTCAAGTTCCCCTACCGCAAGGCTGAGGCCTTGTTCTACTACCTGGCGCTGATGAAACAGACTAACCGGAATCATCTGGCCGCCCTCTTGTGGTGGGATGAATCTGAAGAAACCGCCAGGAAGAATCTTCGACAGACCCTTTACGTCCTCAAAAAAACCTTCGATTTTCAAGTCATCGAGTCCACGGACCGGTCCAACCTGCTTTTTAACCCTGAGGTCCCCTGCGTCCTGGACATTGACGAGTGGCTCAACAACCCGGAAACCCTGACCCAGCCCGGCGCTGTCAGGGTCTTTTCGGGTTTTTTTGTCAAGGATGCTCCCCTCTTCAACGAATGGCTTGGTGAAAAAAGTGCCGAACTTGAGCAAAGCATCCTTCAGTCCCTGGAAAAAGCCTTCCACCTGGCCTACCGGCAGGAGGAGTGGGCCTTGTGTGAAAAACTGGCAAAAGCCATGGTTGCCACCGACGAGTATCATGAAGCGGCCTACCGGTTCCTGATTGATGTCTACGGGCTGCAAAAGAAAATCTACAAGATGCAGCAGACCTTTGAAAAATTCAGGCGGCTCTTGCTCAGGGAACTGGGAGTCGAGCCCTCTGAGGAATTGCGGCGGGTTTTCAACAGCCACATGAACCAGAAGAAGGATGAAATCTCAGGAGAGGATTTCTTTTTTGGCCGGGACCGGGAACTGGATCTTTTTGACACACTTCAAAAAAAGCACGCCGAAAATTCCCTGAAAACCGTCATCCTGGTTTCAGGCGCCTCCGGCGAGGGGAAAACCACCTTGATCCACCGCATGCTCTCCAGGCTTGATGCCCCGGTCATTGAGACCCACTGCTATGAAGCCGAACGCCACCAGGCCTACCGCCCCCTGAGAAGTCTGTTCAAAGGATTGCTGGACACTTCTGGGAACAGGTCCCTTAAACCAGCCCATCTTCAGGTTCTCAACACCTATTTCCCCGGAATCCAGCATCAGCCCATTCCCCCCTCAGGTCTGTCCCCCGACCTGAGCAGGGAAAACCTGGATCTTGTCCTTTTGGAAATTCTCGAGGCTCTTTTGGACAACCGGACCTGGTGGTTTGCTGTAGACGACGCCCAGTGGCTGGATCCCTTCTCCCTGAGTTTTATCTCCACACTCATCCATTACGGCCCCGGCTCCCTGGGTATCCTCATCGGCAGCCGCACCCCCGCTGAGGCGCTCTTCAAGGATTCCTCCCGCCAGGCCTATTTTCATCATTTCCCACTCAAACCTCTGGACTTCGCTCAGATGCAACATTTTGTCAGGGCCCATCCCCATGGCGTCACCCTCACGGCACAGGAACAGATCCAGCTCTACGAGGCTTCAAAGGGCAATCTCTTTCTGGTGAATTCGGGAATCCTGGTGAAATCCACCCATCCTGACATCACCATAGAAAAAGCGGTCTATCACGAGCTTCTCAAAAGCCGGCTCCAGGGATTGGAGGATCTGGACAAGAACATCCTTGAGGGGCTGAGCCTGTTTTTCGACTATCCCGATATCTACAGACTCTGTGAACTGTTGGCTATCGACCTGATGGATTTTTTCAATCGCATTGAAGTGCTTAAACGCCTGAAGCTTCTGAAGGAACAGATTATCCAGAATGAACTTAAACTCACCTTTTCCCACCATCTGATACGAGATGAAATCTACAATCAGATGTCCCTGGGCAAAAAAAAGATTCTCCATCTGAAAATCGCCCGGCTGATTGAAGAAAAACTCCGGAATGAATCCAGGGACCGTTTTTATTATCCCCAGTTGATTTATCATTTTGAAAGAAGTCTGGAACCCGAAAGAGCCTTGAAGTTCAAAATTCTGAATCTGGATATTTTTTTCAACTATACCCATGAGCTCTATCCGGTTCTCAAGGACGGGATTCTGGAGGACCTGCCGGGCCCCTTCCCGAGCCAGGATATTCCTCAAATGCTGACGGCTCTTGAGAAGGAGCTTGACGCCACCTCCTCCCTTGCCGGGGGAGAAGACCCCCGTCTGCTGAAAATCCTCCTCAACCACATGAAGGGTCGCTTCCTGATCAAGGAAGGCCACTACCGGGAGGGCAACCAGTGCATCCTGGCCATGCTCAAGTCCGCAAAAGACCTTGAATCCCCGGATTATTTCATCCTGGGCTGCCGACAGATGATTTACTCGGGCATTCAAAACCATGACCTTGACATGATGGACCGGTATATCAACCTGGGAATCCAAAAGGCCAGGGAAGCCGCCTATCCCTACGATGAAGCCATTTTCAAAAGACTCCGGGGCCTGTATTGCTTTCTCAGCAACGACCACATTCAGGCACAGGAAAATCTCAAGGATTCCCTGGCAACCCTGAAAACCTACCCCGACAGAAAATACGACCTGCACCAGGCGGCCGCCCTCAATTACCTCGGTGAGATTGAACGCTCAAGGGGAGATCTTGAGGGGGCACTCAAATGGTACAACGAGGCACTTTCCCTTTACAGCGAACTCAATACCACCCGGGGGATGGCCCCCATCCTCACCAATAAGGCCCTGGTCTACTTTCAAACCGATGAATTCACAGCTGCGGCATCCACCATTGACCAGGCAATGACCATTTTCGAAAAATCCAGAACCGTCTGGAAAAAAGCCACGGCCCTGGCCCTGAAATCCCATCTTGAGGATAAGCTACAGGGAAAATCCTTTACCGCCGCAGGATACTCGGAAATTCTGGAGCTCGCCTCAAAAATAGGCAACCCCGAGGAGATTGCCTTTGTCAAGAGTCTGGACCCCGGCAAAGCCTGAATCCCGGCCCATAAATCGGAGAGTCCCTCCACCTGAAAAGCCAGGTCCCTCACTCAAAAAAAACCCCACAAGGAGGCCAGATTCATGTCCCTTTATATCAAGACTCCCCTCATTGACAGACTCCCCTTTGAGGAAGCTCCCCAAAAGGTCAGTTTCAAAATGGAGGCCTATCAGCCTTCAGGCTCCTTCAAACTCCGGGGCATAGAATATCTGACCCGGGAGGTCCTCAAAAAAGGCGTCACCCACCTGGTATCTTCCTCAGGAGGCAACGCCGGTCTCTCCGCAGCCTATGTGGGGCGACAGCTTGGCATCAGGGTTTCTGTCGTGGTTCCGGTGACCACCCCTGCCTTTATTGTTGAAAAACTGCGACAAGAGGGAGCCCGGGTCACCGTTCACGGCGAAGCCTGGGATGAAGCCCATGAACTCGCACTGACCATGACCCGGTCAAAGGACACCGCCTTGATTCCTCCCTTTGACCACCCCCTGCTGTGGGAGGGTCACGCCTCCATGGTGGATGAACTCAAAGAGGACTTGGCCGGACCGCCGGACCTTGTCATTGTCTCTGTCGGAGGCGGAGGTCTTTTAAACGGTGTGGTGGAGGGCCTCAAGAGAAACCACTGGACGGATACCGCCATCCTGGCGGTGGAGACCCGGGGAGCCGCTTCCTTTTATGAATCCGTCAAACAGCATCGTCTTGTCACCCTTGAAAAAATCGATACCCTCGCCACCAGCCTCGGGGCCAAGACCGTCAGCCAAAAAGCCCTCCAGAATGCCATGGACTATCCCATTATTCCCCATCTCGTCACAGACCAGGCCGCCGTGAACGCCTGTCTTAGGTTCGCCGACGAGTACCGGACCCTGGTAGAACCCGCCTGCGGCGCCTCTTTGTCCGTGGTTTTTGACGAGTCCCCTGTCCTCAGGAATTACCAACGAATCGTAGTCATCGTCTGTGGGGGCGCCATTGTCAACCTTGAAAAACTGCAGGCCTGGCGGGAAAAGTCCCTCTAGCGCCTGCCTTCTCCGATATAACTGACAATTTCCTGAATATTCCCGGGGTCCAGACGGCTGGCTTTTTCACTGAAGCCTTCGAGAAAGGATTTTTCCTCCTCTGTCAGACTCTGGGGATTTTTTTCGGCTTTACGCCTCAAGGCTTTTTGCATGCCCCTGAGAATCAGCTTCATCCCCGGATTCAGCCTCTGGAGATCAAAGCCTCCTTCAAGGTAGAAAAATCCGGGGACCACCCCCCAGTCCCCAAGGTTGGTTTCCATGAGCCTCCGGGTGTTTTCCAGACTCTTTGGAACCGCTCCCACGGCAAAAACCACCACCCTGTCCTGCTTGAAAGAGGCCATCAATCCCTTGAATTTTTTAAGGCCGTTGATTTTCGATGCGTAGACTCCACCGCCGAAAACAACCCAGTCATAATCCGAAAAATTTATCTTTGCCGCCGCCTTCAATTCAATGATTTCCGCCTCCAGGACCTCGGCAAGCCACTGGGCGTACTGCTTGGCGAAGCCGGTTTTGGACTGATAGACAACCAGTTTTTTCATTTTTTTCCCTCCATGATTTCAGTGGACCGCCTGAGCGTCACTGCCACAGGTCTGCCGGCAGTCCGTCGGTCTAGACTCCGTGAACCCCCGCCTCCCCGTCGGGACCCTCTTCTTCAATGCCGTATTTCTGAGCCCGTCTGAATTTGAAGTAGTCCAAGGCCACCTGGGGAAAAAGGGCATAGGTCACCACATCCTCCGGCTGTTCCAAAAACTCCTTCATGGCTTCCCGGGCAGAGGCCAGCCGGGGAGGCAGGGTTTCTCCCGGCCGTCCGGTGAAAACCTCCCCGGGGCCGTCAATCAAGCTGAGAAGTTCTGGATCGATCTCACCGGGCGGTCTGCCATACAGTCCCCTGAGGTAGTCCTTGACTTCATTGGGCACCTGGGCGTATCGCTTTTGCGTGATGACATTGAGAACCGCCTGGGTGCCTACTATCTGACTCGTAGGAGTCACCAGGGGCGGATAGCCCATTTCCTTCCTGACCCTCGGCACCTCCCGGAGAACCTCGACGAGCTTGTCCGACTGTCCCAGTTCCTTGAGCTGACTGATGAGATTTGACAGCATGCCTCCGGGGACCTGATAGACCAGGGCATTGATGTCGATTCCCAGGATAGCGGGATTGAGGACTTTGCTCTGAAGATATTTTTCCTTGATGGGATTGAAATAATCAGCAATGGTTTTCAAATGGTCCAGGGACATGCCGGAGTCCCGGGCTGTTCCGGCCAAGGTGGCCACCAGGGATTCCGTTGGCGGCTGGGAGGTCCCCAGGGCAAAGGGTGAAATCGCCGTATCGATGCCGTCCACTCCTGCCTCGATGCCCTTGAGATAGGTCATGGAGGCCAGTCCCGTCGTCCCGTGGGAATGCAGATGAATGGGAATGTCCACCTCCTGTTTGAGCCTGGTGATGAGTTCAAAGGCGGCATAGGGCTTCAAAAGGCCCGACATATCTTTGATACACAGGGAATCCGCCCCCATCTCCACCATGCCCTTTGCACAGCTGATGAAAAGCTCCGGGGTATGGACGGGGCTCAGGGTATAGGCTATGGCCCCTTGGGCATGCCCACCGGCTTTTTTGACAGCTTTGAAGGCTGTCTCAAGATTGCCAAGATCATTCAAGGCATCGAAAATCCTCACGATATCGATACCGTTGCCAACGGCTCTTTGGACAAATTCCGTCACCACATCATCGGCATAATGCTTGTAACCCACGAGATTCTGACCCCTGAGGAGCATTTGCAGCGGTGTCTTGACCACAACCTTTTTGATTTTCGAAAGTCTTTCCCAGGGATCTTCCCTGAGAAATCTCAGGGCCGCATCAAAGGTCGCCCCTCCCCACATTTCCAGAGAATAGTACCCTGCCTCATCCATGGCCTTGAGGATGGGCATCATCTCATCGGTGGTCATTCTAGTGGCAATCAGAGACTGATGGGCATCTCTGAGAACGGTCTCGGTGATTTTAATTCCCTGCATCTGGCTCGTCCTCCCCTTTTTCAAATCCTTCTTGACTTAATTTTACCAAGCCAAAGGTTTGTTGTACATGTGACAAATAAAGTAATCCGTTATATAATATAGACAATCAATTGTTTGATTGTCTTTTACTTTATTTTTTAAAGGAGCCTGCAATGGACCAGACCGATTTGAAAATTCTACAGATTCTCCAGCAAGAGGGCCGCATGGCCATGAAGAATCTGGGAAAACTGGTGGGCCTTTCATCACCCGCTGTGACCGAAAGAGTCCGGCGTCTCGAGGAAACCGGTGTCATCCGGGGCTACCGGGCCGATATCGATCTCGACAAAGTCCAACAGAACATCAAGGCCTTCATCACCCTTGACATCAAAACGGAGCACTATCGGCGTTTCATGGACCATCTTCCCGACAATCCCTGCATTCTCGAGTGTCATCACATCACCGGCAATGACTCCATGGTCCTCAGGGTCATGGTCAAGGATATGGACCAGCTTGAAACGGCCATCGAATCCCTCAAGAAGTACGGCAACACGCGAACCAATATCATCCTCTCCACCCCTGTGGAAAACCGGCTGATTCTGCCTGAAATTCCAGAGGATTAAAGGACTGCCGAAGGCAAGACCCTCTTCCATAGGCTTTTAACCTGAAAATCCCGCCAAAACCATGGTTTTAGCGGGATTTTCAGTGACTAAATCTATAAGCCGAGTTCTGTGTTGAGTAGTCATCAATCTAGACCCTTTGTTGCCAAGGGGTTCAAGCGACCTACCACGGGCAACGACGAGCAGCCGTCTTGTTAGAGCCCTACTTGGTCTTGCTCCAGGCGGGGTTTACATAGCCATATAGTCACCTATATGCTGGTGCGCTCTTACCGCACCTTTCCATCCTTGCCATTTCTGGCGGTTTATTTCTGTTGCACTGTCCTTAGAGTCGCCTCCACTGGGAGTTATCCAGCACCCTGCTCTACGGAGCTCGGACTTTCCTCGTGGGCTTCCACCCACGCGACTACCTGATTTAGTCACCAGTTCATTATAACGCCTTCTGCTTGAAAAATAAAGGAATACTTGGAATTTGGCTCAAGACCCTAATCCCGGGTGACTCTGACGGTCTTGTAGGCAAGGTTGATTTCAGGTTCTTCACTGAACCGGTGCAGAATCTGTTCCCAGATCACCTCGGCACTCGAACGGCGGCTTCTGGAATCCGTCAGATACCTCAGGGTCAGGTTGACCCCGTCGGACAGGACATTGGTGTAAACGATGGGGGTGAGCTTGTCGTATTTGATCATGAATTTTTTTGTGGCGGCCTTGAGACTTTCCTCCACGGTGGCGTTGAGGTGGAGGGCGTGTTCTTCTCCAATCTCTCCAAGCATCTTTTTGGCTTTGACCCAGTCGCTCTCGAAGGTGATCAGCACCTCGATCTCGTTCCAGATATGGCTGAATTCCTTGGTGTAGTTGGCCAGAGGAGCGTTGAAAATCACATGGTTTGGAATGTGGAGAATCCTTCCCGTGCTCTGGTCCGCATGAACCCAGTTTCCGATTTCCATCAAGGTGAACATGAAAATGCGTTGGTCAATGACATCCCCCGCTTGATTGTTGATTTCAATGCGGTCCCCCACCTCGAAGGGCTTTCTGAAAACGATGAAAAAGAAGGCCGCAATATTGCTCAACAGGTCCTTCAGGGCAATGGCCAGTCCCGCGGAGAGGAGTCCGATATAGGTGGACAGGCCTCCTGTGTCGTTTCCCCAGATCATCATCAGGAGCACTGAAAGGACGATAAAATGAATGTAGCCCGTTACTTTTTTTGTTCTGTAAAGTTTTTCCCCGTCTTCCATGTTGGTGTGGAGAATTCTTACCAGCAGCTTGTAGAGAAAAAACCCAAGAATTAGAACAACTGCGGTGTAGACTGTTTTAAGAAACAGGGGATCTGTTATTTTCACATGCTTTCCTCCCTTGTGCCGGAAATCCTCAGTAAATGGCCGGAGAGACTATGGCCAGTCCCTCGGTCACCGTATCCAGGGGATTGAAGTAGCGGTGGGGGGCATTTTCCCGGATATAGATGCTGTCTCCCGCCTCCAGGAAAAACTGCTCCTCCTCCACGTGGATTTCAAGCGCCCCTTTCAAAACATACACACTCTCGTCGGCATCGTGGATCATGGCTTTTTCACTGGTCCAGCTCCGGGGCTCGAGTCTGAAATAGACAATCTCCATTTTGGGCATGGTCTCCCTGTCCCTGACCATGGGAGAGACAAATTCATAGGCTATGGAACTGTCCGGCAGCTCAAGCTTCACCCGGTCCTCAGCCCTGGTCACAATATGCCTGCGCTGGGGAAAATCCAGAAAACTGTAAATGGGAGATTCCAGTGCCACTGAAAGCTTTTTCAAGGCTGTCAGGGAGGGTTGAATGATATCTCTCTCAATCTGGGAGATATAGCTTGCCGTAAAGCCTGAGCGCTTTGCCAGTTCAGAAAGGGTCATCTTGTGCCGCTTTCTCATTTCTCTGATTTTCGAACCGATCATGAATTATTCTCCTTGTATACCGAACATGTAGTCAAGCTACTGTTCAAATTAATTTTG
>LQBE01000031.1:2124-2758 GCA_002029975.1 delta proteobacterium ML8_F1 | reverse complement strand
GCGGCAAGGTGGGCAATATGTTTGACCGGGCCGGCGCCAAAATCATCACCGGCGACGCCCCCATGCGCCAGCTGTTCGGATTTTCCACTGCCCTGCGCTCCGCATCCCAGGGACGTGCCGGTTTCAGCATGCAGTTTGACCGCTTTGACGTCCTTGCGTAATTCAGGTGCACACCAATCCTCGGCCCACCCGAGTCTGGTGGGAGAATCTGCTGCGCGGCATTCGCCATCTGTATAAACGAATTCTGCGTACCAAATCATCACCCCACGATATTGCCCTGGGCATGGCCCTGGGCATGTTCGTGGGCCTTCTGCCCATCATTCCCTTTCAGACCGTGCTGGTGTTGGCCGTGGCCGTGGCCCTGCGCTGCAGCAAACTGGCGGCCCTGATGGGCACCCTGGTCACCAACCCCCTGACCATTCCATTCCTGTACCTGTTCATGTTCCGGCTGGGCCGGTTTTTACTTCCCGACACCCGGGGGCGCTTTAATCCGGAGCACCTGACCATCCATGACCTCCTGCAAAAAGGCACCCATTTTTATGGAAGCATGTTCCTTGGCGGGGTGCTGATCGGCCTGCCCTGCGCTGTTTTGACCTATGTCCTGACCCTCAAGGCCATTCGCGCCCATCAACAC
>LQBE01000031.1:581-2032 GCA_002029975.1 delta proteobacterium ML8_F1 | reverse complement strand
GCACCAGGGAGGCGCAAAGTGACCAGCACCGCTCCGGCCCGCCCCAAGCGAGCATTGGGCCAAAACTTTCTCCGCGATCAGGGCCTGGCCCGCAAGATCGTTGCCGCGCTGGAGGTCAGGCCCGGCGATCAGGTCCTGGAAATCGGGCCGGGCCAGGGGGCGCTGACCCGCTGGTTGCGTCTGGAGGCAGGTCGATTCCTGGCCCTGGAAAAAGATCCGGACCTGGCCAGGAAGGTGCGCCGGCAATGGCCGGAAGTAGACGTGGTGGCCATGGATGCCCTGCGCTTTGCCTGGGAGCGGCTGGGCCAGGGATGGCGGCTGATCGGCAATTTGCCCTACAACGTGGCCTCCCCGTTGATCTGGGAAATCGTGGCCCGGACAACAAGCCTGGAGCAGGCGGTTTTCATGGTCCAGAACGAAGTGGCGCAGCGCCTGTCCGCCAGCCCGGGGTCACGTGCATACGGAGCCTTGAGTGTCTGGGTGCAAAGCCATGTTCAGGTCCGCAAGCTGTTCGTGGTGGGACCGGGGAATTTTTATCCCCGGCCCAGGGTGGATTCCGCGGTGATTCGTTTTCTGCCCGGCCCTGCTCCCCTGTCCCGCGACGAGCAACAGAACCTGCGCAGGCTGCTGCACATCTGCTTCCAACAGCGGCGCAAGCAGATCAAGACCATCCTCAAGCCTCTCTGGCGGCCGGAACTGGAGGGCTGGTTAAGCACACAGAACCTGGATCCAAGTACCCGGCCGGAACGGTTTTCTCCGGACCAGTTCCAGGCCCTGGCCCGGTTGCTTTTCGCCGATAAATAACGGCTCAACAAACCTGGCTTACACAGAGTCATTTTTTACAAAAATGCAATACAAGCCAGACCATCCCTACAATAATGTCGAATTGACTTGACATTTTTTGTAGAGTTGAAAATCGAAAAAAATCGAGAGACTCAATATGCGTTTCGGGCGGCTGGCTCGCCAATGCATGATTTTTCATCGGTTCATTTTTCATCGGTTCATGCCCCAACGGGGCATCGTCCTTTAGCCCAGGGTTGGCCAGCCAGAGGCTGGACTACCCTGGGATCATTGAAAGAAAGAGAAACAACCCCAAGGGGTTGCGTCTGTTGAAGTTGCTGGTTGTTTTTCACTTTTATGGACGCAACCCCCTTTGGGGTAGACTGAAATATACCGCATTTCCCAGGGTAGCGGCAGAGCCGCAACCCTGGGCTGGGGGACTGAATCCCGTTGGGATTCCCAGAAAAAAATTACAGTCGGGAACGCATAATGAGCCAAGAAAATTTAATCGTTTCAGCCTGAACCAGTATATGATAAAAACCCTCCACGAAAAAGCCGCCCAAAGAGGCGGCTTTTTCGTGGAGGGGATGGTGCTGGAAAAGGACCCAGAGGCCCGTTTTCCGGGTACAACTATTTGATGAACAGCATCTCCTGGTAACTGGGCAGGGACC
>LQBE01000031.1:0-449 GCA_002029975.1 delta proteobacterium ML8_F1 | reverse complement strand
AGCTGTTCCAGTTCGGCCACGGATTGCTGGAGGGTGCGCAGCTTGGCCGTGACGTCTTCCAGGGTGAGCATTTTCACGTCATGGCCAATGGCCTTGAGGTTGGCGCAGGTTGCGGCCAGCTCGCCCTGATAGCGCATGGCAGCCGGGAAAATAATGGTCTTGGCCATGCGGATGGCCAGGTTGGCCTCGGTGTTGATGCTCTTGCAGTATTGTTCCAGGTAGATTTCCTGGCGGGAGTGCAGTTCGGCTTCGGAAAGCACCTCATAGCTGGAAAACAGCTTGATCACTTCGGGTTTGGTCAGTTCGGGCAAAGCCTCGGGGGTTGTTTTCAGGTTGGAGAGTCCCCGTTTGGCCGCCTCGGCGTGCCATTCGTCAGAGTAGCCGTCACCGTTGAAGATAATGGCCTCATGTTCGGTGATCAGTTTCAGAAGCAGGGCCTGAACCGCGGC
>LQBE01000030.1:8719-22527 GCA_002029975.1 delta proteobacterium ML8_F1 | reverse complement strand
ATCTTGTCCGCCCAATTTTTCTCTCAGTGATACTTCAGTCCCGAGCTTTTCTACAGTGATGGTTTTCTCTTTTTTATCGATATAAACAGTTTTAGTGACATAAAAAGAAGCGGAGTTCTTGGATTTGGAGACCTTAAGACGCACATGAATTCCTCCCTTATATACCTCTATTATAACACATCACGCCGTATCACGCATTAAATATTTTAAAAATTTGACAAAAAAATTAGCCCCTGTGAGGCTTTCCGCGGTTTTTCTTCTATGCAAGTGTCAAATACCCGGGTTGGTGATAATGGATTATGGATAACATGGATTAGATTATAGGGATTCTTAATTGACGGTCTGTATATTGTATACTATACTAGAAGTGAATATGTATAATAGAATAGGAGGATATTCTTGATGAGCAAAAAAGCTTTCAAAACTATGGATGGAAATACTGCAGCTTCGTATGTATCCTATGCGTTTACTGATGTTGCAGCGATTTATCCAATCACACCTTCTTCCGCTATGGCAGAGATAGTTGACGAATGGGCTGCCAATGACAAGAAAAATATTTTTGGTCAACCAGTGGTTGTGTCAGAAATGCAATCTGAAGGTGGCGCTTCCGGTGCTGTCCACGGCGCGCTGCAGGCGGGAGCCTTGACGACTACTTTTACTGCTTCCCAAGGCTTGTTACTGATGATTCCCAACATGTACAAAATCGCAGGCGAGCTGCTCCCGGGAGTGTTTCATGTCAGTGCCCGTGCAGTAGCCTCCCACGCCCTTTCAATATTTGGGGATCATTCCGATGTCATGGCGACCCGGCAGACGGGATTTGCCCTCCTGGCCTCGGGCTCTGTACAGGAGGTTATTGATCTTGGCGGCATCGCCCACCTGAGTGCCATCAAGAGCAGTGTTCCCTTTGTCCATTTCTTTGACGGATTCAGAACCTCCCACGAGGTACAAAAGGTCGAGCTGATTGACTACGATGACTTTGCCGAACTGATAGACCATGACAAGGTGCGTGCTTTCAGAAACAAAGCCCTGTTGCCTGAAAAACCGATTACCCGGGGAACCGCCCAGAATCCGGATATTTTCTTCCAGGCAAGAGAAGCCTCCAATCAGTACTATCTCGATGTGCCGGATATCGTTGCTGACTACATGGAAAAAATCAGCGAGGTGACAGGAAGGACCTACAAGCCCTTCAATTATGTCGGTTCTCCTGATGCTGAAAACATTATCGTTGCCATGGGTTCAGTGACTGACACCATCGAGGAAACCATTGACTATCTGACGGCCAAGGGGGAAAAAGTCGGCTTGATCAAAGTCAGACTGTACAGACCCTTCTCAGCCAAACATTTCTTCGAAGTGTGTCCGCCGAGTGTGAAGAGGATTGCTGTTCTTGACAGGACGAAGGAGCCTGGTGCCCTGGGAGAACCTCTTTACCAGGATATTCGAACACTCTTCTTTGAAGCCGAAAAACCACCTCTTGTGGTGGGCGGACGATACGGTCTGGGATCCAAGGACACCACGCCTTCCCAAATCAAGGCGGTTTACGACAATCTCAAGGAAGACAAGCCTAAAAACGGCTTCACCATCGGCATTGTGGATGATGTAACGCATCTTTCCCTTGAGACTGGGGAGCATATCGTCACCGAACCCGAGGGTACCGTCCGATGCAAGTTCTGGGGTCTTGGGTCTGATGGAACTGTCGGCGCCAATAAATCAGCCATCAAAATCATCGGAGACAAGACAGATCTTTATGCCCAGGGTTATTTCTCCTATGATTCAAAGAAATCCGGTGGCGTCACAATCTCTCATTTAAGGTTTGGCAAGAACCCCATCAAGTCCACCTACCTGATTGAGGAAGCCGACTATGTGGCCTGCCACAATCAGGCGTATGTCAACCAGTATGATCTGCTGACAGGATTGAAAAAAGGCGGGACCTTTGTCCTGAACTGCAAATGGGACGCGGCTGAACTGGAAACCCATCTTCCAGCTGCAATGAAAAAATATATCGCTGAGAATGAGATTAAATTCTACACCATCAACGCCACGGACCTGGCCAGTGAAATCGGTCTCGGCAATCGCATCAACATGATCATGCAGGCGGCCTTCTTTGACCTGGCCAAGGTGATTCCGGTTGATGAAGCCGTGAAATACCTCAAGGAATCCATTGTGGATGCCTACGGTAAAAAAGGTGAAAAGATTGTAACCATGAACCAGGCAGCTGTTGACAAGGGGATTGAGAATCTCGTGGAAATCAAGGTGCCCGCCGAGTGGCTTGAGGCAAAAGAAGCCGCACAGGAAGCCGCTTTGGAAGAACCCGGTTTCATCAAGAATATCCTGCGACCCATGAATGCCCAGAAGGGTGACAGTCTGCCGGTCAGTGTCTTTGCCGACGCTCCCGACGGATCCTTTACACCTGGCAGCTCCGCCTATGAGAAGCGGGGTATCGCAGTCACCGTGCCAGAGTGGCAACCGGACAACTGTATCCAGTGCAACCAGTGCTCCTTTGTCTGCCCCCATGCGGCCATCAGACCCTTCCTGGCTGATGAAACGGAAATGAAGAATGCCCCGGCGGGTTTCGATACTCTGGACGCCATGGGCAAGGGCTTTGAAGGACTCAAGTACAAGATTCAGATTTCCACCCTCGATTGTACCGGTTGCGGCAACTGTGTGGACATCTGTCCCGCCAAGGACAAGGCCATTGTCATGAAGCCTCTTGAAACCCAGGTTGAAAAAGAAATCCCCAACTGGGATTTTGCCGTGACCCTGACTCCCAAGGACAATATCATGAAGAAAGACACTCTCAAGGGCTCACAATTCGCTCAGCCTCTCTTTGAATTCTCGGGTGCCTGTGCGGGCTGTGGCGAGACCCCCTACATGAAAACCGTGACCCAGCTCTTCGGAGACCGCATGATGATTGCCAATGCTACGGGATGTTCCTCCATCTGGGGTGCCAGTGCTCCATCGACTCCCTATACGGTGAACAAAGAGGGCAAAGGCCCGGCCTGGGCGAATTCTCTCTTTGAAGACAATGCGGAGTACGGCTATGGCATGGCCCTTGGTGTGAAAACCATCCGAAGCAATATGGCTGCCAGAATGGAACAAATCATGACCCTTGAGGTCGATGAAAAAATCAAGTCGGCCCTGGCGGGATGGCTTGAAAACAAGGATGATGCGGATGGGTCCAAGAAAGCCGCCCTTGAGATTCTCCCGATTTTGAATCATTTGGAGGATATCAAGAATCCTGAAGCGAAAAAGCTTCTGGAAGAAATAGCCGCTGACCAGGATTATCTCATCAAGAAATCCGTATGGATCATCGGTGGTGACGGCTGGGCCTATGATATCGGCTACGGCGGTCTCGACCACGTGTTGGCTTCCGGTGAGAATGTCAATGTTCTGGTATTTGACACCGAGGTCTACTCCAACACCGGCGGACAGTCCTCAAAAGCGACGCCGACTGCAGCGGTGGCCAAATTCGCGGCTTCCGGCAAGAAAACCAAGAAAAAAGACCTGGGTATGATTTCAACAACCTACGGGTACATCTACGTGGCACAGGTCGCCATGGGCTCCAACAAGAATCAATTCATGAAGGCCCTGGCTGAAGCGGAAAGCTACGATGGACCGTCATTGATTATTGCCTACGCCCCCTGTATTGCCCACGGTATCAAGACGGGGATGGGAACGACTCAAAGACAGCAGGACCTTGCCGTCAAGGCCGGCTACTGGCATCTGTGGAGATTTGATCCAAGACTCAAGGATCAGGGAAAGAATCCCTTTGTCCTCGATTCGAAGGCACCTTCAGAGAGCTTCCAGGACTTCCTGATGAGCGAGGTGCGTTACACGACCCTGCTCAATACCTTCCCGGAGGAAGCTGAAGTCCTCTTCAAGGAAGCTGAGGAGAACGCCAAGGATCGTTATGAGTCCTACGTCAGAATGACAAAAATGGAATACTAGAATCAAATCTGGATTCCGGGTCTTGAGTATGGACCCTGATTCATAAAAAAGAGCCCCTGTGCATTTTGCACGGGGGCTTTTTCATGGGCTCACAGGGCCACTTGGGGGGGTCATTTGTATTTGATGGTGACCTGATTCTTTACAAAATCAATCAGCCCTTCTGCCTTCATTTTGCCGAACTCCCTTGAAAGAGAGGGCCGTTGTACCCCCAGTTGGTCGGCCAGTTCCTGGCGACTGTAGGGCAGGGTGACTTTGAGAGTCCCCTGCTTCATGGACAAGGTATCCAGAAGATGGATGATATTTTCTCTGAGAGACCGGGAACCCAGGGTTGTGAGTTTTTCGCCGAGGATGGTGGTGTTGTTGGAGAGGGATTCAATGAAGTATTGCAGGAATTTTTCGGATTTCTGGGAAAGGGGCATAATGACGGATTTGTCCAGTTGGAGAATCTGTACCTTCCCCTGGGCGGTGATGGTCATATGGTAAAGATTGCGATAGCCAAAGAGGAGGTTGGCCCCCAGAGAGTCACCCTTGGTAAAATTGGTGACGGTGAAAATGTTTCCTGAAATATTGATGCTCTGGGCTTTCAAATTCCCTTCAAGAATCAGATCGAAGGTCTGGCACTGGTCTCCCTCAAAATAGATGATTTCACCATCTCCGTAGCTTTTTACCCGGATCAGTCCTTTTTTTTCGAAGGGTTTGAGATCCTCTTCCCTCAATTGTTCAAACAGGGGTAAATCCTGATGAAGCATTGGAGTGTCACTCCTTTAAAGACGATTTCTTTCTACAGCTTCAGTTTACTAGATGGGGCTGGAATTCACAAGTTCAGTGACAGACGAACCGGCTCGGTAACCTCTGTTACCTACTAAGGATTCACGGGATTCCTATAATGAGGGTACTAAAGAATAATATGAGGTGAAAAAATGAAACTCACAATGGATAAAAGATTCTACAGACTCGTGGGAATTCTAGCAGTTTTGGGTGTTTCAGGGGCACTTGTTTTCAACATGGACAGTCTTTTCAGTGCTGAGGCTGATGTTTCAAAGGGTCAGGTCACGGCACTGTACACCGTTGAACAACAAGTCATCGAGGACAAGACCGATTACCCGGGGACCCTGACAAGCCTCAGACAGGTGACCCTTGCATCAAAAATTTCTTCTAATGTCACACAGAGAAATTTTGATGAAGGGGATTTTCTTAAAGAAGGAGAGGTTATTCTTGTTCTGGATGCTTCAAACCTTGAAGCCAGGCTGGAAACCCTTCAAAAGAAGAGGAGTACTCTTGAAGGACAAGGAGCAATTTTTGAAAGAACAGGTTGACGGGTTCTACAGTGTCAATCCTATTGTGGACAAGATTGCTGCCTTGAGGAGCTCGTATCGTTACTACTCTGAAGAAGCCCAGAAGCTTAAGGTTCTCTATGAGATGGGAGGAGTCTCACAAAGTGTCTACGAGGAAATCCAGTTTCGTGTCGAGGGACTGAGGCTGCAGCTTCGGGAGCTTGAAAATACGGCTTCTCTTCAGCATGAAGAGATGAAGAGCCAGCATCAGACAGTTCTGGGCCAGCTTGACGAGATTGAGAGCAGTCTTGAGGAGATAAGAATTTCTATTGAGGAAACGGTATTCAAGGCCCCCTTTGACGGCGTGGTTTCTTTTATTGCATCGGATGAAGGTGATCTGGTGATGCCCAACCAGCCCCTGGTCAAAGTCGAAGAGCCTTCAGGATACAAGGTGGTTCTCTCCCTTTCCGAAGGGGATCTCTCCAAAGTGAAGCTCGGGTCTGAAGCGAATCTCATCATCAATGGCGGGGAGTACGAGGGTGAGGTCTCCATGGTATCACCCCAGGTCAACGAGACAACACGCCGGGGTTCCGTGGAGGTTGTTTTCAGTGAGCCTGAAAAGGCAGGAGGGCTTCTTGTGGGAGCCAGTGTGACGGTTGAAATTCACAATCAGCAGCGGATTGAGGGCTTGTTTGTGCCCGCTGAGGCTGTCAGGCAGCTCGGGGAAGAGACCGTGGTTTATGTGGCAAACGAGGACAATACGGTTTCCCAGAGAAAGGTAGAGACAGGCCGTGAAGTCTCTGGCATGGTTGAGATTCTCGAGGGTCTTGATCCCCTGGAAAGGGTTGCAGTCAGAGGGATAGAAAGTCTCTATGACCAGGCTTCAATTTATGTACTCAACGGGGAGGGGTAAAAGTGGATTTCGGACGGTTTTCTATAGAAAAAAAGTATGTGATTCTTGCCCTGATGATTGCAATTCTTGTTTTTGGAATCTTCAGCAAGATGACCATGAATACCCAGCTTTCCCCGGACACCTCCCCACCCATGGTCACCGTCGTGGTGCCCTATCCCGGAGCTTCCGCAAAGGATGTTTCAGCGGATGTGGCCAAGCCCATGGAGGAGGCTTTTGCCAAGCTCGAAGGTATCAGCGACATTAAATCCGTCTCACAGGATTTTATCGGTGTCTTCAATCTCACCTTTGATTATGCCACGGATGTGAATCAGGCGGCTATCGATATTCAGAACACCCTGACACGGATCAAGCAGGAGTTGCCTCAGACCATTGAGGAACCCCAGGTTCTGAAATTCAGCACCTCTGATATGCCCATTATCACGATTGGGTTGTTGTCCGACACCCTTGAAATGAATGCGCTGAGAAATATTGCCGATAAAAATCTCCTGGCGGAGTTTCAACTGGTTGAGGGAGTGGCGGCCGTGGAAATTTTTGGGGGCTACAATCCCCAGGTTCAGGTTGCCATTGACAAAATCAAGGCGGCATCCTATGGGCTGAGTCCCGAAAAGGTAGCCCATACCCTGTCGGTTTACAATGTCACGGCGCCCGGTGGGCAGATTACCTATGACGGCAGGGATCTTCTTGTTCGGATAGAAGACTCCATTGAGGATCTGGAGGCTTTGAGGAATATCGGCATACCCACCCAGGGTGGCGGGTTGGTTTCCCTGGGCAGCTTTGCAGAGATTTCCCTGGGGACTCAGGACAAGGGGTTCCGACTTTTCCCGGCACGACGGTAATAGAGAGATTTCCCTGGGGACTCAGGACAAGGAGAGTGCCTATCATCTCAACTCCGAGGAATCCCTGGCCCTTTCAATCACTAAAAAAGTGGATGCCAATACAGTCAAGGTAATAGCCGCCATTCACGAAAAAATCTACGAATTGGAAGAAGCCTACCCCCAGATTACCTTTACAGTCGCCAATGATGATGCAGTTTTCACCAACCAGATGGTGGACAACATGACCAGCAGTGTGGTTATAGCCATTGTGATGACCATGGTGGTCATTCTCCTTTTTATCGGTCATGTCGGCCAGTCCCTGGTGGTTTCTGTCTCCATGCCCCTGGTGTTTCTCAGTACCCTGAGTCTTATGAGGTTGTTTTCCATGGACTTGGACCTGGTGACCCTTTCCGCTTTGATTCTTTCCATAGGCTTTGTCGTTGATGGGGCTGTTGTCGTTGTCGAGGCCATATCAGATCACACAAGGAGCGGAAAAAACATCCGGCAGGCTGCCATAGACGGCACCCGGGAAGTGGCGCTGCCCAGTATTGCGGGAGTCACGACCACCCTTATTGTTCTCGTCCCGCTGCTTTTTGTCGAAGGCTTTGTCGGAGAGATGTTTCGGCCCTTGTCTCTCACCCTGATTTTTGCCATTGGTTCATCCATTGTCGTGGCACTTCTTATGATTCCCCTGCTCAGTGTGCTTATGGCGCCCGTCAGGATGCCGGGGATTACAGGCTGGCTGATGAAATTTTCCGACCCTTTCAACAAAATGATGAACGGGCTGATGTACTGGTACATTGGCATCACGTCGAAGGTACTGGCCCACAAGCGAAGAACCTTTGCAGCTCTTTTTGCAGCCCTGGCCTTGAGCGGCGCCTTCATTTTTTTCAATGGGATGGAAATGCTGCCCAAATTCGACAGTGGCGTTTCCTATGTCACCATGGAAATGGTGCCGGGGACTCCCCTTGAGGAAACCATGAAAGCCTTTGAGGAACTGGAGGATTATCTTTTTGAACAGTCCGAGGTAGTGAGCTTTGACACGAAAATCGGCCGTGAAACCGGTTCAACCCAGATGGGCGACTTCGGGATGATGGGATCGGACCAGGGCATCACGACGATTAACCTGACCTCGCGAAAAGACCGCAGCCAGAGCATCTGGGAATTTCAGTCGGATCTCAGGGGGATGGTGGAAAGTATTCCCGGGGTCAACCGATATGTGGTCAAGGAAAAGGGAGGGACTGCGGTCACCAGTGCGGCAGCCCCCATTGCCGTCAAAATCACAGGAAAGGACCTCGATGTCCTCTACCACCTGGCGGATGAGCTCCTTGCACAGATGAATGCAGTAGAAGGGACCACCAATCTCTATACCAGTTATAATAACGACTACGAAGAAGTGGCATTGGCCATTGATGCCAACAGAACCAAAGCCTATGGGCTGAGTACTGTGGAGGTCTCCAAACAGCTTTACGGCGCCATGGCGGGAATCAAATCAACAGATATGAACGTGTCAGGCCTTGAAAATATTGAGATCAATGTCCGGTATGACACCTCTTTCGATGCGGACATGAGCACGCTCAAAACCACTCCCATTGCCACCCCCCTGGGATTTTCAGTTCCCCTGGGAGACCTTGTGGAGGAACGGTTCCTGACCCGGTCAAATTTGATTGAGAGGGAAAACCTCAATTACAGTGTGCGTATCCTCGGATTTACACAGGACAGGGCCTTCAGCCATGTGGTTCAGGATATCCAGGACAGGATTGATGGCATGAATCTGCCTTCGGGCTATGAAATCAGTTTCACCGGAGAGCAGGAAACCCTCACGGAATCCGTAGGGGATATGGTATTTCTGCTTTCCCTGGCGATATTCTTCGTCTATTTGATCCTGGTCCCTCAATTCAAATCCTTTCTCCATCCTTTGACCATCATGATGGCGATTCCCCTGGTGGCGATTGGCATCGCACCCGCCCTGGGCCTGAGCCAAAAGGTAATGAGTATGCCTGTGCTTCTGGGAATCATCCTTCTGGCCGGGACAGTGGTCAACAATGCCATTCTCCTGGTGGATGCCATCAACCGACAGAGGGAAAAGGGAAAAACAATTCATGAGGCCATCGAGGAAGCCATCCGGCAGAGGTTCAGGCCAATCATGATGACGGCGATTTCAGACGTGGTGGGAATGCTTCCCCTGGCCCTTCAACTGGCATTGGGTTCTGAGCGGTTTTCACCTCTGGCCATCACAGTTATCGGCGGCATTACTGCAGCGACCTTTCTGACAATTGTGGTGATTCCCCTGATCTATGCGACATTGGAAGGGATTAAAGAATATCTCTTCATCGAGAAAATTTCTGTCGTCGGTGATGGAAAGTCATAAATATGCTAGACTGTAACTACAGCAGTTTTAAATTTGTCCGACAGGAGGGTGGAACCTGTGTTGAAGTTTTCAATCCCTTTCAGGGAGAATTATGACATCGAAGAACTTGTATTTGACTACAACGGCACACTGGCCACGGATGGAAAAATGGCAGAGGCGGTGTATCGGCGGTTGGTGGCTTTGGCCCGGGAGTTGAGGGTGACGGTCATTACGGCGGATACCTATGGCACCGTAAAAAAGGAACTGGAAAACACCGGTATTGAGGTGAGAATCATTTCCAGAGAGCGGGGAACCCTGGAAAAGAAGGAATATGTGGAATCTCTGGGGAGGCAAAAGGTCATTGCCTTCGGCAACGGCGCCAATGATGCGCTGATGCTTGAAGCGGCGGCTATCGGAGTGGTGGTCATGAATCCCGAGGGTGTTTCCCTGGAGGCGATGGCCAAGGGGGATTTGATGGTCGCCTCCATAACCGATGCCCTGGATCTGATTGACAGGCCGGGACGCCTTGTGGCAGGTTTGAGAAGATAGGTTGTCAACCAAAATAAAAATGGGTTGACAATCCGGTGAAACTTCCTTATTATTCCTTATAGGGAGGTTTTCTCATGCAGCGGATTGAAACAAGAGACATGCTGGTGATTTCGATTATGGTGACCTTGCTGGCCATCAGCGCCTATATCAGCATCCCCATAGGACCGGTACCCTTTACACTCCAGAGCTACTTCGCAATTCTGTCCGGGATGATTCTGGGATCAAGGAAGGGTTCCCTGGCCACTTTGGTTTATGTTGCCATGGGGGTGCTGGGACTCCCTGTGTTCGCCGGAGGGAAAGCAGGTTTTTCTATCCTGGCAAGTCCGACCTTCGGCTATCTCGTGGGGTTTGTGTTTGCCAGTTTTCTTGTGGGCAGACTGGTAGAGGGAAGACAGACCCACTCAACCCTCAAATGGATTCTGGTATCCCTTTCAGGGCTGGGACCTATCTACATTTTCGGGGTCGCCTACCTCTACATGATTTACAATCTGGTCATTGCTCCCTCGAATCCCATAAACATGGCTACGGCACTGAAGTTTGGAATTTATCCCTTCATCCTGGTGGATGTCATCAAAGCAGTGCTGGCAGGGCTCACCGGCAGAGTCATTTACAGGGCATTAAAAAAATCAGCTGTTCTCTAGCTGATTATTTTTATGCTACTAAACGGGTGCAAAATGGAGTATGAAATCGACTGAGAGAACCGGCCGGCTGCTGAGTGTGCCTTTTTGTTCCGTCAAAAGGATTTCTACAGATGCATTTTGTCCACCTCTTGTTTGAGAATCAAGGCGCTGATGGCGGTGGAAATGACATCTGAGACGGGAAAGGCGATAAAGACCCCCAGGAGGCCGAAGCCAAGAAGGGGAAGGATGAGGACCAGGGGAATGAGAATGAGCATCTGACGCAGAATTGACAGGATGAAGGCTGGCTTGGATTTTCCCAGGGCCTGAAAAAGGGCCCCGCTGATAATCTGGATGCCGATGATGGGAATGGCCAGGAAAATATAGTGGATGGCCGTCATGCCCAAGTCGATAACGGCGGCTTCCGTGGTAAAAATCCCAAGGATGAACCGGGGAAAAAGTCGCGATAAAATCCATCCGAAAAGGGCGAAGCCTGTGACGGTGACCAAAGAATATTTGAGGGTTTCCTTCACCCGGTCGAATTTCCGGGCGCCGTAGTTGAAACCGACAATCGGCTGCATTCCCTGAACAACTCCAAACATGGGCATCAATAAAAACATCATGACCCGGTTGATGATGCCGTAGACCGTAATGGCAATATCGCCGCCGTAGAAGCCCAGGGTATTGTTCATGATGATGGCCAGCAGGCTGCCGTTGATCTGTCTGACAAAGGTGGGCAGGCCGACGCCGAGAATCTCCCTGACAATGGACACCTCCGGCCTCAGATGGTGCAGGGCGATTTTCAATGAGCTTTTGCCGCTTTTGAGATAGACCAGGATGTAGACAAAGGAGATGAACTGGGCGAGGATGGTGGCCAGGGCGGCGCCCTGGATGCCCATGTCCAGGGTAAAGATGAACAAAGGGTCTAAAAGGATATTGAGGCCGGTACCGATGATCATGGCATACATGGCTACCCTGGCGTTGCCCTCGGCCCGGATAAGATTGTTCGAACTGACGGCGAAGGAAAAGAAGATGGATCCCAGAAAGATGATTCGAATATAGTCCCTGGCATAGGGCAGGATAGTTTCAGTGGCGCCGAAGAGTCTTAAAATGGGGTCAGTAAACAACAGACCGAAGGTTGAGATTAGGACAATGATTATGAGAATCAAGGTATAGGAATTGCCTGCGACTTTTTCCGCTCGCTCGAGATTGCCGGCGCCGAGGTTCCTTGAGACAGAAGAGGCGGCACCGATTCCTACCATCATCCCGAAGGCCATGATGATCATCTGGATGGGAAAGGCGACCGAAAGTCCGGCAATCCCCAGGTAACCCACGCCTCTTCCGACAAAGATCGTGTCAATGAGATTGTACAGGGCATTGACGATCATGGCGATGGTGGCCGGGGTTGAAAGACGGACAAGCAGCTTTCGAATATCCTCCTGTCCCAACAGCGTACTGTGACTATTCATGGATTTCCTCCTGTATCATTTCCTGTGCGTTGGCTTTGACCTTTGAAAGGAGTGCGCACAAGGTGGTGAGTTCTTCGGGGGTCAGTCCCTTGGCCAGCTGCTGATTGGCCTTCTTTTTGGTCTGATGGATTGACTTGCTCAAGTCTCTGGCCTTCTGGGTCAGGCAGATGAGATGGGAGCGATGGTCCTGAGGATTGGGTTTTTTGAAAACCAGTTCCTTTGCCACCATTTTTTGCAGGGTCCGGGTAACCGTAGTCTTGTCAAGATCAAGCTCCTTTCCCAGGGCGTCCTGTGTGATTCCGTCATGGTGGTAAAGAATAATCAGAATTCTCAACTGACCCCAGCCGATATCAGAGTCCATAGCGTGGTATCGGAAAAACCGGTGAAGGTCACGGGTGATATGGCTGATTGTTTTTCCCAGGGTTTCTTGATTCTGCACGGGCATTTCTCCTTAAAAAATAGTTGTATAGACAACATAACACATTATTGTTGTCTATACAACTATTAAATGGGACGGGGGGTTTTTTAAAAATCGAGGGTGATGGTCTCCTGGTATTCTGGAATGGTGACCTGATGGCGGTTTTTTTCCAGGAAGTTTTTGAAGTCCTCCAAGCTATCGGTTTCTCCGTGAATCAACAAAGTTCTCAGAGGTGGTTTATTGAGGGACTGGGTCCATTCAAAGAGGTCATTGCGGTCGCCATGACCTGAAAAGCCTTCAACTGTAACGATTTTTGCCCGGTTGACTACGGATTCCCTGCCGATATGAACAGGGCTTTGTTGCTGTTGTATCTTTCTGCCGAGACTTTCGACGCTTTGATAGCCTACAAAGAGCATCTTGGTGGTCTCCAGGGGAAGATAGGCGGGGAGATGGTTGAGAATTCTCCCGGCATCGCACATGCCTGAGGCTGACACTAGAATTTTCGGCTCCCGGTTGAAATTCAGAGCGATGGATTCCTTCATGGTTTTCGCCTGTCGCAGATTTTTGAACTGAATGCTTTCCCTGGTGACGCTGTCCCTGAGATAGGATTGGTATTCGAGATAGATATCCGTGGCTTTGAGGGCCAGGGGACTGTCCATATAGACGGGTATTTTTTCAAATTCCCTGAGTCTGCCCTGTTTTTGGGCAAAGGTCTTGAGGGCGTGGAGAATTTCCTGGGTCCTTCCGACACTGAAGGCCGGTATGATGACGGTGCCTTTTTCAGCCACGGTTGCCATGACCTCGTTATAGAGATTTTCAAGACGCTGGTCGATATGTTGATGGAGCCTGTTGCCGTAGGTGCTTTCAAGAACGAGATAATCCGCTTCTTCCAGGGGCATCGGCGGCTTTTGAAGCAGACCGGCGCCATGACCCAGATCTCCGGAAAAGACCAGGGTCTTGTGCTTGTGGCGGATGACGACATAGGCTGAACCCAGGAGGTGTCCCGCATCTCTGAGTTGGAATTCAAGATCCCCTTCAGTGACCCACTGGCCGTATTCCAGGGGATAGCGGTATTGAAGGGTATTGTAGACATCCTCCTCACTGTACAGAATTTCTACAAGATCGGGGTCCTTTTGATAGTCCTGTTCCTGGATACTGGCGCTGTCCAGGAGAAGGATTTCCACCAGGTCCATAGTCGGCGGTGTCATGTAGATTTTCCCTTTGAATCCCTGCTGGATCAAAAGGGGCAATCGTCCGCTGTGGTCGATATGGGTGTGGGTTAGAATGACAAAGTCCAGAGTTGCGGGGTCAAAGTGAAAGGGTTCAAAATTGAGCTGCTTTTCCCGGACGCTGCCTTGAAACATGCCGCAGTCAATGAGGCACTTGACCGTATCGGTTTCAATAAGATGGCAGGAGCCGGTGACCATTTTTGCTGCACCGTTGAAAGTGATTTTCACA
>LQBE01000030.1:0-8599 GCA_002029975.1 delta proteobacterium ML8_F1 | reverse complement strand
AGAACACGTATCGGAAAACTGGAGGGTCGGACCATTCATGCAATTGAAAATTTCACCACGATTCTTGAGCTGATCGAACACTCGGGGCTTGAACGTCTTGAGTTTTCACCCCAGACGCTGGAATTGGAAGCCGTCACTCTGCTGGCGCCGATTCCCCAACCCAGAAGAAATCTGATTTGTCTGGGCAAGAACTATAAGGACCATGCCCTGGAGCTCAAACACAAAATCAAAACCAATCTCGGTGTCCCCGACGAGCCGATTTATTTCACCAAGCTTGCCCACCGCACAGTAGGTAGCCAGGGTTCAGTGGAAAGCTACTTTGACAGATATCAGACCATGGACTATGAAGTGGAACTGGGAATCATTGTCGCTAAAGAAGGAAAAGACATCCCCCCGGAGAAAGCCGAGGAGTATATTTTTGGCTACACCGTGGGCAATGATTTCTGTATGCGGGAACTGCAGACCAACCATATCCAGTGGTTCAAGGGCAAAAGCCTGGACACCCACTCCGCCCTTGGCCCCGTGATTGTGACTGCGGATGAAATCCAGTATCCGCCGGATCTTAGAATCACTTGCCAGGTGAACGGTGAAGTACGCCAGGATTCAAGAACCAGCCAGCTGATATTCGACATCGACCGGATTTTCAGTGACTTTTCCAAAGGGACCACGCTGCTTCCCGGAGACATCATTCTCACAGGGACACCGGCAGGAGTTGGCATGGGTTTTGAACCCCCGAAATTCTTGAAACCCGGCGATGAAGTGGTTGCTGAAATCGAGGGCATAGGAAAACTCATCAACCGGATAAGATAGTTTATGAACAGTTTTTCCGGTGTATATATTGACTAGAAGGAGGTTTCCTATGAAAAGTTTAAAGCTGGCTGAAAAAAGAAGGTCCGTCAGGGAGTATAAAAAGAAGACCCTGAGCCATGAGCACCGTCTGTACCTTAATGATTTGTTGGGGCACAAACCTGAAGTCGTCAATCAGACCCATGTGGAATTCAGATTCATAGAAAATGGCTTTGAAAAGGCTCCGCAGCTGATGGGCCTGGCGGGTTACAAGGGGAGAATCATTGAAGCACCCCATTATTATGCGATTCTGGGTGAAGAGGATTCAAAGGAATGCAAAATCGCCGGCTATGTGGGGGAATGGCTGATTCTCAATGCCACAAAGGAGAATATCGGAACCTGTTGGATTGAAGTCACGGAATCTGAAAAGGCCAAAGAAGTACTGGGCATAGCGTCTCAAAAAAAGATTCTGGCCTTGATTGCCATAGGTTACCCCAAGAGCGAACGAAAACTTTCGAATATCTATGCCTCTGCAGGCAAGGGTGGTCTTTCTTCACTGACGGAGATGGGCTATCCGAATATTGAAACCCATTATGAAAAGACACCGGTGAGCGGGAGAAAGTCCATTGTTGAATTTGTCTTTACCGAGGAGTGGGGAAAGACGCCCAGTCTTGAGGATCTCGAAAAGCTTGGAATCCATGAGGTCCTGTTTTACATGAGACTCGCACCCTCCTATGAGAACCGCCAGCCCTGGCAGTTCTTCGTCAAGGAGAACAGTATTGATCTTTTCATTGAAAAAAGCGATACGATTTCTGAGATTGCCCAGTGTCTGGATTCCGGAGTCGCCATGTTCTACTTTGAGGTGGGCATGCATGACATCGGCATTGCCGGCCATTGGGAGATTATGGAGTACGATGCGGTGAAGGGTGTTCCGGACCACTACAGGATGGTGGCACAATATCTCTACTGATAACAAAAACAGGCTTTAAAGCCTGTTTTTTGTTTGCGGACACTACTGCATACTGATCAGGGTGACTTGCTCCACGCCCTTGAGGGCTTTGATGAGGGTCAACAGATCGTTGAAGCTGGTACTGATTTCTGAAATGTCAAAATGGATGGATACATTGGCATACCCTTTTTCAGGAGGATTTTGAGTGATGGTCAGAATATTGCCGTTGCACTGGGCGATGATGTCAAGAATTTTACTGAGGGTGCCTGACTCGTGTCTGAGAATGAGATTGATGGTAGAGGAATTCCCCAGGGCGCCGTCTTCCAGATAGAATATATGGTCGCAGTATTTGTAGTAGGTACTTCTTGAAATCCCAGCCTGGGTGACCGCTTCAGTGATGCTTTGGACCTTGTTGGCGTTGATGAGTTCCTTTGCCAGCATCACCTTGACGAATACCTCGGGGAGGATGTCTTCGCTGATAATATAAAATTTTTTGGTGTTCATTTCATCAGCCTCCTGTGGAATCTCATGAATAATTATAGCACAGTGCATTAACCCTGTGAATTCCTTGAATAATAATGTTATGAAGGGGGACTTATGGTAGAATAAAGGCGTTAGACATTAAAGTGAGGTGGAAGAATGAATCACAGCAAAGTGACAGTGTTTACAGGCATTCTTATAGCGGTTCTGATGTTCTCGGGATGTCAGTCAGACCCTTTGGAGGAGCCTGTGGTTGAAAATCCAGCCCAGGAGGAACCGGCTAAAGAAGAGCCGGAACCGACGCAGACACCGGATGAAGCACCCGGGGAGTCTGAGGTGCCTGTGGAGCCTGAAGAAACCGTTGAGCCTGAAGAAACCGTTGAACCTGAAGAAACCGTGGAGCCTGAAACACAAGAGGATCCTGAGGAAGAGGCCAACAGGGTCTATGTCACCATAACGGGTTTGAATTTTAGAGAGGGGCCAAGTTCTCAAACAAGAGTGCTCAGGGTGTTGGATTACAAAGAGCCTCTCATGTTGACGCAAAATCAAGAGGAAAAATGGCTCGAAGCAGAGGACGAAAATGGCACTGTGGGCTGGGTGTATGCCGATTACGTCGGGGCAGAGGTCGCTGCCGCCATTACCAAGGTGTACAGCGATGTGGATTACAGCGCCTATGAAAAGGATACTGATTTTGAAAACAATCCGCCGGTGAAGGTCAGGGGAATCTATGTCTCCGGGAATTCGGCAGCGAGTAATATTGATTATTATATTGACCTGATTAAAAATTCCGAACTCAACACCTTGATAATCGATGTGAAGGATGACAACGGGAATCTCCTGTATCCCAGTGAAGCGGCAGAGGGTTTGTTCAAAGACAGCTACCGCTATCATATCAAGGAGATAGAACCGGTGATGGAGCGCCTGAAGGCGGAAGGCATCTACCTGATTGCCAGGGTGGTGGCCTTTAAGTCTCCCCGTTACGCCACTCTTTATCCGGAGAGGGCCATTAGCTACAAAACCGGCGGCACCTACAAAGACAATAATGGCATCTACTGGGCGTCTCCTTATGACCAGGACCTGTGGGCCTACTTGATTGCTGTCTCGAAGGAAGCGGCGGATGTGGGATTCAATGAAATCCAGTATGACTACGTGAGGTTCCCCACCTCAGGGGGAGCCAATCTTGACAGCATGCTTGACTACAAGAACCCTCTGGGGGAAACCAAGACCAAGGCGGTCCAGGATTTCATCAAAAAGGCCCAGGAGGATCTGCAAGAGAAGGAAGTCTTTATTTCAGCGGATGTGTACGGATGGACAGCGACTGCGGTCAATGATGTGGGAATCGGTCAGCACTGGGAGGCCATCAGCAATGTGGTGGACATCATCAGTCCCATGTCCTATCCTTCCCACTATGGACAGGGTAATTTTGGCTTTGAGGTGCCGGATGCCCATCCCTATGAGGTTCTCAGAGAAGCGACAAAGGATGCGATACAGAGAAATCAGAATATCGAAACCCCTGCGGTCATCAGACCGTGGATCCAGTATTTTACAGCCACCTGGGTGAAGGGTCATATTTCCTATGGCATCCGGGAGGTCAATCTCCAGATTCAGGCTATGAAGGAGCTGGGTGTGGAAGAGTACATGCTGTGGAATTCCAGAAATGTCTACGGTATCGAAGGTCTTGGTGTGGAGTGAGGAGGATAGACTAATGAACAATGTGGAGATTGCCAGAAAACTTCTGGAGATTGAAGCTGTGGTGATCAAGGACGAAGACCATCTTTTCACCTGGGCTTCAGGCATCAAATCACCGATCTACTGTGACAACCGGTTGATTATGGCTTATCCGGATTTCAGAAAAGAAGTGGCCCGGGCCTTTGTCGGCAGGATTCGAGGATTGAAAAAGGATATTGATGTCATTGTCGGGACGGCAACCGCGGGGATCGCCCATGCCGCCTGGGTGGCGGATCTCATGGGGCTTCCCATGGCCTATGTGAGGAGCGCTTCAAAGGAGCATGGCAAGCAAAACCAGATTGAGGGGATTGTCAGCAAGGGGGACCGGGTAGTGGTCATTGAAGATCTTCTCAGTACCGGAGGCAGTGCTCTCAAGGCAGTGGAGGCTCTCAGAGAGGCGGGGGCGGAAGTGGTGACGGTTTTTTCAATCTTCAATTATAATTTTGATGAGTTGCTGATTCGCTTTGCTGAGGCCCAGATGAGCTTTGAATCCCTGACGGACTACAAAACCCTGCTTCCCATTGCAAGGGATACGGGTTATATTCAGGAAGAAAGTTTTGGGGTGCTGCAAAGGTGGAGCGAAAATCCAAAAGTGTTTACGGAGTAAATGATGAGATTGCGAAAAGATGCCAACATAGAGGCAGAATTCAAGAAATATGAGGCGTATCTGCTCCCGGGAGGACCGGTTGATTTTCAGGAGGCCTTCGGCAATGACCGACCGGTGAGGGCGGAGTTCGGCGTTGGTAAGGGGCGGTTCATCCTGCAGATTGCCCGGGAGAATCCCCAGATCAATTTCATCGGCGTTGAAATCAGGGACCAGGTGCTGCTCAAGGCCCTCAAGAAACTTGGCGCCGAAAGGATACCCAACCTGAGGTTCATGGTGATGGATGTTGCCCGAATCACAGAAATATTCAAGGAAAGAAGTGTGGACGGACTCTACTTGAATTTTTCGGATCCCTGGCCCAAAACAAGGCACTACAAGAGAAGGCTGACCTACAGGGATTTTATCGAAAAATACGACAGGATTCTGAAGGACGGGGCCTGGATATATTTCAAGACAGACCACGAGGAGTTCTTCCATTTCACCCTGAGAGAACTCATTGCGCTTAAACTGCCGATGAAGGACATTTCCTTTGATGTCCACAGAGATTCCCGGTTTTCTAACAATATTGTCACCGAATACGAGGAAAAGTTTTCGAAAAAAGGCAACAAAATCATGGCGGCAACTTTCAAGACCCGTTTGTAACATGAGGTGGACAAGTTGGTTAAAAAAATCCTTGGACTGACGTATGTGTTGATTGGAATCGTACTGGTAATCCTGCTTCTTTATTATTTCAGAATCAGTTTCCTGGAGTTTCTGGGGGTTGCAAGGAATATTCTGAGCCGGTTCTTCATTTTGTATGCCCTGATGGTGGCGGTTCTCATTTTTCTTGACAACGATGACCCCCACAGGACCTTGTCCTGGCTGCTGGTGTTGATTTTTTTACCCTATATAGGGGTTGTTTTCTATATCCTCATCGGGAAAAATGTGATTCCCCGACGGGCGGCAAAGAAGAAAAATGAAAGTGACCAGCTGGTTGAAGGCAAAATGGCACAAAATCAAAGTGATGCCCTGCAGTATCTGAGCACCATTACCCTTGAGCCGGACAAAATCCTGTCCCAGCATTCCAGAGTGGTTCAACTGATGCTCAAAAATTCCAACTCCCTGTTCAGTCTCAACAACCAGGTGGATATTCTCACCAATGGCATTCAGACCTTTACAAGAATCTTCAGAGCGATGAATGAGGCCAGGGAGACCATTCACATGGAATACTTCATTATCAAAGAGGATACCATCGGCAACAAGGTGAAGGAAATTTTGATTCGAAAGGCCAAAGAGGGAATCAAGGTCCGGGTAATCTATGATGACGTGGGCAGTTTCAGACTGAGCAGGAAATTCAAGACCGACCTCAAGAAGGCCGGTGTGGAAATCTTTCCCTTTTTTCCGGTGATTTTTCCCGTCATCACCCGGGAGCTCAATTACAGGAACCATCGCAAGATACTGGTTGTCGACGGCATGGTCGGTTTCGTGGGAGGCCTGAATATCGGTGATGAATATATCGGGAAGAACCCGACTCTGGGATTCTGGCGGGACACCCACCTCAGAATCAGGGGAGAGGCGGTTCACACCCTGCAGCGGATATTTGTTTCTGACTGGAAGTTTGTTTCAAAAGCGGATATCAGCCTGGTAACCCCTTACAAGAAAATGCCCTATATGGGTCAGACCATGGTCCAGATAGCAGCCAGCGGTCCTGACAGTGACTGGCAGAACATTCATCAGGGATTTTTTTCTTTGATTGCCACGGCAAAGGAGAAAATCTGGGTGGAGACGCCTTATCTCGTGCTGGATGAGAGTCTGAAAATGGCTCTGAAGACAGCGGCTCTCAGCGGTCTTGATGTGAGAATTATCATTCCGAACAAACCGGACCACTTTTTTGTCTACTGGGCTTCAAGGGACACGATTGAAGGGCTCCTGGAGGCGGGTGTTAGAATTTACACCTATGAAAGAGGCTTCATACACAGCAAGATTCTTCTGGTGGATGGCATTGCAGCCTCTGTGGGGACTGCCAACATGGACATCAGAAGCTTTGGCACCAACTATGAAGTGAATGCTTTCCTCTACGGGAAGGAAATCACCCGCAGACTGGAGGAAGACTTCATGGTCGACCTCAAGGATTCAAAAGAGGTCGATTACGAGGAACATTTGAAAAGGGGCATTAAGCAAAAGACCTTAGAAGCCTTTGGTCGCCTGCTGTCTCCCTTGCAATGAGGAGGTTTTCATGAGCTACGCCGCAGTTTCCCTATTCGTCTTTTTTCTGGACCAGCTGACAAAGTACTGGGCACTGGAGCAACTCACCCGAATTGAGACGATTCCCATCATTCAGGACGTTTTTCATCTGACCTTCAGACAGAACACCGGAGCAGCCTTCAGCATACTCAGGGACAATCTGCAGCTGCTGATTGTGATGACCTCAGTGGTGATATTTTTCCTGGGGATTTTTCTGATTGTCGCGACAGTCAAAAAAGAGCCTCCCCTGATGCTTCTTGGTTTGAGCATGATCCTGGGAGGCGCCGTGGGGAATCTCGTGGACCGGGTCCGCCTGGGCTATGTCGTGGATTTCTTTGATTTTCGCCTGATCAATTTTGCGGTCTTCAATGTGGGGGATTCCTTTATCGTCATCGGCGCCCTGCTGGTCGGGCTCTATGTGGTCATCCTGGAAATCCGGGAATCAAAGACTCCTCGATAAGTCCTCGCCGGTTTTGTAGAAACTGATATAAATCGACAGCAGAATCACTCCGGTGCCGATAAGACTGATTGAATCCGGGATTTCATTGAACAGAAAGACGGATGCGACAGTGGTGATGATGACATCGGCATAGGAATAGATTGAAATCCTGGAGGCACTGGCAAAGCGGTAGCCGTAGGTCAGAAAGGTTTGAGCCAGGGTTGCCGAGAAGCCGACGGCAAAAAGGGGAAGCATATCTTCGGAGCGCGGGACGACAAAGCCGTAAATTCCTAAAAAGGGCAGTGTGGAGACCAGGTTGACCAGGGCGAAAACAAAGACAATGGTTTCTGGTTTGTCGTAGTCTCTGAGGTAACGGAGAATCACGTAGCTGACACCGCCGAAAATTGCGGAGAAGACAGCAAGAAGTGAGCCGATGACCTCAAAGTCTCCGACAGGCTTGATGACCAGGACCGCCCCTGCGAGGGCGAGAAGGATAGAGAGGGTCTGATGGGAGTGAATTTTCTCCCCGAGCAGTAGAAAACTGAAGACAATCACAAAAAACGGGGAGAGTTTGTTGAGAATTACGGCATTGGAGACACTGAGCCGGCCAATGGCGAAAAAGTAGGAGTATATTCCCAGAGTTCCGAGAAGGGCTCTCAGAAACACGTACCTGACATGGTTGGGATAGAGGGGGATTTTCCTGATGGTGTTGTACAGGGGATAGAAAACCACAGCAAAAGCACCTCTGAAAAATACTATCTGATACAGAGGATAGTGGCTGACTGCTTTGACACTCAGTGCCATGAGCGCAAAGAACAGGGTGGAAAGTAGAATCATCGATACACCTTTGTAGTGGGGTTTCATGGAGACTCCTTGAATTTTTATTGTGAACAGGATATCACAAATCAATCGGGATGTTGAGGAATTCATATGAGAAACTGGATAATCAGAGTCATCAGGAACATCTACAAGGGGACAGCCGCCTCGGTGGTTTTGGGTGCTGTGGGAGGCCTTTTGGGATTGATTGCCGGCAAGGACCCCCTGAAGGGGGCGACTGCGGCCATTCTAGCCGGGGGAACCCTGATGATGGTTTTTTCTGCGGCTCAGTTGATTGGATCCCCCGGCAAGAGAATCGCCTTTTTTTTCGGTGGCCTTGCCCACAGGGACGGGATGCAGCCCTTGACCGACGGACAGAAAAAAGAAAGGGCTTTCAATGACAGTGGTTTTTCTGAGGCGCTCATTGGGGTGACCATGGTGATTCTGGGATTTCTTGTGGATGCCCTGGGCCATCTCTGATAGTTGCCATTTTTTTAAAATGTGGTAAAATAATATGAGCTTAACAGGAAAGACCAGCTATAAAATGTCAACCCAGAAATAGAAGATTTTTTGA
>LQBE01000029.1 GCA_002029975.1 delta proteobacterium ML8_F1 | reverse complement strand
CATTCTCTCGACCAGGTGCAGGGTCCTGGGCATTTGCAGATATGTATGGGTAGGATATATAAGGATCCTCAGCATCCGCTTCTTTGATTGACCAAGTGTCACTAAAATTCCATCCTGTAAATGTAGCTTCTTGTTTCATCTCAGCCATGGTCTTGCCAGTACCACCTCTGCTTAAATTTTGACCGGATTCTTCTGTATCCCAGAAGCTGTTCGTTACAATAATTTTAGCAACTTCTGCACTTCCAATCAAACCACCAGCATATGTTCCTGTAACTTTTGCTGCGGCATAAGAGTTTTCAATGGTATTAGCCTCTAACACGTTACCAGCCAAGCCACCAACAGCCTTATCCCCTTTTACCTCTTGAAGATGTACGTACGAATGACTCACTGTACTTTCATCTTTAAAGGTGTCTTGACTTTCACCACTGGAGATGGAAATGTTTCCAACCAAACCACCAACTTTTGTATCACCAACGGCAGTACCTTCAACCGTTCCACCATACACATAGACACTATCTATGGTTGTGTCTAATACACTTCCAGCTATACCGCCTACACTCTTTGTACCTTTAACTGAGACTACTTGTAGACCTAGGTTTTTGATGGTTGCACCCCATGTGTAACCAAACAAACCCACAAACTGATCTTTAGTAAGATGATCTGAATTTCTATCACCAAGCGTTGCCCCATCAATAGTCAGACCAGTAATTTTATTGTCATTACCATCAAAAGTGCCTGTAAATGCGCCATTAGATGTCAGACTAGTATTAAAAGAACCTATAGGTTCCCAATTGGTAATACCACCCAGATCAATATCATTGTTCAAGATAAAATGTGAATCTAAATAATTCTGCACTTCAGCAAGCTGT
>LQBE01000028.1:9456-14936 GCA_002029975.1 delta proteobacterium ML8_F1 | reverse complement strand
TGGCGGAAGCCAAGCGCAAGGTGGTAGTGACCGGAGTGGAGATGTTCCGCAAGCTTCTGGACCAGGGCCAGGCAGGGGACAACATCGGAGCACTGCTTAGAGGGGTTCAAAGAACCGACATTGAGCGGGGCCAGGTACTGGCCAAGCCCGGCAGTGTGAATCCCCACACGAAGTTCATGGCACAGGTGTATGTTTTGAAAAAGGAAGAGGGAGGACGACACACGCCCTTCTTCAAGGGATACCGACCCCAGTTCTTCTTCAGGACTACGGATGTCACCGGAAACATTGACCTGCCCGAAGGCGTGGAAATGTGCATGCCGGGAGACAACATCGAGATGACCATTGAGCTGATCGCCCCCATCGCCATTGAAAACGGACTGAAGTTCTCCATCCGTGAAGGTGGCCGCACCGTGGGCGCCGGCAGCGTTATCGAGATTTACGAGTAATTGACAAGGGCCAGTTGCACTGGCCCTTTTTTAGTGGTTTTGATTGACAAGGAAAATAAATTGTGATAGCTTATATTAGTGACGTTATAAGGGCGTATTTTGTCTAAATTGTGTTTCGTGGTTAAATTTAAATGGAGGTGGCTAAATGCGAGTCAAGGTTACTTTAGCCTGTACAGAGTGCAAGCAAAGAAATTATCACACGACAAAGAACAAGAAAAACAATCCCGACCGGATTGAAATGAAGAAGTACTGTAAATTCTGTAGGACTCACACAACGCACAAAGAAACAAAGTAATTAAAAAGGTGTGGATAAAATGGCAGAAAAAAAGAAAAAGCTGGGTTTAATCAAGTTTTTCAAAAGTGTCATGAGTGAACTCAAAAAAGTCAGTTGGCCAACAAAAAAAGAACTTACGAACTACACCATCGTAGTACTTTTCATGGGTTTTATCACCTCTGTGGGAATCTGGATTTTTGATACAGGCTTCAGAGCCCTCTTGACACTATTCATGTAAGTAAAGAAAGGGACTGATTGTCAGTGACGGATACCGCCAAATGGTATGTAGTGCATACCTACTCAGGACATGAGAACAAAGTGAAGATCAATCTTGAGAAGATTGTTGAAAACCGCGGAATGGAAGACATTATTCAGTCGGTGGAAGTACCCACTGAAGAAGTCATTGAAATCAAGAATGGCAAGCGCAAAATCAAGCAGCGCAAAGTCTTTCCTGGTTATGTCCTGGTCAAAATGATCATGAACAGTGAATCCTGGTATGTGGTGCGTAACACAAAGGGTGTCACAGGGTTTGTGGGTCCGGGTTCCAAGCCTGTGGCTCTGAGCAATGATGAAGTGCTCAAGATGGGAATTGAAAGAAGAAATCCTGAGATCAATGTTGAAGTCGGTGATACGGTCAAGGTTGTATCGGGACCTTTCGAAAGTTTTATGGGAATCGTCAAAGATCTCAACCACGAAAAAAGCACGCTTAAAGTTATGATTTCAATGTTTGGAAGAGAGACATCCGTAGAATTGGAATACACACAGATCGAAAAGCAATAAGCTTTGAGATAACTATTGTTGATTCAAGGAGGTGGAAAAAATGGCAAAAAAAGTCACAGGAATGATTAAATTGCAAATTCCTGCAGGAAAGGCGACACCAGCTCCTCCAGTGGGTCCGGCACTGGGTCAGCACGGCGTGAACATTATGCAGTTCTGCAAAGAGTTCAATGCAAAGACCGCGGATGAAGGCGGACTGCTGATTCCTGTAGTTATCAGCGTCTATCAGGACCGGTCCTATTCATTCATCACAAAGACACCGCCGGCTGCAGTGTTGATCAAAAAAGCCGTCGGTATTGACAAGGCATCGGGGGAACCCAATCTGAACAAGGTGGCAACCCTTTCAAAAGACGACCTTAAAAAGATTGCTGAACTGAAGATGGAGGATTTGAATGCCGGCAGCGTTGAAGCGGCAATGAGCATGATTGCGGGAACCGCCAGAAGTATGGGAGTACTCGTAGAAGAGTAAGACCTGGCCTGTGGGAGGTTACAACCGAATACCACGAAGGAGGAAAACAAAATGGCTAAAAAATCGAAAAAAATGACCGAAATGCTGTCAAAAGTAGATCGCACGAAAGCCTACGAACTTGATGAAGCAATCAAACTGATCAAAGAAGTAGCTTCTGCAAAATTTGATGAAACCGTTGAAATCCACGCACGACTGGGAGTTGACGGACGTCACGCCGACCAACAGGTCAGAGGAGCGGTCGTATTGCCCCACGGCACTGGAAAAACAAAAAAAGTGCTGGTGATTGCAAAGGGTGACAAGGTTCAGGAAGCGACTGATGCCGGAGCCGACTATGTGGGCGCCGAGGACATGATTGAAAAAATCCAAAAGGAAAACTGGTTTGACTTTGATGTTATCGTGGCAACCCCTGACATGATGGGACTTCTTGGAAGGCTTGGCAAGCTTCTGGGACCCAAGGGACTGATGCCCAATCCCAAATCAGGGACTGTGACCTTCGATGTTGGCCGGGCGATTGAAGAAATCAAAGCGGGTAAAGTGGAATACCGTTTGGACAAGAACAATATCGTTCATGTTTCTGTGGGCAAGATTTCCTTCGAAGATCATCAACTCAAGGAAAACATCAAGGTGTTGATGGATACCCTCACAAAGGCAAAGCCCTCATCATCCAAGGGAACCTATTACAGAAACCTGACCCTCTCAAGCACCATGGGACCCGGTATCAAACTCAGCACCATCAAGTTCTGATTTGACTTGTTGCTGTGAAGATGTTATGATACTTGAGAATTGAATATCCACCGTAGACCGTAGGCGCTCGCAAAGAGCTTAATCTCCTACCGAGGTATTATTTATAAAACTATAAATAGTTGACCTCTCTTTGTCTACGGAAGAGAGGTTTTTTATCTCAATCATAAGGAGGTGGAGGAATGTCAAAGAATTTCGAGAATAAAAAATTGGTGGTTGATGAAATCAAAGGAAAGTTCCAGGGAGCTAAAGCGGCCGTCTTGGTAGACTATCGAGGTCTCAATGTGGCCCAGACCACTGAGCTGAGAAAGCGTTTCAGAGAAGCCGGAGTGGAGTACAAGGTTTACAAGAACAATCTTGTGAAACTGGCAATCAAGGACACAGAATTTGAGCCCCTGGAAAAGGATTTGCTGGGCCCCAACGCGATTGCCTTTGGTTATGAGGATGCAGTAACACCTGCGAAGATTATCAAGGACTTTGCCAAGGACCACAAGCAGCTGGAGCTTAAAACCGGTGTGATCGAGGGTGAGTACTATGATGTCACCAAGATTGTTGAGATTGCGGATATTCCATCAAGAGACGAACTGATTGCGAAGTTCATGGGAAGCATCAAATCCCCGGTCAGCAATTTTGTTTACCTGTTGAGCAATATTATCGAAGAAAAAGAAAAAGAAGCTTAAATTATACGGAGGTGTTTATCAATGGAAAAGGAAAAAATTATTGAAGCCATCAAAGGCATGACGGTTTTGGAATTGAATGAACTGGTCAAAGCATGTGAAGAGGAATTCGGTGTTTCTGCATCAGCACCAATGATGGTGGCGGGAGCCGGTGCCGCAGCAGTTGTCGAGGAAGAGCAGACTGAGTTTGACGTAATCCTTTCGAATGCGGGAGCCAAAAAGATTGGCGTCATCAAAGTGGTCAGAGAAATTACAGGCCTGGGTCTCAAGGAAGCAAAGGAACTTGTGGACAATGCGCCAAACCCAGTCAAGGAAGGCATTGCCAAGGAAGAAGCAGAAGCCATCAAAGCCAAGCTCGAAGAAGCCGGCGCAGCAATTGAATTGAAATAATGAATGAATCTCTGTCAGGCAGCAGGCTTGACAGAGATTTTTTCCAGACTGCGCTTACAAAAAGCGGCAAAGGGCAACATAAAAAGCATCAGACAAACCTGGTTTGCCACTTATCAGGTTTTCACCTTTTTTGAATCAGGTGGTCTTGAAGACCACTGCCGGTGAGACTTCAGCAAACACATTTGGATGTGAAAGTCCGGTTTTGGGGTGGGAAACTCCTGAAATCCAGAGTTTTTATTGACTGAACATGGCATCTATGATATTATTTTATAATGCGAATAGTGTGCGATTTTTTATTTTTTTTGGAAAAAAATTGGTCTCAAACTCAGGTGCACCTGGCAAAACTAATGAATAAGGGGTGAAGTGAATTGCCACATCCTGTACAACTCGGAAAAACCGAAAGAATGAGTTTTTCAAGAATCAGTCAGTTGATCGAATTACCGAATCTCATTGAGATTCAAATGAAGTCCTATGAGTGGTTTCTCAAAGAGGGTCTTCTGGAAGCCTTTCAGGATATTTCTCCTATAGAGGGCTACGCAGGGAATCTGGTATTGGAATTTATTGATTACGAACTTGAGAAAGAACCAAAGTACGAAATGGAAGAGTGCAAGGAAAGAGACGTGACCTACTCTGTGCCTCTCAAGGTTAAAGTTCGTTTTTTCAATAAAGAATCTGGTGAAATCAAGGAACAAAAGGTATTCATGGGTGACTTCCCCCTGATGACTCCCAAAGGGACATTTATCATCAATGGTGCCGAGAGGGTCATTGTATCCCAACTGGTTCGTTCCCCCGGCCCCTATTACAGCGAAAAAATCGACAAGAACGGGAATCGTCTGTATTCCACCCAGGTCATTCCGAACCGGGGAGCCTGGCTGGAATATGAAACAGATTCCAATGATATCCTTTATGTCAGAATCGATAGAACCAGAAAAATCCCCTTGACCGTTTTAGTAAGAGCCTTGGGATATTCTACAGACCAGGCCATCATTGGTCTTTTTGGCGAGGACGAACGCCTCCTGAAAACCCTTGAAAAGGATTCCACCACCACGAGTGAAGAAGCGCTTCTGGAAATCTACAAGCGCCTCAGACCCGGCGAACCGCCAACCCTGGAAAGCGCCAACACTTTGATCAACAATCTCTTTTTTGATGAGAAACGCTATGACCTGGCAAGGGTGGGTCGCTACAAATACAACAAGAAACTCGGTGTCGCCAATCGAATAGAGAATCAATTCACGGCGAGGGATATCATTGACGAATCCACGGGAGAGATTCTGGTGGAAAAGGGAGCCAAAATCACCAAGAAAATGGCGAGAACGATTGAAAATTCAGGAATCAAGGAGGTCTATCTCAAGAAAAAAGATTCCGATTTTGAAATCAAGGTCATTGGCAACCATTTTGTGGACATCAAAAGCTATGTTGAAAACATCGGTGATGTCATCATCAATGAGAAGGTTTACTATCCCGTGCTGATGGAAATTCTTCAAAAGGGCGGTTCCGAAGAGGAAATCATCGAGGAAATCAGACGAAGACGCAAAGACCTCATCGGCAAACATGTCCTGGTGGATGATATGATTGCTTCGGTAAGCTACCTGATCAATCTTCCCCACCATGTTGGAGAGATTGACGATATCGACCACCTGGGCAATCGAAGAATCCGGTCAGTCGGAGAGCTTTTGCAAAACCAGTTCCGGATCGGCCTGATGAGA
>LQBE01000028.1:0-9387 GCA_002029975.1 delta proteobacterium ML8_F1 | reverse complement strand
ATCACCCCCCAGGCATTAATCAATATCCGCCCGGTGACGGGCGCCATCAAGGAATTTTTCGGCAGCTCCCAGTTGTCCCAGTTTATGGACCAGACGAATCCTTTGGCTGAGCTCACCCATAAAAGGCGGCTTTCAGCCCTTGGTCCGGGGGGACTGTCCCGGGAAAGAGCCGGATTTGAAGTCCGGGACGTCCATCATTCCCACTACGGCAGGATGTGCCCGATAGAAACCCCTGAAGGTCCGAATATCGGCCTGATTGGCTCCCTCAGCACCTATGCCAGAATCAATGAGTACGGATTCATCGAGTCCCCTTATCGGGTGGTTGACCCTGAAACCGCAGTTGTCACCGATGAAATAGAGTTTATCACGGCGGATGTGGAAGAACGCAGTGTGGTGGTTCCTGCCAATGAACCCCTGGATGAGAACAACCGCTTTGTGAATCAAAATGTGGCGGCCCGACGTCGGGCGGACATCAAGGAATTCCCAAGCACGGAAGTAGAGTACATGGACGTCTCTGCACAGCAGATGGTGTCCGTTGCAACGGCAATGATTCCCTTTCTGGAGAACGATGACGCCAACCGGGCCCTCATGGGATCCAACATGCAGCGGCAGGCGGTGCCCCTGGTAAAAGCCAGATCTCCCATTATTGGAACAGGAATGGAGTTCGTGGCGGCAAAGGACTCCGGAGTTGTTCATATTGCCCGGGAGGACTCAGAGGTTGTGAGTGTCACGGCGGATGAAATAGTCCTCAGGTCAGACAAGGACCAGCAGATCAACCGCTACAAGCTGCTCAAATTCAAGCGTTCCAATCAGGGAACCTGCGTCAACCAGAAACCTCTGGTCAGCAAAGGTGAAAAGGTCAGGGCCGGGGATACCATAGCAGATGGTCCGTCAACGGAAAACGGTGAGATTGCCCTGGGAACCAATCTTCTGGTTGCCTTCATGACCTGGGAGGGATTCAATTTTGAGGATGCGATTCTCTTGAGTGAGGAACTGGTGGAGGAGGATGATCTGACCTCCATCCATATCGAAAAGTACGAGGCTGAGGCCCGGGACACAAAGCTTGGGCCTGAAGAAATCACCCATGATATTCCCAATGTGGGGGATGAAGCCCTGAGAAATCTGGATGAACGTGGCGTGATTCGAATTGGAGCCGAGGTTGAGTCCGGAGATATCCTGGTGGGCAAGGTCACTCCGAAGGGAGAGACTGAACTGACCCCGGAGGAAAGACTGCTGAGAGCGATTTTTGGTGAAAAGGCGCGAGAGGTGAGGGACACCTCCCTCAAGGTTCCCCATGGTGAAACCGGAATCATTGTAGATGTCAAGGTCTTCACCAGACAAAACGGCGATGAATTGTCCCCCGGGGTCAACGAACTCGTCAGAGTCTATCTTGCCAAAAAACGGAAAATCAATGTGGGAGACAAGATGGCGGGCCGCCACGGCAACAAAGGGGTTATCTCCAAAATTCTCCCCAAGGAAGATATGCCTTTCCTGGAAGACGGGACACCGGTCCAGGTGGTGTTGAATCCTTTGGGTGTGCCTTCAAGGATGAATATCGGCCAGGTTCTGGAAATGCACCTTGGCCTGGCTTCAAAGAAATTTGGCTGGAAAATCGCGACGCCGGTATTCGACGGCGCCAATGAAATACAGATTATGGACCTGCTTGAAAAGGCAGGCTATCCACGACACGGGAAGTTGAATCTGCGGGATGGTCGAACGGGTGAATTTTTCGACAATCCCGTGACAGTGGGCTACATGTATATGCTGAAGCTTCACCATTTGGTGGATGACAAGCTTCACGCCAGAAGTACCGGTCCTTACTCCCTGGTAACTCAGCAGCCCCTGGGCGGAAAAGCGCAAATGGGTGGCCAGCGGTTCGGTGAGATGGAGGTCTGGGCACTGGAGGCTTACGGTGCCGCCCACACCCTTCAGGAGATTCTGACGGTCAAATCCGATGACATCGTGGGTCGGGTGAAGGCCTATGAGGCTATTGTCAAGGGCGAGAGCATTCCAGAGCCGGGCATACCGGAATCCTTCAAGGTACTGATCAAGGAATTCCAGTCCCTGGCCTTGGACGTCAAGGTCATCAACGATTCCGATGGAGAAATCGAAATCAAGGATGGAGACGATGAGGATGAAATCATTGTCCTCAATATGGATGAAGCTGACCTCGTACCCGAAGAATTCCCGGATGACGACGAGGCTGATACCGGTTTGCCGGAGGATGAGGATGAGGATCTTGAGGACCACCTTGCGCCGAAATCCTACTCCGAGGACGAAGCCGGTGAAATTGAGGAACATTTCCTGATCGACGAACTGGACGATGATGAGTAAACTTATGATGAAGGGAGAGAAGCCCCTTGTTTGAATTCAATAATTTTGATTCTATCAAGATAGGATTGGCCTCGCCAGATAAAATCAGACAATGGTCCAAGGGAGAAGTCAAAAAACCTGAAACCATCAATTACCGTACCCTGAAACCGGAAAAGGAAGGTCTCTTTTGTGAAAAAATCTTCGGGCCGACCAAGGATTGGGAATGTCACTGCGGCAAATACAAGAGAGTCCGCTACAAGGGGGTTGTTTGTGACCGTTGTGGCGTTGAAGTCACCAAAGCCAAGGTCAGAAGAGAACGGATGGGGCATATTGAACTCGCCGCCCCGGTTTCCCATATCTGGTACTTCAAAGGAATTCCCTCGAAAATGGGGATTCTCCTTGACATGTCACCAAGAAATCTAGAGAAGATTCTTTATTTTGCCTCCTATGTGGTCACCATAGCCGGAGACACGCCACTGACCTACAAACAACTTCTTTCTGAAACGGAATACCAGGAGTACAAGGATGTCTACGGTTCAAAGTTCAAGGCTCAAATGGGCGCTGAAGCCATCAAAGTGCTTCTGGAAGACATTGACCTGGTGGCCCTGTCTGACGAACTCAAGGAGATTTTCAGGGAGAGCACGGGACAGAAAAAGGTCAAGGCGATTCGTCGCCTCGATGTGGTCGAGTCCTTCAGAACCTCGGGGAATCGTCCTGAGTGGATGATTCTGGACGTGGTTCCTGTGATTCCCCCGGATTTAAGACCCATGGTCCAACTCGATGGTGGTCGATTCGCCACCTCCGATCTCAATGATCTCTACCGCAGAGTCATCAACCGGAACAACCGACTCAAAAGACTTCTTGATTTGGGAGCGCCGGACATTATTGTAAGAAATGAAAAGCGGATGCTGCAAGAAGCAGTAGACGCCTTGATAGACAACGGTCGCAGAGGGCGTCCTGTCACAGGACCCAGCAACCGGCCCCTGAAATCCCTGTCTGATATGCTCAAAGGAAAGCAGGGCAGGTTCCGGCAGAACCTGCTGGGAAAACGAGTGGACTATTCCGGCCGGAGCGTTATCGTGGTGGGACCGAGTCTCAAGTTCTACCAGTGCGGGCTGCCGAAGAAGATGGCCCTGGAGCTTTTCAAACCCTTTGTGATGAAAAAACTGGTGTCTGAAGGGTATGTCCACAACATCAAAAGCGCCAAGCGCATGGTTGATAGGGGCCGCGCCGAAGTCTGGGATATCGTCGAAGAGGTCATCAAAGAGCACCCTGTGCTCCTCAACCGGGCGCCGACCCTGCACAGGCTGGGAATTCAGGCATTTGAGCCGGTTCTGGTAGAGGGCAAGGCTATTCGGCTGCATCCCCTGGTATGTACGGCCTACAATGCGGATTTTGACGGAGACCAGATGGCGGTTCATGTTCCCCTTTCTGTCGAAGCCCAGGCTGAGGCCAGATTCCTCATGCTTTCTGTCAACAATATCCTGGCTCCCAAGGACGGCAAGCCCATTACAACTCCCACCCAGGACATGGTTCTGGGAAGCTATTATCTCACGATTGAAATTGAGGGTGAGAAAGGACAAGGCAAGATTTTCAAGGACTTTGATGAAATGCTTATGGCCTATGACGCCAAGGAGGTCAGCCTTCATTCCAGGGTCAAGGTCAGGAGAAGCCATCTCCTGGATTCGTCTGCTCCGAAACGGCTGGTGGAGAGCACAGTGGGACGGTTCATTTTCAACGAAAACATTCCCCAGGATCTTGGTTTTGTCGACCGGGAAAAGGACCCCTATGGTCTTGAAGTCGACTTCCTGTGTGATAAAAAAAGTCTCGAGAAAATTGTGGCCCAGGCCTTTAAAAAGCGTGGCAATACAGTCACTGCGGCGATGCTGGACCATATCAAGGATTTGGGATTCGCCTATTCCACAAAGGGTGCCATCACCATCAGTGTATCAGATATGATTATTCCACCCCAGAAAAAGGAGCTTATTGCGGCTGCCCGAACCAAGGTGGAAAAATACCAAAAGGCCTACCGCAGGGGATTGATTTCGGAGGACGAACGTTACAATTCCATCATCAACACCTGGACCATCACAACAGATGACGTAACCAGGGCCTTGATGAAAAACCTCGATCGTCTGAACAATGTGTACATCATGGCCCATTCTGGTGCAAGGGGCAGCGACAACCAGATCAGACAGCTGGCCGGCATGCGGGGCCTTATGGCCAATGCCCTGGGTAAAACCGTAGAGATTCCCATTATCTCCAATTTCAGGGAGGGTCTGTCGGTACTTGAATATTTCATCTCCACTACAGGAGCCAGAAAGGGCCTGGCAGATACGGCCTTGAGAACAGCGGACTCCGGCTATCTGACCAGAAGGCTCGTGGATGTCTCTCAGGATGTCATTGTCAGGGATCTGGACTGCAAAACCTCGGAAGGCATCATGATTAAGGCCTTCAAGGGGAAAAGCACCATTGAAAGCTTTGTCGAGCGTTTGACGGGAAGATATCCCTCAGAGGATGTCATACACAAGGTCACCGGTGAAATTTTGTGCACCAGGGACCAGATGATTACTGAGGATATTGCAAAAAGCATTGAGGATGCGGGATACACCCAGCTCAAGGCCCGCTCAGTGCTCACCTGCGAACTGGAACACGGGGTTTGCGGCAAATGCTATGGCAACAACCTGGCCACGGGTAAATCCGTCAATGTCGGGGAAGCGGTAGGAATCATTGCGGCCCAGTCTATTGGAGAACCCGGGACCCAGCTCACCATGAGAACCTTCCATACCGGGGGTGTTGCGGGAGCGGATATCACTCAGGGTCTTCCCAGGGTCGAGGAGCTTTTTGAAGCCAGAAAACCCAAGGGTCTGGCAGTCATTGCCGAGATTCCCGGTGTCGTGAGCTTCAAGGAGAGTCCGAAGAAAAAGGAAGTTGTGATTACCGGAGATGATGGTGAAGTTTTCAGTTCACAGATTATTTACGGCTCCACCCTCCTGGTTGAGGAGGGGGACCGGGTAGAGGCCGGCGATTTGATTACAGAGGGTTCTGTGAATCCCCATGATATCCTGAGGGTTGTGGGCATTGAAGGGGTGCAGGACTATATTGTGAAGGAAGTGCAGCGGGTCTACCGGCTCCAGGGCGTTGAAATCAACGACAAACACATTGAAATCATTGTCCGTCAGATGCTTTCCAAGATCAAGGTCGAGGAGTCCGGAGACACCACTCTCCTGCCGGGCAGCATTATCAGTTACCAAGAGTACCTTAAAACCAATCAGAAAGTCATTGACGAGGGTGGAGAGCCCGCCTACGGCAACCGAGCACTTTTAGGAATCACCAAGGCCTCCCTGGCTACGGATTCATTTCTCTCAGCGGCATCCTTCCAGGAAACCACCCGGGTGCTTACCGACGCAGCGATTCGGGGGAAAGAGGACCGGTTGCTGGGACTCAAGGAAAATGTCATTATCGGCAAGTTGATTCCTGCCGGGACGGGCATCAAAAAATACAAGAATATCGCCATTGAAACCAACGGTGATGACCTCTTTGACGAGGATATCATTTGACAGGAAATTTATTGACAATAAAATTTCAGGATGTTAAAATATCTATTGTGCATATTGACGAAACTTTTTTCTAAAAGGGGAGGATGATTATGCCGATCAAAGAGTTGCAGGAAGCCAGGAATATCCGGGTTGGAATCAAACAATCCACCCGGGCCTTGATGGAAGACCGGGTTCTCAAGGTTTTCATTGCGGAAAATGCTGATCAACACGTGATCAGAAGAATTGTAGAAATGGCACAGGGGAAACATGTAGAAATTATTCGCGTCCCCACTATGAGAGATATCGGTCAGGCATGTCAGATCGACGTTGGTGCTGCGACAGCGGTAATAATAAAAGACTAAAGCAAAGGAGGTGCAAGTATGCCTACAATTAATCAATTAGTGAGAAATAGCAGAAAGCAGGAAACCACCAAATCAACCTCACCGGCTTTACAGAGGACCTACAATTCTTTGCAGAGAAGACCTGTCAATCAGAGCTCTCCACAAAAAAGAGGGGTATGTACGGCTGTGAAAACAGTGACACCTAAAAAACCGAACTCAGCGCTGAGAAAAATCGCAAGGGTAAGGTTGACCAACGGCTTTGAGGTATCCGTTTATATTCCTGGTATCGGTCATAATCTTCAGGAGCATAGCGTGGTGCTGGTCAGGGGCGGTCGGGTCAAGGATTTACCTGGTGTCAGATACCATATCGTGCGGGGTGTGTTGGATACATCCGGCGTGCAGAACCGCATGCAGGGTAGATCGAAATACGGCGCCAAGAGACCTAAAAAGTAGGAACAGTTTGCCTCTCCCCCAAGGGGAGGGGCAAATGCAGGTTATTGCCAGAGCACAACGACAATGTAGAATTGTCGAGTACCGATGATCATGAAATCAAGGAGGGAAGTACAGTGCCTAGAAAAGGAAATGTACCCAAGAGAGAAGTACTGCCGGATCCAATATACGGCAACAAGGTAGTTTCAAAATTAGTCAATAATATCATGGTGGATGGCAAGAAGGGAACCGCTCAAGCAATTGTTTACGGTGCCTTTGACATGATCAAGGAAAAGACCGGAAGAGATCCGGTTGAAGTCTTTGAAGAGGGCCTCAACAACATCATGCCTGTATTGGAAGTCAAGGCGAGAAGGGTCGGGGGAGCCAATTACCAGGTGCCGACAGAGGTCCGTCCCGTCAGGAGACAAACCTTGGGCCTTAGATGGTTGACCACCTACACGAAAAAAAGAGGCGAAAGAACCATGGCTGAAAGACTGGCAAAAGAAATCATGGATGCCGCCAACAACATGGGGGCATCAGTCAAGAAAAAAGAAGACACCCACAAGATGGCTGAAGCCAATAAAGCGTTCGCTCATTTCAGGTGGTAATTTAAGCCCGATACTTGTTTTTTGGAGGGAGGTAATAATATGGCAAGATCCTTTTCGTTAAAAGATACCCGCAATATCGGTATCATGGCCCACATCGATGCGGGAAAAACAACGACGACTGAGAGGATATTGTTCTATACTGGTGTGAACTACAAACTTGGCGAGGTGCACGATGGCGCCGCAACCATGGACTGGATGGAACAAGAGCAGGAAAGAGGCATCACGATCACTTCGGCTGCCACCACTGCCCAGTGGAAAAATACACGGATAAATATCATTGATACACCAGGCCATGTTGACTTCACGGTTGAGGTGGAGAGATCCCTGCGGGTTCTGGACGGAGCTGTAGCGGTCTTCTGTGCAAAGGGTGGCGTTGAGCCCCAGTCGGAGACAGTCTGGCGACAGGCGGACAAGTATCAGGTGCCGCGGCTGGCTTTTGTGAATAAAATGGATATCACAGGAGCTGATTTCTTCCGGGTTGAGGAGCAGATGAAAACGCGCCTGAAAGCAAATCCAGTGCCGATTCAACTGCCCATTGGCGCAGAGGATGGTTTTACTGGAATCATTGATCTGGTAGAAATGAATGCCCGAATCTATAAGGATGACCTGGGTCAGGAGATAGAGATTACGGAAATTCCTGAAGAATACCGGGATATGGCTGATGAGTACCGGGCTAAGTTCATTGAAGCCATTGCCGAAACCGATGAAAGTCTTTTGGAGAAGTTTTTCGAAGGTGAAGAACTTACGACAGAGGAACTGATGAACGGTATTCGTGTGGCAACCCTTAACAATTTGATTGTTCCGATGCTCTGCGGATCCGCCTACAAGAACAAAGGTGTCCAGATGCTTCTGGATGCCGTGGTCAACTATATGCCTTCTCCCCTGGACATCCCCCCAATCAAGGGTGTTGATGAAAATGGGGAAGAGATTACAAGACCGGCAGATGATGAGGGCCCCTTTGCGGCTCTGGCCTTCAAAATCATGACAGACCCCTTTGTGGGCAAGCTCTCGTTCTTCAGGGTGTATTCAGGTACCGCGGAAGCGGGAAGCTATATCTACAACTCCACCAAGGAGAAGAAAGAACGGATGGGCAGGATTCTGCAGATGCATGCCAACAAGCGGGAAGAAATCCAAAAGGTGTATTCTGGAGATATCGCCGCCGGTGTCGGCTTCAAAAACACCACGACTGGAGATACCCTTTGCGATGAGAAACATCCTGTCATTCTTGAGTCCATGGTTTTCCCGGAGCCGGTCATCAATCTGGCCATCGAACCAAAGACAAAAGCAGGACAGGAAAAGATGGGAATAGCCCTCGCCAAGCTTGCCGAGGAGGATCCCACCTTCAGAACCTACACCAATGATGAGACAGCTCAGGTAATCATTGCCGGGATGGGAGAACTGCATCTTGAAATTATAGTGGATCGTCTCCTCAGAGAGTTCAAGGTGGAGGCGAATATCGGAGCGCCACAGGTTTCATTCAAGGAAACCATCAACGGGTTCGTGGATATAGACCACAAGTACTCCAAGCAGTCTGGTGGACGCGGGCAGTACGGCCATGTAAAAATCAAGGTAGAGCCCAATGAAGCAGGCAAGGGCTATGAATTCAAAAACTCCGTCACCGGAGGCAGTATTCCCAAGGAATATATCAATTCAGTGGATGCGGGAATCCAGGAAGCGCTCAAGAGCGGCATTCTCGGTGGCTATGAGGTCGTGGATATCAAGGTCGACCTGTACGACGGGTCCTATCACGAGGTGGATTCCAGTGAGATGGCTTTCAAGATTGCCGGATCAATTGCAGTGAAAGAAGCCCTGAGGAAATCGGGATGTACCCTTCAAGAGCCTTACATGCAGGTTGAGGTCAGTGTCCCCGAGGAATATCTGGGGGATGTCATGGGAGATATCAACTCACGACGAGGCCGGCTTGAAGGAATGGATATGGCACACGGCGTGCAGATTATCCGTGCCCAGGTACCCCTGGCTGAAATGTTCGGCTATGCGACTGACCTCAGATCCAAGTCTCAGGGACGCGGCAATTATGTGATGCAGTTCAGTCACTTTGAAGCAGTGCCCAAGGGTATTGCGGAAAAGATATTAGGATAAGGTTTTTAAGGAGGAAGAGAAATGGGAAAATCGAAATTTGAGAGAAACAAAACCCAC
>LQBE01000027.1:75281-101095 GCA_002029975.1 delta proteobacterium ML8_F1 | reverse complement strand
CTCCCTTCATGGTCAACAGTGTTTTTCTTTTTCACTGTCTTCCATAAAGGGAGCATATCAGATTGATGGCCATTGCCTTGGTCTCGGGCATTGTCAGTTATTTCCTCTGGGCCCTGTCCCAGCGGCCGGCCTCGGGAGGCCGGGGCCACCTCATCTGGACTACCCTGTTGGTAGGACTCATCGCCCTGAGATACAGTCGGCATCTGTCAAGGGAAGGGGATGGCGATCCGGCGGAGATTCTGCTGCGGGACAGGGTTTTGGCAATTCTTTTCATGCTTTTGGGGAGTCTTCTCATCGGGTTGGTGTACGGCAGGGATTTGTCGGTGTGGCTGGGGTGATTTGAATGATGAGGGATTATGGGAAACAATCGAGCGTTCCGGGGGAACTTCATAAGCCGAATCCCGCTTTGAAAACTCCGGATGCGAGGCCGCAGGGAAGACTCGGCTTCAGACCAAGTGTTTCGGGAATGCTGCCAGGCAGGGGCATCAAAAGGGATTTCCTGATTTTTGCCTTCTGCGGCGCCATGGGAACCTTGACGAATTTCATTTTTTCCCTGGTGATTTCCAACTGGCTGGATGCCAGCTGGGCCTATGGGACAGGCTATATCCTCAGTCTTTTGGTGGCCTACCGTCTCAATGCCCTGCTGATTTACAAAGAGCCCCCGAGGTTGAGGCGGTTTTTGAAGTTTGTGGTGGCCTACCTCCCCAACTTTCTGATTCTCTTCACCCTGGTGATGATTCTGCTCAGAGCCTTGGGCTTATGGAAGGTTCTGGTCTATGGACTGGCGGCGGTTGTGGCGCTGCCCGTCAATTTTCTGATGGTGAGGATGTATGCCTTCAGGGACAGGAGGGTCTGATGGTGACACGAGTATTCATTACCGGAGGTGCGGGATTTCTGGGAATCAATCTGGTCCGATATCTGTTAGAGAGGGATTACGAAGTGGTTTCCTACGATATTGCAGACTTTGACTACCCCGAAAGACATCACAGAAAGCTCAGGATCCTCAAGGGGGATATCCGGGACTCAGGGGCGCTCTTAGAGGCGATGAGAGACAGCGATATGGTTGTCCACGGGGCGGCGGCCTTGCCGCTGTACTCCGAAGAGGATATTTTCTCTACAGAGGTAGACGGGACCCTGAGGGTTCTCGAAGCTGCCGAGACCCTTGGAATCCAGCGGTGTGTCATGATTTCCTCTACAGCGGTCTACGGCGTCCCCGATAAATCCCCCCTCTACGAAGAGGATCCCCTGGTGGGAGTGGGGCCCTACGGAAAGGCAAAGATTGCAGCAGAAAAGCACTGTCTTGACTTTCGGGAGAGGGGAATGTGCGTACCCGTTATTCGGCCCAAGTCCTTCATAGGTCCAGAAAGACTGGGGGTTTTCGCCCTCTTGTACGACTGGGCAAGGGACGGGAGGCATTTTCCCGTGATTGGCCGGGGGGACAACAAATACCAGCTCCTCGATGTGTATGATCTGTGTCAGGCGATTGAAGGGTGTCTGACCCTGGACAGACACCGGGTCAATGATACCTTCAACATCGGTGCTGAGTCATTCACTACAATCAAAGAGGATTTCCAGGCGGTTCTGGAGGCTGCCGGCCATGGCCGACGGGTCATGGGCTTTTGGGCGGCTCCCGTGATAATGCTTCTTCGGGTCTTGGCGTACTGTCATTTGTCTCCTATCTACCAGTGGGTCTACGAAACCGCTTCAAAGGACTCCGTGGTGGCTGTCACAAAGGCGAAAAAGCAGCTGGATTTTAATCCGGTTTATTCCAATAAAGAGGCCCTGGTGAGAAACTATCTCTGGTATCTCGAGCATTATGAAGAATTCAAGGCTGCTGAAGGGATCTCCCATCGCGTCCCTTGGAAGCAGGGGATACTGAAGCTGGCAAAGCAGTTCTTCTAGGGTCTTTACGGAGGTGTGGCGGATTGATTCACAAAAATTTCTTGAGAAACAGCTATCGGGGGGTGGGTCTTGCGGCGGTGGCTGCCGGGGTTTTTCTGGCGGTATACGGGGTATGGCTGCCCTATTCCTTCTGGCTGGATGAGCTTTTTTCTGTAGCAGCCTCCTCCTCGACCCTCCAGGTCATGTTCAGTGAATTTATGCTTCCCGATGTCCACCCTCCGCTCTATCAACTGATTCTCAAGGGATGGATGGCCGTCTTTTCAAGCGGGGAAACCGCCGCCAGGCTGTTGAGTGTCCTGTTCGCCCTCGGAGGGCTCATTGTCCTGTGGCTATGGGGACGAAGACGGCTTTCCCCCACGGCACTCACAGGGGTTCTGGGTTTCTACGCCACCAATAATCTGTTCATCTACTATGCCCAGGAGGTTCGTGCCTATGCCTTGATGCTGCTGTTGTCCACGGTGGTGACACTGTTGTACATTGAGATCCACGGCCACGGGACGGATTCTTCCAAGGGCATGATGTTGCTTTGGGTGGGTCTGGGGCTCTCCCTGACCCACTATTTCGGGTGGCTCTACTACGGCGTCATCCTTGTGTATCTGCTGACCAACAGCCTTCGATTCCAGGAGTTCAAGGACAGTCTCCTGATGGTTCTTTTCGGATTGGCGGCTCTTGTCTGGCCGGTGGGACATTTTCTTCTGGGTGGGCCCGGTTATAAAAGCGGAGGAAATTTCTGGATTGCCTCTGAGGGGTGGGACACAACCCTCAGCACGGTTGCCCTGGCTCTTTTTCCCCAGATCAACGGTGGATTTGCCAGGATTCTTGGATCAGAGGGACCCCTGCTACCGGCCCTGGCCTGTATGGCAGTCCTGGGGGGACTTGTTCTGCTCAATCTCGTGAAAAGCAAACCAGGCCGCTGCCGGGCCGGTGAAAGGACAGCGCTCCGGGGGGTGCTTTTCCCGTGGCTCAGCGTCGTAGCGCTTTTAGTGGTCATTGACTATTTCACCCCGCTTTCCACTGCAAGGAACTACATTGTCCTGCTGCCCGGGGCTGCCATTGCCGCGGGAAGGGCCCTTGAAGAGATTTACAGGAAATCCCGGGGGGGAGCCCTGGTCCTTCTTTTGCTCCTGGTGGTGACTAATCTGGGCGGATTTGCCGTCTACAACAACTCCTGGGAGGGGAGGCTGGTCACGGAGGACCATCAAGCAATCGCCGCTTATATTCACGGGGTCCGGGAAGAGGACGGGAGCCGTGTCTACTATCTCAAGGGGGAGGATGACCTGGCGCCGGCCATGGATAAAGTGGCGCGGTTTTATCTCAACCGTCTTTCGCCGCTAGTAGCGGACAGTCTTGTGGGGGTGTCCCTGGAAATGGTGGACGGTCTGACGCCCCCATATCTGCTATACAGACTGCATTCCGGGGAGGATATGGACCGGGTGCTTGAGGCCTGTGAAGTCTCCGGGAGGGAAACTGAAAGCTTTGTACCCGAGCAAAAAGGAAGTGGGACCTTTGTCATCCATGTCATGGAGTAGAGAAATCTGCTCTTTTTTTTATAATTCAAAAAAACTTGACCCCGTGAATGTTTATGCATATAATTGTATACGAATATACAAAGAGGGGTGTTGTTGTGAAGGATAATCTTGTGACAAAGCTGCTGAAGGCGCATTTGATTGAAGGAGAACTGTCCAGGGGAAAGGAAATCAAGATCCGGATTGATCAAACCTTGACCCAGGATTCCACGGGGACTATGGTCTATCTGCAGCTGGAAGCCCTGGGAGTCAGGGAGATTAAAACCAGTCTTTCTGTGGCCTATATCGACCACAACACCCTTCAAACTGGATTTGAAAATGCCGATGATCATCGCTTTATCCAGTCGGCGGCGAAGAAGTACGGCCTTTACTTTTCCAAGGCCGGTGGCGGAATCTGCCATCAGGTTCATCTCGAGCAGTTTCTGGCCCCGGGGCTGACCCTGCTGGGTTCGGATTCCCATACCCCGACGGGAGGCGGCATGGGAGCCCTGGCCATTGGCGCCGGGGGACTTGATGTGGCGGTGGCCATGGCCACCGGAACCTATGAATTCACAATGCCCGGGGTGATGGGGGTGAATCTGGTGGGAAGTCTTCCCCCCTGGGTTTCTGGAAAAGACGTGATATTGAAAATCCTCTCCCTGCTCACTGTGAGAGGGGGAGTCGGCCTTATCCTGGAATACCGGGGAGAGGGCGTCAAAAGTCTGAGCCTCTCCGACCGGGCCACCATTGCCAATATGGGGGCTGAACTCGGGGCCACCACCTCCGTTTTTCCCAGTGACGAGCTGACTCTGACGTATCTCACAAGACAGGGCAGGGCAGAGGATTACCGTCCCCTTGAAGCCGACCCGGGGGCCCGTTACGATGAATCCATAACCATTGACCTTGATACTCTGGAACCCTTGGTTGCCCTGCCCCACAGTCCTGACCGGGTAGGCCGGATTGTGGATCATCCCCTGAAGGTGGACCAGGTGGCCATCGGAAGCTGCACCAATTCAAGCTATCAGGACCTGCTCACCGTGGCGAAGATTCTCAAGGGCAGGCGGGTTCATCCCGATGTCAGTCTTGTAATCGCCCCGGGCTCTGCCAGAGTTCTGAGAGCTCTGAGTGACTCCGGGGCGCTGTCGGACCTCATCGGTGCCGGTGCCAGAATCCTGGAAGCGGCCTGTGGTCCCTGCATCGGCATGGGCCAGGCGCCTCCTTCCGGCGGAATCTCCCTGAGAACCTTCAATCGCAATTTCAAGGGTCGCAGTGGCACCCAGGATGCCGGAGTTTATCTGCTGAGTCCTGCCGCGGCGGCAATCAGCGGGATTACCGGAAGGCTGACAGACCCGAGAATCCTGGGAGAAATGCCTTCTGTGACCTATCCCCTGAGATTTCCCCCTGCCCAGGAGTATCTGATAGCTCCAGAGGCCGCCCCAGAGGGAATGCCACTGGTCATGGGAAGCAATATCAAGCCCTTTCCGGTGGGGGAGGCCCTGGCAGACACACTGGAAAAAAGGGTGCTGCTCAAGCTGGGGGACCATGTCACCACCGATGATATCATGCCCTCCACGGCAAAGCTGCTCCCCTATCGGTCCAATATTCCAAAACTCTCCGAGTACTGTTTCATGGGCCAGTGTCCGGATTTTGCCAAAAGAGCCGCACTTGCTTCCGGTGGCCTGGTGGTGGGAGGGGAAAACTACGGGCAGGGTTCGAGCCGGGAACATGCCGCCCTGGTGCCCCTGTATCTCGGAGTGAAGGCGGTGCTGGCGAAATCCTTTGCCAGAATCCATCGTTCCAATCTTATCAACAGCGGCATCCTGCCCCTGGAATTTTCTCAGGCTGAGGACTATGGGCAGGTCGGAGAGGGGGATGTGCTGCTGATGGAAAATCTCACGGCATCCCTTGAAAGGGGTCTGGCCATTACTGTGGTGAATGTCACCCGGGACAATGTTTTTACCTGTCGGTTCACAGGTTCAAAGAGAGAAAGGAAAACCCTTCTCATGGGAGGAACCGTCAACCGTCTGAGGGGTGAGAAAGCATGAAACCTGTCAAAGTGACCCTGATTGAAGGGGATGGCATAGGCAAAGAAGTCTCACACAGTGCCAGGCGGGTTCTCGAAGCTACAGGATTCCCCCTGTCATTTGAAGTCTTTGAAGCGGGAAAAGGGACCCTTGAAAGAACCGGTGAGCTGATACCCGCTGCCCTCATCGACAGTTTGAAAAGAACCCGTCTGGCCCTGAAGGGCCCCCTCACCACCCCTGTGGGAGAGGGTTTTGCCAGTGTCAATGTGGCTCTGAGAAGACAATTCGACCTTTACGCCAACATCCGCCCCATCAGAAATCCTGAGGGAACCATTGACCTGGTGGTTTTCAGAGAAAACACTGAGGGTCTGTATGGGGGCGGGGAGCGGATTCTCAGCCCGGACCGGGTGGAGGCGGTGAAGCTGGTGACCCGGCAGGCTTCAAAAAGAATCCTTGTCAAGGCCTTTGAAGCGGCAGAAGCCCGGGGTGGATCCAAGGTGACGGTTGTTCACAAGGCCAATATTCTGAAGGCATCCGATGGCCTGTTCCTGCGGATAGCCCGGGAGACGGCGGCGGAGTACGGGCTTCCCCTGGAAGAAATGATTGTGGACAATATGGCCATGCAGATGGTCATGCGACCCGGGGATTTCGGTGTCATTGTGACCATGAACCTCTACGGGGATATTCTCAGCGACCTTGGCGCCGGTCTGGTGGGCGGTCTGGGACTGATTCCCTCGGGAAACATCGGAGATGAGATGGCCATTTTTGAAGCGGTTCATGGCAGCGCTCCTGATATTGCAGGCCAGGGCATTGCCAATCCTGTGGCCATGGTCAGAAGCGGTGCCCTTCTCCTTCGGCATGTCAAGGCCTTTGAGGCGGCAAAAGCTCTTGAAGAGGCCGTGGACCGTGTCCTCAGGGACCGGCGCGTCAGGACCCCGGATCTCGGAGGGGACTCCACCACTCTGGCCATGGAAAAAGCGATTATTGAAGCTATGAAAGAAGGGTTGAACAGTGAGGAACCATCCATTAGTGAATCAGTTGACGGAGCTTGCGGCAATGACCAACCGGATCAATCCGGAGTTCTATGACAAGTACAATCTCAAGCGCGGCCTGAGGAATGAAAACGGGACCGGGGTGAAGGTGGGACTGACCCAGGTGAGCAGTGTGGTGGGTTATGAGCTCCAGGCCGGTGTGAAACATCCGGTTGAAGGCAATCTGTTTTACCGGGGAATCGGCATCAGGGAACTGGTTGAAGGCTTTTCAAGACGGCAGGGCAGAGGCTTTGAAGAGACGGTGTATCTGCTGGTTTTCGGGGTACTTCCCACCGCCAGAGAACTCCGGGAGTTCAACGAACTCCTGGACAGCATGAGAAAGCTCCCGGAAAATTTCACGGAGAACATGATTCTCAAGATTCCTTCAAAGGACGTGATGAACAAACTTCAGCGCAGTGTCCTGGTCCTGTATTCCCGGGATCCCGACCCTGATAATCTGAGCGTTAAAAATCTCCTGGTCCAAAGTCTTTCCCTGATAGCCAGATTTCCAACCATTATTTCCTACGGTTTTCAGGCCAAGGCCCACTACTTTGATGACAAAAGTCTCTATATCCACAGTCCCTTGAAGGGAATCGGCACGGCAGAGAATATTCTGCACATGATTCGACCGGACAACGGCTATACGCCAGCGGAGGCTGAAATCCTCGATTTGTGTCTGGTCCTCCACGCCGACCACGGGGGCGGCAATAATTCCGCCTTTGCGACCCATGTGGTTTCTTCAAGCGGAACCGATACCTACTCGGCCATTGCCGCTGCGGTGGGCTGTCTCAAGGGACCCAAGCACGGAGGCGCCAATATCAAGGTGGCCCTCATGGTGGAGGATATCAAGGAACACTGCGACTACAGGGATGCTTCTGCCCTCAAGGCCTATCTGAAAAAAATCCTCAGGGGGGAGGCCTTTGACGCCAAGGGCTTGATTTACGGCATGGGTCATGCCGTCTACACAAAAAGCGATGTCAGGGCACAGATACTCAAGGAGAAGGCGCTGAAGCTCGCGGTGGAAAAGGGGCGGCTCGAGGAATTTGAGCTGTACGCCGCCATTGAGACCCTGACCCGGGAAATATTTTTTGATGAGAAGGGTCCGGAGGCTTTCATACCGGCCAATGTGGACCTGTATTCGGGTCTTGTCTACAGTATGCTGGGGATTCCAAGGGAACTTTTTACGCCGATTTTTGCCGCCGCCCGGGTGGCGGGGTGGTGTGCCCATCGCATGGAACAGTTGTTTTCTGATGAAAAAATTATCCGGCCGGCCTATCAGTCTGTTGCGGTTCAAAAAATCTACACGGATATCGAAGGGCGATAGGCGCCCCCTTTTATGGTATGATAAGAGGGTAAGGGGGTGTTGTTGAGTTGGACAAGTGCGAGATTCTAGTGGATGCGTCCCTGGATATCCTTTCCAATATTGAAGAGGGAATCCATATTGTGGATGCAGGGGGGGTCACGATTTTCTACAACCGGGCCATGGAGGTTATTGAGGGTCTTCGGGAGGAAATGGTGACAGGCAAACACCTGGAAGATTTGTATCCCGAGTGGACGCAAATGAATTCCACCATGCTGACGGTGCTCAAAACCGGTCGTGAGATTATCAACCAGGAGCAGACCTACGTGAATTTCAACGGCAAGCGGATCAGCACCCAGAATTCCACCTATCCCATCTTCCATGAAGGAGAGCTTGTGGGAGCTGTGGAGATTGCCCGGGACCAGACGGTTGTGACAGACATGTCCCAGAAAATCATGGATTTGCAGCAGCGTCTTTTGCCCGAATCCCCTAAAAATGAAGGCAAGAAGAGCTACAGCTTCGAGAGCCTGGTGGGAAGAAGTCCTGAATTTCTCAGGGCCATCGCCCTGGCCAGAAGAGCCGCCAGGACCAGTTCCAGCGTGCTGATTGACGGGGATACGGGAACCGGCAAGGAGCTTTTCGCCCAAAGCATCCATTTTGAGTCCAAAAGAAAACACATGCCCTTTGTGGCACAGAACTGTGCGGCAATTCCGGAAACCCTCCTGGAAAGTCTGCTTTTTGGCACTACCAGGGGCAGTTTCACAGGGGCCATGGACCGAAAGGGACTCTTTGAGCAGGCGCAGGGAGGAACCCTTTTCCTGGATGAGATCAATTCCATGAGTCCCCATCTGCAGGCCAAACTCCTGAGGGTGCTTCAGGAGAATTATGTGAGAAGAGTAGGCGGTTCAAAGGATGTCCCCATTGATGTGAGAATCATTTCTGCAGTGAACGAAGACCCCCAGACTCTGATAGCCAGAGGGGTCATGAGAAAGGACCTCTACTACCGGATCAACGTGATTTCCCTCCATGTGCCCAATCTCAAGGAGCGCAAAGGGGATATTCCCCTTCTCGTGGATACTTTTATCCGGGAGTTCAATGAGACCCTTGAAAAGGATGTGTGGATGGCTTCCGATCTCCTCAACCAAGTGCTCCTTGACTATGAGTGGGTGGGAAATGTCAGAGAACTGAAGAATTTTGTGGAATCCGCCATGAACATGATTGAGGATGACGAGCATGTGATGACTCTCAACCATATGCCCAGCTACCTTACAGGGCCCTCTGAGAAGTCGGGCACCCGGCTCAAGGAAAACCCTCTCAAGGGGTTTGAAAGTCTGCCGGCCTATCTGAAACACCGTGAAAAAGAAATCATTGAGGCGGTTCTGTCCCATCACCGGGGAAATGTCACCAAGGCCTCCCTGGATCTGGGCATCTCCAGGCAGAATCTTCAGTACAAAATGAAAATCTACGACTTCAAATAAGAGCAAAATTATTTGCACCTCCTCATCAAAAGCAAAATTATTTGCACCCAATATGCAAAATATTTTGCATATTCCCTAGATTAACGACTTGAAACAGGGTTTTTATCCTGTTTTTTTGCGTATTCTCCCTGGCATGATCCTTGCATCTTGATAAGGTAAAGTAAAAAACTTGGAGGTGCCAGGGATGAGAAAAGAAAATGTCAAGGTTGCAATCTGGGGATTTGGTGCAATGGGAAGCGGCATGGCCCGCATGCTGACGACGAAAAAAGGCATTGAAGTGGTGGGAGTCTGCGACAGAAATGAAGAAAGAGTCGGCAAGGACATGTATGAAGTCCTGGGAATAGAAAGAGGGGACCATCAGCCGGTGATTATCAGCAGCAATATCGACGAAGTGCTGGACCAGGAAGTGGATATCTGCCTTACGGCCACCGACAGCTTTACAGAAAAGGCCTTTCCAAGGCTCAAGGTGGTTCTTGAAAAGGGCGTCAATGTGATTTCAACGGCGGAGGAAATGGCTTTTCCCAAGGCTTCCAATCCGGACCTGGCCCGGGAACTGGACCGGATTGCCAGAGAAAACGGGGTTTCTATTCTGGGAACCGGCATCAACCCGGGACTGATCATGGACTTGCTGGTGGTAACCCTCACCGGTTGCATGACAGATGTGACCCATATTGAAGCGAAGCGGGTCAATTCCCTGTCGCCCTTTGGTCCCGCTGTCATGGAAGAACAGGGAGTGGGTCTTACCTTGAGTGAATTCGAAGCCGGTGTGGCTGACGGTTCTCTGGCGGGTCATGTGGGCTTCAGAGAGTCCGTGGGAATGATCGCCGAGGCCATCGGCTGGGAAGTGGAGAATTTTGCCCAGCAGATGCTTCCCATCATCACCAGTGTGGACCGTCAGGCTCCCCATGCCTTTGTGAAGGCCGGCGATGTCGCAGGGGTCAGCATGACGGGACAAGGCTATGTCGACGGGGAGGTAAAGATCGACATGATCCATCCCCAGCAGATTGAGCCTGAAATGGAAGAAACCTATACGGGAGACTACATTACCTTGAAGGGGTCCCCCGAGGTGAATATGCAGATTTCACCAGAGGTGGACGGTGGTCTTGGAACCATCGCCATGTGTGTCAATATGATTCCCCAGGTCATCAATGCAGACCCGGGCCTGAAGACCATGCTGGATCTTCCGGTTCCCAGAGCGATGATGGGTGATGTTAGAAAGTATGTCAAATAAGGAGGTTGCCAGATGGATGCGCACAAAGGACAATGGGTCAAGATCTACCGGGTGATTCTCACTAAGGAAGAACGGGCGCCCCAGGTGCCGGAGGATACCAGGCAGGTCCCCCTGGAAATGTGGGTCAAGGGAGAGCTTTTGGAGCAAGAGGCCTCTGTGGGTGACCAAGTTACGGTGAAGACCCTGACGGGACGGATGGAATCCGGCCGGCTGGAGGAGGTCGAACCCAGCTACAGGCATTCCTTCGGGGAGTTTGTACCAGAGCTGCATCAAGTGGGGATCACCCTCAGGGAAATTTTGTTTGGAGGTGGTTCCAGGTGAAGGACAATTCCTATCAAGGCGTCATGGGTCGACGCAACGAGATTATGAAAAAAGCTGTGGGCCTCAATTATGAGGTTTTTGAGAACCCGGGAATCGGGTTTGACTATGAAAAACTGATGCGGGAGACAGGCTACTCCCTGGAAGAGGTTCAGCACATCCAGGCAGCGACGGGGGTGGGGAACACGCCCCTGCTGGAGCTCAAGAACATCACTGCCTTGGCCAGAAAATTCTCACCCGAGGGCAAGGGCGCCAGAATCATGATCAAGGATGAGGCCAGCAATCCCAGCGGCTCCTACAAGGCCAGACGGGCGTCGGCAGCGGTCTATCACGCCAAAAAACTGGGCTACAAGGGTGTCATTGCCGCCACCAGTGGCAACTACGGGGCGGCAGTGGCCTCCCAGGCCGCCATGCTGGGACTCAAGTGTATCATCGTTCAGGAAACCTACGATTCAAGAACCGTGGGACAGCCTGAAATCATAGAAAAGGCAAGAAAATGTGAGGCCCTGGGTGCCGAAGTGGTGCAACTGAGCGTGGGACCGGAGCTCTTCTATCATTTTTTGCTGCTGCTGGAAGAAACCGGTTATTTCAACGCCTCCCTCTATACCCCCTACGGCATTGCCGGGGTGGAGACCCTGGGCTATGAGGTCATCATGCAGGTCAGGGAGAAGTACGGCAAGGATCCCGAGGTGGTGGTCTGTACCAATGCCGGTGGCGGGAACCTCACTGGAACCGCCAGGGGGATTTTGAAAGCGGGGGCCCTGGATACTCAGATTGTAGGGGCCAGCGTGGATCTCAGCGGTCTTCACATGGCCAGTGATACGGCCTTCAACAAAAAATCCTTCACCACGGGACATACCGGTTTCGGTCTGCCCTTTACCACCTGGCCGGACCGCACCGATGTGCCCAGGAGTGCCGCCAGACCCTTGAGATATATGGACCGCTACCTGAGTGTGACCCAGGGGGAGGTCTTCTATATAACTGAAGCCCTGGCCCAGCTCGAAGGGATCGAAAGAGGTCCGGCAGGCAACACCTCGCTGGTTGCTGCCTTTGGCATAGCCAGAGAAATGGACCAGGACGCCATCATAGTCGTCCAGGAGACGGAGTACACCGGCGCCGGAAAACACATCCAGCCCCAGCTCAGCTTTGCCAGGAGCAACGGCATCGAGGTGAGGTACGGGGATCCCAAGACCCAGGTGCCGGGAGTCAATATCATTTTGCCGGAGCATCCCTCCATGATCCGGGGTGTGGATCTGGACCTGAGGAGCATCAGAACTTCTCTGATCAAGAATGCGGTGAAATTCAGTGGCGCCACTCAAGTCACCCCCGAAGATATTGAATTCTTAGCTGTGGAGACCCGGCTCAAGGAGCTGGAAGTTGAAGAAATTCTGGAGGAACTTCAGGTTGCCTATCAAAAAGGAGGAAAATCATGAAAGGCTTTTTAAAAAGAGAAGATGACTTTGCTGAAAGAAGAAAAAAAATCGCTGAATTAAGCGATGAGGAGCTAAAGGCCAGATTCTGGTCGGATATCGAAAAAATCGTCGATCCCCTTCTGGACCTGGCCAGAACCCATACGTCGCCCTCCATCGAACGCTCAGTGCTGCTTCGAATGGGCTTCAGTTCCCTGGAGGCAAAGCCCCTGGTGGAGGGAGCCATCGATCGGGGCCTGATTGGTCATGGTGTGGGCCATGTGGTCTATCGCATTGCCAGAGAGAAGCAGCTGGACCTGCGTCAGGCCGGACTTGAAATGATAGAAGGGGATCACTGGGATGATGCCTTGAAAATATTCAAAGGAGGGGATCGGTAATGGCTGGACTCAAACCCGATGAGAGAATCAATATCCACGAAATCATGAAGGATCTTGAGAACTATCGACCCAAGAGAAGAGGCTGGGTCTGGCGGGAAAAATCCGAGGAGCAGCAGTATGGTCCCTTCAAGTACCGGGACATGTCTACTCCCCTGAAAAATTATGTGGGGATTCCTGCGGCCGCCTATTTTGACAATATTGATCCCCAACCCAACAATTCCATCACCACGGAAATCGCCTCAGGTCGCTTTGAGGACGATATCCGCAGGATGAGGATGTCGGCCTGGCACGGCGCCGACCACATCATGGTTATCCGTACCGCAGGGCAATCCCATTTTGACGGTCTCATTGAGGGGACTCCCCAGGGGATCGGCGGGATTCCCATTTCGAGGAAACAGGTAAGAGCCCATCGCAAGGCTCTGGATTTCATTGAGGAAGAAGTGGGCAGACCCATCAACTACCATTCCTATGTTTCCGGAGTGGCGGGACCCGAGGTCGCCGTTATGCTGGCGGAGGAAGGGGTCAACGGGGCCCATCAGGATCCCCAGTACAATGTCCTCTATCGAAACATCAATATGGTGCGCTCCTTTGTGGACGCAGCGGAATCCAAGAAAGTCATGACCTGGGCGAGAATCCTGCAGATTGACGGTGCCCACAATGCCAATGCCACCGCCAGGGAAGCCTGGAAGGTCATGCCTGAGCTGATGGTGCAGCATGGCATCAACGCCCTGTATTCCTATAAAGTGGGAATGCCCAAAGAGGACATCTCCCTTTCCACAGTCCCCCCCACATCCTCTCCGGCACCGAGTGTCTACTATGATCTGCCCTATGCGGTGGCCTTGAGAGAACTCTTTGATGAATACAAGATGAGAGCGCAGATGAATACCAAATATATCACTTCCTCCTCCCGGGAAGCGACGGTGACCCATGTCATGAACATGATGATTTCCCGCCTGACCTCTGCGGACCTGCAGTCCACCATCACCCCCGACGAGGGGCGGAATGTGCCCTGGCATGTGTACAATATTGAGGCCTGTGATACGGCGAAACAGACCTTGACGGGTCTTGACGGTCTTATGGACCTGATTGAACTCAAGCAGGAGGGGCCCCTCCGGGACACAGTGAGGGAGCTCAAGGAAAGAGCGGTACTCTACATTGAGGAAATTCTCGAGGTGGGCGGTTACTTTGAAGCCGTAGAAAAGGGATTTTTTGTGGATTCGGGGAAATATCCCGAGCGCAACGGGGATGGCATCGGTCGTAAAATCGACGGCGGTGTCGGACACGGAACGGTGTATGCCAGGGAAGCCGATTATATGGCGCCTGTGACAGGACACTTTGGCGACAACCACGTAGAGCAGTATGATCCGGGTGCTGTCGAAGATCCGGCGCGGCTTATCGGAGGGTCCACCTTCGAAAAACCTGAAAAAATCATTTTCATCGATGAACTGGATCCAGAGGACAATGTGGATACCCGGATGGCTGAGAGCGAAAGACTCCGAGGGGCGGACGGCCAGTCCACCCTGGTGAAGCCCGAGGTGCAGTGGCTGGGCGACGGGGTGGTTCAGGTAGAGCTCTTCCTGCCGGCGGCCCGAAGGGTTTCGGAATATGCAGCCCTTGAATTTGCCAAGAAAATGAATCTTGCCGATGTGGAGATTATCCACTCTGAAATGATGCATCCCTCCGAGGGAACCCGGATCCAGCTCAAGGGGGTTCTGGATTACGAGGTGGATCTGGCGAAGCTCGAAATTCCGCCGGAGCCTGAAATCATGAGCGATGATGAAATCCGGCAGGAGTTTGAGGACTATCCCATCAAGATTGTGGCCGCTACCATTGGAGAGGATGAGCACTCAGTTGGTTTGAGGGAGGTCATCGATATCAAGCACGGCGGTATTGAAAAGTACGGATGTGAAGTGGAGTATCTGGGAACCTCGGTGCCTACGGAAAAACTCGTGGATGCGGCGATTGAAATGAATGCCCAGGTGATTCTGGCTTCCACAATCATCTCCCATGATGACATTCACTACAAAAACATGAAACGGATTCATGAATATGCCCTTGAAAAGGGTGTCAGGGAGAAGTTCATTATCGTGGCCGGCGGGACTCAGGTCACCCCTGAAATAGCACGAAAGAACGGAATGGACGAGGGCTTTGGCCGGTATGACCGGGGGGTCAACCTGGCAACCTTCCTGGTGAAAAAGCGTAGAGAACTAAGAGGTTGAAATGAAAGTTGATATTTTAGTGGCAGAAATCGGCAGTACGACAACCGTGGTCAATGCCTTCAGGGGCATTGGCACGGGTGCCCCTGCCTTCGTCGGCCAGGGGCAGGGGCCCACGACGGTTCTAGAGGGGGATGTGACCATTGGTCTGAACCAGGCCATTGACGATTTGAAGAAGACCCTGGGGGTCCAGGAGCTTTCCTACGACAAGCTGATGGCGACGTCGAGTGCGGCGGGTGGACTGAAAATGACGGTTCACGGCCTGGTTTACGACATGACGGCAAAGGCGGCCAAGGAAGCCGCCCTGGGTGCCGGGGCCAATATCCACCTGGTGACGGCGGGGACCCTTAGAAGAAGCGATATGGCAAAGATTGAATCCATACACCCCAACATCATACTCATCGCCGGCGGCGTGGACTACGGGGAGAGAAATACGGCCTTGGACAATGCCGAAAAAATTGCGACTCTTCCCTTCGATGTGCCTGTCATCTATGCCGGCAATGTGGAAAACCAGGAGGAAATCCGGCTGATCTTTGAGGAAAAGGGAAAGGCGGACTACCTCATTATCGTAGAAAACGTTTATCCGAAAATTGATGAACTCAATGTGGAACCCACCCGCCGGGTCATTCAGGAGGTTTTTGAACGGCATATCATCCATGCTCCGGGCATGGAGCATGTCAAGCGCCTGGTGACAGGTCACATCATTCCCACCCCGGGGGCGGTCATGGAGGCCTCAAAGCTGCTCAAGGAGAAAATCGGGGACCTGATCACTGTGGATGTGGGGGGAGCCACCACGGATATCCACTCCGTCACCGAGGGCTCTGATGAAATCTCCAGGATTCTGATTTCTCCGGAACCTACGGCGAAACGCACCGTGGAGGGGGATCTGGGGGTCTATATCAACGCCAAAAATATCATTGAAATGGTGGGCCGGGAGAATATCATCAAAATCCTTGAAATCAACGGGGACACCCTGGATGAACTCATTCGGGACTATGCCCCCATTCCCAAAAGCCCCCAGGAGGTGAGACTGGTGGAACTCCTCACCAAGGAGGCGGTGGTGATTTCAGCCCATCGACACGCCGGAGGGTTCAGAGACCTCTACGGCGGCAGCGGGAAAAAAACCTATGCCCAGGGCAAGGACCTTACAGGGATCAAATACATCGTCGGTACCGGGGGGGCCTGCACGCGGCTGCCCAACAGAGTGAATATTCTAAGGGAGATTGCCCGGAGCAATGTCCAGGGAGCAAAGCTGCTGCCTACGGACGAGGTGGAGATACTCATCGACAACCACTATATCATGGCTTCCCTGGGGGTTCTGGGCATTGAGGATCCCGAGGACGCGCTCCTGCTGTTGCAGCAATCCCTGGGGATGGAGGAATAAAATGTATCCAAGACTGAGTGTTGATTTGCTGAAGGTGACCCACAATACCCGGACCCTGGTGGCCATGGCCCGGGAAAAGGGCATCGGGGTGTACGGGGTGACCAAGGTTCACTACGGCCATCCCGGAATTACCGAAGCTATGGTAAAGGGCGGCATTGAGGGGATTGCAGATTCCCGAATGGAGAATCTCGAGGCCATGGGTGACTACGGGATTCCCCGGATGCTTTTGCGGCTGCCCATGCTCTCAGAGGCTTCAAGGGTGGTGGCCGGGGCGGATATCAGCCTGAATTCAGAGATGGCAACCATCAAGGCTCTGGGAAGGGCGGCTGTGAAACAGGGAAAAATCCACCAGATCATCCTCATGATTGATCTCGGTGACTTGAGAGAAGGCATTGAACCCCGGGATGTCCATGTCTTTGTACCTGAAATCATGAAAACCGAGGGCATTGAACTGCTGGGGATTGGGGTCAATCTCACCTGCTACGGCGGGGTGATTCCGGATGAGGGCAACCTCGGAGAGCTGGCAGCTATTGCCGGGGAAGTCCAAAAGCGTCACGGGGTCTCCCTCAAGGTGGTTTCCGGTGGGAATTCCTCAAGTCTGTATCTTCTAAAAGGGGACTTTCCCAAGGGCATCAATCAACTGAGACTTGGCGAGGGCATTGTCCTGGGCCGGGAAACCACAAAGGGAGACCCGATTCCAGGAACCTACCAGGACGCCTTTATCCTGGAAGCGGAACTCATAGAGGTCAAGGAAAAAGATTCCTATCCCAGGGGAACCATCGGTATGGACGCCTTTGGCAACCGGCCCACCTATGTGGACAAGGGAAGGATGAAGCGGGGGATCCTTGCGGTCGGTCGCCAGGATGTCGTGCCGGAGGGACTCACACCCTTCGACAGTGGGATTGAAGTCATTGGAGCCTCAAGTGACCACACGATTCTCGATCTCACCCCATCCGGGAACGCCTACGAGGTTGGGGATATTCTGAGGTTCAGACTCTCCTACGGCGCCCTGCTGGCCCTGAGCACTTCTGCTTATGTCACAGTCCACACCGGCTGAAACAGCGCGAATTGCGCTGTTTTTTCTTGAAATTATTAGTGGTATACTGTTGAAGAGGTGGATTGAAAATGCAAAGCATCTATTATTTTACCAGAACAGGGGCTTCAAGAAGAATTGCCCGGGCCCTTTCCGAGGGACTGGGGGCGCCCTGCTATGAAATTACGGATGGCAACAATTACCGGGGGATTGTGGGATACCTCAGGGGTGGCTATTATGCCGCCAGGGGGGTGAAGGTCGGCATTTCAGTGACAAGAGAGCCCCTGAAAGATGAGAGAATCTACCTGGTGGGACCGGTTTGGGCCTCGGCACCGGCACCGGCCCTCAAGGCCTTCAGGGCGGCCTATCCTGAAAATACCATGGTCCTGATTCTCAATGACCTGGGGCAGCCCCTGGAGAAGCTCAAGGCAATCCAGGAGGGCTATGAAAAGGTCTACCTGATCAACCACCGCCTCAGGCGGGAAGATAAGGATATCGAAGCCGTCATCCTCGGGGAATCCCTGTGACAGGCTTTGCCCGGGATCTTCTTGAGTGGTACGACGTCCATCACCGTCCCCTGCCCTTCAGAGAGAGCCAAAACCCCTACAAGGTCTGGATTTCCGAGGTCATGGCCCAGCAGACCCAGATGGATACGGTCATCGGCTATTATGAAAGATTCATCCGGCGGTTTCCCCGGATCAGTAGTCTGGCCCAGGCCTCTGAGGAAGAGGTTTTGAAGCTGTGGGAGGGACTTGGCTATTATTCCAGGGGAAGAAATCTCCTCAAGGCAGCGAAACGGCTCCATGAAGACTACGGTGACCGGTTTCCGGAAAGCTACGAAGAGCTAATCAAACTGCCGGGAATCGGGGATTATACCGCCGGAGCGATTTTAAGCATTGCCTTTGACCAGAAAATCTGTGCTGTGGACGGCAATGTCCAAAGAGTCATCAGCCGCTATGAGGCCCTGCCCCTGGATATATCCGATGGGAGGACCAAAAAGCTTTTCAAGGAAAGAGTCCTTGAAAAAATGACCCATCGGCCCGGGGATTTCAATCAGGCCCTCATGGAGCTGGGCGCCCTGGTTTGCACCCCGAAAAACCCTTCCTGCGACAAGTGCCCCTTGCAGGCCGGGTGCAGGGCCAGTCTGGAGAACCGGGTGGCGGAGTTTCCGGTGAAAACCCGGGGAGTGAAAATCAAAAAAGAGAAAATCGCCTTTGCCTGTCTTAAGGAGGGGGAGAAGTTTCTGATGGTCAAGGGGGATCCGAAGGGTCTTTTGCCGGGGCTCTGGGGATTTCCCTACGCCGTGGTGACGGATTTTGAAGAGGGTCTCGAAGCCCTTGAGAGATATCTGTTGGAGGACTTTGGATTTTCTATGGAGGGGACCGAGAGGCTCAGCGAGGCCACCCATGTCTTCACCCATAGAAAGTGGGAAATGAAGCTGCTGAAGGTTGACGGAGAGTTTACCCGGGTCATGGAGAATCCCCGGCAGGCCTGGGTGGACACCAAGACTCTGGAGACCCTGCCGGTCTCGAGGGCCATACAAAAATTACTGGGAGGGATATAGCGTGTTGGCAGGAATTGTTCTTATTGCATCAGGGGCCTTTATCATGGCCATGACCTTTATCAAACCGGATATCTACTGGAAGGGTTCTAGGACCCTCAAACTCAGGAAATCCCTGGGGGATGTGGGGGCCAACTTCTTCTACATCATTCTGGCGATTCTTCTGGTGTTTTTTGGAACCATTATGCTCTAGTCTTTCTGAAGGCTGAAAGGAAAGTGACCATGGAGATCAGTGTCAACAGGGCCTATGACAAAAAATACGAGGAGGGTTTTCCGCTGCTGATCAAGGAGTGGCTGGTGGAATTTCCCATGATGGAGGGGGAGATTTTCCATCTGTTTTCCTCGAAGGGACAATTTATTGCAAAGGGTTATCTGGGCCAGCAGAACAAGGGTCTGGGGTGGGTCCTCACCCCCAAGGAAAGCGAGCCGATTGATGAAACCTTTTTTATGAACCGTCTCATAGTGGCCATGAACAAACGCAAGAAATTCTTCTATGATGAGAAAACCACCGCCTTTCGGCTTTTCAACGGGGAAGGGGACGGTATCGGCGGAGTGACCATTGACTGCTACGGCGGGTACTATCTCTTCAACTGGTATTCAAAGGGGATCTACCGCTTCAGGGAGATGATTCTCGGGGCTTTTGAAAGGATTGCCGTAGCCCGGGGCATTTATGAAAAACGCCGGTTTGACGACGGAGACTTTCAAGAGGACTGGGTCAAAGGAAGGCGGGCGCCCAAGCCCCTGGTGGTTCTCGAAAACGGCGTGAAAATTGGCGTGGACCTGGATGACGGTCTGATGACGGGGATTTTTCTCGATCAGCGGGAGGTCAGGAAAAGGATCATGGAAAGCTATGCCAGAGATGCCAGGGTGCTCAACACCTTCTCCTATACGGGACTTTTCAGTCTCTTCGCCCTGTTGGGAGGGGCCGGCCATACCGTCAGTGTGGACCTGGCCAACCGATCCTATCCCAGGACTGTGGAACAGCTCTCCCTCAACGGCATTGACCATGAGTCCCAGGATATTCTGGTCCAGGATGTTTTCCATTATTTCAAATTCGCTCAAAAAAACCGGGAGACCTTCGATCTGATCATCCTGGATCCCCCCAGCTATGCCAAGTCCAGGGACTATACCTTCAAGGTGCAAAAGGATTATCCGAAGCTCCTTAAAGAGAGCCTTGGCATTCTGGCCCCCGGGGGGGTCATTGTCGCCGCCACCAATCAAAGTTCTTATGCCAGGGAGGCCTTCAGGTCGATGATAGAAAAGACCTTTGAAACTGAAGGTTTCAGGGCACAAATCATTGAATCCTTTGAATTGCCCGAGGATTTCAAGAGAGTTCCCGACCTGATGGAGAGTGACTATCTCAAGGTTTTCTTTATCAAAAGAGGATTATGATAAAAAAAAAGAGCCCGCGACAGGGCTCTTTTTATTTAATTTCAATCGCTTTGACGGGACAGACGGCGGCGCAGCTGCCGCAGACCAGACACTCAGAGAGGTTGATGACGGCCTTTTTGTCCACCATGGTGATGGCGTCCGAGGGACAGACCTGCTGGCATTTCCTGCATCCGATGCAGGTGGCGGGATCCACAGTATAGCCCTTGGTGGTCAGTTTACCGGGAAGGCTGAGGAGGGTGCCGTAGGGACACAGATAGCGGTGCCAGAGGGCTTCTTCGTAAAAAAGCGAGAGCAAGACCCCCAGGGCGCTGAGCAGCGGCAGAATGGGCAGGGGCTTACCTGCGCGCATGGTCGTGGCCATGACCACCACCATGAGTAAAAGAAATCCGATTCTCACTGCGGGATGCTTCAACCACCGGGGCACCGGCCATTTTTTCTTCCTGGCCAGGGGCCGGGTGGCTTCTGTCAAGGTATTGATGGGGCAGACGTAGCCACAGTAGAGCCGTCCGTAAAAGGGAGTCAGAAGAAGGGTTGCGATGAAAATTCCCAGCCAGATTTGAATTGTGCCCAGAATCACCAGGAGGAGGAATATCACCGCGAAAATCCCCTGGATAATTTTTCGTTTAGTCACTTGAGAGTCTCCTTTCGATGAAAGATTATAGACTGATCATAGTGTAAGCCAGGGGAAAAGTAGGTAACCGCGGTTACAAGGCCGGAAAATATTTTCTTTTGACGCCTTAAAACCATTCCTTGATTCCGGAAAGGGAAAAGGCGCTGTACAGGAGCAGCAGACCCATAAGCAGATTGAAGGGCTTGGAAAACCGTGAAAGGAATCGGTGGAACAGGGTGCCGAAGCCTCCCCAGACCATGACAGAGGACAGTCCCATCAGGCTCAAAAAGCCCACCATCAGAATGACATCGAAGGTTTCGCTGCAGTAGGGGATGATAAAGGTTGAACTCACCGTCAGGGCGAACAGGAGGAATTTCGGGTTCACGAACTGGAGCATCAAGCCGTTGAAATAGGTCAGCCGGGGGGCTTTTTTTTCCTCCGAACCGTAGCTTGAGCCCATGATTTTAAAGGCCAGATAGGCCATATAGGAGGCTCCGACGAGAGCCATGTAGGGTTTGATGACCGGAATCAGAGCAAAGAGGAGCTTGGTGAAAAAGTTGCTCAGGGAGAAAATCAGCACAAAGCCCGTGATGACGCCGAACATAAAGGGCAGGGTTTTTTTGAAACCGTGGTTTGTGGCATGGGCCATGGACATGATGTTGTTGGGTCCCGGTGTATAGGTTACGACGGCGGTATAGGTTAAAAAAACATAAAAATCAAACATGATACCTCCTTGAAAGTCAATTCATTATAACCCCTTACCTCAAAAATAGAAAGCCCATAAATTTGATTAGTATATTAATAAAATGATTTACAAAATAATAAATATGGGTATACTATTGCCATGGAGGGATGAAAATGTCTCAGGGAATTGTTTCTGTAGTTATTTCAGAGGAACTGCTGCTCAAGATTGACAGCCTGGCCAGGAAAAAACGCCAGTCCAGGTCCAAGACCATCAACGAGATTCTGGGGGAGTATTTTGAACTCATGACTCCGGAGGCCAAGATTGACCGGGTCATGGATGAGATTGCCCTGGTCCTGGGGGGAAACCATTTTCTTCAGACCCTGTCAAAAACCAAGGGGAGCTCAATCCAGTGCCGGGGGGACATCCAGTACAAGTACAATCCCAAGATCCGCTATATGCTGCAGCTTGACGGCAAGAGTGAACACAAACTCGCCACCCTCCATGTGGTCCCGAGAACCCGTCAGGAGGAGTTTACCAGGCATCTGGCGATCTTTTTCTCCCTGCTTCAAGCCGTGGAGGCGGCCCGGCCACCGGACCCGGAGCTCAGGGCCCTCAAGGCCGGGGCATTTGTCTTTGACGGGAAAAAATTCACCAGGGATTTTTATACCCCCTGGCAGGAGGACCACCTCACGGTGGAAAAGATTGCTGATTTTCTGGGCAGCTACATGCTGATGATTCATGAAGCCATGAATCGGTATTTCAATTCAATCCAGGAGACCAGGGCTGTGCGCTATGCCTCGGTGGCCTCGGTTTTCTCGGATTTTTTCAGGAGGTAGAAAGAGATGGACATGAACAAAATGACTCAAAATACCATTGGCGTCATTAATGAAGCCAGCCTGCTGGCCGTGGACTACGGCAATCCCGCAGTTGACCAGGAACACCTTCTGCTGGCGCTCGTGGACAAGACTGGGGGACTGCCCTATCAGGTGCTGGACCAGATGGGGGTGAAGGTGGATGTGCTGCGGGAGGAGCTTCAAGGGATGATTGCCGGCCTGCCCAAGGTTTCCGGAGGGCACCAGACCTACCTGACCCAGGAGGCGCAGCGGGTCATGATGCAGGCCGAGAAGGAAGCCAAGGGCATGAAGGACGAATACCTTTCCCTGGAGCATCTTCTCATCGCTTTGATTAAAAGAGCCAAGCCGGGTCTTGAGAAGCTCTTCAATGCCCACGGCATCACTCTGGAGAAAGTTCTGGAACCGCTGGCGAAGGTCAGGGGACACAACCGGGTGATGAGTGACAATCCGGAGGACACCTACAATGTCCTTGAAAAGTATGGGATGGACCTGGTACAGTTGGCCTCGGAGAACAAACTCGACCCCGTGATAGGCCGGGAGGAAGAAATCAGGAATACCATTCGGATACTTTCGAGGAAAACAAAGAACAATCCCGTTCTTATCGGAGAGCCCGGGGTGGGCAAGACCGCCATTGTCGAGGGCCTGGCCCAGCGCATTGTCAAGGGAGATGTCCCCAGCAGCCTGAGGGACAAGAAAATCTTTTCCCTGGATATGGGAGCGCTTCTGGCCGGGGCCAAGTTCAGGGGGGAGTTCGAGGAGCGCCTCAAGGCAGTGCTTGACGAAATCAAAAAGTCAGAGGGGGGCATTCTGCTTTTCATTGATGAGCTTCATACGATTGTGGGAGCCGGCAAGACCGAGGGAGCCATGGATGCCGGCAATATGCTCAAGCCGCTCCTGGCCCGGGGGGAACTCCATGCCATCGGCGCCACGACCCTCAAAGAGTATCAAAAACACATTGAAAAGGACCAGGCCCTCGAGCGTCGTTTTCAGCCGGTCATGGTTTCAGAGCCCACCATAGAGGACACCATTGCCATTCTCAGAGGGCTCAAGGAGCGCTATGAGATATTCCACGGAGTGCAGATCAATGACCATGCCCTGATCCAGGCGGCGGTGCTCTCAGACCGCTATATTACAGACCGCTTTCTACCGGACAAGGCCATAGACCTCATCGATGAGGCCTGTGCCCTGATCAAGACGGAGCTTGAATCCATGCCTACGGAGCTGGATATGATTTCAAGGGATATCATGCGTCTTGAAATTGAAGAGGCGGCCCTCAGGAATGAAAAAGACCCGGATTCAAAGGTGCGGCTGGAGGATCTTCAAAGGGAGCTCGCCCAGATGAAGGAAAACTTCAGCGCCAAGCTGGCCAGGTGGGAGGGGGAGAAGTCTGCCATTGAAGCAGTCAACCGGTTGAAGGAAGCCATTGACCAGGTGAACTCCGAGATTGAAAAGGCCAAGCGGACCAGTGACTATGACCAGGCGGCCAAGCTGCAGTACGGAGAGCTGCCCCGCCTTCAGAAGGAACTGGATGAGGCGGTCCGGGCTACCGATGACAAGGAGGGACAGTCCTATCTCAGAGAGGTGATCACGGCAGATGAAATTGCGAAGATTGTCTCGAGATGGACCCGTATTCCCCTCCAGAAGCTTATAGAATCCGAGCGGGAGAAGCTCCTTAAGCTCGAGGATGTCCTCCACGAAAACATCATCGGCCAAAATCAGGCGGTGACCCTGGTCAGCAATGCGATTCTCAGGTCCCGGGCCGGGATCAAGGATCCGAAAAAACCCATTGGATCCTTTGTATTCCTGGGACCCACGGGGGTGGGCAAGACCGAACTGGCCAAAACCCTTGCCAGGGCTCTTTTCGATTCTGAAAAAAACATGGTTCGCATCGATATGAGTGAATACATGGAGCGTCATACGGTATCCAGACTGATTGGAGCCCCTCCGGGATACATCGGCTATGACGAAGGGGGCCAGTTGACCGAGGCTGTGAGGCGAAAGCCCTACAGTGTGGTCCTCTTCGATGAGATAGAAAAAGCCCACGGGGAGGTATTCAACGTGCTGCTGCAGGTTCTTGACGACGGGCGGATTACGGATGCCAAGGGCAGGACAGTGGATTTCAAGAACACCATCATTATTATGACTTCGAATATCGGCTCTGAGATGCTCCTTGAAGCCCAGGAGGGGGGAGGCATCACCCCTGAAATCTCCCGGGAGGTCATCAATCAGATGCGCCGCTATTTCAAACCGGAATTTTTGAACCGTCTCGACGAAATCATTGTCTTTGAACCCCTGAGGAGGGACCAGGTTGCTGAGATTCTCGAGCTTTTGATTGGGGAGCTTCAGGAACGTCTCAAGGACAGGCACCTGAAGATTGAACTGACTCCCCGAGCCAAGGATTTCGTGATTTCAGAGGGTTTTGATCCGAAATTCGGAGCCCGGCCCCTCAAGCGGGTGCTGAGTCGTCATGTGGAAACCCTGATCGGCAGGGGGATTATTTCCGGCGAGGTGAAGGACAACCAGGTCATCACCCTGGACCTGGGGGCTTCGGGGCTGGAAATTCTTCAAGAAGGCTGAAAAGCCTTCTTTTCTCATATGGGATTCACGGGTGTTAAATGGTATAATATTCCCAGGAAGGAGTGTGGTCGGGGTGATGAAGGCCTATGAGATTCTGATGGATTCTCCAAATGCCGCCTTTGGAATCTGGCGGATTGAGGATTCGGGCGAGCTGGAATTTCTTAAAAGCAATTCTCTTTTTGAGGATATTCTCAAAAAGCATGACAAGACCCCTCGGGAAATAGCTGCGGGCATTGGTGAGGTGCCGCCGGCGGGACAGGCATCGGAGTGCACCGTGGTTGATTACATAGGCAGGATGTTCCACACGGCTGACCATGAGCTTCTCCTCAGGCTGGAAAATTCCCGGGTGAAGGATTCTGAAGAGGCGTATTTTTCCAGCGATATTATTTTTGAACTGGACCAGGAGCTTGTTTTTAGAAAGGCCCTGTATCTTTCCGACGAAAAACTGCTGATGAGTGAGGATAAATTCATCAACAGACGGGTGGATGAGGTCCTGGGGGAATCCCTGTTCAGGGTTTTCAAAGAGTCCCTGGAGCATGCTCTGGTGACAGGGGAATCCCAGAGGGTGACCTATCAGATGACCATGGGCGGGCAGGTGAAGGACTTTGAAGCCAGGATTTTCTCAAAAAACATGGCGGAGCGGGTCATGGTGGTGGTGAAGGATATCACCCGAAAAAACGCCTTGAGCAGGGAATACGAAGAAACACGTATCGAGCTGGACAAATTCTTTTCTCTGAGCCTCGACCTGATGGGGGTGGCTTCTGAAAACGGTACGATTCTCAAGGTGAATCAGGCCTGGGAAGACATCTTTGGCTACAGCAGGGAGGAGCTTCTTGGCCGGTCGATTTTTGAATATATCCATGAGGAGGATGCTCCTGAGGTGCGTCACCTCTTTGAACAGCGGCC
>LQBE01000027.1:9890-75177 GCA_002029975.1 delta proteobacterium ML8_F1 | reverse complement strand
AAGATTTTCGCCCTGGCCAGGGATGTTTCCCATCACCTGGAGGTGGAGGAAAAGCTCAAATCCAGCGAGGAGAATTTCAGGACTTTTTTCGAGAGTGTCAAGGACTTGATTTTTGTCGCAACGCCCCAGGGCAGGGTGCTTTTTGTCAATGACAGTGTGGTGGGCAAGCTGGGCTACTCCCCTGAGGAGATTCACAGGATGCATATCCTGGATTTCCACGACCCCTTGGATTATGAAGAGGCTGAAGAAATCTTCAATCAAATGTTCGCAGGCCAGCGGGATATCTGTCCCCTGCCCCTGATGAAAAAGTCCGGGGAGCATCTGCCGGTGGAGACCCGGGTCTGGTTCGGGAAATGGGACAACCAGCCCTGCGTCTTCGGCATTTCCAAGGATATCGCCAAGGAGCAGGAAAGCCTGCAGATGTTCAATCGCATTTTTGACTTCAACCCGGTGCTCATGGCCATTACCGAATCCCGGACGGGTCGGTTCGTCAATGTCAACAATGCCTTTGTGAACAAGATAGGATACACCCGCAATGAGATAATCGGTAAAAGGGCAGCGGACCTGGAACTCTTTTACAACCCCGAGGCCAAGGAAGAGCTGGAAAAGGAACTCAGAAGCAGGGGATACATTGACAACCATGCCCTTGAGGTGAGAAGCAAATCCGGGGAGGTCCTTGTGGGTCTTTTCAGCGGTGAAGTCATCAAGACCGGCGGGGAGGAGTATTTTCTCACGGTCATGGTGGACAAGACCATGCAGTCCATCACCGAGAGAAAGCTTGAAAAGCAGTCGAAAATCAAGAATGTTCTGATGCGGATTGCCACGGACTATATCAATATCCCCCTGGAGAGACTCTCCGGGGCCATCAATGAGTCCTTGAAAATGATGGGTGAATTTGTTGAGGTGGACCGCGCGTATATTTTCGATTACAATTATGAAGAGGAAACCACCAACAATACCTATGAATGGTGTGCCGGCGGCATCGAACCGGAAATAGACAATCTGCAGCAGATTCCCATGGATGCCGTCAGCAACTGGGTGGCGCAGCATATCCAGGGCAGATACATCTACTATCCTGTGGTGGGAAAAATCGATGATTCAGACAAAACCAAGGAAATCCTGGAATCCCAGGGAATCAAGAGTGTCCTGACGGTGCCCATGATGCTGGGTGACCACTGTCTCGGTTTTGTGGGCTTCGATTCCGTGAAGGATTACAAGCATTACTCCAACGAGGATATCGCCTTGCTGAAGCTTTACACTCAAATGCTGGTCAACGTGCTGAACCGGCAAAAGCAGGAGCAGACCATTCTGAGTTCCCTGGAGGAAAAAGCCGTTCTGATGAAGGAAATTCATCACCGGGTGAAAAACAATCTCCAGGTGATTTCCAGTCTGATGTATCTTCAAGCCTCCTATATCGACGACTCGACGGCGAAGCGAATCCTCAGAAACAGTGAAAACCGGATAAAAACCATGGCCCTGCTGCATGAAAAAATCTATCAATCCAGTGATATCGGCAGGCTGAACTTCAAGGATTACGTGGAGTCCATCAATTACAAGCTGGTGGACTATTACCAGGAAGGGTCTGCAAAGGTCAGTTTGAAGACAGAGATCGATGAAATCAATCTCAACCTGGACAAATCGATTCTGGCGGGACTGATAATCAATGAACTGGTGACCAATGCCCTGCAGCACGCCTTTGAAGGCAGAAAGGTCGGTGTCATCACAGTCAGTGCCTTAGAAAAGGGCAACCGAATCTTTCTTGACATCAGGGACAACGGAATAGGAATGACTGAGGATATTCAAAGCAGGAAGTTGACCACACTGGGTTTTCAACTGGTGGAAAACCTGGTGAACCAGTTGAGAGGAACCATGGCTATCAGTCATGAGGGAGGGACACGATTCACCATCGAGTTTCCAAAAGAATAATCTAGGAGGGATTCAGATGAAAAAGGACAGAATTTTGATTGTGGAGGATGAGAGTATCATTGCTCTGGAAATCAAGAAGCGTTTGGAGGATTTCGGTTATGAAGTTGCCGGTATCATGAGTAACGGGGAGGACACTTTGAAGTTTCTGGGGGACAACCCTGTGGATCTTGTCCTGATGGACATCAATCTGCCGGGAGCCTTGGACGGCATCGATACCGCAGAGATTGTCTCGAGTGTTCATGAGATTCCCATGGTGTATATCACCGCCTACAGTGATGAAAAAACCCTGGAGCGGGTCAAAAATACCCTGGTTTACGGGTATATCATCAAGCCCATTGAATCCCGGGAATTGAGGTTTTCCGTTGAGCTGGCCCTCACGAGACATCGTATCCACCGGGGGGAGCTCATGGAGAAGCAATCCAGCAACCAGTATAAAAAAATCCCCCTGTGGAAGGGAGACGAGGTCTTCATGGTCAACCCCAAGGAGCTGATATACCTGGAAATCCACAAGGGAATTGTGAAATTTGTCCTGGAAGACACCACTTTCCAGCAAAGAGGCACCCTGAACCAGTGGGAGGAAAAGCTCAAGGATTTTGGTTTTTATCGGTGTCACAAGAATTACATCATCAACCTGCTCAAGGTGGAGAAAATGATGGGCAATCCCGACGGGACCCATGAGGCCTGGTTGAAAGGCACCCTTGAAACGGTGCCGATTTCAAGAAACAAGGGACCGAATCTGAAGCGGATTATGGAGATATGATAGTTTTTCCCTGGGCTTTCCACGCTTTGGAAGATGAGGGGCCAGGCCGGGGGATTTTGGAGGATGCTATGAAGAAAGCGCTGATAGTCGAGGACGAAAGTATTATTGCAATGGAACTGAAGTTCCGCCTCAAGAATATGGGGTTCAACGTCATGCATTTTGCCAGGAATGCCGAGGAGGCCGTGGCCTACGCCCTGGAAGGCCTGCCGGATATGATTTTCATGGATATTCTCCTGGAGGGGAGCGTTGACGGTATTGACGCGGCCCGGGAGATTATGAAGACCATGGAGGTACCCATTATTTTCATTACGGCCTTTTCCGATGAGATGACCATGAACCGCCTGAAAAAAATCAATCCCCACGGGTATCTGATCAAGCCCTATACGGAAAAAATGCTCAAGGCCACCATCGAGCTTGCCCAGGGGAGATATGAAAACAGTCTTTTGGAAAAAAGGACCCGTATTGAGGAGACCTGCAAACCGCTGATACAAGCCCTCTATGAAAAAAATGTGGAAACGGTGGATCACACCAAGCGGGTTATCAGGCACTGCCAGCGATTTGCCGAGGTTGTCGGGATGAATGCCATGGAGGCCCTCAATCTGGAATATGCGGCGGTGCTCCATGATTTGGGAAAGATTATCATTCCCTTTGAAATTCTCTCTGCCTCCAGGCCCCTGTCCCCGGACCAGTGGAAGATTGTCAAAAGACATTCGGATGTGGGGGCGAGAATTGTGGACCAGGGCAAGGATCTTGAAGGCATTGCAGAGCTTATCCGGCATCATCACGAGCATTTCGACGGCAACGGCTATCCCAGTGGGCTCAGGGGCAGTGAAATCCCCCTGGGTGCCAGAATCATCGCCATCGTGGATGCTTATGATGTGATGCTCAATGGCCGTCCCTACCAGCAGGCCTTTAGAAGGGAAGAGGCCATCCAGGTTCTCAAGGAGTGTGCCGGCAGCCAGTTCGACCCTGAACTGGTGACCCTCTACCTCCATGAGGTTCTGAGTCAGGAGGACTAGGGGCAGGGCTTGAGGCTTGTCTGCCTCCTCAGGCAGACTTTCTCCGGGACCAAAGATTTCTTCCCGCTGGTGGATTGTACTGAAAAAGCCAAGGCCTTTTTCTTGAATACGGGGGTTCTTTTAGGCGGGCAAAAAATCTTGATCCAGTCAATCGCGTCATGATAGGGGGCTCTTAGGAATACACGGTCCCTCCAGGGGGCGGTTTTTTTCAAGGGAAAAGGCGAACCATCAGGAAAATCATCAGATTACATAAAGGAGATTTGAAAATGGAAGCACATCGACTGAAGGACTATGCCAGGCTGCTGATTGAAACGGGGGTCAATCTTCAAAAGGACCAGGATCTTGTGATCACATCCCCGGTGGAGAATTATGAATTTGTGGAGCTGTTGACCCAGGTTGCCTATACCCATGGGGCCAGGGAGGTTTTTGTCAACTGGATGGACGTCAAGATAGACCGCTACAAATTCCTCTATGCCTCACAGGAGACTCTGGGGAGAATCCCCGGGTGGAAAACCCGTTTCTACGAGGAGACCCAGAAGGAGGGCGCCGCCTATATCCGTTTGTCCGGAACGGATCCCGATGCCTTGAAAGGGGTTGATCCCAACAAGGTGATGATTTACACCAAGGCTTCAGGAGAAGCCCTTCAGGATTATCGCGAGAAACTGATGAACAATGAAAACACCTGGTGTGTGGCAGCGGTTCCCACCACCGCCTGGGCCAAGAAGGTTTTCCCCGATGAACTGACGGAAACTGCCGTCGAGGGGCTTTGGGAGGCCATCCTCAGGGCCAACCGCCTGGGTGAGATGGGCAGTCTTGAGAATCTTAAAGTCCATGGCGAGGCTCTGAGAAAACGGGTGGAATATCTCAACGGCCTTGAGCTTAAAAGCCTGCACTACACCAATAGTCTCGGGACAGACCTGACCATTGAGCTTCCTGAAGCCCACCAGTGGCTGGGGGGAGAGGAAAAGCGCCGAGACGGGGTGGTCTTCATGGCCAATCTTCCCACAGAGGAGGTTTTCACGCTTCCCAAAAAAGAAGGGGTCAACGGCCGGGTGGTGGCTTCAAAGCCCTTTGTCTACAGCGGGACCCTGATCAAGGGCATGGCGCTGACTTTCAAAGAGGGCAAGGTGGTTGACTACCGCGCCGACGAAGGCCAGGAGGCCCTGAAAAATCTCATTGAGCTGGACAAGGGATCATGTTATCTCGGGGAGGTGGCCCTTGTGCCCCATGAGTCCCCCATATCCCAGATGAATATCTTGTTTTACAACACGCTTTTTGATGAAAACGCCTCCTGCCATCTGGCTTTTGGCCAGGCCTACCCCGGCTGCCTCAAGGGGGGGGAAACCATGACGAAAAAGGCTCTGGCCTCCCAAGGCATGAATACCTCCATGGCCCACGAGGATTTTATGGTCGGGACCCCGGATCTCAAAATTACGGGGATTGATTCACAGGGCAGAGAAATCGAGATTTTTACCATGGGGAATTTCAAGGTGAAACTATGAGTGTGTACCATGAACTGCTTTATCGCTATGAAGAAGAAAAAATCCTCGGGCTCCTCAGGGTCACAAGCAGTGAAGTGCCTCAGATGGCGGTTGCGGGTGAGGAGATGATCATCAATCCCCAGGGGGAGGTCCTTGAAGGGGGCATCGGGAGGGATTCCCTGAGACAGTCGGTGCTACAAGAGGCTCGGCTGATTCTGGCAAGGGGGGTCGACGACTGGATACATCGGCACCTTGAAGAGGGGAAAATAACCATCGAGGTGCAGATTATCGGAAAGAGTGACCACCTGTATCTGATGGGAGGAGATCTTGTTTCACAAGGGGTTTATGATCTGGCAAAAAATCTGGGATTCACAATTACCCTGGTGGACCATCGGGTTGGGGAGAATTTCGAGGACCGGTTCAAGGAGGCCAAGGCGATTGTTCTTGGGGACTTTGATCAGGTTCTTGGGGCCCTTGAGATTGAAGCGGACAGTTATGTCCTGATTGCCACCCACGGGCATCGCTATGATGAAATGGTTTTAGAGAGGGTCATGGCAACCCGGGCCCGATACATCGGTCTTGTGAGCAATTCAAGGAAAGCCGCGGCCATCAAAGAAAGCCTTGCCGGGTCCGGGGTGGATATCCGGCGGCTCTATACCCCTGCGGGTCTGAAACTGGGAGGTAAAAAACCCCGGGATATCGCCCTTTCAATCATGGCGCAGATTCAGGCCGTGAGATACGATACACTAAAAAATATGGAACAGGAGATGGTTTGATGGATATGACAGCCCTGGAGCAGAAAAAATACGATGAGACCTTTGAGAGAATCTACGTCAATTTCAAATATCAGCTGGAAAATGACAAGAATTTCGGTCTCTCGGAACTCAAAAAACTACTGGAAACCTATCACACCTATGAAGGCCATGACTGGATTGGTCGTGGAGAGCTCAAAAACATCAGTATCGGCGCCACCATTGCGGCTTTGAGCAGGCTGCTCAGTGAATACCAAGAAGAGGATCCCGTTTAAGGATCCTCTTTTTTCAGTATAAAACCTTTTGAGTGCTCTTTTCCCAGGCCTTGAAGGGTTCAAGACAGGCATCCCTTTCAATTTGTTCTTGGGCCAGACGGGCATGGGTGGCTTTGCCCCTGAGGACATCGTAGAGGAGTTCATCGTCAAAACCGATGGCGGCGGCGTCTTTGCGGGTGCAGCCGTAATAGATTTTTTCGATTCTTGCCCAGTGGATTGCGGCATAGCACATGGGACAGGGTTCCGAGGTGGCGTAGATGCTGCATCCCTTGAGGTCATGGGAGCCGATAAGCTTTGTCGCCGCCCGGATTGCCTGAATCTCGGCGTGGGCTGTAGGATCGTGGGTGTCAACCACCTCATTGTGTCCCCGGCCGATGATTTTTCCGTCCTTGACGACAACGGCGCCGAAGGGACCGCCGAGGCCCTCTTCCACAGCTATCCGGGCTTCCTCGATGGCGGCTTTCATAAAGGGATTCATGGGACCTCCTTGATTTCCAGATCCACAAAGGTGAAGTCCGTGACATTGAACAGACCCTGGTCGGTCAGCTTGAGCTCCGGTATCACTGGAAGGGCCATGAAGCTCAAGGTCATAAAGGGATCGATGCCCTCGGGAATGCCAAGTTCCCTGTGGGCGATGGCCTTGAGTTCGAGGAGCTTCTGGCTTACCTCGTCCATGGAGCGCTCAGAGAGGATTCCTCCGATGGTCAGGGGAAGCGTCCCCTGCACCCGGCCTCCGGCGGCAAGGGCGATGCCACCCTTGATTTTTTTGATTGCGTCAATGGCCAGGAGCATGTCGTGGTCATTGTCCCCCACGACAATGAGGTTATGGCTGTCATGGGCGATGGTGGTGGCGATGGCTCCTCCCCTGAGCCTGAAGTTTTCAATAAGTCCCAGACCGATGGTTCCATGGTGCCCGTGACGCTCAATCACTGCCAGTTTCAGAATATCAATGGGATGCTCCACCCTGAAGCAGTGATTCTCATCCACGGAAACCTTCCGGGTGACCATTTCTGTCACCAGAGAGTTGGGAGTCATGCGGATAACCCGGACAATATCCTTTTCCAGGGGGATTTCAAGGTCCTTGAGGGTGATGTCCCGGAGTTTGACGGTGTCAGTCACCTGGGACAAGTCGGGCAGATCAATATCAAAGAGGGCCCGGCCCCCCTCTCCCACCAGGACCCCTTTTTTGAAAACCCTTTCAGCTCTGAAATCCATGAGGTCCTCCACCACCACAAGGTCTGCATCATAGCCCGGGGCAATGGCGCCGATATCCCTCAGATGGTAGCATTCTGCAGTGTTGATGGTGGCCATCTGAATGGCGCTGATGGGCGGAATTCCCATGGCTATGGCCTTTCGGACGCTGTGGTCGATATGACCCTCGTGGATGACATCGTGGGGGTTCTTGTCATCGGTGCACAGGGTGCAGCGTCTTTGGTTTTCCGGTGTGACCCCCTTGAGGAGCTGCTCGAGGTCCCGGGCCGCCGATCCCTCTCTGAGGGCAATGTACATGCCCAGGCCAAGCTTTTCCGTCATCTCTTCAACGGTGGCGCACTCATGGTCCGTGCGGATGCCGTTGATGATATAGGCATTGAGGTCCTTGCCGCTGAGCCCTGGACTGTGGCCGTCGATGAGATGCTTTTCAGCCAGGAGCATTTTGTCCACTACGGTATCAGAGGCGCTGACCACGCCGGGATAGTCCATCATTTCCCCCAGGCCGATGACCTTGTCCCGGGCCAGCAGGGGGGCGATGTCTTCGGCCTTCAAAGAGGCGCCGGAGTGTTCGAACTCTGTCGCAGGCACACAGGAGGGAATCATAAAAAAGACGTTCAGGGGGATGTTCTTTGAGGCTTCAATCATGAATTCAATCCCCGGGGTACCCAGGACATTGGCGATTTCATGGGGATCCGCCACCAGGGTGGTGGTTCCCTTGGGCACCACCACCCTGGCCATTTCTCCTGGAGTGACCTGGGAGGATTCAATGTGGACATGGGAATCGATAAGCCCCGGCACCAGATACCTGCCGCCGAGGTCAATCTCCCGCCTGGCGGCATAGTCTCCGAGTCCGATGATTTTTCCGGAGTCGATGGCCACATTGGTGGTGACAATCTGGTGGTTGAAGACATTGACCACCCGGCAGTTTTTCAGGACCAGTTCCACGGGGTCATGGCCTGCGGCCAGATGAATGCGTTTTTTCATTTTTTCCTTGGGATTCATAGGCGCCTCCCTTATGTGTTTTTCAGTGCCCGCCAGATATCCTCGGGAAGGATGGGCAGGCGGTTCATGCGGACTCCCAGGGCGTTCTTGATGGCATTGGCCACCACAGCGGGAGGAGTGTCTATGCCAATTTCCCCCACGGACTTGGCGCCGAAGGGTCCGGAAGGCTCATAGCTTTCTATGAATTTCACATCGATTTTTCCCACCTCCATCCGGGTGGGAACCTTGTATTTCAGAAAGCTTGAATTGATCAGACGGCCCCTGGCGGTGTAATTCACATCTTCATAGGAAGCCATTCCGATACCCTGCAGAAGCCCCCCCTCCATCTGAATCAGGGCGAGGTTGGGGTTGATGGTGGTGCCACAGTCCACAGAGGCGTAGAAGTTCAGAATCTTGTAGTGTCCAGTGCGTTTGTCGATTTCAATTTCTGCAGCCCCGGCCATATAGGGCGGGGGTGTTTTCGTGCCCACATAGGAACCGATGGTCTGCAGCTGCTCCTGGTCCTCCGAGTAGGTGATGAGGGTTGACAGCTCCACCAGGGAGATGCGGTCGGTTCCGGCGTAAATGAATTCACCGTCATAGGTGACCTCTGCCACCCCGAAGTGGCGGCGTCCCACCCGTTTGATTTCCTCGACCATTTTTTCAGCTGCAATCCTGACACTGTTGCCGGAAATGTAGGTGGTGCTTGAGGCATAGGCGCCCACATCGAAGGGGGTGAGGTCTGTATCCGAGGAGTAGACGCTGATCTTATCCGTAGGCACCATCAGGACCTCGGCGGCTATCTGAGCCAGGATGGTGTCGCTGCCGGTGCCGATGTCCGTGGCGCCGACGGTGAGGTTGAAAACACCGAAATCATTGAGTTTGAGACTCGCCGAGCCCATGTCCACTTCAGGAATGCCGCTGCCCTGCATGGCGATGGCCAGGCCCACGCTGCGGATGGTGTGTTCATCCACCTCGATGCGGGGGTATTTGTCCTTCCAGTTGATCCGCTCGAGGACATCGTCAAGGCACTTGTCAAGCTTGCAGGATTCCACGGTCATGGCGGTGCCTTCCTTGCCCTCTCCCATGATTTCAAAGACCTTGGAGGTCTCCATTTCCTTGATCATATTCTTCTTACGCAGCACAATGGGATCCATGCCCAGCTTGTCTGCGAGTTCGTCCATGGCGGATTCTATGGCGAAATTGCCCTGGACGGCGCCGTAGCCCCGATAGGCCCCGGCGGGGGTGATATTGGTGTAGACGACATCCCCCCGGAAGCCCACGGCCTCGACTTTGTTGTAAAGGGGAAGGGTTTTGGACCCGGCCACCATGAGGACCGTGAGGGCGTGTTCTCCGTAGGCCCCGGTATTGGAAAGAATTTCGGTGTCGATGACCTTGAGGGTCCCGTCCCGGCTGGCGCCGAGACGGACGTCGATGCGCATGGCATGGCGGGAGTAGGTGGATTCAAAAACCTCTCGACGGGTGTAATTGTAGGTGGCGGGCAGTCCCGTCATCAGAGTGACCAAGGAGACGTAGAGCTCCCCGTGGATGGCCTGTTTGCCGCCGTAGCCCCCTCCGATCCGGGGCTTGAAAACCCGGATGTTTTCCATGGGAAGATTCAGGGTTCTTGAGATAATTCTTCTGACATGGAAGGGGGTCTGGGTGGAGGTGATGACATTGAGCCTTTCCTGATAGTCCAGGTAGGCGGTTGAAATATGGGGCTCGGTCATGGCGTGGCTCTGGGCCTGGGTGTAAAAGCGACCCTCATAAACCACGTCGGATTCCGACAGGGCTTTTTCAACGTCGCCGATTTCCATGGCATAGCTTGCCGCCAGGTTTCGTTCCGGGAAGTGGCCGATATCGAACATTTCAAAGGTGCCGTCCTTGTCGTGGACTTTGACGGGGTGGTCCTTGGCGGTTTCAAAGTCCAGGACCGGCTCGAGGACCTCGTAGGTGACCTCAATCATCTCCAGTGCCTTTTCTACCGCCTTGACATGTTCTCCGGCGACCACGGCAACCGCATCCCCCACATATCGCAGGGTCCTGTCCAGGGTCTTTCGGTCGTAGGGAGAGGGTTCGGGATAGCCCTGGCCGGCCCGGGTGAGCATGTTGCCCGGAACATTCTGATAGGTGAGGACGCACTTGATTTCCGGCATGTTCAAGGCGGCGGTGGTATCAATGGTTTTGATTTTTGCATAGGCATAGGGGCTTCTCAGGACCTTGACCACCAGAGCGTTTTCCGGCGAGATATCCGCCGTGTAGGCGGGTTTGCCCATGGTAAGTCCCAGACCGTCTTTTTTTCGGATGGGTTTATTGACTCCCATTGAGGTTCACCTCCATATGGTGTTTGATGGCCCGGTGATGGCCTTCAAAACCGGAGCACCGGCACATGTTTCCCGCCAGATAGTGTTTGATTTCATCCTCTGTGGGCTGTTTGAGCTCTTCAAGCATGGTGTGGATGGCGACGACGAGGCTGGGAGAACAGTAGCCACACTGCTCCACCCCCTCCCGGGTAAGGGATTCTCCGATAAGCCGCGCCTCTTCTTCGAGGCCTTCAACGGTGAGGATGTCTTTGCCCTGGGCCCGTACCGAAAGGTAGGAACAGGAGGGGACGAGCTTGTGGTCGATGGAGACGCTGCAGATGCCGCAATTCGAAGTATCGCAGCCTTTTTTGACGCTTTTGTACCCCAGGCGTCTGAGGGTATCGAGGAGCATTTCATCCGGTTCTACAATGACGTGGTGGTCCTTTTTATTGACCGTTAGAACTATTTCCACTGGGCCACCTCCTTGAGGGCATCGGCGAGAAGGGTTTCGGCAAGAGCACGTCGGTATTCCCCGCTGGCCTTGTCATCATCGGCAAATTTGAGAGGTTCGAGGATCTCCTGGGGACTCAGGTGCAGGTTGGGGTCTTTCAAAAGCCGGGCAACCCCGGGCCGGGCCCCTACGGCTATCCGGAGGTGATGATTTTTGGCGATGGCCAGGTTGACCATGGAAAAATCCGTGTAAGTGAGCTGCAGGTTGTAAAAGGCTGAGTGGGCGGCCCTTGGCACGATAAGCTTTACAAGTATGTCAGGGGTTCTGTCCTGGCTTTGAAGAAATTTCTCCAGGCTCATCCGTCCCTTGCTGTGAAACTCAAGGTGGGTGTCAAGGGCGAGCAGGGGGGTGATGACGTCGGAAAACCCGTATTTTCCCATGACGCTTCCCCCGACGGTGACCAGGTTTCTCAGGGCCACACCGACGATGTTTCTCATGGCTGTCTTTAGAGCCCTGGGCATTTCTTCGTGGGTTTCAATGGTTCTGAGGGTGACCATGGCCCCGACTTCGATGTTTTCCGGGGTGAGATGGATGGCATCGAGTCCGCACCTAGACAGGTCGATGGCGGTGGTGACACGTCGCTTCTGGAGCTTGATAAAGCCTCCACCCCCTATGACCACGGGATTTTCCCTGGTCACCAGAGCGTGGTAGGCCTCCGCTACGGTGGCGGGCATGATGATTTCTTCGAAATTCACTCTGTTTCCCCCTTCATCAGTTCATAAACCTGGGCGACCTCGTAGAATTCAACCGGTGTCTGGCCTTTTACCGCATCGATGTCCTTGAGACCGTTGCCGGTGACCACAACACAGACGAGGTGTTCCGGCCGGATTTCTCCTGAGGCGACCATGGTCTTTAGCCCTGCATAGGCAGCGGCCCCTGCAGGCTCTGCGAAGACCCCCGTGCTGGCGGCCATTTCATGGATACTGTCAAGAATCGCTTCGTCGCTGACGCTTATAAAGGTTCCCCCCAGGGCCTGGGCGTAGGTGCAGGCTTTTACCACATCCCTGGGATTGCCTACGGAAATGCTGTCGGCGATGGTTGAGACCTCCTCGGGGGCGGGTTCAAAGGGAGCCCCTTTTTCAAAGACGTGCTGGATGGTGGCGGCGCCCCGGGCCTGGACGCCCACGACTTTGGGGATGGCGTCTACAAGACCGAGGTCCCGGAATTCCCGGAATCCCTTCATCAGGGCGCTGACGATGGTGCCGTCGCCGACACTGACAAAGACAAAGTCCGGCACTTCATAGTGGTTCTGGACCAGGATTTCGAAGGCGGCAGTCTTCTTTCCCTCCAGGAGGTAGGGGTTGATGGCGGAATTGCGGCAATACCAGCCTTTTTTTCTTCCGATTTCAAGGGAGATGTCAAAAACTTCATCGTAGGTGGTCTTGATGGGCAGGACCTGGGCCCCGGCTACAAGGAGCTGGGCGAGCTTGCCCTTCGGGATGGTGCTTGGAACGAAAATAACGGTTTTCAAGGGAGTGTGGGCCGAGGCCAGGGCCAGGGAAGAAGCGGCATTGCCCGTGGAGGCGCAGTAGACGGTGTCGTAGCCCAGTTCGAGGGCCTTGTTGACGGCGATGATGCTTGCCCGGTCCTTGAAGGAAGAGGAAAAGCCCAGGCCGTCGTGTTTGATCAAAACCCGGTCCAGTCCGAGGAGGCCTTCGAACTCCAAGAGGGGAGTTCCTCCCATGGCTTCGTCGATGCTGGTGTTTGAACCCACGGGAAGCAGGTCTGTGAACTGGAAGAGTCCTTCATAGGGGCTGAAATCCTCCCTTGAAAGGGTCAGCTTCGAATAGTCATAGACCACCTCGAGGGTGCCCTTCAAATCCCCGCAGTCGTCGCAGGTGTAGCGGTCGTGGTCCGGGGCATAGGTTTTGTGGCAATTGACACACTTAAGATGATAACCCATGGCTTACAGCACCCCCTCTATGGCATCCACCGGACACCGGGACTGGCAAAGACCACACTGCATGCACCGCGTGGTATCGCATGTGATGACGGACTGAAGGCTCATGGCCTCCTCAGGACAGACCTTGACACAGATGAGACACTGGGTGCAGGTTTCATGGTTGACAAGGGGATGTCCTCCCGGACCCTGGGGCAGGGGGTTCAGCGGGGTGAGGCGCAGGGATTCAATGGATTCAATGTCATACCGGGCCATGGCCCGGGGCAAATCGTCAACAATCCTGTCGTAGACCCCCCGTCCGTTGATCAGGGCGGCGGACAGCATCTGGACAAGATCCGCTCCGGCCAGGATGAATTCCAGGACATCCTCGGCACTGGCCACGCCACCGGTGGCGATGATGGGAAGAGAGGGGAAGTTTTTTCTGATGTTCATGACCCGGTTCAGGGCGATGGGCTTGATGGCGGGCCCTGAAATCCAGGATTTCCCGCCCTCGAGGCCCAGCGTCACGGCTCGTCGCTTCAAGTCGACCACGGTGCCGGGTCCGACGGAGTTGACGGCCACGACCCCCTTGGCACCGAATTTCACCGCTTCTTCTATGAAGCCGAGGTAATCGGTTACATGGGGACTCAGCTTGATGAAGAGGGGTTTGTCGGTGTGTCTGACAATACTGCTCACCAGGGGCCCGAGTTCATCCTTGCCGTAATGGGTGCTGACTTCGAAAAAGTCGGCGAATTCATCCAGTCTGGGCACGAGAATATCCGCATCGGCGGCTGTGTAGCCCAGACTGACAAGCAGGGGTTTTTTCTTGAGGGCCATGAAGGCCGGCAGAATGTGGTCGGTCCACTCTGTGAGGGGCTTTTCGCTCCAGAGTTCGGTGTTGTAGACCGTGTGCTTTGAGGCCACAATGCAGGGCTTGGCAACCTGGGCTCCCTCCACAGAAATGGTTTTTGTCACCACGGCGCCTGTTTTGGAGTCGTTGAAGAATCTGAGGTTGTCCAGGGTTCCTACGATGGGCCCGGAGGCCGGCATCAAGGGGTTCTCAAAGGTCACTCCCAGAAGGGTTACTGTTAGATTATTCACGGGCTTCCTCCAATCTTTGCCACAATAGTTCGACAGTATCCGTGTAGTTCCTGCTTTCGCCCTTGAACTGGTAGTCTTCTATCAGGGCTTCGCCGAAGAGATAGACCGAGGCAGGTTTCAAGGATTCAAAGACCCCGTAGAAAAGATGTCCGAAGGCATTTTCCGGAGTCATGGGGGTGGGAGGCAGATAATCGATCAGGAGAAAATCAGCGTCATAGCCTGGGGCGATTTTTCCCAGACGGGTGCCCTTGAGCCGGTTGAAATACCTGTAGGATGCCAGGATATAATCCTGGATTTCCTGGAGCGCAATGCCGCTGGGATCCTTGAGGGATTGCTTGCCCACATAGAAGATGTTCCGCCAGGAGCCGGCAACATCCGCTCCGAGGCCGTCAGTGCCGGCCAGGAGGGGAATGCCGTGGCGTCTGAAACGCCCATAGTCAAAGGTGCCCACGGCGTTGTTCATGTTGGAGGCGGGATTCAGGGCCACCCAGGCCCCTGCCGCCTTGATGAGTGCCGCCTCCTCCTCCCCGATGTGGACACAGTGGACAAGCAGGGCGTCGGGATTCAACAGGCCCTTGTCATGGAACCGCTTTACGGGGGGTTTGCCGTACTTGAGCCGGGCGTCCTGAACATCTTCACGGCTCTCCGCCACATGGACGTGGACAGGTCTTCCTCTTAAGACTCTGGATACCCTGTCCAGGGTCTCCTCACTCAGGGACATGGAGGCATGGAGACCGAAGTGGGGCCGGTCATTTTCTCCTATGGCCTGGCTGACATCAAACCGGTCACTGGTCTCGAAGCAGAGCAGGGAGCGGATTTTCAGGGGTTCAAGACCCTTTTCGATGGCTTTGAGACTCCCGGTGACCGCTCCTGAGGCATTGTGGTCGATCAGGGCAGTCACTCCGGATTTGAGGGATTCGATGCCGTAGTGATAGGCGCTGGCCTCGAGGTCCTCCAGGGTGAGGTGGGAATCGAGCTTCCACCACAGCTTATCCAGGATGTCCTGGAAGGTCTTTGGGGAGGCCCCCAGATTAAAGCCTCGGATGAACATGGAATAGATATGGGTGTGGAAGTTGATGAGTCCGGGAATCAGCAGCCTGCCTCCGCCGTCGACCAGGGGCAGGGAGTCCTCCCTGAAATCCGCCATGGGGCCCGCCTCGATGATTTTTTCATCAAAGATGACGTAGCCCCTTGGGATGTAGTGTGCATAGTCATAGATGCTCACATTGACGAGGGCCTTCAATCCAATCGCCTCCTCAAGAAGTTTCCCTGTGAGGGATAAAGCCGGTCCCCGATGACAAGGGGCTCTCCCCGGAGGTAGGTGGCCCGGATGCGGCCCTTGAGATTTTTGCCCTCGTAGGGGGAGTAGTCGCTTTTGGAATGTCCCCGGCCGGCAAGGGTTGTCCCCTGGGGATCCAAAAGGTTGAGGTCGGCGTCCATGCCCACCCTCAGGGCCCCCTTGTGCTTGAGGTGGAAGAGGGTTGCCGGGTGGGAGGTGAAGCGGTCGATCACTTCATCGCCAAAAAGCTCATAGAGCAGTAAAAAGGAATATTCGATGCCCCCGATGCCCTTGGGGACCTTGGAGGCCTCGGGGTAACGGAGCTTTTCGGCCCGCATGAAGGGACAGTGGTCCGTCCCGATACTGTAGATGCTGCTGAAACGGTCCTTGAGCAGGGCCTGTTCCCCGGGACTTCTGAGGGGAGGGGCCAGGAGATAGAGGGGGCCCTCTTTTCCTTTGAAACAGTCACGGTTCAGATGAAGGTACTGGGGGCAGGTTTCCAAAAAGAACTGTCGCCCCAGCAGATGGCCGTAATGTTCCTCAAGGGCCTTCACGGTGGATCCCGCCGAGGTGTGGACCATGTACAGGCTGCCCCCGGTTTTTTCAACCAGGTCCGCCAGGGCGAGGGCCTCCAGGGTTTCGCTTTTCACCGGTCTTGAGGCTTCATAGGTGGCGGTTTCCAGCCAGTCGGGGTCCACCAGGTCATCCTTTTCTGTGTGGGAGAGGACGGTCAGGGGACTTCTCAGGAGGGCTTCGATGACGGGTTTCGGACAGTCTCGCCGGGATTCGGAATAGGTAGTAAAGACTTTGACACTGGTCAGTCCCGCTGCCAGGGAGGCGTTTATCAGTGGCTGGACATCGCCGGAAAAATGTCCCAGGGTGGTGTGGAAGCTGTAATCGACTCTTGAGGCTTGGGCGAAGAGTTTTCTCTGGGCCAGTTTCTCATGGAAGGCCTCCGCCTCTAAGACGGGATCAAGGAAATCGATGAAGGTGGTCACGCCGCCGAAGGCGCCGCTGATTGAGCCGGATTCAAAATCATCCGCCGAGGTGAATTCCCCCAGGTTCAGGGCAAAATGGACATGAGGATCGATAAATCCGGGGAGGACCTTGAGGCCCCTGCAATCGACAGTTTCCCGACAGGGGAGTCTTTCGCCGCTGATGGCGGCGATTTTCCCCTGGTCGGTGTACAGATTCATGGTCTTGAAGGCGCCCTCAAGATAGAGGTCGCCTCCGACAAATCCCCGTTCAAACATTATAATCCCATCATTTCTTTGAGCTCTGCCGCATGTTTTTGACGGTAGGCTTCAATCAGCCGGTCAATTTCGGACACTTTTTCAGCTTCTTCGAGCCAGTAGCTCTGGTCCTTTTGCGCATTGAGCTCCTCAACGGTTTTGCCCTGCTGCTCTACCCAGGTGTAGTACTTGAGATTGTGCCAGCGGGCGCGGTTGAGCTGGTCTCCTTCAAAGAAGTAGGAGGGCTCCTGAAAGAGGAATATCCGCTCGTGGTAGGCCCTGGCGGTTTCAAAGTCCAGGGTTTTTTGCTGGGCCATGACGGAGTGATAGCGGTCGATGGCGTCCGTGGCCACTACCAGGACATTCTCGCCTTCCTTCAGATTGTAGTATTTGGCGGTTTTGATGCCGGCGATGATGTTGGCAACGCCGGAAATCCCGAGTTTGTCCTTGATGAAATCCACGGTTTCGGGGTCCATGATGGTTTTGAGATAGGCCTGGCCCTCCTCGGTGGTGATGACCTTGAGCATCCGCTTGCAGTCCATGTCGTCAATCTGAACGACCCCGTCGGTATTGTAGGTGTTGTGAATCCAGGTCACATGCTTGTCACCGATTCCCTGGATGTCGTGGCCGCCGTATCCGTTGAGGGAAAGGGTGGGGCACTGGATGGGTTCTCCGGCAACGACTTTGGCATGGGGGAATACTTTTTTCACCCGGTCTCCCGCGGCGATGGTGCCGGCGCTGCCCACGGTCAGGGCTACGGCGGCGATTTCACCGTTGCCGATGGCATTTTCCCGGACGGTTTCCACCATGGTGTTTCCGGTGACATACTCGTGGAAGCGGTAGTTGGCCATGGCGTCGAACTGGTTGAGAATCCGGATGTGCTCCGGGTCCTCGGCCCTCAGTTCATGGGTCTTGTCATAGATTTCCTTGACATTGGATTCGCATCCCGGGGTGGCGATGACCTTTGAGCCGTACTCCTCGATGAGGTTGAACCGCTCGGTGCTCATCTCCTCGGGGAGGATGACCAGGGAGTTGTAGTTCATCCGGTTGCTCACCCAGGCGCCTCCCACGCCGTAATTGCCGGTGGAGGGCCAGACCAGGCGGTGAACCAGGGGGTCCACCTGATGGGTCACTGTCATTTCCGTCAGGACGGAGTAGGTGGGTCCTACCTTGTGGGAGCCCGAGGGCATGTCCTTGGCGTAAAGGACGACGATATTGGCGTCAACCCCGGTGAATTCCTTTGTCAGCACGAAGTACTTGACCTGGTCGTCGATGCCCCGCCAGGTGATATTGTAGAGATTCAGGGGATGCAGATGGTCCACGGTGCGCATCTCATAAGCTTTTTTTCTGATTTCAGCATCGATTTTCCAGGGATGGAGCATTTCTTCATAGGTGGGTCCGATTACAGGCACTCTTTTCAATGGGGTTTCCTCCTTACAGGGTCAGAGCCATGACGGCCTTGGCGGTATGGATCCGGTTTTCAGCCTCCTGGTACACCACGGAGTGGGGACCGTCAATGACGGCATCCTCCACCTCGTTGCCCCGGTCTGCCGGCAGGGCGTGCATGTAGATGACATTTTCATCGGCAAGGGCCATTTTTTCTTCAGTGCATTTCCAGTCCCGGTAGTCCTCGAGATTGACCTGGGGATTTTTGCCGCTCCAGGAGCCCCAGTTCTTGGGAATCACCACATGGGCGTCTCTGAAGGCCTCCTCCATGTCGTGGATGACCCTGAAGGAGCCTCCGTTTTTGAGGGCGTTCTCCCGGGCTTCTTCAATCACCCAGTCCGGCAGCTCAAAACCTTCGGGATGGGCCAGGGTGACATCCATGCCGTACCGGGGAAAGAGAAGCGCCTGGGTCAGGGGAACGCTGATGGGTTTTTTATGGCTTGTGGCGAAGGCCCAGATGATGGAGACCTTGAGATTCTGGGTGCCCTGGGGGAAGCGTTCCTGGATGGTGAGCAGATCGGCGACACCCTGCATGGGGTGGTAAAGGTCGCACTGCAGATTCATCACCGGACGGGAGGAATGCCGGGCCAGTTCTGTGATGTACTGGTTGCCGGTTCCCCAGAAGCAGTTGCGGCAGGCGATGCCGTGGCCGAAACTGGAGAGAATGACACCGGTGTCCTTGGCGACTTCTCCGTGGTTGACCTGCATGGTGGAGGTGTCCAGAAAGTTGGCATGGCCCCCCAACTGGGCAATGCCCGCTTCCATGGAATTCCGGGTTCTGGTGGATTCCTCGAAGAACATGAGGAAAATGGTCTTGTTGGGGAGGTAGTTGGTGGTGATGTCCATGTAATGCTTTCTCTTGAGGTCCTTCGAGACGTCCAGGAGCAGGTTGATTTCTTCCTTTGACCAGTCTCTGAGGGTGATGAAATGTCTGCCCTTGAGTGTTCCGTGCATATTAAATCGCTCCTTTGTAGATACTGGGGACCAGAGCCAGAACCTTGACGGCATCCACCAGTTCCTGTTTCAATATTTTTTCGTTGGGGGCGTGAGCCTCCTCCTCCCGCCCCGGACCGAAGCCGATGGTGGGGATATGGTGCAGGCCCATGGTGGCGACACCGTTGGTTGAAAAGGTCCATTTGTCCACCAGGGGATCCTTTTCAAAGGTCCTGGCAAAGGCTTTGACCAGGGTTTCGGTCACCTCGTGGTCCTCTGGAATAGCCCAGGCCGGGAAGTAGGCGTCAACCTCCTTGATAAGACCGGTGTAGGAGGGACCCTTGTAGCGGTACATTTCGACGGTGGCTCCGGCGGCCCGGACACTTGCCAGACTCCGGATCTCCTCCAGAGCGCTTTCAGCGGTTTCGCCGAAGGTGAGACGCCGGTCGATGGAAATGCTGCAGCCGTCGGCCACGGCACACCTCGAGGGTGAGGAATAGAAAATTTCCGAGACGGTGAGGGAACCCTTGCCCAGGAAGGGATCTTCCTTGAGCCGGGTATGGAGCTTTTCAAGATCCAGGAGAATGGGGGCCATTTTATAGATGGCGTTGTCTCCCCGTTCAGGGGCGCTGCCGTGGGAACTGACCCCCTTGACATTGACCCGGATTTCCATGCGGCCCCGCTGGCCCCGATAGACGTTGAGACTGGTGGGTTCCGTAGAGACCACAAAATCCGGCTGGAGTATTTTTTCATCCAGAATATACTGCCAGCACAGGCCGTCGCAGTCTTCCTCCTGGACACTGCCCACCACCCACAGGGTGAAGTCCCCGGGCAGCCCCAGTTTTTTGATCAGGGCCCCGGCGTAAACCGCTGAAGCAAAGCCCCCCTCCTGGTCACTGGCTCCCCGGCCGTAGATATAGTCCTCGTCCTCCTTGCCCTCGAAGGGGTCGAAGGTCCAGTTGCCGATTTCCCCCACGTCCACGGTGTCGATATGGCCGTCAAAGACGATGACGGTTTCGCCACTGCCAATGCGTCCCATGACATTGCCCATGGGGTCGACCTTGACTTCGTCGTAGTCCAGGGCCTTCATTTCTTTGATGATTCGTTCCACTACCCCGGCTTCGTTCATGCTGGTGGAGGGAATGGCAATCATATCCCTTAAAAAACGGAAAAGATCGGATTTCACGGCTTCAGCCTGGGCGGTTATTTCATGTGTATGCACTTGGGTGCACCTCCTATGAGAATAGTTGTTCCAGTTGTTTTCTGATGATGTCAAGGGTCACGGTTTCCCGGTATTCCCTGGTGGAACGCTTGTCATCCTCTGAGTGGAAGCTTTCTAAGAGGGCCTTGAGATAAGCGTCGATACAGCCGGTTTCCAGGAGGGTTCTTTCAGCCTCCTTCAATCGCAGGGGCCTGCTGTTGACGGCACCGACGGCGATGCGCAGGTCTTCAAGGTTCTTGTTTTTGCGGTAGAGCAGGATAACGGAAAGTTTTGAGAGGATGGAGGCCTTTCGCTGCCCGATTTTCTTGTAGTAGTAGCCGCTGAAGTGTCTTCTGGGGATGATGACCTGGGTGAGAACTTCATTCTTTTTGATCGCTGTGCGATATTTGTCGACAATCAGTTCATCCAGGGTCAGGGAACGCTCCCCTGCCACCGACTTCAGAATCACCCGGGCGTCAAGGGCCAGAAGAACCGGCAGAGAATCCCCGACGCTTGCCGCATTGATAAGATTGCCTCCCACCGTGGCGATGTTGCGGATGGCCAGGGTGGCCATTTGCCGATAGGGCTCTCTCAGGTAGTCTGGAAGCGCCTCGTTGGAGGCGATATCCTCCTGGGTGGCCAGGGCGCCGATGAGGAAATGATCCTGGGTGATGACAACCTCCTTGAGTTCCTCCAGGTGGTTGATGAAAGCCAGGGGCTCTTCAAAGCGTCTCTCGGCTCCCTGCCACTGTCGTTTTCTGATCAAAAGGTCAGTGCCTCCGGCAAAAATGGTGTAGGAGGCCGTATCCAGGGCCGTCAGGAGTTCCTCCAGGGATTCGGGACGTATATGTGCCGGTATCATTCGTCCACCTCCTCGGTAGCCGCCCGCTGGACAGCCTTGAAAATCGTCTGGTAGCCGGTGCAGCGACAAATATTGCCTGAAAGACCGTCTTTAATCTCACTGAGGGTCGGGTGGGGGTTGGTCTTCAAGAGGGCGCCTGTAGCCATGACCATTCCCGGGATACAGTAGCCGCACTGCACCGCCCCCTCTTCCATATAGGCGGATTCAATTTTCGCGTAGTCGGCAGTCTGGCTGAAGCCTTCAATGGTGACGACTTCTCTGCCCATGACGTTGGCCATGGGAACCATGCAGGAATTCACCAGGGCCCCGTCCAGATAGACCTGGCAGGCGCCGCATTCCCCTTCGCCGCAGCCCTCCTTTGTGCCAGTCAGTCCGAGGTCTTCCCTGAGGACATCCAGGAGTCTTCTTGAGAGAGTGGTTTCAAGGGATACGGTTTCGGAATTGAGGGTAAAGGTCACTTGAGTCATGAGGTCACCACCTTTAAAAGATTTTCAGGAAGTACTGGAATTTCTGAGATTTCCCTGTCCAGGGCGTCGGCAACAGCGGTGGCGATGGCGGGGGCTACCCCCACCAGGGTGAGTTCACCGGCTGCCTTGGCTCCGAAGGGACCTTCAATATAGGGATTGATCAGCCATCGGGTGTGGATCTGGGGGATATCCATCGTGGTGGGAACCGCGTAGGAACTGAAGGAGTTGTGCTGGATCAGGCCGTCCTTGGAGTCCATGTATTCCATCATGCCGTAGCCGAGTCCCTGGACGACACCGCCGTGGACCTGGCCGAGGAGCATTTTTTCATCAATGGGCATGCCCACGTCATAGACCCCGTACAGGTCGGTGCAGGTGACTTCATAGGTGACGGGGTCCACCTCCACCCGGGCCAGGAGAGCGGCCCAGGAGTAGGACAGGTAGGCATTGCCCTTGAGCTGCTCTTGGTCCCACTCCAGGTAGTCCGGCTGGCGGTAGTGTTCGGTGACCACCACTTCCTCCTGCTCCTGAAGGGCTTCCTTCATTTTGAGGGCGGCATTGTACAGGAGCCTTCCCACCACCATGGTGGTCCGGGAAGCGGCAGTGGGTCCCGAGTCCGGAACCACCCGGGTATCCGGGTTGTTGTAGACAATCCTTTCCAGGGGGACATCCAGAGCGCTGGCCACGATCTTGGAAAGGGCGGTGAGGGCTCCCTGGCCCATTTCGACATTGGAGACCAGGATGTGGATGAACTGCTCGGTGTCTTTTCTGAGTTTGACCACGGCCTTGATGTGCTCAGCCTCCCCGTCTCCAGTGAAACCGCCGCCGTGGGGAACTACGGCGACCCCGTGGCCCACGAGTCTGCCGTGGCCTTCGGTGTCAAGTTCGGGGTAGCCGGACATCTCCTTGAGCATCCGGGACATCTCCTCCAGATGGATGGCTTCGTGGAAGCGACCGCCTGTGGAGGTGAGTTCCCCCTGATGGACAAAGTGTTCCTCTCTGAAAGTCAAAGGGTCTTTGCCGAGGCGTTTCGCCAGCCGGCTCATATGGGTTTCCAGGGCGAAGAGGCTCTGGGGGCCGCCGAAGCCGCGGAAGGCGCCGTTGAAGATATTGTTGGTTTTGTAGACGGTGCCCGCCACTTCAAGATGGGGAATCTGGTAGGCGCCGGTCATGGTGAGAATCGCCCGCTGCAGGACCACGTCGCTGAGGCCGAGATAGGGGCCGGCATCGATCTTGACAGCGATCTTCATCCCCTCCACATGACCCTCCCGGGTGTAGGAGGTGACGGTGATGAATGCGGGATGGCGCTTGGTGGTGAACTGGATGTCTTCTCTGCGGTCATAGACCAGCTGTACCGGTGCTCCGATTTTCAGGGCGGCGAGGGCGGTCTGGCAGGCCATGATTGAGGGGTAGTCCTCCTTGCCACCGAAGGCGCCTCCGGTAACGGTCTGGACCACCCGGATTTTCTCCTCGGGATATCCCAGGGCGTTCTTCAGGGCATTGACCACGTAGTAGGGACATTGCATGGACCCGTAGATTTCCACGGTTTCGCCGGCGACGAGGGCGACAATGCCCTGTTTTTCCATGTAGAGCTGCTCCTGGTAGGGGGTTTTGTAATGGGCTTCAAAGACCTCGCAGCCCTCTAAAGAGGCCAGGTCCCCCTTGCTGTAGTGGCGCCGGGTAAAGACATTCGCCTCGTTGTCGTCACAGGTGAACAGGGGGGTCATGGGTTCATAGACGACGTCAATCTCCTTCATGAAGGCGATGATTTCGTCCTTGTCCCTGCCGACGACCAGGGCGATGGGCTCCCCGATATAATGGACCTCATCCCTGGCGAAGATGGGCATGTCTGCAGTAATCATGCTGACTTCATTTCTGGCGATGCTGTCCCGGGCATCCACAACAGTGATTGAGGGATACCCCTCGGGATAGGTGACGGACAGGATTCTCCCCCTGGCGATGGTGCTCCTCAGGGTTCTGGCATAGTGCAGTCCTTCAAAGTGGATGTCTTCGATGTACTGCGCAGTGCCCTTGATTTTTTCCTGGGTGTCGACGCGGTGGACGACATCGGTTATTTTCATAGCGGACCTCCTTGATAGTGGTGGCTTTGTTCCCTGGCAGCCCAGGTCGCGGGACTGTGTAAAAACTGTTCTTCTGCTTTCTATTATACTATGACTTGTTCATAAGCGTGTAGGTGTTTGGCTGAAGACACTATAATTTTTTTACAGTTTAGTTGTAAAACAGTTATAAAAGCAGGGGTTTTTGTTTGATTCCGGGCCCAAGCGGTATCAAGAAAGTAGGAGGAAGGTGATGGGATGTATGATGTAATGAAGGCCATGGCTGCCAGGGAGTCGGTGAGAACCTTCCAGGAGGGACCCCTTTCCCCGAATCAGGTCCGGGTCATTAGCACAGAGGCCAATCGGATCATGGCGACCGGGGGGCCCTTTGCCCAGGGGATTAGCCTCCGGCTGATTTCGGGGGAAACCCTGGGGCCAAAGGCCACCTTCGGGGTGGTCCGCCATGCTCCCGCCTATATCCTCGGGAGCTGCTCAGGAACCCGGGAGGCTCTGGTGGACCTGGGCTTTGGGCTTGAACAGCTGGTCCTTTTCATCACTGCCCTTGGTTTTGGCACCTGCTGGATCGCCGGGACCTATCGTCCCGGGGATTTTGCCCGGTTTATGCCTGGGGAGGAGGGCTCACGCCTCGCCGCGGTCACGCCGGTAGGCCTCAAAAAAAACCAAAAGACCCTGGTGGACAGGACCTTCAAGATCCTTTCAGGGGCTTCGAGGCGGCTTTCTTTCAAGCAGTGGGTTTTTACGGGTGATTTTGACACGCCCTATGACGAAGAGACCTATGGGGGGATTTTTTCAGAGGTCCTTGAAGGGGTTTCCCGGGCTCCCTCGGGAAGGAATGGCCAGCCCTGGCGGCTTCTTCTGGAAGAGGACAGGGCCAGGGTGCATTTTTATGTGGCGAAGTCAGCCACCCGGTACCTGGACATCGGGATTGCCATGGCCCATTTCGAGCTCGGGGCGGAGGCCCTTGGAATTACCGGTGGGCTGGAGGTGGAGAAACATCCTCCCCGGGGGCCCTATGAGTATATTCTGAGCTACAGATACTAGAAAAGCGATACGGTTTTTTGGCCGTATCGCTTTAAATAGCAGGTTTCCTTGAGTTATTTGATGAATTCGTACCGCCACAGGCCTGCATCGGCATCAAAGAAAAAGCGGCCCTGGTCTGAAACCGGTTCAATGGTCCTGGACAGCAGATCCTTTTCCACAAGGGTCTGCATCAGGACCTGTTCCTTTTCAGGGTGGTCCCCGGGGACTGGAGGCTCATTTTGGCAGGGGAGGCACAGGGCGAAGGTGGCGGTGTTGAGGGTTCGGAGGTTTATATGGTCCGTCAAGGTCCGGGTACGGTCAAGGAAGCCTAGAAAGCGGGGGGATGCGGCGGCCAGCATGATACCCACTATGGCAATGACGAGGGTGAGTTCTATGAGGGTGAAGCCCTTTTTTTCCTTTAGAACCGGCATGCGATCCACTCCTTGATGAGATTGATTATCATATAGAGGTTTCTTTCGCTATTTTATAGCCATCTTTATAAGCTTAACACATGATTCAGCTCAGGTGAGTAAAACAGATGTTAAAATTACAAAAAAACGCACTATATATACCGTGCCGGACAGGGAACTCTGAGGAAATGTCACGAAATTTTAAACTGCCGAAGGGCCTCTTCAAGGTATAATGGGGACAAGGAGAGGTGAACCTATAATGAAGAAAAGTTTGAGTGTTTTAATTGTCCTATTGATCCTGCTGACCAGTTTGCCGACTTTTGCTCTGGGAGGCAGCTACGAAGAGCTGCGCGGCATCTGGGTGGCTACGGTGCTCAACCTGGACTATCCCAGATCGCCAACGGTGGACAGTGCCTCTTTAAAGGCCGAGGCCATTGAAATTTTAGACAATGTAGACGCCATGGGTTTCAACGCTGTGTTTCTCCAGGTGAGACCCTCGGGCGATGCTTTTTACGATTCCACCTATTTCCCCTGGTCCGCCTATCTCACAGGGGAAACGGACAAGGCCCCCACCGGAGGCTTCGACCCTCTGGAATTCTGGGTTGAGGAGGCCCACAAGCGGGACATTGAACTCCATGCCTGGATCAATCCCTACCGGATCACTGCGGGCTCTGGGGATCCCTGGGCCAAGGTCGCCGAGGACCATCTGGCGAGAAAATATCCCCATCTGGTCAAGCGCTACGGGGACAATCTTTATTTTGATCCAGGCCAGCCCATGTCCCGGAGCATCGTTTCAGCGGGGGTGATGGAGATTGTAAGCGGTTATGATGTAGACGGCATCCACTTTGACGACTACTTTTATCCCACCACGGAATTCGATGATGCTGAAACCTTTGCCGCCTATGGCAAGGGCTACAGCAGTATCCACGACTGGCGTCGGGACAATGTCACTGAAATGGTGAAAATGGTCCAGAAGACCATTAACCGCCTTGACCCGTCGGTTGCCTTCGGCATCAGTCCCTTTGGCATCTGGGCCAATGATTCCTACAGTCCCCTGGGTTCGGCGACCCGGGGAAACCAGTCCTACTCCGCCCACTATGCCGACACCCGGCTGTGGGTCAAGGAGGGGTATCTGGACTATATCAATCCGCAGATCTACTGGAATATCGGCTTTGAAATCGCCGAGTACAAAACCCTGGTGGACTGGTGGAGCGAGGTGGTCAGGGATACCGGCGTCAAGCTGTATATCGGTCTGGCAGACTACAAGGTCGGCTCCACCGCGACGGGTCCCTGGTCTACTGAGGAGGAGATTGTCCGCCAGCTGGCGTATAATGAGACCAAGCCCGAGGTCACAGGCAGTGTCCACTTCCGCTATGGGACCATCATGGCGCTGCCGGGGCTCAGGGAGGCAATCACCCATTACCACAATGACAGCCCCCAGGAATTGTTTGTCCCTGCAGTGAGCGGCGGTCTTGAAATCACCAATCCTCTTGAGGACTTGACCACCTCGGGAAGCGGCTATTTTTTCACGGGGGTATCCGACCCCAAGACCCCCCTCTACCTCAACGGGAAAGAGGTCTTGAACCGAAGTGAAAAGGGGTATTTTGGAGCCTTTGTCACACTGGACAAGGGAATCAACCGCTTCACCTTCACCCAGAAGGGTCAGAGTGTGACCCGGGTGATTACCAAGACGACTAGTACCTGGGAGCCCACCCGGTATGACAGGGCGGCCCTGAGCCAGACTACGGCCCTGCCGGCCACCATGACCATGGGGACTCCGGGTTCTGCCCTCAGTGTGGGAATCAATGCGCCCATCGGAGCGACGGTGACGGCCACCCTTGGCAGCAAGACGGTCACCCTGACCCCGGCCACCAGCTATGAGTATCCGGAGGGAATCTACTACACAAACTTCAGCGGCGTGATTCCCTTTCCGTCAGGAAGCAGGGGAAAAGTCACTTCTCTCGGCAATGTGACCTATACCATGGCCTACCAGGGAACCACCGATACCGCTACCGGCAAGGGCGGTGTCCTGGTCATCGGCCAGGATTCGCCCCTGATGGCCCGGGTCAAGGGAGACTGGATTGACACCTACTTCCAGGCCGGGGGAAGCGGCGGGTCCAGCTTCATCCTCACCGAGGGGATGGAGGACCGGGTTGTTTACATGCTGGGGGACTACCTGAAGCTTTCCATGGGAAACTGGGTGAAAAAGGAGGATGTGACCCTCTTTTATGATACGACCTACGGGCCTGGGGAAGTTGGAGAAATCAGCTTTGCCCCGGGTGAGCGCTTTGAAAGCCTGAGCTTTGCCCTGGAGCATTCCCCTGTGGCGGTGGCCAGCTATGCCGGGGGGATTCTGACCCTCAGAATCCAGGATGTGTCCCGGGCCGTCACCCCTGATGTTTCCGGAAGCCGGATTATTGAAAGCGCCGAAGGGACCCTGGAGGGGGAGGATCTTCATATCGATTTCAAGATCAGGAATCCCGAGACCTTTTCAGGATTTTTGGTTGAAAAAACCGATGAGGGGATTGTCCTCCAGGTGAAAAAACCCGTCAAGGCCTCTGCTGGGGCAAAACCTCTTGCCGGCATCACGGTCATGGTGGATCCGGGACACGGGGGTTCGGATCCCGGCGCCTTTGGCATCACCCGGAACCTCTATCCTGAAAAAGCAGTGAATCTTGCCACTGGGGAGATTCTAAAGAGCAAACTCGAAGCCCTCGGTGCAAGGGTCGTCATGACCAGAAGCCAGGATACCTACCTGAGTCTGGAGGATCGCCTCAATGCTTCCATGAATGTCAAGCCGGACCTGTTCATCTCTGTGCATGCCAACAGCGTGGCCCTGGACAGGGACATCAACCAGGTGAAGGGTTTCTCGGTGCATTATATCAATTCCTTTGCCAAGTCCGCGGCGCAATCGGTTTTGAACCAGGCGGTGGGAACCCTCAAGAGACCTTCTAGGGGGGAAAGTATCAGTAATTTCTATGTGGTCAGGGGCACCTGGGCCCCCACCTTCCTGGTGGAAATGGGCTTTATGGTCAACCCCATAGAATTCGACTATCTGGAAAGTCCCGAGGGCCAGAATGACCTGGCGGAGGCCCTGTCCCAGGGGATCCTGGACTATTTCAGATAGGCTGCTTTGAAGTGTCAGTTGATACAAGGGAAGGATGCCCCCCGTGATTACGGGGGGCATTGAAGTTTTGAGACCCTTTGTGAGTATATATCTGAGGTCAAGGGTATGAAACCTGCAAAGGCGGACTGGGATGACGGTGGATACTTGAGATGGACGGCGCCGAGGAAGGAAGGGCATATGGGAAAGAATGATGAAAGCGGCAGGGATCCTGGCTGCGGGATAGTGAATGCCGGTCTGGAGCATATCACCGTCAGAGAGGCCCTTGGAATCGGAGGACTGCGTATGGGCCGGGTGGTGGCAGGTCACAGCGGTCTTGAGAACGTTGTTAAAAACGTCAGTGTCATCGAGGTGCCGGAGGCAGAGAAGTGGTTCAAGGGGAACGAAATATGGTTGACTACCTTCTTCAACATCCGGGATGACGTGGACAAGCAGATCAAGATGCTGGAATCCATGGCGGCCAACCGGTCCGCTGCCCTGGTAATCTGTTATGCCCAGACCTACATGAAGGAGTTGCCGAAGTCCTTTCTTGAAAGGGCCGACCAGCTGGCTTTGCCGGTGATTCTCCTACCGGAGGAAATCGCATACATCGAGGTGATTTTTCCTATCCTGGAGGAACTCATCAGTCGGGAAACCAAAAACCTCCACTATACCATTGAGGTGCATGAAAAACTAAGCAATATTGTTTTCGCAGGCAATGATATCAGCAAGGTGTCCCGGGAGCTGTCGGGAATTCTTAATCGGCCTGTCAGGATTGTGAATGCCCGGTTTCAACTGGTGTCGGAGTATGCCCAGGACCATGAGGGAAGGCAGTTGTTGAAGCGGGAAAAGGATATTGGCATCCTTCTGGAGCAAGAAAGCCGCAGGCTGCTCTTCGATTGCCGGGTTCTTGAGGTGGAAGAGTCCTTCGGGCAGGTGACCCTGTGGCCCATAGCCTTCGGAAGGCAGTTTTATGGTGTTCTGTTGGTGATGGAAAGCGCGGGGTTGACGACCCTGGAGAACATTGCCATCGGCCAGGCCATCACGGCCTTTGCTACCATCCTGATGAATCGTGCGGCGGTGGAAGGGGCGGAGGCCAGGAAAAAGGAAGATTTTCTCATGGAAATGCTGATGGGCCAGTTCAAGACCAATGAAGCCCTCCTGGCGGCTGCCCGGAAATTCGGTTGGGATTTGAGACTGAAAAAAATGGTGATGGTGGCGCGATTGCTCTTTGCTCCGGGATTTTCTTCCTTCACCTGGGAGGAAGTGGGGAGACAGGTTCGGCGGATAGTGGCCCGGGACCACGGGGAGAATGTGTTCTTTGAAACGGAAAAGGGGCTGGTGATTTTCCTCCATGGAGAGGATGAGAGGGAGGCTGTGGCAGCCAGGGCCAGGGTTTTGGGAGAGAATCTCAGGAAAATTTTCAAAGATTTTGACGGCCGGGGCAGGTTTATAGCGGGTTTCGGCAGTTATTCCGAGCAGGCCATGGATCTTGGGGAGAGTTATCACAAGGCCCTGAAAACCACAGAGGTTTTGGAAAAACTCAAGTATGACGGCCTGCCGGTGGGGATTGACAATGTACTGATGTTCTATTTCCTGGACAAACTGGTCCGGGACAAGGAGCTTCAGCGGTATGTCGTGGGCCAGATTCGCCTCCTCAAAGACCATGATCAGGAGAAGGGTACCGACCTCTATGACTCCTTCGTTCTTCTGATGACGGATGAAAACTACAGGGAGATTGCTGAAAAACTTCACATCCACCGGAATACCATCCGTTACCGGAGGGATAAGATCAAGCGTATTTTCAAAGCGGACCCCTTTGTGGAACCCTTCAAGACCAATTACAAGTTGATTCTGAGCTTGTACCAAATGAATTTCGAAAGTGACTAAATCGGTGTGTTCATACTTTGACTTGGAAATATTGAGACTGGGTTGTGCTTAAGCACAGAAAACCCAGTCTTTTTTGAGTGGTTTTCCAGCAGTTTCGAGGATTAATCTGACTTATAATACAAATGAGAGAATATTCAAAAGATTCGCAAATCGAGGAGGGAAGTTCCCTCGGCTGAAGAGACCAGATTGGGCAGCAGGTTTGCCTACAATTATAAATTCAAGGAGGAATTGAACATGCCAATAGGCAAGGATTTGGAACTGGCACGGGCGGCCTATATCATAGTCAGGGACATGATAAAGGTGAAGCCTGGTGAAAGTGTGTTGATTACCGTTGATTCCATCAATGACTGGCGGGTGGCAGAGGAAACCGCCAAGGCGGCAGAGGCTCTGGGGGGCAAGGTTATGGTGGCCTGGCATTCGACGCCGGAGGGTTATGGAAAACTGGCAGACCCCGGTTTGCCGGACGCATTGAAGGCGGCTGTTTCTGCTACGGATGCCTGGATTGAATTCAACAACCAGTGGTTGCTCTACTCCTCGCCCTGGGAGGTGGCCATGGCCAACGGTAGAACCAGAAACCTCTTCCTGGGGGGACTGGATACAGACCGGGTGGTCAGGTGCATTGGAAAAATCAACATGGTGGCCCAAGTGGCCTTTCAAAACAAGGTGGTGGCCATGACCAAGCATGCAAAAAAAATGAGAATCACCAACCCGGCGGGGACGGATATCAGTTTTGAAAACCACCCGGACCGACCGGTGACCAACGAATTGACGGCGGAAACCCCGGGCCCTCATTTTCTCATCGGACAGATTGGCTGGGCCCCCATAGAGGAAAGCATCAATGGGGTCATTGTTTTTGACGGCTCTTTCTCAGGTGGCGGTGAGGCAGATCTGGGGGTGCTGGCCCATCCCATCAGACTGGTGGTGGAGAAGGGGGTCATCGTGGACATCCAGGGTCAGGCAGAGGCCAAGGCGGTCAAGAACTGGCTGGAAAAACTCGGAGATTCCAGGATGTACAATGTGGCCCATGTTTGCTATGGTTTCAACCCAGGGTCTCAATTGACGGGCCTCTGTACCGAGGATGAACGGGTATGGGGCAGTACGGAGTGGGGATTCGGCTACCAGGGACCTATGTTTGAAGGAGCTTTTCGGGATGCCGCTTCCCACGCCGATGGCATCTGTCTCAATTCTTCCGTTTGGCTTGACGGGGAGTTGATTATGGAAGAAGGCAAACTGGTTCATCCGGCTTTGTCTGAGTTGGCCAAGGCCTGCGGAAAATAGCGGGACTGACGGGCTAGTCACTTGAAAAATCAATGTATATAGACAAGGGGGGTTAAAGGATGAGTCAAGCAAATGAAGCAACAAGTCTACAGGCAAGCAAGGACGTGCAGGGGGATCATGCAGTGAGCCGGGTTTCCCCGGAGGAACGCAGAAGCACCTTCGATGTGGCCATTGTGGCGGCGGGATTCTGTATCGCCATGAGCGGGCTTTTTGCCGGGTCGGCCATGGCTATGGGTTTATCCCTGAGACAGGCCATTCTGGCCACGGTCATCGGCAACACCATTCTGGCGGTCTACGGGGGCCTGGTGGGGGCTGCCGGAGCCCGGGAAGGAGTGGGGACGGCCATGTTGTCCCGCCATTCCTTCGGAAGGAAGGGTTCAATGATTATCGGCGGGGTTCTGGCCATCACCATGCTGGGCTGGTATTCGGTCCAGGTGGGTTTTTTTGGGATTACCATCAACACCATGTTCCCTGAGGGAGGTTTCATCACCAATGCCAGGGTGGCTGCCCTGTGGGGGGGATTGCTGATGATGATGACGGCGTATTTTGGTTATAAGGGGCTGAGTTTGCTGAGTAAAATTGCGATTCCGGCTCTGTTAATCACCTCTTTCATTGGAATTTATGCAGCGGTAAGACAGGTGGGAAGCATCTCTCTCCTCTTCGATTTGGTTCCACCGGAACCGGTTTCCCTGGGAGTGGGGATTGTCATTGCCGTAGGTTCCTTTGCGGCGGGGGCTTCCGCCCAGGCGGATATCACCCGTTACGCCCGGGACTCCAAAGCGGCCTGGATTGCCACTATTTTCGGATTCGTGGTCGCCAACTCCTTCGTCATCCTGGCGGGGCTGATTACCAGCCTGGCCACGGGCACAGGAGACCTGCCCTCCTCCATGCTGGCCCTGGGTCTTGGATTTCCGGCCCTGATTGTTTTGATCTCCGCCCAGTGGACCACCAATGACAACAACCTCTACACTTCGTCCCTGGGACTCTCCAATATCATTAATGTGAAGAAATCCCGGATTGTGCTGGTGGGAGGCATTCTGGCCACCCTTATCGGAGTGGCGGGTTTGGCGGATTACTTTGTCGCCTGGCTGGTCCTGCTCGGAGTGACCATTCCTCCCATGGCGGGCATCATCATCGTGGACTATTATGTGCTGAAGAAGGGCAAGTATGAGTACGGACCCGGCACCGAGTATGTCGATATCTACTGGCCGGCCTTCATCGCCTGGATTCTGGCTTCCGTCCTGGGCTACTACATTCCCTGGGGCACCGGGGCGCTCAACAGTCTCGTCCTGGGCAGCGGTCTTTACCTGATCATAGATTATCTGATGGCTGTCCTTAAAATCAACGTCTCCACCGGGATGACCGTGGAGGACGAAACCGGTTTCTAAAGGCCAGTAAAACACATTACAGAAAAAACAGGTACAAGGCGGTCCGGGGAAGTAAAGCCCGGGCCGTTTTTGTGCACCCTGTGATTTTTTCTGGACTTACATACTTGTCCCGTATGACCTCTAAAGGTATAATGGGACAAAGGAGTGACTCTGTGTGAATAAGATTATCGGAATCGGCGCCCTCAATGACAATACCAGGCAGTTCTACCACGAGGTTCTTGATGGGGTTCTCGGAGAGGGCTTCACCATTGCTTCTTTTAATTTCAACAAGATCGACCGTTCCGCCATCGACGTGGATATCCTGTTGATGTCCACTCCCCTGATGATCAATCTTGTGCGCAAGCACCTGAAGCCCTCGACAAAAATCATCCCCATCAGGAGGACTTTCACCAACAAGTCCTTCGAGCTCCTGAAGATGATTGATGTGAAGGAGCGCATCTATCTCGTGAACAACGGCATCGATGTGACTTTTGAAACCATTTCCTCGATTTATTCCCTGGGCTTTGACCTGGAGCTCTACCCCTTCTACCCCGGGGTGGAGCCCATCGATGAAATCAAGGTGGCCATCACCACCAACGAAGTGCACCTGATTCCCGAGACCGTGGAAACCATCTACAATATCGGCCACATGGTCTACGACGTGGACACCATCCTCGATGTGCTCAATGAACTGTCTCTGGAGCCGAGCGAGCGGGAGGAGATTATCCAGCGGTATCAAAAGACCATTGTCACCGTGGACCGGGGGGTCTCCAGTCTGATTGACGACAATGTCTATGTCCAGCAGGAAAAGAACACCATTGTGAATCTCATCAACGAGGGGGTTATTGAGACGGACAACGAGGGTCATGTCATCATGGTCAACGAGGCTTCCAAGAAAATTCTGTCGGCGACGGACCTCATGGGGAAATCCATTGATGAAATCATCCCGGATATCAGCCGGTTTCTTGGGAATGCCAGGTACATATCGGACCAGCTGGTCAAGTATCACCACGAAAAGCTGATTGTCAGCACCAAGCCCATCTATGTCTTCAACCAGAAGGTGGGGGATATGATTATCCTGAGGAATGTCACGGAAATCAAACGCCTTGAGGACATGGTGAGAAAGGAACTCTCTCTTTCAGGCCACGTGGCGAAATACACCATTGATGAAATCATCGGTGAGAGCAAACTGATTCGCCGGGTGAAGAGTCTGACGGAGAAAATGGCCGTGGCGCAGTCCACAATTCTGATAACCGGCGAAAGCGGTACCGGCAAGGAGCTTTTTGCCGGAGCCATCCACAATGCGTCTGACCGGGCCAAGTTTCCCTTTCTGGCCATCAACTGCGCGGCCCTGCCGGAAAACCTTGTGGAGTCGGAGCTCTTCGGCTATGAGACCGGGGCCTTTACCGGAGCCAAGAAAGAGGGGAAAATCGGTCTCTTTGAACAGGCCCACCACGGGACTCTGTTTTTCGATGAAATCGCGGAACTCAGCCTGGGGATGCAGTCAAGGCTCCTCAGGGTGCTTCAGGAATCTGAAATCATCCGTATCGGCTCCACTAAAATCCGTCGGGTGGACGTGCGGATCATCGCAGCGACCAACCGGGACCTTCATGCCCTGGCCCGGGAGGGAAAGTTTCGCTGGGACCTCTACTACCGGCTCAATGTTTTTCCCCTGACAGTCCCCCCCCTGAGAGAGCGCCGGGAGGATATCCCCGTGCTGTTTCACCATTTCCTCAGGGAATTCAAGTCGGACAAGGCGATTGACGAGGGGCTGTTTGAAATCTTTCAAGAGTACACCTGGCCCGGAAATGTCCGGGAGCTGAGAAATATCGCAGAATACCTCGCCTTCATGTCCGAAGAGAGGATTACCCTGGAGGGACTGCCCTACACCTTTCGAAGAGCCATCAGCCAAAGAGGGGAGGATCTTCATGTGGGGGAGGAAAAGCTCAAGATTCTCACGATTCTCAAGGAAAAACTCGAGTCCCGGGAAAAGGTGGGGCGGATGAGCCTCCTCAGGGCCCTTGAAGCCCGGGGGGTATTTGTCACAGAAAGGGAGATCAGAAGAATGCTCGAGGAGCTGAGGGAGGAGAACTATGTCCAGGTGGGGGTGGGCAAGCAGGGGACCCGGATCACCCAAGAAGGGCTCAAGGTTCTGAGCCTCAGTTTGTAAAGGACAGGCGGCTTCCCCGGGGATTGACAAGTCCGGGTTTCGTGATATGATTAACGTAATTGAATAGAAGACAAGTCGGACGCCCAGTCGTCCGAGGGAAGTGGGTTTGAATCCCACGCGGTCCCGCCGCTGTATTGAAGGAGTTCCTGTGCATACCACTGAGTTGATCTTGGGAAGGGCATGGTGAATGATGAGAGCTAAGCCAGAATACCACCTTGTTTTCGTGTCATACAGCCTTACGGTCGATAAGGGGTATACTTCATGAAATGTGCTTTGGTGCAATTTGTCAGGTGTATTGACCCCCGATGATCTTATCGGGGGTTCAGACTGTAGAAAAAGGTCCATTCACTTTTGAGTGGACCTTTTTCATGCCATAAATTTCCATAAATCTCCAAAAAGGATAATCGTGATTCATGTCGAATACTAGATTAAGGGGTGATTTATGATGTTGGGAAAACAAAATGGGAATCATCGTGATCAAGTGACCATGATTAGTTTGGATGCTCTAGTACCAAAGAATCATTTGTTGAGAAAAATTGATGCTGTAATGGACTTTGAATATATCTACAATCTTGTCCAGGATTTATATGTTGTGGATAATGGGCGACCCAGTATCGATCCGGTGGTGATCATCAAGATTGCCATCATCAAATATCTTTTTGGTATTCGGTCCATTCGTCAAACCTTCAAAGAAATAGAAACCAATGTCGCTTATCGCTGGTTTCTTAACATTGGTTTAGAGGAACCTCTGCCTCATTTTTCAACCTTTGGCAAGAATTATGTGAAACGCTTTGGTGAAACAGAAGTCTTTACTCAGATTTTCAACCGAATTCTATACCAGGCCTGTGACGCCGGCTATGTCAACCCAGAAGAAGTATTCATCGATGGCTCCCATATCAAAGCCAGTGCCAATAAAAACAAACGGATGAAGGTTATTGTGAAACAAGAAGGTCGGATTTTCACGGAGGCCCTGGAAGCGGAAATCAATGCACAAAGAGAAGCGGAAGGCCTGGCTCCTATTAAAAAAAAAGAAGAAAATAATCCTAAAGAAAAAATTTTGACTAAAAGTCCGGTGGATCCCGACGCTGGCATGTTCTACAAGGACCACTTCAATCGGATGTTCTGTTATTCCGTCAACACCGCCTGCGACCGCAATGGCTTCGTACTGGGGATGCACCTGAGCAGTGGCAATATCCATGACAGCGTTAACTTCGATCCCTTGCTAACCGATGTCACCAGAAGATTTCCCGAAATCAAAGCCATTGTCGCTGATGCGGGTTATATTACCCCTCATATTGCAAAGACTTGCCTGGATCGGGGAATACGACCGATGTTGCCCTATAAAAGGCCCATGACGGGCAAAGGTTTATTCCGAAGACATGAGTATGTTTATGACGAGCATTATGACGAATACCTGTGTCCTGCCAATGAACGACTGCATTTGACGGGGATTAGAAAGGATGGCTACCGCTACTACGTTTCAGATCCCAAGGTTTGTGAACACTGCAAGCATCTGTCCCAATGTACCCGAAGCAGCAATCATCAAAAGGTCATCACCCGACATGTGTGGCGCAGTGCCCTCGAGGAGGCGGAGCACTTAAGGCATAGCCGTTACAACCGAGAGCTTTACAGCCTGAGAAAAGAAACGGTTGAAAGAGTATTTGCAGATATGAAGGAAAAGCATGGCCTGCGCTATACACACTATCGGGGACTTGGGAAGGTGCATAGCGAGGTGATGCTCACCTTCGCATGTATGAATCTTAAAAAACTCGCCACTTGGCAGTGGCAAGGAGCTTGATGGTACTGGGGATTCCCAGTCTTTTTGTTTTTAAAGGGGATATAGGTTCTTTTGAGATGAATTCATCTACATAAAATAGAGAAACCCTGCTTGAAGAACTTCTCAAACAGGGGTTTATCTACAGTCTGGACCCCCGATGATCTTATCGGGGGTTTTTTGCATGTTTTCACGGGGTTGAACCGGTCACCGGGAGAATACCAGATGTGAAAGGAAGAATGAAAATGAAAAAGACAAAAGTTTTCACTAAATCCGTTAGATTCCTGGCGGTTTTCATGGTTGTGGCGATGATTCTGTCATCGATGCCCCTCGGCGGCCACGCCGGCTTCGAAGGGGTCTTCGGACTCGACAGTGACCTCAAGGCAGCCATGGAGGAAATCGTCTCCTACTATGCCGACCAGGGAGGGGAGTTGACGGACTGGGAGCAGATTCTCAATCTCAAGGGGGCCGGGGTGGACCTCTATGACGGCAGATGGACGCTGCCGGACTGGGATTCGGACACCTTCGGGTCTGAGGCTACCGCCGGCTTTTACGGCAGCCGGATCCTCGCCCTCATTGCCATGGAGAAGAATCCGGAGGACTTTGATAACCGGGACTTGATTGCAGAGCTTGTGGCCATGCAGCAGGATGACGGTTCTTTTCTCGTGGGCACCGATCAGATGGTCACATCCCAGATTTTTGCCATGCACGCCCTGGATGTGGCCGGGGCGGCCTATGAGGTAGAGGAGGCTCTTAACTGGCTGACGGGTCAGATCAATGACGACGGCGGTATCGGCTGGGGGGTCGGTGCTGCGAGCGACGTGGACACCACGGGATGGCTTGCGAGACTCCTGGCCGGACATTCCGGCAAGACCGGGGTCGATGAGGCTCTGACAGCTGCCCGAAGCTACCTCGGTAATAAGCAGCTGGAGAGTGGCGGCTTTGCCAGTGCCTATTCCGGAGAAAACGCCAACTCCACCGCCAACGGCCTCTTAGGGTTTGATGTCTCGGGGACCGAAGCCGCGACGGCCCTTGAGCGCCTGTACGACTTTGAATCGGATACCGCCGGTTTCTACCGGTTTAAGCTGGAGGATTCCGACGGCAGCGCCTTTGCCACGAAGCAGGTGCTGGGTGCCTTTGGTGATTTTTACTTTGGAACCCCTGTTTTTGAACGGCTGGCCTATGGATGGGACACCCTGGGTTTCACCTTAAGGGTCGAGGGGGCTGAAGCGACTCTCCTTGATGAAAGCTTTGGATACCAGATTCTCAGTGACGATGCGCCTACAGTAGAGGATGTGGTGGCGAAGGCTCTTGATGAAAAGGAGATCAGCTATACGAATGCAGGTGGTTATCTCAGTGAAATCGCCGGTGAAACGGCAGGGAGTTTCGGAGGCTTTGACGGCTGGCTCTACCGGGTCAACGGTGAGTCCCAAGCCGCCGGTATTGCCGACACCGCCGTGAAAGAGGGGGACGATATTCTCTTTTACTACGGCGAGATGGCTCCCGGGACCCTGTATCCGGAGACTGGCACCAGTCCCGACTTAGTCTATGACGGGGATGAAATCACTTTTTCAGTGAGCGCCACCTACGATGTCTACGACGATGAGTGGCAATTTGTGGCAACCACCACCGCCGCTGTGAGCGGGGCGGTCGTCACCCTCAGGGAGGAGGGGTCCACTGGTGCTTTAGAGGTTCTTTCCACCGATGACTCCGGTCTGGCTTCAGCGACGCTTGCCGCCGGAAGCTACGAGTACCGGGTCTCTAAGGAGGAAGAGGGAGCAGTGCCTTTCTTAGTGAGGACCCGGTGGCTGCCCCTTGAAGTCAGTCCCCCGGTCACCACCAGGGTGGATTTGAGAATCGAGGGAATAGACGGGACCCTCTATGACGAAGAGGTTGCCTACAAGGGACACCCGGAACCCACGGTGGAGGCGGTTCTGGCAGCCACCTTTGATTTTGAGAGCGATGATTTCACCTGGACCGCCAGTGAGGACGGATACTTCATCAATGAGCTCTTCGGAGAGACAGCGGATTATGCCACTGACGGCACCTGGTGGGCCTTCATACACAACGGCGCGTCCTCCATGACCGGCATCAGTGGGACGAAGGTGGCAGAGGGGGATGACATTGTCTTGGCCCGCTCCGACGCCGGCACCCTGATACCCGAAGTGACCCTGAGTCCCGACCCGGTCTATGACGGGGAGGAAATCACCATCAAGGTGAGCACTAGCAGTGAAATCTACGATGATGCATGGAACGTGGTGGGGACCACCACTGCCGCCGTGACGGGGGCCTTGGTGAGGGTGGTCGACGGGTCCGATGACAGCCTGGTCGAGACCCTGGAGACCGACGATGATGGACAGGTGACAATGAACCTTGACGCCGGAAGCTACGAGTACCGGGTGTCTAAGGACGAGGCGGGGGAAGCACCGAGACTGGTGAGGACCCAGTGGCTGCCCCTTGAAGTCAATCCCCTGGTTACCACCAGGGTGGATTTGAGAATCGAGGGAATAGACGGGACCCTCTATGACGGGGAAGTTGCCTACAAGGGTCACCCGGACCCCACGGTGGAGGCGGTCCTGGCAGCCACCTTTGATTTTGAGAGCGATGATTTCACCTGGACCGGCAGTGAGTACGGATACTTCATCAATGAGCTCTTCGGTGAGACAGCGGATTATGCCACTGACGGCACCTGGTGGGCCTTCATTCACAACGGCGTCTCCTCCATGACCGGCGTCAGTGGGACGACGGTGGCAGAGGGGGATGACATTGTCTTGGCCCGCTCCGATGCCGGCACCCTGATACCTGAAGTGACCCTGAGCCCTGACCCGGTCTATGATGGAGATGAACTCACTTTTTCAGTGACCGTCACCTACGATGTCTACGACGACGCATGGCAATTTGTGGAAACCACCACTGCCGCTGTGACGGGGGCCCTGGTGAGGGTGGTCGACGGCTCCGATGACAGCCTGGCCGAGTCCCTGGTGACCGACGGTGACGGACAGGTGACAATGAGACTCGACGACGGAAGCTACGAGTACCGGGTCTCTAAGGACGTGGCGGGGGAAGCGCCAGAGCTGGTGAGAACGGCCTGGTTGCCACTGAGTGTCAGAGCTAAACCCGTCTCTGCTGGACCGGATCCCGTGGGCCGCACCGATGTCGATGTCGCCGTAATCGGTTCTTCGGGACAGGTCATCTTCGGTCCCGAAGAAGTAAGGCTTTATGTCACGGATGAATTCGGAGAGACCGCCATGGGCGCCCTGGATGCCACGGGTCTGAGCTGGGAATTCAAAGAACATGGCTTTATCTACAAGATCGACGGCATGGCCAATGAAGGGATGCTGGGGTGGAAATATGCGGTAAACGGGGTGGTTCCGGGAGTATCCTCTCTGGATTTCGATTTGGATGAGGGTGACCGGGTGCTGTGGTGGTATGCCCTTGAGTCCGCCAATGAAGCCGCTCCTCAATGGCCTAAGAGCCGGGAAGATTCGGATTCAACCCTGACGGAGATTCTGGATTCTGAGGGGCAGATTGAACGGATGAAGGCTTGGGCGGAGACGATTGACGGTGAAAGGACCCTCATCGGAGAGGACCGGAGCATGTCTCTGGAGGAGGCGGGGGAACTGGCCGCTTTCCTGGAGGATCATACCGTAGACATGGAATCAGCCTATGACGGTCAGGAGGTGCTGATGGACGACGGCGAGGTTTCCCTCCTGGTTGGAGAGGGAGCGCTTGAGGGTGAGGCCAGGCTGACAGTGGAGGAATTGACGGTAGGAGAAGCCCCCCGGAGCTTCGGTATCCGCTTTAACTCCGCTGTGTATGACTTTGGCCCCGATGGCACCGGATTCGAGGAGCCGGTGGTGATCGGACTCAAAATTCCGGTGGACGGAGAACTTGATCTGGAGACCCTGGCACCGGCCTACTATGACGAGACGAAGGAGAAATGGGTGACGATTCCCTATGTCCTGGACCTTGAAAGCGGACAGGTGATTTTCGAAGTGGACCATTTTACCTGGTTCGCTCTTATCGGCACCCCTGAAAGACGGGGATTCGAGGATCTTACGGAGAACTACGGATGGGCCCGGGAAGCCGTGGAGATTCTGGCGGGCAGGGAGATCATCTCAGGCTCTGGAAAGGGTTTTGAACCGGGAAGACTCATTACCCGGGCGGAATTCGCCAAGATTCTGGTCAGTGCCCTGGACCTGGAAACGGGGGCTGGGATCCGGAGTCCCTTCCAGGACGTCGAGGCCACTCACTGGTCCTATCCTTACCTGGCGAGGGGGTACGAAGAAGGGCTGATTTCGGGCTATCCTGACGGTACCTTCAGACCCCAGGCGGCCATCAGCCGCTATGAAATCGCCGCCCTGCTTTCAAGGATCGGCGAAGCCGAGACCCCGGAGCAAGGGGACATTTTCTTCGCAGACGCCGATGATGTGCCGGAGTGGGCCGGGGAGGCCGTCAGCCAGGTTGCCGATTCCGGCTTGATGAAGGGCTATGACGACGGCAGTTTCAAAGGCAGACAGGGGCTGACCCGGGCCGAGGCGGCGGTAGTCATGTACCGCTATCTCAGCCTCAAGGAGTAGATGAAGACAGGAGTGGAGCGGATGGCAGGGACAAAAATCAAGTGGGGGCTGCTGCTTCTGGCCTTCGTGATGCTTCTGAGTGCTTGTGGCAGCGGGACCAAAGAGGATTCTGGCGGGTCCGGTCCGGGAGACCCTGGGGTGAGGCTGCTCATCACCCGGGACTACGGCGAAGAAGTGATTGTGGACAGGCTTCTCCCGGTGGAAGCGGGCTGGCGGGTGTATGACGCCCTTCTTTCGGCGGTGGATGTCGGCACCGCATACGGGGGCGGTTTCATTTCGGCCATCGAGGGTCTGGAGTCCACCGGGGCCGGTCCCGATGGAAAACGATGGGACTGGTTCTACCACATCAACGGCATTGCCGCAGATGTGGGGGCCATGGATTATGAACTCTCAGACGGGGACTTCATCTGGTGGGACTACCATCCCTGGTCCTTGAAGTCCCAGGTCAACGGCGCAGTGACGGGGATGTACCCCGAGGTCTTCACCAGAGGGTACCGGGAACCCCCGGAGCAGGTGCTCATCGTCCACACCACCGATACAGACTCCCTGGCCAGGGACCTGGAAAAATATCTCCAGGAGGACCAGGGGATAAGGGCTGAGACCAGCTTCCTCCATGAATTGGATGAAGACCTCATTCTGGCAAGGGAGTCCCCTGTCCTTGTGCTGGGGGAATGGCATCACCTGGCCCAGGTTTCCATGCTGCGAAGGCTCAATGAAGACCATGACCGCAGCGGGGCCTATGTCTTTTATGATGAGGAGGGACTCTGGCTTTTCGACTATGAAGGCAGGGGGCTGTCCCTGGGCAAGGGAAGCCATGGCAGTATCACCGCCTATGGCGAGGGGCTCGGGGACTCCAATCCCCTCTGGCTCATCACGGGAACGGACCATCAGGGTGTGGCGTCTGCCGTGGCGCGGCTGGCAGCGGGGGGCGGTTCAATCAGAGACACCTATGGTGTCGCCCTGGTGGCGGATGAAGTCTACCGACTTCCCCTGCAGCCCGGAGAGTGAAAGGAAGCTGAGCCATGCTGCCCATATACAAGGAAAAGGACCACCTGTTCTACCGGTTGAACCCCTTGACCCAGGCCCTGTGGTTCGCATCTGTTTTTTTTCTGGCCCTGGTCTTCAGACATCCGGTCTACACCCTGAGTCTTTTGCTTGTGGTGGCTGTGATGATTGTGGATTCAGGCAACAGCAGGGAGTGGCGGGGTTATCTGCGACTCTCTATGCTGCTGCTATTCATGATCCTGGTCGTCAACGGCCTTTTCGTCAAAGCCGGACGGACGGTGCTTTACGCCGGTCCCACGATGCCCCTGGTGGGAGGGATTCGGATTACCCTTGAAGCTCTGGCCTACGGCCTTGCCATGGGAATCAAGCTGATGCTCATCATGAGTCTTTTTTGTCTCTTTACCTACAGTGTCCAGCCCGACCGGTTCATGAAACTGCTCCGGCCCTTTGGCCGGCGGACTGTCCTTATCATGGTTTTTTCCCTGCGCCTGTTTCCCCTGCTGATGCAGGACTTCGAAAGGATTATGGAGGTCCAGAAATGCCGGGGGGTGCAGGTTGAGACCGGGACCCTCAGACAGCGGATTGCCGGGGTCTATCCCATGGTGGGGGTCCTGCTGCTCTCAAGTCTGGAAAGGTCCTTCAAACAGGCGGAATCCATGGTGGCCAGGGGATTCGGCAGTGGCAGGGCCACTGCCTACAGACGGGATGTCTGGCATTTGAGGGATACGCTGGTGGCATCGGCGGCGGTCCTCGGGCTGGTTTCGGGGCTTTCGGCCCTGATTTCAGGAAGTGCCTTTTTTGAGTATTATCCCCAGATGACACCGGTGCATTTGGCGCAGGTCTGGCCGGCAGCCACCATGGCCCTGGGTCTTGTTCTGCCGGCGCTGATGGAGAAAGGGTTGAGGATTTGGCCGATATTGAAATCAAGAATCTGAGTTTCACCTATCCCGAAGGGAGAGGCAAGACCCTGGACCGGATTGACCTGACGGTGCCCAGAGGCCAGTTTGTGCTGCTCGTGGGCGGTTCAGGCAGCGGCAAGACGACCCTCATCCGGGCTATGGCGGGACTTCTGGAGGACTTCTACGGCGGAGTCTATGAAGGAAGTCTCCGGGTCGTGGGAAGGGAACTGAGAGACCTCGACCGCAGGACTCTGGTCCAGAAGGTGGGGGTGGTGTTCCAGGATCCGGAAAGCCAGTTGGTTATGACCACCGGTGAGGAGGAGATGGCTTTTGGTCTCGAAAATCTGGGCCTGTCCAACAGTCTGATGCAAAGGCGGATCATGGAAGTCTCGAGTGCCCTTTCCCTGAGCGATTTCAGGACTCGTTATGTCCATGAACTCTCAGGAGGCCAGAAACAGAAGGTGGTCCTCGGCTCTGTCCTGGCCCTGCAGCCGGACATCCTGCTCCTGGATGAACCCACCTCCCAGCTGGATCCCGTCGCCGCCGAGGAAATTTTGACGCTCATCAGACGCCTCAATGAGGAAAACGGCATCACAGTGGTCCTCGCAGAACAGAAAATGGAGCGTTGTATCCATTTCGCCGACCGGATCATTGCCATGGCATCGGGACGCATTGTCAGGGATTCCGAGGATGTCGCCGGTATTGCCGAGTGGTCCTTGAAGAACCACCTGCCCATGGTCCCGCCCCTGTCCAGACTCTTTGCGGGGATCGGCTGCGAAGCGGTTCCGGTGACGGTCAAGGAGGGCAGGAGAATCCTCAAGGAAGAGGGTCTCTTCCAATCCGGGTCGGAGGGCCCGGCTTCCTCCACCTGTCCGGTTTTTCAGGAGACAGAGCCCTTTGTTGAGTTGGAGAATCTCTGGTTTGCCTACCCCGACGGCCATGAAGTCCTCCGGGGCATCAACCTGGGATTCGGACACGGCAGTTTCACGGTTGTGATGGGGGAGAACGGCGGAGGGAAGACCACCCTGCTCAAGCATCTCAACGGGCTTTTGCGACCGGGAAGAGGCCGGGTCATGATGGCGGGGCGGGATGTTCGGGAAGTGCCTGTGGAGAAGCTTTCCGCCAGGGTCGGCTACCTCTCCCAGGAGCCCGGAGACTATCTGTTCATGCCCACAGTCCGGGAGGAGGTGGGGTTCACCCTGGAGCATCTGGGCCTTAAGGATGAGGGCCGGGTGGAGGCAATTCTCCAGAGGCTGGCCATCAAGCCGCTGGAGAAGGAGTATTCCAGGGACTTAAGCGCCGGTGAGCGCCAGAGAGTCGCTCTGGCCTCGGTCCTGGTGAGCGAACCGGACATGCTTTTACTGGATGAACCCACCCGGGGGCTCGACTACCGCCTCAAGGAGGAACTGGGGAGTCTCCTCAAGGATTTGGTGGCCGGGGGTATGACAGTCGTTGTCGTCTCCCATGATGTGGAGTTTGCAGCGGAATACGCCCAAAGGATTGTCCTCCTGTATGAAGGGCGGGTGATCGAGTCCGGCGACAAGCATGAAATCCTTTCGGACTCCACCTTCTATTCCCCCCAGATCAGCAAGCTGTTCAAGAATTACGAGACAGGAATTGTGACCTTGTCCCAGGGGATGAAGTTGCTGAAAAATGGTTTCATGGAGGAGGGTGACAAATGAGATCCATTAAAAGAATCCTGGTCCTGGTCCTGGTTCTGAGTCTGGCGGCGGGATCCATGGCCGCCGGTGTTTTAGCTGAGGCGGTGGCTCCGGATGCTGTGGCACGGGGACTGGCGTATTTTGCGCAAATCCAGAATGACGACGGAGGATTCCCCAGAGAAAAGGGGGCCCCCAGTGATGTGGTCAACACCTCCTGGGTGGTCATGGCCCTGGCTGCGGCCGGGGAGGACCCTGAGGGAGCCGCCTGGTCCAGAGAGGGGAAAAGTCCGGTGGCCTATCTTCAGAGGGCTGCTGTCGATTCACCCGGCACCACAGAGTCCGCAAGAATGCTTCTGGCGCTGGCCGCTGCAGGTGTGGAGGGGCGGGACCTTGTCCGGCATCTCGAAGGGCTCCAGCAGCCGGACGGCCAGTTCTGCAATCCAGAGCTGGGCGAGGAGGATCTTGTCAATGCCCACATATGGACAGTTCTGGCCCTGTCCTCCCAGGAGGATGGGGAGTGGGACATGGAAAAGGCCCGTCAATGGCTCCTGGAAGTTCAGAATGATGACGGGGGATTCGGATGGCATGTGGGAGGAGACAGTGATACCGATGACACGGCGGCAGCTGTCCAGGCCCTGAGGGTTCTCGGTGAGAGCGCCTACCGCTCCGAGGGGATCAACAAAGCGCTGGCTTTCATAAAAGGCCGTCAGACTCTGGATGGGGGCTTTAATGCCAGTGACCTTCTGGGGAAGGCCTCCAACAGTGCCTCGGGGTCCTGGGTTCTTCAGGCTATGGCAAGTCTTGGAATCGACCCGGACTCCGAGGAGTGGCTGGTGGGGGGCCTGGGGGTGGTGGACGAGCTCACAAAGCGCCAGAGATCCGATGGGGCTTTTGAATGGAAAGAAGGGGTGAGGTCTGCTCCCGCCCAGATCACCGCCTATGCCGTCATGGGGCTTTCAGGAAAAGCCCACCCCGTCAACCGGCTGCCGGGGTCTCATGATTTCCCGGATGTCGCTTCATTCCACTGGGCGGCGGACTCTGTTTCGGTCATGGTGGTGGAGGGGGTCATGCAGGGTTATCCCGACGGGAGATTCAGGCCAGAGGAACCGGTGACCCGGGAGGAATTCACCACCATGATGGTGAAGGCCCTCGGCATCGACCCCATGACCTCCCAGGTTTCTCTGGGTTTTGATGACCTTCCCCGGACCCGGTGGTCCCACCCCTACGTCATGGCGGCCTACCACCGGGGAATCATTCAGGGACGGTCGCCGGAACGTTTCGATCCGACGGCGGGAATCAGCGGTGCTGAACTGGCCACGATTCTTGTCAACGGACTGGGTCTGGATCCGGTGGAGGATGGCCAGGGGTTTCCCTGGTATGCCGGCAGTGTCAGTCTGGCAGGAGAACTTGAACTGCTGTATCCCCGCTTCGATACTGGACTGAAGGCGACCCGGGCCCAGTGCGCCTACAGCATTCATCAGTTCCTGAAAGTGAGGCCCTGATCCGTATGGGAGGGGGGCACATGAACACAATGACATCCACACTCTTGAAACTGGCGGCCTTCGCAGGAGTAGCGGCTATGGGGTTCCTGGCAGGGAGTCCCCTGGAGGCGGACAACTGGGCCTTCTGGTCGGTCGTCCTGGTGAGCGGCGTGATTGCCGGATTCTTCCTGCGATTCGAGGTCAGGAGGGTCTCCGCCAGCGAAATCGCCCTGACAGCCACCCTGGCCACCATCGCCGGTGTGTCGCGGGTGCCTTTTGCGGTGATTATGAGTGTCCAGCCCACCACCTTCATCGTCATGATTTCAGGGTATGTCTTTGGTTCCCAGACGGGTTTCATGGTGGGGGCCGTAGGGGCCCTGGTCTCCAATTTTTTTCTGGGCCAGGGGCCCTGGACCCCCTGGCAGATGCTGGCCTGGGGCCTCATGGGGGTACTGGCTGGAAGGCTGGGCAAGGGAACGGCCGGGCTGCGGCTCCGATGGTTCACATTGCTGGCTTTCCTGGGCGGTTTCATCTTCGGATGGACCATGAACCTCTGGCACTGGCTGGGCTTTATCTACCCCCTGAACGGGAGGACTTTTTTAGCGACCTATCTCGCCAGCCTGCCCTTTGACACCCTCCATGCCGTGGGGAATGTTCTCTTTTCCCTGCTCTTCGGCAAGAGTTTCTATCAGATTCTGCTGCGGTTCAGAAGGAGGCTCGGTGGCGCCGGACGAAAAGATTTCCTGGAAAAGACTTCCCCAACAATAGAAGAGCCTTCATCCCATTGACCAAAGCGTCAGGGTGATGAAGGCTCATTTTGTATTGGCAGGCGTCTGCCGGGTCGGTGCTAGTAGAGATGACAGGCCACCTTGTGGCCGCCGCCGATGTCCTTGATCAGCGGTTTTTCCCTGGAGCAGATGGCCATGGCATGGGGACACCGGGGATGGAAGGTGCAGCCTGAGGGAGGATTGATGGGACTGGGGATTTCTCCCTTGGCCAGGGTTGATTCAGGATAGACGTGTTCAGGATCCGGTACCGGGACAGCTGAAAGGAGGACCCGGGTGTAAGGATGAGAGGGGTTGTCAAAGAGTTTTAGTGTTTCAGTGAGCTCGACGAGCTGTCCCAGATACATGACCCCGATACGGTCGGAAATATACTGCACCACACTGAGGTCGTGGGCAATAAAGAGGTAGGTGAGGTTGAGGTCTCTTTGCAGGTCCTTCATGAGGTTCAGAATCTGGGCCTGGATGGAAACATCGAGAGCGGCCACGGGCTCGTCGGCCACGATGAATCTGGGATTGAGACTCAGGGCTCTGGCAATGCCGATCCGCTGGCGCTGACCGCCGCTGAATTCATGGGGATACCGGTCCATGTAGCTTTTGGGGATCCCCACCTGCTCAAGGAGGGTCAGAATCATTTTCTTTCTTTCCTTTGGATTGACATGATGGGTGACGAGGGGTTCGTTGAGAATATCCCTGACCTTGAGCCGGGGATTGAGACAGGCGTAGGGATCTTGAAAAACCATCTGGAAATTTCTGCGCAGGGGTTTCAAGGCCTGCTGGCTCAGGGCGGTGATGTCCTCGCCGTCGAAAAACACCTGTCCGTCAGTGGGTTCCAGAAGCCTGAGCAGCAGCCTTCCCGTAGTGGACTTGCCGCAGCCGGATTCTCCCACGAGACCCAGGGTCTCTCCGGGATAGATATTGAAGTCAAGGCCGTCCACGGCCTTGACCAGGAGCTTTTCTCCAGATAGGAAGGGGGCCTTGACAGGAAAATGTTTTTTAAGGTTTCTGACTTCGATTAGGGGTTGCTCAGGCTTCATTTTCATCCTCCTTCATCAGCCAGCAGGCTACCGAGTGTCCCGGCTCTATCTCGACCAGCGGGGGAACCGCTTGGCATTTGTCATGGGCATGGGGACAACGAGGGGAGAAGCTGCAGCCTTCAGGGATATTGTGCAAGTCCGGCGGCTGCCCCTTGATAATCTCCAGGCGCTCCTTGGATCCGGGCTTGGGAATGGAGTTGAGCAGTCCCCGGGTGTAGGGGTGCAGGGGGTGTTTGTACAGGGTTTTGACATCGGCGGTCTCCACGATGCTGCCGGCGTACATGACCCCCACATGATCCGCAATCTGGGCCACCACCCCGAGGTCATGGGTAATCATGACGATGGCGGCATCGGTCTGCTCCTTGAGATCCTTCATGAGATCGAGTATCTGGGCCTGGATGGTGACATCCAGTGCCGTGGTGGGCTCGTCGGCGATCAGCAGGTCAGGGTTCAGAGAAAGGGACATGCCAATGACCCCCCGCTGCCTCATGCCTCCGCTGAACTGATGGGGATAGTCCTTGGCCCGGTCCCGGGGTGAGGGAATGCCCACTTTTTTGAGCATTTCCACGGCCAGTCCCCAGGCGGTTTTTTTATCGCTGCCTTCGTGGATGAGGGGCATTTCTGCAATCTGGGTTCCGACGGTGTAGACCGGGTTGAGGGAAGTCATGGGGTCCTGGAAGATGATGGACATGTGCCTGCCCCTGAGTTTTCTGCGTTCCTCGAGAGAGAGCCGGGTGATGTTGGTGCCCTTGAAAAAGATGTCTCCCGAGACCACTTCGTCCTTTTTCTTGCCGATGAGGCCCATAATGGTCATGCAGGTGACGCTTTTGCCGCTTCCGGATTCGCCGACCAGGGCATAGGTTTCGCCCCGGTGAACCTTGAAACTGACGCCGTCTACAGCCTTGACAATCCCTTGATGGGTTCTGAAATGGGTTTTTAAATTGCGGACATCCAATATGACTTCAGCCACTGGGAATCGCCTCCTTTATTCTGATTCATTTCTAAGTTTGGGGTCCAGGGCATCCCTGAGGCCATCTCCGAGAACATTGAAGCTGAGGATTGCCAGGGTAGCGGCCAGGCCGGGGAAAAAGGCAATCCACCATCCGAGTTCCAGCCATTCCTTGCCTTCATTGAGCATGATGCCCCAGGAAGGGACGTCGGGCTGCACGCCGAGACCGAGGAAGCTGAGGGCGGCCTCGGACCTGATGGCAAAGCCGAAGGAAAGGGTGGTCTGGACAATCAGAGGGGCCATGATATTGGGGAGTATGTGACGCAGGATTGTCATCAGGTCACCAACTCCGATGGACCGGGCGGCTTCGATATAGGCGTTGTCCTTGACGGTGAGGGTGGCCCCTCGGGCGATTCTGGCAAAGATGGGAGTGTAGACAATGCCGATGGCAATCATGACGTTGGTGAGACTGGTGCCCAGGATGGCCATAATGACCAGGGCCAGGAAAATATCCGGAAACGAGAACATGATGTCAATGAAACGGGAAATCACCATGTCCACCCATTTGCCGTAGTAACCGGCCACAATGCCCAGGGCAAGGCCGGCGAACAGGGAAATGCCTACGGAAATAATGCCTACCTGAAAGGAAATCCGCGCACCGTGGATGATGCGGCTGAGGATATCCCGACCGAACTGGTCGGTTCCGAAGAGGTAGTCTGCGCTGGGGGTTTGAAGCCGGTCTTCCACGTTCATGGTGAAGGGATCGTAGGGTGCGATAAAGGGTGCGAAAACCGCCAGTACCACGAAGACCATCAAAATGGCGAATCCGGTAAAGGCGAGTCTGTTCTTTCTAAAGCGGTACCATGTTTCTCCCAAATGGATGACCTCCTTTTAATAGCGTATTTTTGGATCCAAAAAACCATAGATGATGTCCACAATGAGGTTGATGACGACAAACCCCGTGGCAATGAGCAGGATGCAGCCCTGTAGCAGGGCGTAGTCCCGGTTGGTGATGGCCTGCAGGGACAGCTGTCCGATGCCGGGAAGGGCGAAGATTTTTTCGATGACCACACTCCCTCCCAGGAGATAGCCCATCTGGATGCCCAGGACCGTGACGATGGGAACAAAGCTGTTCTTCAGGGCATGGTTGAAAATAAGCCGTTTATTGGTAACGCCCTTGGCGTCCGCCATTTTGATGTAGTCCTGTCCGAGGACCTCCAGCATGGAGGAACGGGTCATCCGCATGATGACCGCCCCCACGGCGGTACCCAGGGCGATGGATGGCATAATCATGTGACGAATGTTTTCGGCGGGATCCACCCAGAAACTGACAAAGCCCCCCGAGGGAAGCCATCTCAGATGGAGGGAAAAATAGGCGATGAGGAGGATGCCCAGCCAGAAGTTGGGGATGGAAACCCCCAAAAGACCAAAAACGCTGGCGCCGTAATCTGTGGCGGAATTTCTTTTTAATGCGGCGATGGTACCCAGGGGAATGGCAATAAAAATAGAATAAAGAAGACTGATGAGCATCAGTTCCAGGGTGACAGGAAGGCGTTCCATGATGATTTTCACCACGGGTTCGTTGGTGAAAAAAGAGACCCCGAAATCTCCGCTCAGAACATTTTTGAGCCAGATCAGATACTGGACAGGCAGGGGCTGGTCCAGTCCGTACTTGGCTCTGAGGATGAGGGCCTGCTGCTCGTTGTAGTTGGCTCCTAGCAGGGCAGTGATGGTATCCCCCGGCACCAGCCGTATCAGAAAAAAGGCAATGACGGATATTCCGAAAATCACAGGCAGGGCCACGAGAATCCTTTTGATGATATACTTTAGCACCTTTTAGAGCACCTCCTTGAGATGATTAAAAGAAAAGCCGGCTTAAGGAAGCCAGCTTTTCCTTGAATGGCACTTACTTTTCAATCCAGGTGTTTTTAAGGGATTTGAGGGTGACAGTGGCGTTGACATCAAAGCCCTTGACGTGGTCCCTGTAGGCTGAAATCTGGTTGTTCACATAGAGGAAGGCCATGGGGGCGTCGTCAGCAAGAATTTCCTGGGCTTCGGTGTAGATGGCTTTTCGCTCGTCCTGGTCGATGGTGGTTCGTCCTTGGTCGAGGAGGGCGTCAAATTCAGGATTGGAGTATCCCTGCTGATTCCACATGCCGTCGGTGTAGAAGATATTGTAGAGGAATTCATCGGGATCAATGAATCCGACCCAGCCGATTTCAGTGAGCTCGAAGTCGCCGGAGCCGAGTTTTTCAAAGTACACCCCTGACTCAAGGGCGCTGACGGTGACATTGATGCCCAGGGGGGCCAGCTGTTGCTTGGTCATCTGGGCTGCGGCGATGGCGATATCGCTGTTGGACAGGACAATCATTTCAACGTCGAAGCCATCGGGATAGCCTCCTGCTGCCAGCAGTTCTTCAGCCTTTTGGAGGTTCTGGGCGGGATACATGTCCAGATCTGCGTAGGCCCAGTGTCCCGGAGGAATCATGGCGCCGGTGAGCACCGTGGCTTCACCGAATTTGATTGCCTGGTTCATGGCTTCTTTGTCAATGCCGTGGGCAATGGCCTGTCGGACTTCCTTGACCGCCAGGGGGCCTTCGCGCATGTTCATGCCGATGTACTCCCAGTAGCTGCCGGGTACGGAATCAACGACAATGTCGCTTTCGCTTCCCAGGGTCATGACATCCTTGGCATCCACTTGGAGGATCATGTCCACTTCGCCGGTGCGGATCGCCGTGTTTCTGGCGGATTCATCGGGGATGGGTTTGAGGACCACCTTGTCGAGATAGGGAAGTCCTTCTTCAAAGTAGTCGTCATATTTCACCAGGGTCATTTGCTGGTCCTTCTGCCAGGATTCCAGCATAAAGGGACCGCTTCCGGCATCCACGGTGGCCAGGGACCCGTCATTGGCTTCCACCACGTTCTTGTTGACAATGGCGGTCATGGGATTTGCCAGGAAGGTGGTGAAGGGGGCTACGGGTTTTTCAAAGGTGATGACCACCGTGGTGTCGTCGGGGGTCTCAACACTTTGAAGGCCGGTAAAGAAGGAGGCTCTGACCTCCTGGTCGATGATTCTTTCTATGGAATATTTCACATCAGCGGCTGTCAGGGGGTCTCCGTTGTGGAAGGTCACCCCTTCGTGGAGTTCAAAGGTGTAGGTCAGGTTGTCGTCGGAAACGGAATAGCTCTTGGCCAGGTCGCCCTCCACTTCGCCGTAGGTACCTTCTTTGTACCTCAACAGTCCGTTGTACATGTTTTCAATGTGGCGCATTTCGCCGGCGGCGCCCACCACATGGGGATCAAGGGACTTGACGTCGGTGAAGGGAAAGTCGGTGATGACAATCTCACCGCCGTATTTGCTGTCTGTGGCGGGTTCTTCAGCTTCGGGTTCCTCGGCGGCCGGCTCCTCGGCGGCCGGCTCTTCACTTGGGGCGGGTTCCTCCGCCGGCTGGCTTGCGCAGGCGGCCAGGGACAGGGCCATCAGCATAATGAGCAGGAAACTTAAGTATCTTTTCATCTTTTTCACCTCTCCAATCCTATAGTTTATCTTTTTGACACCTTGCATCTTTTATTTATGCAAAAGTGATGCCAAGGAAAACGGTTCAAAAAAATGTCATAATCCGCAGGACTTCAGGAAATCCGCCCATTTACAGGACTTACAAAAATAAAAAATGTTCTGTAAGTCCTGTAAACGGGAAATCTGAGGGTTTTTTCCCGCCAGTTGCCTTGGCATCACTCTTGCATTTCATCAGAGCATAAAGGACGGGCTTGAAAGGATGAAATGCATGATAAAAACAAGAATCGATGCCCTGATCGAGGAGTATTATCCCCGCTGGGTTGAGATAAGACGGGAGCTTCACAGACATCCCGAGCTGAGTTTTGAAGAGTTCAAAACCAAGGCATTCATTGAGGATTTTCTGAAGGACTACGACCTTGACTATCAGGAGGGTCTCTCCGGGACAGCTCTGGCGGTGACTCTCAAAGGCGGTGAAGGGGGCGTGACGGTGGCTCTGAGAACCGATATGGATGCGCTGCCTATTGCAGAAGAAGGCGGCAGGCCCTATGGGTCTTTGAATCCCGGGGTGATGCATGCCTGTGGCCACGATGCCCATATGACCATGGCCCTGGGTACCTTGATGGTCCTCTATGCCCTGAGGGACAGTTTTGAGGGTCAGGTCAAATTTCTCTTTCAGCCCGCTGAGGAATCCGAGGGGGGCGCCGATACCATGGTGAAGGAGGGGGTTTTGAAAAACCCCGGGGTGGATTATGTCCTTGGCGGTCACGTCTGGCCGGAACTGCCTGTGGGAACCGTGGGCATCAAGACCGGTGCGGTGATGTCCTCGCCGGATGTCTTCGATGTTGTGGTTCAAGGCAAAGGGGGCCATGTGGGCAAGCCCTATCTCACCGTGGATCCGGTCATGGTGGGGGCCAAGATTGTGACAGGACTGCCCAGTGCCGTGGCCAAGGTGCTCAATCCCTTCGAGCCCGTGGTCATCAGTGTGACGGCCTTCAATTCCGGGGATGCCTACAATATCACCCCGGAAACCTGCCGTCTCAAGGGGACGGTGAGAACCTACGACAATGAGATGCGCAGTGTGATTGAGGAAAAAATGACTTCAGTCATCCGGGGAATCTGTGAGAGCTATGGAGCAACCTTCGATTTCACCTACCACCGGCGGTTTCCTCCCACCATCAATGATGAGGAGCTGACCCCCAGGGTGATGGCTTCGGCGAGGGAAGCCCTGGGTTCTTCCAGGGTGGTCACAGTCAAGTATCCCTCCATGAGTGCCGAGGACTTCAGCTACTTCGCCATGGCGGTGCCGGGCACCTACATGTACATCGGCACCAGGAATGAAGCCCGGGGGATTGTCCATGAACTCCACCATCCCGCCTTTGACATTGACGAGGAGCTTTTGAAGGTGGGGGTCAGGGTCTACGCCGGGGCCATTCTCGACCTTCTGGCCAGGGGATGACAATGTATTTTTTGTTTACAAATTGGAAAGGAGTCCTTATAATTAAGTCGGCCGCCGCAAAGGCGGGCAGACTGCCATGCACAGCCCTCTGGCCCATGCCGGGGGTTTTTTTTCAGGGGACAGCCCCTGGAGATTTTTGGAGGAGGATGCCCTGTGTCCCGTGATTGCAGGTTCTATTTTTTTACTACAGCCATACTGCTTGTTCTGGTTTTCTGGGCGATGTCGCTTTCCGGGGCCGCCCCTGTTTCTGTGGAGGCCCGCCGGTCAAAGGGATTTTCTGAAGAAGATTAGGATTTGTGTGGTCCTAGTGGAGAATTAAAGCGGTGTTTTTGACTTTGTAAGGGGAGTTTATCTGGTATAATTGGAGGGGACGGGTCCAGGGGATTTTTTTGAGACTTTGGGAACCTTCCAGACCATTATCTGAGAGTACACAGGAGGCGAAGAAAAATGAAACCGATTAAGTTGAGTGAAGGCATCTACAAGCTGACGGCCAATGTAGAGGGCCTGCTTTTTGAAGGCATGTGGGACATGCCCCGGGATGCGGCGGTGAATTCCTACATTGTCAAGGGAGAGAAGACGGCCATCATTGACGGCTTTTGCGACTGGGACGGGGTTCCGGAAAAGCTCTTTGAGCTTCTCGACGAACTGAGTATCGATCCCGGGACCATTGATTACCTGGTGATCAACCACATGGAGCCCGACCATTCCGGCTGGATCAGGGATTTCAAAAAGATTCGAAAGGATTTTGAAGTGGTTCTGACAAAGAAGGCCGCTGCCATGCTGGAGGCCTACTACGGTGAAACCCAAGGGGTTAGAATTGTCAAGACCGGGGACAGTCTGGACCTGGGCGGGGGCAGGGTGCTGGAATTCCATGAGGCGCCCAATGTCCACTGGCCGGAGACCATGATGACCCTGGAGAAGGATTCCATGACACTCTTTTCCTGTGACATGTTTGGCGCCTTCGGCAAGCTCGAGCGGGTTCATTTCGACGATGAAATGACCGGGGAGGACCGGGTCATTTTCGAGGAGGAGGGTCTGCGGTACTTCGCCAATGTCATGGCCACCTTCGCCAGTCAGGTCAAAAAGGCCATTGATGTGGCTGAGAATTTGAACCCTGCCGTCATTGCCCCGGGCCATGGTCTGGTGTGGCGGAGCGACCCCGGTGAAATCATTGCGACCTACAAGCGTTATGTGGACTACGCCCTGAACGCCAGCGGGGGTGAAATCACCCTTCTTTGGGGGTCCATGTACGGCCGCACTGAAGAAATGGTGCGGCGGGTGGAGGCGCTCCTCGACGCTTCGGGAATGGTCTGCCACAGTCTGCAGCTGCCCCAGACCACCTTTGGGGAGGTTCTGACCCGGGTTCTGGCGTCCTCCGGGGTCATTGTGGCGGCTCCCACCTATGAGTACCAGATGTTTCCGCCGGTGGCCATGGCTCTGGAGGAAATCGGCCGCAAGAAGCTCTGCGGACGCAAGGCCTTCAGTTTCGGTTCCTACGGCTGGGCCACGGGAACAGAGCGGGAGCTTGAGGAGATCATGACCCGCTACCGGATGAAATGGGATTTTGTCCCGGGCTATGTCTTCAACGGACGGGCTTCAGAGGAGGATTTCACTACCATCGAAGCCGGTGTGAAGGCCCTGGTGGAAAAGGTCCGTCAGGAGGGTTGAGAAATTTTCTCTCAGACGGTGAGTCAATTTGAGTTCTGGAATCAAGAAGGTGCGGTCCCCCGGGGGTCCGCACCTTCTTGCATCTGAAGGCTCATTTCTTTTTGGAATGAATCAGCTCGTAAAGGTCGTCCCGCCGGTTTTTAGCAGGGTCACGGTGCCGGAGTGGCGGGTGCGTTTGAGGAGCTCGAGATCCACGTCTCCGACGATGACCATTTCGATGTTGGGGGTGGTTTCCGCCATGATGCCGTCCCTGGGAAAGCTGAAATCCGAAGGCGTAAAGATGGCGGACTGGGCATACTGGATGTCCATGTTTTCCACATGGGTGAGATTCCCCACGGTGCCGGCAATCACGGTGTAAATCTGGTTCTCCACCGCCCGGGCCTGGGCGCAGTAGCGGACCCGGAGATAGCCCTGGCGCTCGTCGGTGCAAAAGGGGGTGAAGATAATATTGGCTCCTTGGTCGGTGACGATTCTGGCGAGTTCCGGGAATTCAAGGTCATAGCAGATGAGGATGGCGATTTTGCCGCAGTCGGTGTCAAAGACCTTGATTTCATCTCCTGTGGCTATTCCCCGCCACTGTTCCTCGTTGGGGGTGATGTGAAGCTTGTACTGTTTGTCGATGCTGCCGTCTCGTCTGAAGAGGTAGGCGATGTTGTAGATTTTTCCCTCCTCCTCGACGAAATGGGAGCCGCCGATGATGTTTACATTGTAGCGGACAGCGAAATCAGAGAAGATTTCGATATAGGCTTCCGTGTATTTGGTGAGCTTCCTCACCGAGGCGCTGGGGGTTTCCTGGTCCATGAAGGAGAGGAGCTGGGTGGTGAAAATCTCCGGGAAGACCACGAAATCGGATTTGTAGTTGGAGGCCACATCCACATAGTACTCGCACTGGTGGGCGAATTCCTCGAAGGAGTCGATTTTCTTCATCATGTACTGGATGACGCAGATTCTCACGGGGAAGGCGGTCTTGAAGTGCCGCTTGGTAGAGGCCTGGTATTCAATGTTGTTCCACTCCATCAGGGTGGCATATTCCTGGGAGGCTTTGTCGTCGGGGAGGTATTTCTTGATGATGCGCTTGAGGATGAAGCCGCTCATGAGCTGGAAGGTCAGAATGGGGTCATAGAGATCCTTGGCCATCACCGCTTCAGCATACTGCCTGGGGGTCATGGTATCGGCATACCGGTGATAGCCCGGAATGCGGCCGCCGATCACGATGGATTTCAAGTTGAGCCGCTGGGCCAGCTCCTTGCGGGCCTCATAAAGCCGTTTGCCGATTTTCATATTGCGGTAGTCGGGGTGGACCATGACCTCAAGCCCGTAGAGATTGTCCCCTTCGGGGTTGTGGTTGGTGATGTAGCCCTTGTCGGAGATTTCGTCGTAGGTATGCTGGTCGCTGTACTCGTCGAAATTGACGATAAGGCTTGAACTGGAGCCGACAACGACCCCATCGACCTCTACGACAATCTGGCCTTCGGGGAAAATCCTGAGATGGCTTTTCAACTGGGGGATGGTCCAGGGAATCATTTTGGGAAAGCACAGCTTCTCCATTGCAATGACGGCCTCGAAATCCTCCCGTCTCATGTTCCTGACCTTGATGGTGGTTTCAAATTTCTTGAGATCGATATCGGACATGCCTATCACTCCAAATCTTATTGATAGCTCCATTATACCGGATGGGAGGGGTTTTAGGCAAAAAAAGGACTTTCGGATCCGGGTGGACCGGATCCGAAAGCTCTCCCGGGTGCTTCTAAAGATGGTAGTATTTCTTGAATTCCTCGGGATGGGGCATCTGGGCGAGGCTCTGGTGCTCCTTCCTGAGGCGGGCAATCTGGTTGTCGATGAGATTTTTGCTGAAAACCCCGGCCTTCAGGAGAAAATCATGGTCTTTTTCGAGGGCGTCGGCGGCTTCGAGAAGAGTGGTGGGAAGGCCCTTGACCAGGTCCTTCTGGTCTTCGGGCAGGTCGTAGAGATTGATATCAAAAGGACCGAAGCCTTCTTTGACGGGATCAATGGCATTTTCAATGCCGTCTATCATGGCCATCAGGACGGCGGAGAAGGCGAAATAGGGGTTCATGGTGCCGTCGGGAGACCGGATTTCAAAACGCTTTTCCAGGGGCGTAGTGGCATAGCCGGGAATCCTGATGACGGCGCTGCGGTTGGAGGTGGCGTAGCAGATGCTCACCGGGGCTTCAAAGCCGGGCACCAACCGCTTGTAGGAATTGGTGGAGGGGTTGGTGAAGGGCATCAGGGCGGCGGCGTGCTTGAGGAGTCCCCCGATGGCGTGCAGGGCGGTATCGGAGAGCCCGGAGTAGCCGTTTTCATCGTAGAAGAGGGGCTTGCCTTCTTTAAACAGATGCATGTGGATATGGAGACCGTTGCCGGCTTCGCCATTGAAGGGCTTGGGCATAAAGGTAACGGTTTTCCCCATGGCCTCGGCATAGGCGCGTAGAAAATACTTGATTTTCATAGTGGAGTCCGCCATTTTGACCACGTCCTCGTGGATCACTTCAATTTCCACCTGTCCCGGACCGCCGTTTTCCGAGTGGTGGTACTTGATGGGAATGCCGATATCCTCCAGGGCCAGGGTGACAGTATTTCTGAAATCGGCACTCAGGTCCATGGGCCGGTCAATGTGGTAGTTGTTGTAGGAATGCAGGGCCAGTCCGCGGTTGCCGCCGGTTTCGCCGGCCTTCCACTCTCCCTGGTCGGAGTCGATAAAGACCTCCATGTGGTTGACGTCATTTTTGACGGTCACTTCGTTGAGGACATAGAATTCAAATTCCGGGCCGAACTTGGCTTCGTCGGCGATCTCTTTGTCTACCAGGAGCTGTTTCGCTTTTTCAACAATGTATCGGGGGTCGTCTTCGAAGCGGACCCGGCCGTTTTTGAGTTGATAGATATTGCCGATCATCACCAGGGTGGGGATTTCGGCCAGGGGTTCAAGAAATGCCGAGGTGATATCGGGGATGAAGACCATGTCGGATTTTTCCACGGATAAAAAGCCGTAGCTGGAGCCGTCGAATCCGATACCCTGGGTCAGGGTTTCCTCGGTGAACCTGGTGGCCGGAATACTGAGATGATGCCAGCGGCCGGTGGTGTCGACGATTTTGAAATCGACGATTTTGATGGCATTGCCGTCGAGATATTGTCTGAGTTCTTCATAGGATTTGAACATGGGAAGCCTCCTTTAGAGATAGTGTCCTATATGAAAGCAAGGGACGTGCCAAGACTAAACGGGAGAAACAAGGGGTTTCACTGGGAAGTAAATGGGGTTATAATGGATTTGAATGGGATTATATCCATTTAGGAGGTCGACGATGAAGAGAATTGCGGTACTGGTGATTGAAGACCAGATTGGCGAATTTTTTAAAAGAGAGCTTCTGACTATCTTTGAGAACCAGGTGACGGTGGACTATTACTGCCCGGGGAAGGTGTCCCAGCCTCTGATAGACGAGGTGGAGGTGGTGCTGTATACGGATCCGAGTATTCTGATTGAAATGATGGACTATATCCGGTCTCCGGTCCCCCTGGTTATGATGAAACGGACCATTACGGGGGAGGGGGTCAGGATATTGAAGGGGTTGAAGAAAGGCTCGAGCGCTTATGTCTACAATCTCAACAGTTTTATGGCCAATGAGACCCTGGCCACCCTCTACGGCTTCGGCATCGACGGCCTGAGTCTGTATCCCCTTGATCCCGCGGCACAGGTAAAGGACACGGTGGATTATATCATCACCCCCGGTGAGCACCAGGGTCTTGAGGCCTACCGGGACCGGGTGGTGGATATCGGAAACCGGATTTTCGACCCGTCCACCATTCTGGACCTCATAGCCACCCTCAATATTGACCGGCGCTTCGCAGACCGGATTGTCAAGCGCTATGCCGCAAGGGTGCCGGCTTACTGGAAGGGACTGAGGAATACCCTTTACGACAAGAAAATGCTGTCGGGCCACCTTGAGCTGGTGATGAACGAATTCGACCGGGGGGTGGTGCTTCTTGACGACAAAGAGGAAATTCTCCTTCTCAATGAAACAGCGTCAAATATTCTGGGTCTGGAGAAGACTGTCCTGGAAGGGGAAGCCCTGCAAAGGCTTGTTGCGGGGTTCCCGGGCCTTGAAAGACTGGGCGAAGCCCGGAATTTCGAGGGAGAGATTATTGAGATAGGCGGGCAGAAGGTGGTGGTGGATCTCAAGGAGGTCCGCTATGACGGGGTTTTCTTCGGCAAACTGATTCTCATGAAGGTGTACGCTGAGCTTTTGAAGGAACAGAGCCGTCTCCACGGTCAGCTTACGGAAAAGGGCTATTATGCGAAATATGTCTTTGAGGACATTGTGGGGGAGGATGACGCCCTTCAAAAGACGATTGAAATCTCGAGAAATGTGGCTTCCTCCTCCTCCTCGGTGCTGATTCTGGGTGAAACGGGGACGGGGAAGGAGCTCTTTGCCGGAGCCATCCACAATTACTCCCCGAGAAAAAACAAGCCCTATATTGCCATCAACTGTGCCACCCTGCCTGAAAACCTCCTGGAATCGGAGCTCTTCGGTTACGAGGGAGGCGCTTTCACCGGGGCGAAAAAGGGCGGCAAGCTGGGGGTTTTTGAAAGAGCCCAGGGAGGAACTCTCTTTCTGGATGAGGTGGGGGAGATTCCTTTGAATCTTCAGGCCCGGCTGCTCAGAGCCCTTCAGGAGAAGGAAATCATGCGGGTGGGAGGGGATGCCATCATCCATGTGGATGTCAGGATTGTCGCCGCCTCCAACCGGGATTTGAACCGGATGGCGGAGGAGGGGGCCTTCAGAAGGGATCTGTTCTACCGGCTCAATGTTTTCAGTGTGAAGCTGCCGGCCCTGAGGGAGCACAAGAAGGATTTGCCCGCTTTGATTGCCCATTTTCTAAAGGAGCTGGGGGAGGACCGGGAGGTTGACAAAAGCTTTGTGGATTTCGCCGGGGAATATTCCTGGCCCGGGAATGTCAGGGAATTGAGGAATACCCTTGAGTACATGGTCAGAATGGATAGGGGGGCCCTCCATGTGAGAAATCTGCCCAGTCATTTGAAGCTTGAAGGAGGGGGTAAAGAGAGTCCCCATGAACAGATTCTGGAGATTGTCAGGCGGCGCGCCGCCAGAGGTCTCGGGACGGGAAGGCGCTCCATCATGGAGGAGTTTTCAAAGACCTACTACAAGATCAGTGAGGGTAGAATCAGAGAATATCTCGAGGAGCTGGCGGCCCGGGGACAGATCAGGATATTCAAGGGGAGAAAGGGCTGCCAGCCCCTGGATGAAGTTTAACTTGCAAAGGGTTGCTTCGGGGGTGTATGATAGATAGGTTGAAAGTTGAAGGAAAAAAGGAATGAAAATATGAATCAGAGAATAATCAATGTCGCCGTCATCGCCCATGTCGATGCGGGAAAATCGACCCTGGTGGACGCCCTGCTCTCGCAGAGTGGTGTCTTCAGGGAGAACGAAGTTGTCGTGGAACAGGTGATGGATTCCAATGACCTGGAACGGGAACGGGGCATCACCATTTACTCAAAAAACTGCTCCATTGAGCATTCGGGGCTTAAAATCAATATTGTGGACACCCCGGGCCATGCGGACTTCTCCTCTGAGGTGGAGCGGATCATGAAGACCGTGGATACGGCGATTCTTCTGGTGGACTCCAGTGAAGGGCCCATGCCCCAGACCCGGTTTGTGCTGCAGAAGGCCCTGGGACACGGACTTAAGCCCATCCTCTTTATCAACAAGATTGACAAAAAGGACCAGAGGGCCCACGAAGTCGTGGACATGACCTTTGACCTTTTTGCTGAGCTTGGCGCCACCGATGAACAACTGGATTTCCCCATTATCTACGGGATTGCCAAGCGGGGCATAGCCATGCGGGAAATGGACCAGGAGTCTGAGGACCTCGAGCCTCTTTTCGACCTCATCAAAGAGCATGTGACCCCCTATCCGGATTTGAAGGATGAACCCCTGCAGATGCAGATTTCATCCCTGGGCTATGATGACTACATCGGGCGTCTCGGTATCGGACGCATCACCCGGGGCAAGATTTCCCAGGGTGAATATGTGGCGATTTCACGACGGGATGAGACCGTCATCAAGGGAAAGATTGCCAGGGTTTTTGTCAATGAGGGACTCAAGCGCCGGGAGGTGCCTGTGGCCTACAGCGGGGATATCGTCATCCTCGCGGGGATACCGGATATTTCTATCGGAGAAACGGTCTGCGATGCGGATTTCATTGAACCCATGGACCTCATTGAAATCGAGGAGCCGACCCTGGGAATGAATTTTCTGGTCAATGACTCTCCTTTTGCCGGCAAGAGCGGCAAATATGTGACCTCCAGGCATATCGAGGCGCGCCTCAAGAAAGAACTCGAAATCAACGTGGGCCTCAGGGTGGAGATTCTTCCCGGTAACGAGGGCTACAAGGTTTCGGGCAGGGGAGAGCTCCATTTGTCGGTGCTTCTCGAGAACATGCGCCGTGAAGGCTATGAGGTCGCTGTGTCAAAACCCCATGTGCTCTTCAGGGATGTGGAGGGCCGGCGCCATGAGCCCATGGAGCGGGTCTTAGTCAATCTTCCGGATGAATACGCCGGGGCGGTGATCAATGAGCTGAACCTCAGAAAGGGCCGCATGGAGAATATGGTGGCCGAGGAGGGCTACACCCACCTGGAATACGTCGTGCCCACCCGGGGACTCCTGGGATATCGCTCGGAATTTGTCAATGTCACCCGGGGAGAGGGCACCATGGTCAGGTCCTTCCGCGATTACGAGGCCTACCTCGGCCCCATCGAGGGTCGCCGCAAGGGGGTTCTTATTTCCCAGGAAATAGGGCAGACCATGGCCTATTCTCTTTTTAACCTGTCGGAGAGGGCCCAGATGATTGTGGGTCCCGCCGAGGATGTTTATGAGGGAATGATTGTGGGAATCAACTCCAGGCCGGAGGATATGGTGGTCAATCCCTGCAAGAACAAGAAACTCACCAATGTCAGAGCCTCGGGTTCCGATGAAGCCATCAAGCTTCTGAGTCCCAAGCGCTTCACCCTTGAAGAGGGTCTTGAATTCATCGAAGAGGATGAACTGCTTGAAATCACCCCTGATGCGCTTAGGGTGAGAAAGAAAATTCTTGGGGCCCAGGACAGGATGCGGGCCGGCAAAAAGAGCAAGAGCTAGAAGCTGCGAGGGAAGCATACAGAACCGACCCCCTTTTCGATATGAAAAGCAGGGTCGGTTTTTTACTGTGCGCCCGGTGGGAAGGAACAATTGGGGCGGTTGCGGAGGGCTAGCGCACTGGTTGAAATCTCAGGACCGGGACATCTGAAATCCCGGGAATTATCACAACCTATAAGTTTTCTCTATAGATATCTATTAATTAATAATAAAATAATTAATACATGCTTCATGTCATAATAACCATATATTGACATATATAGAAAATTTCATGGTATAATTCGAATTATCTGGGCAAAAGAGATTTTTGGTCTTGTTTTCAGTAGTTTAAGAAGAGAAGACTCAATCTGGTTTGTGCCCCGAAACCACCCGCTGTCCACCACCTGTTGAGGCGGTGTCTCAAGGGGTGAAAGAAAAAAGGAGCTTATTTATGGAAGATAGACAGTATGAAGATGAAATATCCCTAAAGGAATTGATTATGGCCCTGATTAAGAATTGGAAGCTGATTGTGGCCTTTATTGTGGTGGCGGGTGTCCTTGCACTTGGCTATGTGATGGTTATTGCAGATGAAGTGTATGAAGCGTCATTGGAGGGGAGTATTAGTGTTCCGGAGTCAGTTAGGACACGGTATGGCAGTTATAGTTTCCCTACGACAGACAAGATGGACTTTTTAAATGTGGTTTATTCCAATAAGGTAATTCAAGAGACGATTGATGATTTGGGCCTTATGGAGGCGACGGTCAATGGGTTTAAGAATGCCATAACACTGGAAACTGAAGAAAAGTCTACAAGATTTACCTTTAAGGTTACTGGCGGTTCACCAGAAGAAGCGGAACTTAGACTATTGACCTTGGCGGAAAATTTAGAAGATGAACTTAGGATTATTCATAAGGAAGCGGCTTTGATTTCATTTATTAGAGACTATGGGGTTTCTTATAAAAACTTAGAAGAGAATTTGTTGCAGACCCAGACCCAATTGGAAGAGATTCAAGAGGAGTTTGCAGATATTGAGTCGGTGATTACCCTTAGAAAGTTGGTAACCAGCGATCCGGTTTATGCAGCAGAACTGGCGCAAAACAGGGGCGTTCGGATAGAGGAACTTTCTGAAGAGATGATGCTTGAAGAAGTGATCAATCCTCATTATGACGCACTTCAAGGCACCTTAATCAATTTGAGAAAAGAAATTCAAAATATAGTTAGAGCCATGGAAAAGAATTTGAGGTATACAGATGAACTTAAAGCTGAGCTTTCAAATGTTCAGGCCTATGTTCTTTCTGGAGATGGTTCAAAGATGGATAAAGACATGGTCGCTGTTATGGAGACAACCCTTCATTTTAGTGCGTCAACCAATGTGTCAGACCATCCCATTGCACCAAAGAAGGCTTTAACACTGGCCATAGCACTTGTCCTTGGGGCTATGCTAGGGGTATTTGTGGCATTTTTCAAAGAATATTGGCAAAACAGCAATTGAGATAAGGAGTAGCCTGAGTTCCCGAAATTTATAACGAGGGCGGATCTACCCCCAATGCTAGGTAGATCTCTTCCTGCTTCTTAGTCACTTCACCAAGGAGTCGACCGTGATCAGGAGATTCAAAACGCTCAGTTGTATCAAGTTCATCAAGTAGTCCTTGTAGCGTCCATTTTTCAAATAGTCCTGCGTCTTGCATCTTTTTTTTCACGTAAGAAAGGTAAATAAGTGCAACAAATTCAACGAAAAGCTTGCCATTCAACGATAGCTCTGAAGAAACTTGCATTCTCCTGAAGTTGAGGCGATCCATTAGATTGCCGAACCCCTTCTCCACAATATCCTTGCTACGATACAGAGACAAGGCTTCGAAGGGATCCTTGACTTCGTTCGAAAGAAGAGCGAAATAGCCAAAGTTTCGAGCGGCCTGTCTCATAGCGTCTTGCTTTGGTTCGATTTTCTTGCCGCGCTTCGGTGTACTCTTTACCTCAAAGTACTTATCATAGTCCTTCATGCGGTAATCCTTCTTCGTTCCCTCTTCAAGATCATTGTAGAGGGCTGTAAAGTAGTCGTTCCTACTTACTTGGTCGCTGGCAGCTTTTTCAGGGCTATAGAACAGATGGAGGTAAGCGCGCCTAGTTTCTTTCAATACAGCGCCTTTGTAGAGTCGCTCCTGCTCGTAATCCCATTCGATAGTATGGCAGACACCATAGACGCCGAACTGTTTTTGCAGGTTCGACCAAAGCTGCAGATTCTCGCTATCAAATAAGCCTGGGGAGTTAGTATTAAGGGAGACAAATTACCGTGAAATAGGATTTAACACTACATTTATTCTTCAGATGCTGTATAAAAAAATATACAGAGATGCTGACAAAGTTATCGCATTATCTGAAGGTGTAAAGAATCACATGTTA
>LQBE01000027.1:0-9880 GCA_002029975.1 delta proteobacterium ML8_F1 | reverse complement strand
AATATATAAGCCTGTTGATGTAAAAAAAATCAAAGAACTCAGTGAAGATAAATGTGATGTCGATTACACTAAGAAGTTTAAATTAGTAGCGTGTGGAAGACTTGCGAAACAAAAGAACTACCCACTGTTAATAAATGCATTGGGCATTTTAAAAGAGAAAGGATATTCTGAATTCGAGCTTTTTATAATGGGAACGGGACCAGATGAGAAAGCAATTGAGGAAATGATAATATCCAAGGGGTTAAATGAAAATATAAAACTAATTGGATTCCAAAACAATCCATATGCTTATATGGAAAAGGCTGACTTATTCATACTATCATCTTTATGGGAAGGTTTTGGACATGTAATTGTTGAGGCTATGGCGTGTGGAACCCCTGTAGTTTCAACCGATTGCCCACACGGACCAAATGAAATTCTTGAGAATGGGAAATACGGATGGCTAGTATCTAACGATGATTTAGATAAATTAACCAGTACATTGAGTAAGTTATTGGATAACCCTACTGAAGTTAAGCAAATGGCAAATAATGTATGCGCCAGAGCAAGAGACTTTGACATTCAATATATTACACAAGAATATGAGAAAGTTTTTAGTCAAATGAAAAGGATATGAATTCAAATATTTTGCTAGTTAGTTTGACCAGATCAATACAGTTGAGTGTACATTGGTTCGCAGTAAAAAATTACAGAGGCTATACTTGTTAACTCAGAACTTTAGCCCCTGAATTTTCAAATGTAATGCTTTGTTAGCTAAACATAATCGACGTGATCAAAATACTTGGAAGGAGGCGACCTATGATAACAGGAGTATACGCTGTGCCCATATCCTTATTACTATGTGGTCTTATAATTTTTTCTGAAGTTGCTAGACACCACAAAAGGTTTCAAATTGATTCATTATTTGGGTTTAGCATTATATATATGATATGTTTTGGAATAGTTCCAATTTTCATTTTCAATACAGACCTAACATATTATGCTGAATCACACTGGATACGAAGAATACCTTTGGAAGATCCGGCTTATATGTTTGCAGCTATAACAAGCTTAATAGGATACGTGTTAATATTAACAGGGTATTATTGTGGGAAAAAGGTCAAAATCACTAGAAGCACATCACATAATTTTTCCATGGGGTTAAAGCAAAAAAAACAGACTAAGGTAATATATCCCGAGAAAAAAATGCATATTATTGCAATTTTTTTGTTTGTAGTTGGCACAGCATCTTTAGTAGTTTATGTAAATTCAATAGGAGGCGTAAAAAGTGCCCTCGAAACGGCTACATTGTATAGAAGTGGTAGAGGACCAATTGCATCACGATGGTTATTTCTTAAAAACATAGCACCATTTGTAATGATCGCCTCGTATTTTTACTACGCTTTAAGATTCAACAAAAGTAGCAAACATAAATATTATTCTGTTATGTTTTTAATATCATTTGTAATATCAATATATTTATTAATGCTCTTGTCAGGGAGGTTATCTTTAGTAAGGTATATTGTAATATTTCCACTTTTCGGAGTATTATATAAAAACAAAGGATATATGAAATTTGCAGTTGGAGGTTTTGTATTTGCTTTGATAATAATATTATTTGGGAATCCCTTATTTCGAGCATTTAATAATCCGTCGCAATTTTTATATCATATAACTTCTGCAAGAATGAGTTTTAATGATATTGCAAATTTGGTATTAATGGAGTTTTCATTCCCATATATTAACTTAGTTAACTTATTATCTTCTAGTAGAGAAGTTTCTTATAGATTTTTTTCAGACATTTTTATCGGAATCGCAACATTATTGCCGCAAAGTCTCTTAGGAATTAGAACGCCAGACACACTGTCAAGAATTAACACAAATTATTTTGGAACATTTGGAACAATACCTGTTGACTTACTATCTTTTGGTTATTATAGTTTAAGCTTTCCGGGAGTCTTTATTGTTACGTTTGTTTTCGGAATAATTATACGTGCTTTTGATGTCCTTTTTCCACCCCAGAAGACAGCTATAGAGTCAATTTTTAGAGCTGCTTGGATTATATTCTTAGCGTTTAGAGTAATGTATGGAGATGTAAGTTTGGTAATGAAAGGGGGCTTTGAGCTATTTATAGGCACAGCTTTATTATACAAAATTAGAACTAGGCATTTCGAGGAAGTTGTACCTGAGTTAAAATGTAAAAATTACTAGCTTTAGTTGCCATAGTAACTTTAAACATACGAAGGAATAAATTTGATAAGGAGCGGTTATATATGAAAATACTAATAACAGGTGCAGCCGGCTTTATAGGCTTTCACCTTTCAAAAAAATTACTAGATCAATCCTATCAGATAATAGGTGAAAGTAAATTTGTAGACTATGACAACCTGAAAGAAACGATGGAATATATTTATGGATTTTTAGATTTCTTATATTTCATAACCGATGACTACTTGAGTTCATAGTAGCTGCACTATTTTTACTCTAATATATTGGTTTCAGAGGCATAGAAGCTTGTTCGATATATGTTTAAAATCTAATGACGATTAAATGCTAATTTAAAAAGGACTCTGTTAATAATCGAACTTTAGTTGAATAAGAAATGGTGATAAAAATGGAGAATAATGAAATTAAATATTTAAAAGGCCTACTTGATGAAATTAATCCTGACAAATATGATTTTCGTTTGAAATGGACAGAGGGCAAAGAAGTAATCGGAGTATTTAGCATGGCTGAAGATAAAGCAATTTCCGATTTGTACAAGAACGAAACTTTTTATCGTACATTCTTAAATATTAATGAAAAAATTCACTATTCCTTGAAGCAAGCTATCGAATACTCTTACACCGATGAGGTGATGAATGACTTTAACATGTTTGGAAAGTCTACGAAAAATGAAATGTTAGCATTTTATTATGTTGAAAATGCTATATTTCGAACTTCAACTCTGTGGGATGTTCTAGCTCAGTTTTATAATATTCACTATGATATTGGCAAAGAAGTTGACAAAATTCATTATCAACGCTTTTTCAAGAATGAGTTTAACAAGACTTCAACAAATATAAATCGACAAATATAAAACAGAATATTGATAGGATCAACAACTATATAGACGAAGATGATGATACTTCAATGACTGAAGGGTTTTGGAAAGGTAATCATCAATTTATTAAAGATTATAGGAATCAAATGACTCATAGAAACTCTCCTGATGAACATTCTTTATCAGATATAGGAATTAATTTAAAGACTCATCCAACATTTTTATTGAAGAGAGTTATTGAAGATTATTACACAACAATTAATTTCATTGATGAGATATTAGAATTAATCAGGAAGAAACATTTTGAAGAAAATTAGGAAATATTCGTTTAGAAATAGACTTTAGATAAAGGAAGGATGACGGTAAATGGCTGAGAATAAAAAGATATGGCTCGCTTCACCACACATGAGTGATGAAGGTTATGAAATGCAATATGTACAAGAAGCTTTTGATACAAACTGGATCGCTCCGTTGGGCCCCAATGTTAATTTTTTCGAACAAGAGCTTGCAGCAAGAGTTGGTTCAAAACACGCAGCTGCTATAACGACTGGAACCGGCGCAATCCATTTAGCACTTAAAGCTCTTAACGTTGGAGAAGGAGATATCGTGTTCTGTCCTACATTTACTTTTTCTGCTACAGCTAATCCGATCATCTATCAGAACGCTACTCCTGTTTTTATCGACAGTGATTATGAAACGTGGAATATGGACCCAAAAGCATTAGAGGCAGCCTTCGAGAAGTACGGTGATAAGGTGAAGGCTGTTTTAGTTGTTCATTTATACGGTCTATCAGCTGATATGGATAAGATCATGGAGATTTGTAATAAGCATGATGTAGTGGTTATTGAAGACGCTGCTGAGTCTTTGGGTGCTTATTATAAAGGAAAGCACACGGGAACCTTTGGAAAGTTCGGATTGTTCTCGTTTAACGGAAATAAGATCATCACGACTTCTGGTGGTGGGATGATAGTTTCTGATGATGAAGAGATGATTAAGAAAGTTCGTTTCTGGTCAACTCAATCAAGAGACGCAGCAAGGCACTACCAGCATAGCGAATTAGGCTTCAATTACCGTATGAGCAATGTCGTTGCTGGAATTGGTAGAGGACAACTTAAAGTATTAGATCAAAGAGTAGCTAAGAAGAAATATATATTTGAGTTTTATAAAAGAGAACTGGGTCAGTTAGATGGTGTTGAGTTTATGCCAATTAATGACTGGAATGAACCGAACTATTGGTTAAGTGTTATGACGTTGAAGGGTTCAGTTAGACCTCTTGATGTTATGGAAGCTCTTGAGAAAGAGAATATTGAGTCAAGACCTGTGTGGAAACCGATGCATATGCAGCCATTCTTCGCTGAGTATGATTATGTGGGTTCAGATGTTAGTGAGAAGCTATTTGAGAATGGTGTGTGCTTGCCGAGTGATACGAAGATGACGGATGAAGATCTTGTGAGAATATGTGGAATTATAAAGGGACTGTGGTCTTAAGAAGAAGTAGGTGCTGATAGATGCAGAGTGAAGTGAAGGAAGAAGCAAAAGTGAAAAAGGGCATATACAGAAGATTCCTTAAAAGACCAATGGACTTCATTTTGTCTTTGATGGCAATTATCGTTTTAAGTCCTGCACTTATAATTGTGGCTATTCTTGTTAGGTTTAAGCTGGGTAGTCCGGTGTTGTTTAAGCAGAAAAGACCTGGGCTTAATGAGAAGATTTTTACTATGTATAAGTTCAGGACAATGACTGATGAGAAAGATGAGAATGGTGAGCTGCTTCCAAACCATATGCGTTTGACTAAGTTTGGAAAGATACTTCGTGCAACATCACTTGATGAGTTACCAGAACTATTTAATATTCTAAAGGGTGATATGTCGATCATAGGCCCAAGGCCACTTCTGATTGAGTATTTGTCACTTTACAATGATAAGCAAAAACATCGTCACGATGTAAGACCAGGTTTATCTGGACTTGCTCAAGTGAACGGTAGAAATGCAATTAGCTGGGAAGAAAAGTTTAATTATGATGTCGATTACGTAGAGAACATTTCATTCTTGTTGGACTTAAAACTCATAGTACGGACGTTTTTAAAAGTGTTTAAACGTGAAGGTGTTAACAAAAGTGAAAATGTGACAATGGAAAAGTTTAAAGGAACTCAAAACTAATAAATGAGGATTTGATATAAATGAAAATACTTTGTATATATGGGTGCGGTGGAATGGGAAGAGAAATTGCTGATCTTACCTCCAGAATGGATACGTGGGAAAAGATTATATTTGTAGATGATAATATAAAAAGTCGAGCTGTTGATGAGGTTCCGGTATACACACTTGAAGAAACTTTGAATGAATTTGACAAGTCGGAATTAGAGTTTATTGTGGCGGCTGGAGAACCAACTTCAAGGGAGTTTCTTTATATGAAGCTTGAAAGTCATGAATTAGACTTAATTAGTGTTATTGATACAGGTTTTCACCTATCTAGATTCTCTTCCATTGATTTAGGGACAATTATTCATACCGGAGCTACTCTTACAGTCAATGTGCATATTGGAAAGGGCTGTTTAATAAACAAGCATGTTGTTATTGGACATGATGTAACCGTCGGAGATTATACTGTGATTTCTCCTAATGTTTCAGTAGGTGGAGATGTAGAGATGAGATCTAATTGCTATATAGGTAGTGGAGCAATCATTAGGAATGGAATAAAAATAGGAGAAAACTCAATTATTGGTATGGGCTCTGTTGTTCTTAAAGACGTTGAGCCAAATTCTGTTATAGCAGGCAATCCTGCTAAATTTTTAAGGTTTAATGAAGATAAGTGAATATTACGGTTCTACAGAACCACCTGTCCGGTGTGGTTAGAGCCAGTATTCCGGTTGCAAGAGCCACTAGCTTTTATGCCGCGAAAGCCACTTTATATGGGGTGATACTCTTTGGTATAATCTTGGAGGCGACAGCCAATAAACAAGTATTGTTTTCGCCTGCTTTAAGGAGTCCAGAGGGTATAGGGGACCCATGTCAAGTGGACCGTGGAATAAATGCGGTCATGAGTTAGTACTATTCAAGTAACTGGTTTATTCACCGGATTGGTGGCTCAGTTTAGCCGGACTGATGGCTCAAAAGTGCCCGGAATACTCAGATAAGAAAGTTTTCAGAAAATAATATTGTAAAAATGGAGTAGATAAGATGGGTACGATAGCGATACTAACAAATTCTATAAATGGTTTATATAGTTTTAGAAGAGAGCTTGTTGAAGAACTTCTAATAAAGAATTCTAAAATCATTATTTCAGCTCCATTTGACACGAAGACGAATTATTTTAAGGATATTGGATGCAATATGGTTGAAAAAAATATTAGTAGAAGAGGAACTAATCCTATTTCAGACTTTAAATTATTAATTAACTATATTCGAATCATTAATAAAACTAAGCCGGATGTTGTACTTACATACACTATCAAACCTAATGTATATGGTGGTATTGCGTGTAGACTAACTAGCACTTCACAAATAGCTAATATTACAGGTTTGGGTACGGCTGTTGAAAATAAAGGGATACTTCAAAAAATTACTTTAGCATTATATAAAATCGGTTTAAGGAAATCCAAATGTATTTTCTTTCAAAACAAAGAGAATATGAAGTTCATGCAATTTAATGATATCGGGATAGAAAATGGTAAATTGATTCCTGGTTCTGGTGTAAACTTATCACATTATGAATTAATGGATTATCCAGAATCAAATCATATTAATTTCTTATTTATTTCTAGAATAATGAAACAAAAAGGAATTGATCAATATTTAGATGCGGCAAAGCATATTAAAAAGAGGCATCCTAATACATCATTTCATGTATTAGGAAACTGTGAGGATTCTTATAGAGACATTCTAGAAGAGATGAGTGAAAAAAATATTATTAAATATCATGGACGAAAAGACGATGTTAGAGAATATCATAAGATTTCTCACTGCACGATCCACCCGACTTACTATCCTGAAGGCATGTCAAATGTTTTGTTGGAAAGTGCAGCGTGTGGTAGACCTATAATTACAACTAACAGAAGTGGCTGTAAAGAAATCGTAGATGATGGAATCAATGGATATTTTGTAGAACAGCAAAATACACAAGATCTTATTGAGAAAGTAGAGAAGTTCATCAATTTGAGTGTTGATGAAAGAAAGCAGATGGGCTTGGCTGGTAGGCTTAAAGTCGAGAGAGGATTCGATAGGCGGATAGTGATTGATGCATATTTAGAAGAGATTAATAGATAGAGGATTTGATAAAATGGATGAGCCAATTAGAGTTCTGCATGTATTTGGAAGATTAGATTCGGGTGGTGCAGAAAGTAGAACAATGGATATTTATAGACAAATTGATAGAAGTAAAGTCCAATTTGATTTTGCAATTCATACGGAAGACATGTGCTTTTTTACAGATGAAGTTAAATCATTAGGAGGGAGAATATATAGTTTTCCTAGATTTAATGGAAAAAACTATTTTCTATATAAAAATAGCTGGAATATGTTTTTTAAAGAGCATCCTGAATATAAAATAGTACATGGTCATCAGACAAATACTGCGTTTGTCTATCTCAAAGAAGCAAAAGCTAATAATGTTCCAATTCGAATTGCACATTCAAGAAACTCAAATAAAGAGAATTTGATAAAAAAGCATATATGTAAGTTGTCAAAGCTGTATGCGACTCATTTGTTTGCGGTATCAAAGATTGCTGGAGCAAGTGAGTTTGGAGAGAAGGCTGTCAACGATGGCATAGTGAAAATACTACCGAATGCGATAGATGCTAAGAAATATTCATTTAATAAAGAAACAAGAAAAATTAAGAGATTGGAACTTGGGATTGAGAATGAAATGCTAATAATACACATTGGCAGGTTTCGTCCGCAAAAAAATCATAAGTTTTTATTAGAAGTTTTTAGTGAAGTTCTTATGACAGAGCCTCATGCTAAACTATTAATAGTTGGAGATGGTTCTCTCAGAGGTGAAATTTTAAAAGAAATTTCTCATAGGAATATCGAAGAGTCTGTAATAATTGCGGGGATAAGATCAGATGTTCCAGAGCTTTTACAAGCAGCTGATATACTGTTATTTCCATCATTGTTTGAAGGCTTACCTGGCGTTGTCCTTGAAGCTCAAGCGGCAGGGTTGCCATGTGTTATTTCTGATAAAATAACAGAAGAGGTTAAAGTAACCGATTTAGTTAAATATATTTCATTAAATAATGAGACATTATTTTGGGCTAAAGAAGTCTTAAGCTGCAATATTAATAATGAAAGAAAAAAATATATTCATGAAATAACTAAAAATGGATATGATGTAGAGACTGTTGGGAAATGGTATGAAAACTTCTATGTTAATCAAAAAATGTAGATTTGTTAGACTATAAAACGTAATAATGGAGGAAAAATGAAAAAAAATAATAATAAAGATATGAAAACAAGTGTATTTTTTTTCTTGTCAAACTTATCTGGTGGAGGTGCCCAGAGAACCATTGTAAACATTTTAAATGGCATTGATAAGTCGAAATATAATGTGAAACTTATACTACTCAAACTTAATTCAGATGATGCCTATGTTGACCTAGTTCATAAATCGATACCGATAATTAATCTTAATACAAGAGGAAGATATGCATTTTGGAAAATAAAAAAAATAATTGATAAAGAAAAACCAGATATTCTTTTTTCAACATTGGCGCAAGTAAATCTTGCCGTATGGTTAGGACATAAATGTTCTTTTCATAAACCAAAATTGGTATTAAGAGAAACTAGCTATAGGACTTTTGGTAAAAATTTAAATAGATTGAGTCATCTACTTTTTAAAAGAATGTATAACGATGCAGATAATGTTATTGCTTTGTCAAAAGGTGTCAAGAATGACTTAATTGAATTATATGGTGTTAAAAGCGATAAAATTACTACTATTTACAATCCAATAGATACAGAATATATATTCGAAAAATCAAAAGAAGAGTGTGAATTAGGATATTCAAAAGATTTCAAAATGGTATCTTGTGGTCGACTAGTAGAACAAAAAAACTATTCGCTAATAATAAATGCACTTTCAATCATAAAGAATAAAGGCTATGAAAATTTTGAGCTATTTATTCTGGGTGAAGGACCTAAAAGAGATGAATTAAATGATTTAATTTTAGAATGTGGGTTAGAGGGTAATGTGAAGCTAGTTGGTTTTCAAAATAATCCATATAAATACATGGCTCAAGCTGATTTATTCGTACTTTCTTCTGCGTGGGAGGGGTTTGGACATGTAGTTGCTGAGGCTTTGGCTACAGGAACTCCAGTATTGTCTACTGATTGTCCTCATGGTCCTAAAGAAATCTTACAAGATGGAGAATTTGGATGGATAGTAGATAATAACGATTATATCCAGATGTCAGATAAATTAATAGAAATCATTGATGGCACCATAAAATACGATGATTATAAATCAATTAGTAGAGAAAGAGCTCAGGATTTTGATGTTAGTAAGATAGTAATTGAGTATCAAAATGTTTTGAGGTTGGGAAGTTAGGAGCTAATTTCATGAAGTTAATTAATTTATTTACATCAGCAATTTTAGTTGTCTATATTATTAGTTTATTAATAAAGAAACCTCGGCTAGGAATTTTGACAGGGCTTACGTTTACATCTTTTACCCTATTTGGATTACCGTGGCAACTATTTCCTGTTTGGGGAGTTCAATCAATTGTAAAAAATGCATTTGTAGCTTTGTCCTTAATCTTGTACTTAAAAAAGCCGAGAATAGGTAATTATAAATTTGTTTTCATTATTTTTTTTCGAGAATTGCAATAGCAAGTTGAACTAGTCCATCTGTAATATAGGTTTC
>LQBE01000026.1 GCA_002029975.1 delta proteobacterium ML8_F1 | reverse complement strand
CCTGTGAGGCTTTCCGCGGTTTTTCTTCTATGCAAGTGTCAAATACCCGGTGCCCCGGTGTCTTTGGAAAGGGGCTAAAAAAGTTTGATTTTTTCAGGGACTTATAATATAATATGTAAGTATTCTGTTAGATTCCCCTCAATGCAAGTCAGAATGCAATTTGAAACCGGAGGGAGGGAATATGGATGTCAGGTGTTCAGGTTAAACCGAATGAATCTATAGATAGTGCCTTGAAGAGATTTAAAAGGGAGACTTCTCGTTCTGGTGTTTTAGCGGAGATCAAAAAAAGAAAGCACTACGAAAAACCCAGTGTCAAAAAGAAAAAGAAGTCGGAAGCAGCTCGGAGAAAGAAGCGTAAATCGTTCTAAGGAGATGTCGACACAAGCCCATGAAAGAAAAATTAATGGAAGATCTCAAGGAGGCCATGCGGTCCAAGGATGTTGTCAGAAAGAACACGCTCACCATGCTGAGGAGTCAGATCAAGCAGGTTGAGGTGGACACCCGCACAGTCCTTTCTGAGAGTGAAATCATCGACATCATCCACAAACAGGTCAAACAGAAAAAAGCAGCCTTGGAGGAATTCGAAAAGGCCAATAGAGAGGACCTTGTCACTGAGGTGCAGACAGAAATCGAGATTCTCACGACGTATCTGCCCCGGCAGCTTCCGGAGGAAGAGTTGAGAATTCTTGTCGAGGACAGGGTAGCGGCCATGGGAGCCACCTCCATGAAGGACATGGGCCGGGTCATGCAGGTTCTCAAGGAAGAAACTGCGGGCAGGGCTGATGGCAGAACCCTTTCGAATCTTGTAAAAGAAGTTTTAGGATAATTTTAAAAGCTGTCCCTATGGACGGCTTTTTCTATGTGGTGTTTCACGAAGTATGATAGAATTGACCTAGGGAAAAGAGGTGGCCGTGGTATTGGAAAAAATATTCAAAGTGGCTGACAGCGATTTGCTCCAGGAGCTTTTCGGTGATTTCGACGCCAATGTCAAAATGATTGAAGGGCGCTATGATGTCAGTATTTTTGCTGACGGTTCTGATGTGCTGGTTCGTTCTGAGAACGAGGCGCACATTGCCAAGGTGATGGTGGTTCTTCAGACCCTGGTGAAGGAAATTCTCAAGGGTGAAAAAATCGACTCGCAGAAATTGGAGTACTGCTTCCATCTCGTTGAGGAGGAGGACACCGTGGCCTTTGAAACCTTCAACAGGGACATCATTGTCATGACCGCCAGGGGAAAGGCAATCAAAGCCAAGACCCGGGGTCAGCAGGAGTACTTCGAGACGATACTGACCCATGATGTGGTTTTCGGCATCGGCCCGGCGGGCACCGGGAAAACCTATCTGGCCGTGGCCATGGCAGTCAGGGCCTTCAAGAATAAAGAAGTCAGCCGGATTGTCATCACCCGGCCTGCCGTGGAAGCCGGTGAAAGTCTTGGTTTTCTACCCGGGGACCTGCAGATGAAGGTGGATCCCTATCTGAGGCCGCTTTACGACGCCCTGTACGACATTCTTGGGGCGGAAACCTATCTGAAACTCAAGGAGCGGGGACTCATCGAGGTGGCTCCCCTGGCCTATATGCGGGGCAGGACCCTGGACAACAGTTTTATCATACTGGATGAAGCCCAGAACACCACCAGGGAACAGATGAAGATGTTTCTCACCCGATTCGGCTTCGGTTCCAAGGTGGTGGTCAACGGCGATGTCACCCAGATCGACCTTCCGGGGAAAAAGCCTTCGGGGCTCCTTCACGCCGCAGAGGTGCTCGGGGAGATTCCAGGCATTGCTTTTGTACACTTTTCCCATCGGGATGTGGTGCGCCATGCCCTGGTGAAGAAAATCATTGCCTCCTACGAAAAATACGAGAGAAATCAGGTGAAAAACAATGGAAATACTCATCAATGACACAAGAGAAAGGGTTGAAGCCACGGACAAGACCGTTGAAACCATCAAAAAAGCGGTGGAGGCGGTACTGCGAATAGAAGAACTCCAAGGGGAGGGTGAGGTTTCCATCAGTCTTGTCAAGGATGAGGAGATTCTTGAGCTCAACAGGACCTATCGCAACCAGCCCAGTGTGACGGATGTCCTGAGTTTTCCCCAATATGACCATCCCCGGGAGATTGCGGAGGCGGGGGAGTACCTGGTTCTGGGAGATATCGTCATCGCCGTGGACCGGATGAAGGAGCAGGCCAGGGAACTGGGCCATTCCCAGGAAAGAGAAGCCACTTATCTGAGTGTCCACGGGATGTATCACCTGCTGGGGTATGACCACACCACCCCTGAAGAACAGCGCCTCATGCGGGGCAGGGAAAAGGCGGCGCTTGAAATCCTGCAGGTGTTCAAAGGATGATGAAAAAGACCCTGGTTTTTCTTTCCCTGCTCGTCTTCCTCGGGGGCTGTGGGGGCGTGCCCGAAGCCACCCCCGAACCGGTCGATACTCCCGTTTACCCGGAGGCGCTTTTACTCGACGCCCATCTGGACATTGTCAGGGAGAAAGCCTACCTCCGGGAGCATCCCCCCTTGCCGGTCGAACCCCCGGTGCCGGTCCCGCTATTCGACGTCACGAGACCCTACGGAGTGATGATTGACAATCATGTGGGGGCCCGGCCCCAGAGCGGGCTGTCCATGGCTGACGTGGTTTATGAAGCCCTGGCAGAGGGGCCCATCACCCGGTATCTGTTGATTATTCCCCAGGACGAGGAGGGTGTCCTGGGCCCGGTGAGAAGTGCGAGGCCTTATTTTATTGACTTTGCCCTGGACTATGGGAGTTTGTATGCCCATGCCGGGGGTTCGGAGGATGCCTTCAGCGCCCTGAGTCGTCTCAAGGTAGCCAGTCTCGACGGGCTTTCTTCGGGGGAAGCGGCCTTCTACCGCATTTCCGAGCGGCGGGCACCCCACAATCTCTATACCACCACAGCCGGTCTTGAGAAGGAGGCCCTCCGAAAGGGGTATTCCCTGACCCAGGAGGAACCGGTATCGGACTTGACGGTGTATGACCGTTTCAAACCCCTAGAGGGAGACCTCAAGGTCCAGGCCTTCGAGGTCATCTACAAGCCGGCGTCGGCTTCCGATCCCGTGGGGTACGGGGTCAGCTATCACTATGACGAAAGCCGCCGGGTCTACGAGCGCAGGGTCAACCTTTCGGAGCAGCGGGATGCCGCTACCGGGGAGCTGATTACTGCGGGAAATATTCTGATCATTGAAATGACCCACCAGGTGCTGGACGACGCAGGCAGAAGGGCCCTGGGGCATATCGGCGGGGGCGAAGGATACTACCTCACAGGCGGAGAGAAGGTTCCGATTGAATGGACGAAGGAATCCCGGCAAACCCCCATGACCTTCAGTCTGGATTCACAGCCGGTGGTTTTCAACCCGGGTCGGATATTTGTTCAGGTCGTGAGCAGTTTGGAACAGTACAAGCCACTGAAGGAGGACAATAATGAGTGATTCATTGGAAAACAGATTGCTGATCAAGGCCCTAGAGGCCATGAAAGAGGCCTATGTGCCCTATTCGAAATTTCCCGTGGGAGCGGCTGTGATGACGGATACCGGAGAGATTTTCACAGGCTGCAATATTGAATCCGCTTCCTTCGGAGCAACAGTATGCGCTGAACGGACGGCGATTTTCAAGGCCGTGAGCGAAGGACACCGGCATATCAGAAAAATTGCCGTAGTCAGTGAACACATCGATGCCTATCCCTGCGGCATCTGTCGCCAGGTGATGGCTGAATTTGCCGACAATCTGGAAATCATCATCGGCAAACCCGGAGACTACCGGGTTTTCGCCCTCTCGGAGTTGCTGCCCCACGCCTTCACAGCCAGGGATTTAGAGGAGGCCGCCAAATGAGCGCCCTTCGGTCGGGTTTCGTGGCTATCATAGGCCGGTCCAACGTGGGCAAGTCCACCCTGCTCAATCAGTTGGTGGGAGAAAAGGTGGCCATCACCACGGACAAGCCCCAGACCACAAGACACCGGATCCAGGGCATGTACAACGACGCCGGCCATCAGATCATTTTTCTGGACACTCCGGGAATTCACAAGCCCAGGCATCGCCTCGGAGAGCTCATGGTCAAAAATGCCACTGAAACCTTTGATGATGCGGATGTGATTCTGGTAGTGATTGATGCCAAGGGGGGGTTCGGCCTGGGAGACCAGGGTATTTTCGATGCCCTGAAATCCAGCCGCAGCAAAAAATTCCTGATTCTGAACAAAATGGACCTGATGACACCCCAGGAGTTTCTCTATCTTGAAAAAAAACTCGGGGACAGAATCAAGGATTTCGATGATGTCATTGCCATCAGCGCCGCTACAGGAAAAAACCTTGATTTTCTGCTGGAAAGAATCAAAAGCGAGCTTCCCGAGGGACCCCGGTACTTTCCCGAAGAGGTGCTCAGTGACCAGCCTGAAAAAGCGATTATCGCAGAGATTATCCGGGAGAAGGTGCTCATGTACCTGGAGGAGGAGATTCCCCACGGTGTCACTGTCCTCATTGAAAGCTTCAAGCCCAGGGGGACCGAAGACCTGGTGGATATCGGGGCGGTGATTGTCACGGAGAAGTCCAGCCACAAGGGGATTATCATCGGAAAGGGAGGCCGCAAGCTCAAGGGCATCGGCAAGGCCGCCCGGGTGGATATCGAAAGGTTTCTGGGGATGAAGGTCTACCTTGAAATCTGGGTCAAGGTCAAAGAGGGATGGCGGGACAGTGACTTCCTGCTCAAAAACTACGGATTCAAGGAATAGGCCCCTTGGCAGGGTCGACGGCACGGGGGTGAAGTATTTCACAAGGAGGTGAACTATGGATCAAAAATATGAAGGTGTTCTGGAAAAGGAAGTCGGGGAAATTGAGGAGCTGCTCAGCCACTATGCCTATAGTGAGGCTCTGGACCGGCTGGAAAAGATGCATCCCATTGATATCGCGGAATTGATTTTCAAGCTCCCGGAGAGTGACCAGGGAACCATTATTCAGATTCTGCCCTGGGAAATCGCTTCGGAAGTCCTGGAGGAGGTCAATCCGGAAACCTTCAATTCGCTTATTAAGCTTTTTACTCTGGAGCAGCGCAGGACGGTCATGGACCAGATGGCGGATGACGATATCGTGGATATTCTCAGCGAGCTTCCAGAAGACCGCCGGGAGGAGCTCATCAGTCTTCTGGATGCCGCAAGCGCCCAAGGGGTCAAAGAGCTCCTGGTCTACAAGGATGACAGTGCCGGCGGCATCATGACCAAGGACTTCGTGGTTCTGGACAAGGATATGACCACGGGAGAAGCCATCGAGGTCCTCAGAGAAACGGCGCCGGATGCCCAGACCATCTACTATGTTTTCGTGGTGGACCATTCGGGGGTTCTGGTCGGGGTCGTCTCCCTGCGAGAACTGATTGTTGCAAAGCCTAATAAGCGAGTTGAAGCCATCATGGACGACAAGGTGATTTTCGTCCAGGTAGACGATGACCAGGAAAATGTTGCCAAGGTGGTTTCAAAGTACGACCTGCTGGCAGTGCCCGTTGTGGATTCACTGGGTAGAATCACAGGAATTGTCACCGTCGACGATATCATTGATGTCATCGAGGAGGAGGCGACGGAGGATATCCTGAAATTTGCCGGTTCAAGCGAAGCGGAATATGCCGACGAGGATGGGATACCCCAGCGGATCTCCAATTCCGTCAGGGCGAGACTGCCCTGGCTGATCATCACCATTTTCGGAGGACTCTTTTCGGCACAGATTATCAAGAGCTTTCAATACGTCCTGGACGCCAATACCACCATCGCCCTGTTCATGCCGGTGCTTGCCGGAATGGGGGGGAATGTCGGCACCCAGTCCTCCACCCTGACGGTGCGCAGTATCGCCATGGGACAGATCCAGGGCAGAGGGGTGCTCAGGACCATCATTCATGAGGTTTCCGTCGGCTTGATTGTGGGGCTTGTCAGCGCCCTGATTGCCGGCGTCGCTGCGGTGATCCTCAATGGGGACATGGTCCTGGCCATTATCGTGGGACTGGCCATGTGGGCCAATATGGTGACAGCCGCAACCGTAGGCACCATCGTCCCTCTGGTGTTCAGACGTTTCGGCATTGATCCGGCGGTGGCCTCGGCCCCCTTTATCACCACCACGATAGATATCACGGGAATGACCATTTACTATACCATGGCCTCTGTGATGATTTTCAGATTGTTGTAGGTGAGAAGCCATGTATTTTGAAACCGAAGGCATTGTACTCAAAAGAAGAAAAATTACGGATTCTGATGTTTTCATGACCCTTTTCACCGTCAAACTCGGAAAAATCCAGGTTTTTGTCAAGGGGGGGAACTATCCCAAAAATGCCCTGAGCAAGGGGACCCATCCCTTTACAGTGGCTGATTACTCCCTGAGAGGGTCCCAAAAATATACCCTGGCCCAGGTGGAAATCAAAAATTCCTTCTATCACTTCAGAGAGGATCTCAGAACCCTGTCCTACGGCTCCTATTTTGTGGATTTCGTGGACAAGTCTTTGAAGGAGGACGAACACAATCACGGACTCTATACCCTTCTCCTGGAAGCCTTGAGGGCCCTGGACCGGCAGAATCTTGACGAGGTCAAGACCTATTTCGAAGTCCGGGCCTTGAAGGCCCTGGGAATCTCCCCCCTGCTCACCACCTGTGTGGTCTGCGGCGCAAAGGAGCGTCTTGAGTATTTCTCTGTAGAAGAAGGGGGAGTGGTCTGCGCTGAGTGTCACGAAAGCACTGGCAAGGGGTTTAAAATCCATCCTGCCATGGTTCAACTGATGCGTTACATCCTCATGGCCCCCCTGGGGGAGTACCTTGAAAAGGACATCAATGGTTTACTCCTTGAAAAAATGGATATATTTATTAATAACTACCTGATGTACCATTTGAATCTGGCACCCCTCAAGACAAGAAAATTTCTAAAAATCTATGATTAGAGGTGGAACGATGAAATTAACATTAGAGATGATTGATGAAGTGATTGAACGCACAGGCTGTAGCTACAAGGAGGCCAAGGAAGTCCTGACACAAACCGAAGGAGACATTCTTGAAGCCATCATTCTCCTGGAAGAGAAGGAGAACCTTCACGAAAAGGCCAAGGACCGTTTCAGCTCCGTGGCGGAGGAGGCCTCGGACAAGCTCAGGCATATTCTGGAAAAAGGCGATGTCAACCGGATTACAATCGAAAAAGAGGGTAAGATTCTGATGGATATTCCCGTAACCGCAGGAATTGTGGGTGCGGTGCTCTTCGCCCCTGCCGTGCTGACCTCCGTAGTGGTTGCCCTGGCTTCAGGTCACAGTGTCAAGATTGTCAAGGAAAGCGGTGAAGTCGTGGATTTCAAGGACTACTCCGACAAGACGTTTTCCACGGTCAAGGAAAAAGCCCATGAAATGAAGGAAAAGGCCTATGAAGCCAAAAGCAGGATGCACAAAGCCGGGGAAAAGGCCAAGTGCGAAGAGGACTGCTGTGATGATGAGTGCTGTACTGACGAAGGCTGTGACGCCGACTGCTGCAGTGAAAAATCCACGGATGAGGTTGAATAATTTCTTCAAATAAGGTATGATTTAGAAAATCAATAAACGAGCGCAGACGAAAAACAGTACCCCTGGTGGGTGGTTGAAGAGAGACAGTGGTTGGTGGAAACTGTCATGCAACCAGGGGGAAGGCCTTTCCGAGCTGTAATTTAGTTGAGAGGTTTTAATCAATTAGGGTGGAACCGCGGAAGAGAGTCTTTCGTCCCTTACAGGACGAAGGACTATTTTTTGTCTGTCTTTGGGAGGTTAATCAATGATCAGTATGGAAAAAATGGTGGCTCTGGCCAAATCCCGGGGATTCATTTTCTCGGGCTCAGAGATTTACGGGGGACTGGCCAATACCTGGGACTACGGTCCCTATGGCGTGGAGCTCAAAAACAATGTCAAAAAAGCCTGGTGGAAAAAATTCATTCAGGAATCTCCTTACAATGTGGGAATTGACAGTGCGATTTTGATGAATCCGAAAACCTGGGTGGCTTCGGGTCACGTGGGGGGGTTCAATGACCCTCTGATGGACTGCAAGGCCTGCAAGACGCGGTACCGGGCGGACCAGTTGATTGAAGAGTATCTGGCACTCAAGGGCGACCACAGAAACATTGAGGGATGGACCAACGGGGAGATGGAGGCTTTTATCGCCGAGGAGGGGATTCCCTGTCCCAACTGTGGCAAGCATGATTTCACCGGCATCCGACAGTTCAATCTCATGTTCAAGACCCATCAGGGGGTCACTGAAGATTCAAGCACTGAGATTTATCTCAGACCGGAAACCGCCCAGGGCATTTTTGTGAATTTCAAGAACGTCCAGCGAACCTCCCGAAAGAAGATTCCCTTCGGCATCGGGCAGATTGGCAAGTCCTTCAGAAATGAAATCACGCCGGGGAATTTCACCTTCAGAACCAGGGAGTTTGAACAGATGGAACTGGAGTTTTTCTGTGCCCCCGGTGAAGATATGGAGTGGTTCAATTACTGGAAGCAGTTTTCCATGGAGTGGCTGCTGAGTCTCAGAATGAAGGCACAGAACCTGCGTTTCAGAGACCATGCCGCCGAGGAACTCAGCCACTATTCCAATGCCACTACGGACATTGAATATCTTTTTCCCTTCGGATGGGGGGAACTGTGGGGGATTGCCGACCGGACGGACTACGACCTCAAACAGCACTCCGAGCATTCCGGCACAGAGCTCAGTTACCAGGATCCCGTCACCAATGAGAAATATATCCCCTACTGCATCGAGCCCTCCCTGGGGGCCGACCGGGTGACCCTGGCAATCCTTGTCGATGCCTTCGAGGAGGAAGAACTGGCCGACGGTACGGTAAGAAGCGTATTGAAATTCCATCCGGCCCTTGCCCCCATCACCATCGGTGTCCTGCCCCTGACCAAGAAACTCAATGAGCGGGCCCTGGAAATCTTCCATCACCTCAGCAGCAGGTTCAACGTGGAATTTGACGACCGGGGAAGCATCGGCAAGCGCTACCGCCGGTTTGACGAGGTGGGGGCGCCCTTTTGCGTCACAATCGATTTCGACACCCTCGAGGACAACACCGTCACCATCAGGGACCGGGATACCATGGCCCAGATCAGAAAGCCCGTGGATGAACTCAGGGAGTATTTCCAGGAGAAAATAGATTTTTAGAAAATTTCTATTGCAAACCGGGATTAAAAGTTGTAATATGGATTCGCAGTTTTACAGGAAAGGGGTGTTGAAATGGTTGAAAAAACAAAAAAGGATATTAAACTCTACGGGTTTAATAATCTGACAAAAACCCTGAGTTTCAACATTTACGACATCAGTTACACAAAGTCGGAAGCGGATCGGAGGGACTATATCCAGTATATCGATGAACAGTACAATTCAGAGCGGCTCACCGGCATCTTGAAGGAAGTGACAGATATCATCGGTGCGAGCATCCTGAACATCGCCAAGCAGGATTACGACCCCGAGGGGGCCAGCGTCACCATTTTGATTTCCGAAGAAGAGGTGCCCATGGCCTTGATTGATCCCTCCTGCAACGTTGGAGAACTGCCCTTCCCCAGAAATGTCGTAGGGCATCTCGACAAAAGCCACATCACGGTCCACACCTATCCGGAAAGTCATCCCCACGGAGGCATCAGTACCTTCCGAGTCGATATCGACGTATCGACCTGCGGGACCATATCCCCCTTGAAGGCTCTGAACCTGTTGATCCGCTCCTTTGATTCCGATATCATTACCTGTGATTACCGGGTACGGGGATTTACCAGGGATCTTGACGGCAAGAAACACTTCATTGACCACGAAATCAATTCGATACAGGATTATATCGAAGATGATCTTCTCGAATCATACAGCACGGTAGACGTCAATGTCTTCCAGGAAAATATTTTCCACACCAAAATGATGCGGACGGAGGTTGAGCTTGACGAGTATTTTTTCAACCTCAAATCCGAAGACCTCAATGAAACCGAAATGAATGCCATTGAGGAAAGTCTCTACCGGGAAATCGAAGAGATTTTCTATGGTCGAACCTTTAACTGAAGCGGTGCCAGCCCCTCCTTGAACAGGAGGGGCTTTTATTATAGGGCATAAACATCAAAAAAACATTGCAATATACTACACTAATAGATATTATGTGTTATACTTACAGTGGCATATCAAGGAAAAGGATGGTGGAAATATGGAATTGACCTCTCGGCAGCATCAGATTATCGATATTGTCAGGGAAAACCAGCCCATCACCAGTGAAAATATTGCCCAGGCACTTCATGTATCCCGGTCGGCATTGAGGAATGATTTGAGTTTACTCACCATGATGGGGTATCTAGAAGCCAAAACCAATGTGGGCTATTTTTACTGTGAAAAGAATATCACCACGGAGTTGAAAAAACTCCTCAAGGGAATCACCGTGGAAAAGGTCATGGCCGTGCCGGTGGTCCTTGATGAGAAGGTGTCGGTCTATGACGGGATTGTGACCATGTTTCTCGAGGATGTGGGGACGCTCTTTGTGGTCAATGACGGCTACCTCTCGGGGGTGATATCGAGAAAAGACTTTCTCAAAAGTGTCATCGGTTCCGACGACGCCCAGAAAACCCCCCTGGGCATGGTCATGACCAGAATGCCCAAGATTATCGTGACCTATCCCATGGAAAACGTCGTCAATGCGGCTGGGAAAATGATCATTAATGAGGTGGATTCTTTGCCGGTTGTTGAAAAAGTCATGATTGAGGGTGAGGAGAAGTATCAGATTCTCGGCAGAATTTCAAAGACCACTGTGACCAAGCTTTTCGTGGAACTGGTCAGTGGTACGTTAGGAGGACTTCAATGAGTCATCGGGTAATCTTTGTCCTGTCCGACTCCCTGGGAGATACAGCGGAGCAGGTGGTGAGAGCAACAGCTGAACAGTTCAAACCGGAGACCTATGAGATCAAAAAATTCTCTTATGTCATGAACAGCGCACAGGTCAACGGCATCTTGAAGGAGGCGGAAAACTTCAGGGCCCTGGTGATTTTCACCACGGTGATTCCCGAGGTCAGAAGGGAAATTCTCAGGAATTGTCGTGAAAAGGACCTGCTGTATTTTGACATTATCTCTCCCTTGCTCAACGAGTTCGAGATTTTCTTCGGGACCAAGCCGAACTACGAGCCCGGAATCATCCACAAGCTGGATGAAACCTATTTCAGCAAGGTTGAAGCCATAGAATTTGCCGTGAAATACGATGACGGAAAGGATCCCCGAGGGGTCAAAAAAGCCGATGTGGTCCTGCTGGGGATTTCGAGAACCTCCAAAACCCCTCTGAGCATGTACCTGGCCCACAAGAATATCAAGGTGGCCAATATTCCCCTTGTGCCGGAGGTGCCTTTGCCCAGGGAGGTCTATGAGATTGACAAGGACAAAATCATCGGGCTGACGACGGATCCCCACAAACTCAACGAAATTCGGCTGGAGCGGATCAAGGCCCTGGGGCTGTCCAATACCTCGGCAACCTATGCCAATATGGACCGGATTCTGGAAGAGCTGGAATATGCTGAAAAAATCTACAGTAAAATCGGTTGTCCTGTAATCGACACGGCGGCCAGGGCTGTAGAGGAAACCGCCAATATCATCATTCAAATTATTAATTCCAAAAGGCAGGTGTAAAGTATGAAAAATCAATTTGTTTACGAATTTGAGGCAGGGAACAAGGGGATGAAGGGCCTTCTCGGAGGCAAGGGAGCCAATCTGGCGGAAATGTCCAAAATCGGTCTGCCGGTTCCTGAAGGCTTTACCATCACCACCGAGGCCTGCATTCAGTACTATAAGGACGACAAAAAAATCACAGACACCGTCAAAGAGGAAATCCTGCAGCAGCTCAAGGCCCTGGAAGCCAAGACCGGCAAGGGATTCGGACTCAAAGACAATCCCCTATTAGTCTCTGTCCGGTCCGGTGCGGCGGTTTCCATGCCCGGCATGATGGATACCATTCTCAACCTCGGACTCAACTTCGAGACCGTCAAAGGTTTGGAAGCGCTGACGGGAAACGGCCGCTTCGCCATGGACAGCTTCCGACGCTTTATCCAGATGTTTTCTGACGTGGTTCTGGGGATTTCCAAGCACAGCTTTGATATTATTTTTGACGGCAAAAAACAGCAGCGGGGGATTAAAAATGATTTTGAACTGACCAAGGAGGACCTGGCCGGGGTCATCGAAGACTACCTGCTTCTGGTGAAAACCCAGACCCAGAAGCCCTTTCCCATGGATCCCGAGGAGCAGCTTTTTCTGGCCATTGACGCTGTGTTCGATTCCTGGAACAATCAAAGAGCCATCATTTACCGCAACGCCCATGACATTCCCCATGATATGGGCACGGCGGTGAATGTCCAGTCCATGGTATTCGGCAATATGGGAGAAACCAGCGGGACCGGTGTGGCCTTTACCCGCAATCCCTCAACCGGGGAAAACGGGATGTTCGGAGAGTTTCTGATGAATGCCCAGGGGGAGGATGTGGTGGCCGGTATCCGGACCCCCATGGATATCAAGGAAATGGAGACAGTGATGCCCGGGGCCTACGAAGAATTTGTGCAGATCTGTTCAAGGCTCGAGCATCATTACAAGGACATGCAGGATATTGAGTTTACCATAGAAAAGGAAAAACTCTATATTCTACAGACCCGTACGGGGAAAAGGACTGCCGCTGCCGCCATCAATGTCGCCGTGGACATGGTCAAGGATGGGATCATCACTAAAAGCGAAGCCATCATGCGGGTGGAACCGGAACAGATTGATAAAATGCTCCATCCGGATTTTGACCCGGAGGCCCTTGAAGAAGCACTGCTCTTCGGGGAAGGACTTCCGGCTTCTCCGGGGGCGGCAACGGGGAAAATCTACTTTTTCCCTGAGGATGTAGTCCGGGCCAGAGAACGCGGAGAAAAAGCCATTCTGGTCCGCCAGGAGACCTCTCCGGAGGACATTGAAGGCATGATCAACGCCGAAGGCATACTCACCAGTCGCGGAGGCATGACCTCCCATGCGGCAGTGGTGGCCCGGGGAATGGGCAAGTGCTGTGTCGCCGGAGCCGGAGACATTCTGGTGGATGAGGTGAAAAAAGAAGTCAAGGCCGGTGGTGTGCTGCTCAAGGAAGGGGATTATATCTCCCTCAACGGCTCTACAGGAAAGGTCTATTCCGGAAAAGTTCCTGTGACCCGGGTGAACATCAGCGGGAATTTCAATCTGATTCTCGAGTGGGCGGACGAAATCCGGGAACTCGGAGTAAGAACCAATGCCGATACGCCAAGGGATTCCAGGACCGCCGTGGAATTCGGGGCGGAGGGGATAGGCCTGTGTCGAACGGAACACATGTTCTTTGACGAGAGTCGCATCAATATCGTCAGGGAAATGATTCTTGCCCGGAATCTCAAGGACCGACAGAAGGCCCTGACCAAGCTGCTGCCCTTCCAGAGAGAGGATTTCAAAGAGATTTTCAAGGTCATGGAGGAGCGGCCGGTGACCATACGACTGCTCGATCCCCCGCTGCATGAGTTTTTGCCCAAGGAGGAAGAGGATATTCTGACCCTCGCCGGCGAGCTGGGGATTTCTCCGGAGGCCATCAAGGATATTGTCAAGGACCTTGCCGAATTCAATCCCATGCTGGGCCATCGGGGAGTGAGACTGGCCATCAGTTACCCCGAGATTTACGAAATGCAGGTACGGGCTATTTTTGAAGGGGCCCTTGAAGCGAAGGCGGAAACCGGCCGGGTACCCAAGGTGGAAATCATGGTGCCCCTGGTGGGACTGGTGAAGGAGTTCACCCTTATCAAGGCTATGGTGCACCGCATTGCTGAAGAAATTTTTGAAGGGGAGTCAACAATCCCCTACAAGGTGGGGACCATGATTGAAGTGCCCCGGGCGGCCATTGTGGCGGACAAGATTGCCGCAGAAGCGGAATTCTTTTCCTTCGGGACCAATGACCTGACCCAGATGGCACTGGGCTTCTCCAGGGATGACTCCGGCAAGTTCCTGGCCATGTACAAGGAAAAGGGTATTTTTGAGAAGGATCCCTTCAGTACCATCGATGTCGAAGGGGTCGGCCGGCTGGTTGAGATGGGCACCCAGGCGGGAAGGGGTGCAAGAGCCGACTTGAAGGTGGGCATCTGTGGCGAGCACGGCGGAGACCCCAAGTCCATTGCCTTTTTCCACAGTGTGGGACTTGACTACGTCTCCTGTTCTCCCTACAGGGTTCCTGTGGCCAGGCTATCAGCCGCCCAGGCAAAGATCCGTTCCCAGCAATGATGACATTAAAAACCTCTTCGGAGGTTTTTTTGTGCCACACCGGTTATGCCCCGGAGGAAGTAGGGTATAATTAGGCAGGAGGTGTCTGTGATGAATCTTAGAGAGAGACAGGAAAAGCTTGAAAGGGAGATACTCAGCGACCGGGCATCTCTGAGTCTGACTACCCTGGGCAGGCAGTACCCGGAACCCCCCTGCACCATCAGGACCGCCTACCAGAGAGACCGGGACCGTATCCTGCATTCAAAGGCGTTTCGACGACTCAAACACAAGACCCAGGTTTTTTTGTCCCCGGAGGGGGACCATTACCGGACCCGGCTGACCCATACCCTTGAAGTTTCCCAGATCTCCCGCACCATCTCCAGAGCCCTTCAACTCAATGAAGACCTGACCGAGGCCATTGCCCTGGGACACGACCTGGGCCACACCCCCTTTGGTCACTGCGGTGAAGAAGAACTGAACCGGATCCATCAGCCGGAGGGCTTCAAGCACAATGAACAGAGTCTGAGAGTGGTGGAGTACATAGAATCTTCACAGAACAGGCCCTACAAGGGACTGAATCTGACCTATGAGGTGAGGGACGGCATCAAAAACCACACGGGGGAGGAGATGCCTTCAACCCTGGAGGGCCAGGTGGTGAGGATTTCAGACCGCATTGCCTATATCAACCACGACATCGATGACGCCATAAGGGCCGGGGTGCTCAAATTGTCGGACCTGCCCTCTGAGAGTCTGAGATTTCTCGGAGAGAGCCACTCCTTGAGAATCAACCGGATGATTCTGGATTTAATCGACCATTCCCGGGACACGGCACAGATTACCATGAGTGACGAAACGGCCCACCATATGGATGTCCTCAGGACCTTCATGTTTGACAGGGTCTATCTCGATGCCCAGGCCAAGAAAGAAGAGGGCAAGGCCCGGCATATCATCCGTGCCCTGTACTATCATTTCAAAATCAACCCCGGGGACATGGGGTTTCAAGAGGACCGGGACGAACCGGTACAGAACCTTGTCAGAGACTATCTGGCCGGGATGACGGACCGGTATGCGGTGAAAAAGTACATGGAAATATTTGTGCCTGAATTCTGGAAATAAGCCCCTGGTTGCCGGATAAATATTTTATGACAAAAAAAAGGGTTTTATCAAGAACTTGTAGAAATAATAAACAGTGGATTGTATACTGTATTAGGTGAAAAAAATGGCAAAAAGATATGTTGACGGCATAGGCAGTATCATTCTGGAGCGGATCAATATCCTCGATGTGGTCGGTTCCTATGTCACGTTGAAAAAAGCGGGGAGAAACCACAAGGCCCTGTGCCCCTTCCACTCGGAAAAAACCCCCTCCTTTGTGGTTTCGGAGGACAAACAAATCTACCACTGCTTTGGCTGCGGGGCCTCTGGCAATGCCATCGGCTTTGTCATGGCCATGGACCATCTGGATTTCATTGATGCCATTGAGGTGATTTCGGAAAGATATGGCATCAGTCTGGATGAATATCAGGTGGGGCTTTCAGATCCCCGGGCCCAGGAAGAAAAAGACCGCATCCTTTCCATCAATAAAATCGTGGCCAATGCCTTTTACAGGACCTTTAAAGAAAATCCCCAGGCCAGGGACTATATGGCGGCCAGGGGGATTGCCCCGGAAACCCTGAGACGCTATGGCGTGGGCTATGCCCGGGATGAGTGGGACTTCGTCCTCAAGAATCTATCGGGGAAATATCCTCCGGAGCTGCTCGAAAAGGCGGGACTGGTGATCAGACGGGAGGGTTCTAAAGGCTACTATGACCGCTTCAGGAATCGAATCATTTTCCCTATTCTGGATGTCAGGGGACGGGTCATCGGCTTCGGCGGCCGGGTTCTCGACGACAGCCTTCCCAAATACCTGAATTCTCCGGATACGCCGGTATTCAACAAAAGCTTCAATCTCTACGGCCTCAACTTCGCCAAGAACCACCTGGATGAAGACAAGCGCATCCTCCTTGTAGAAGGGTACATGGACGTCATTGCTCTTGGCAGCCACGGGATCTACAACGCCGTAGCCAGTCTGGGCACCTCCTTGACCGAGGGCCATGGCCGGCTGCTGGAGCGCTACGCCAGGGAAGTGGTGCTGGTCTATGACGGGGACGAGGCGGGCATCAAAGCCACCAACCGGGCCATCGAAGTCCTTGGCGGCTTCAATCTGAAGCTCAAGGTCCTCAATCTTCCAGAGGGAATGGATCCCGATGACTATCTGAAAATGAATTCCAGGGAGTCTTTTCTGGAACTTTCGGCCAAGGCCCGGGACGCCATAGAATACCTCCTGGATTACTATGCCAGGGGTTTGAACTTTGGAGTGAAATCCCAGCTCCTTGAATACATTGACCGGATCAAACCGGTTTTCCAGGGGATCAAGGACCCCCTGGCCTATGAATTGTACCTCAAAAAGGTGGCCCAGGATACGGATTTCGAAGTGGCCTCTTTAAAGAAATCCCTGAAATCCTCCAGAAGGTCTTCCTCGGAATCCTCCGAAAAAGGGGTGCAAAGTCCTTCAAGGCAGCAGCCATCCCAGATGAAACTCTATCAGAGAATTCTGGACATCATCATTCACGAGAGGGAGTACTTGGATTTTATCAAAGAATCCTTTGATTTTTCATTACTGGACTATGAACCCATGGTGGAGGTGCTCAAGTACCTGCTGGACCATGAATCCATCAGACTGGAGGATGCCATTGACACCCTGTCCTATGAAGCCATGACCATGATTGAAGCATCCCTTGACGGGGCCGGGTACATGCCGGTGGTCAAGGGCAGGAGGGAAGTGGAAAAAAGCTACCTTCAAATGCAACTGGGGGATTTGAAGAATAAATATTTAAAAATAAAAAAGGAAAAGGATGACGTTTTATTGAATATTGATAAGGAGAGCCAGGAATATGCGACCCTTGAGATGGCGTTTGAAAGCAAGCTGCAGGAAATCAATGGCATCATGATGAAAATCAATAAAAAAATCAGGTAGAAAGGAGGGTGTCCCATGGTGAAGGTTAAAAGAACAAAAGCGGAGCTGTCAGTAGAAATAGAAGGACTGTTGAAAACCGGCAGGGAAAAGGGCGAACTGACCTTCAAGGAGATTGGCGACTCTCTCTCTGAATTTCGTCTCGACAAGGATCAAATAGAGGATATCTATGTCATGATAGCGGATGCCGATATCACGGTCATCAGTGAAGAGGGGGACGAAGATCTTCTGCTTGGAAGCAGTGATGATTCCGAGGATGCCGAAGAAAAGGAAGCCAGCAATGAAATCATTCTGCCCAAGGGGGTCAATATCGACGACCCGGTCAGAATGTACCTGAAGGAAATCGGCAAAGTGCGGCTGTTGACGGCTGACGAGGAAGTCAATCTGGCCCAGCGAATGGAGCTCGGTGACGAGGATGCCAAGAAAAAACTCTGTGAAGCGAATCTCAGGCTGGTGGTTTCCATCGCCAAGCGCTACGTGGGTCGGGGCATGCTCTTTTTGGATTTGATCCAGGAAGGGAATCTGGGTCTTATCAAAGCCGTTGAAAAATTTGATTACCGGAAGGGATACAAGTTCAGCACCTATGCCACCTGGTGGATTCGCCAGGCCATCACCCGGGCCATCGCCGACCAGGCGAGGACCATCCGGATTCCTGTGCACATGGTGGAAACCATCAACAAGCTGACCCGGGTCTCCCGTCAGCTGCTTCAGGAGCTGGGTCGGGAGGCCAAGCCTGAAGAGATTGCCGAGGTGATGGATATCACCGTGGAGAAGGTTCGGGAAATTCAAAAAATTGCCCAGGAACCGGTGTCTCTTGAGACCCCCATCGGAGAAGAAGAGGATTCCCATCTGGGTGATTTCATCCAGGACAATGACGCGCCGGCGCCCTCGGACGCAGCGGCCTTCAGTATGCTCAGAGAACAGTTGATTGAGGTTCTCGACACCCTGACCCCCAGGGAGCAAAAAGTGCTCAAGCTGCGCTTCGGCTTGGAGGATGGCCGCTCCAGAACCCTTGAAGAAGTCGGAAAACGCTTTGAGGTCACCCGGGAGAGAATCAGACAGATTGAAGCCAAGGCTTTGAGAAAACTCAAGCATCCGAGCCGCAGCAAAAAACTGAAGGACTATTTAGAATAAGATTCGCTCTACCCGGCGGGTCTTCTTTTAAAGGAGTATTATGAAATTATCCAGACGTCTTGAAAAAATTGCAGCCTATGTTCCCAGGGGTTCACGGGTTGTGGATATCGGATCAGACCACGGTTATCTGGCCATGAAACTGATTGAAACCCATGGGGCCCTGCATGTCGTAGCGACGGATGTCACCAGGGGCCCTGTTGAAAAACTGCAAAGGAACATCGCTGCCCGGGGTCTTGGAGCAGTCATCGAAGTGATTCAAACCGACGGCCTGAAGCAGGTCACGGGGACTGTGGAGGTGGTTGTCATCGCCGGGATGGGCGGGCTGTTGATCCGGGACATCATCAGGGATTCCCTTCAACGGGCTCAAAGAAGCCGCCGCATGATTCTCCAGCCCATGAGCCAGTCGGAACCCCTCAGGCGTTTTCTCCACCAGACGGGGTTTCGAATCTGTCATGAAGCGGTGGTGTTCGAAGAAAATAAATTCTATGAGATTATCGTAGTGGAAAAGGGAAGCCAGCATTTTGAAAGGGCCTTCGATTATGAAATCAGTCCCATCCTGCGCCGTGAGCTGGATGGGGATGCCCGTGCCTATTTGAGGTATCGCAGGAATCTGCTTGAAAAAATTGCTGGAAATATTGAACAAAAGGGTGCGGACCATGAAAAACTCAAAGTCCTAAGGGACCGCATCCGCTGTTATGAGGAGGCAATAGACCATGAAAATCAACACCCAGAAGGTCATTAAAATACTTGAAGGCATCGCCCCTGAAAACAGCGCCCAGTCCTGGGACAACGTGGGATTCATGGTGGGGTCGAAAAACAGCATGATTGACAAGATCATGATTGCCCTCGAGGTCACCCCTGAGGTGATTCAGGAGGCGGTTGAAGAGGGGATTGACCTGATCATCACCCATCATCCCCTGATTTTTTCTCCCCTGAAATCCATTACCGACGATGATCCTGTCGGAAAGATGGTCATGGATCTGATCAGACACCGGATGAACCTCCTGGTCGCCCATACAAATCTGGATTCAAGTCCCCAAGGTCTGAATGTATTTCTGGGTAAGGAACTGGGCCTTAAGCGGCTGACGAATCTTTCCGACGGCTATCACAAAAAATACTTCAAGCTGGCGGTCAATATCCCCGAAAGCCACCGGGAGGTCCTTGTCAGTGTCTTCAGGGAAATCGGAGCGGGGAATTACGGCAATTACTCGGGGTGCACCTTCACCACTGCGGGGAAGGGAACCTTTGAACCCTTGACAGGAGCCAGCCCCGCCATAGGGGAAATCGGCAGGGTCCAGGAAGTGGAAGAGGTCCGGGTTGAGGCGATTATTGAAGAGGACCGGGTGGCTGCGGGAATTGAAAAAGTGCTGAAAATCCACCCCTATGAGGTGCCGGCCTATGATTTGATTCCCCTGGCCAATGAATTTGACAATCCCAACATGGGCGTACTGGGATACCTTGAGACCCCTGAAAGTCTTGACAGCTTTGCCCGGCGGGCGGCACAGACCCTGGGCTCGAGGAACCTGCGGGTGGTCAAGGGCCATGAGAGGATGATCAGCAAGGTTGCCATCCTGACAGGGGCCGGAAGTGACGGCATTGCCGTGGCCAGAGCCAGGGGAGCCGATGTTTTCCTTACCGGGGACATCAAATACCATGAGGCTCAGTCCGCCAGGCTGATGGGCATGAACCTGATTGACGGCGGCCACTATGAAACCGAGGTGTTTTTTCTCAAGGAACTCCACAGACTTCTCACCCGGGAGTTTGAAGCCCAGCACTACGAGGCGGCTCTGAGGGTTTCAAAGGTGGACATCAACCCGTTTATTGCATATTGAAGACCATAGTTAAGGAG
>LQBE01000025.1 GCA_002029975.1 delta proteobacterium ML8_F1 | reverse complement strand
TAAGACTAACTATATGAAGTCAAGATAAAAATACAACATTTTTCATATGAAAAGATTTTATAAAAATTGCATGACAAAAAGAAGTAGAATCTACTCCTGAAAAATTTAAATTTAAATTTAGCTCTGAGCAATAAATTCTAGATTATTGGTTAGTAAATGATGAATAAGTCGTATTAGTTTCTTAGCTACATGAGAATTTGCAACATAGTGATGTTTACCTTCAGCTTTTTTCTTTTGATAATAAATTTTAAATGTCGTATCTCTCATAGCTATTAGCCTGGCGGCTTCTAAAAGAGCCCACCTAAGATATGGTGAACCTCTTTTTACCATCTTCATACCAGTGGCAATAAATTTTCCCGATTCGTAAGTAGATGGTTCAAGACCAGCAAAGGCTAGAAGTTTAGATGGTGAATCAAAGTTGTTGATATCTCCTATTTCAGCTAGTATAACAGACCCAAGTCCGTAAGAAATACCAGGGATGGTAAGTAGAGGACTTTTCAATTCATCCATTATACTTTTAATTTCAGCTTCAAGACGCTCAATTTCACTAGAATAAAAGTCTATGAAAGTAAGTGTTTGAAGAAGCTCAAAAGAAAGAGAGTGACTACCTGAGCCAATGGACTTAGCAGCAGTTTCTTTAATCAGAATAGCTTTCTCCTTACCGTATTTACCTCTAGAATTTTTACTTAGAACAGTAGTAAGCTTGGTTAAATGAGCAGATGCGATAGCATCAGCAGAAGGAAACGCTCTAAGAAGCTCATATGTGGACTTTTGATTGATTGAATAAACAACAGATGTTAGTTCAGGAAACATGATATCAAGTATTCTATGAAGCGAAATTTTATATTTTGCAAGATTCTCTTTAAGTCTAGACTTATGTCTAGTAAGTGACTTAAGCTCCCTAAGATGATATGATACATCTGAGTGGGGTTTAAAGTTACCCGACTGTAGCATAAGAGCAATGAGTTTAGCATCAATCTTGTCCGTTTTATTTTTTCTAAGCGTGTGAGCTTTTCTGAAAAGGTTGGTTTGAAGTGGATTAAGAACAATCAGGGGCAACTGATTATTGGTGATAAATCTCATAAGATTCATGCTGTAGTGACCAGTAGCTTCAAGTCCCACTTTTATTTTGTTCTTTTGAACGTTAGGGATAGCAGCTAAAAGAGTATTGAAGCCTTCAAGGTTGTTTGAAATGGTAAAAACATCTTTGATAACTTCACCATCAGAGTTAACGATAAAGCAGTCATGCTTACCTTTGGCAACGTCGATGCCGACGTAGATCATAAGATCACATCCTTTTAAAATATTTGGCTGTGGCTCCACATGGTTCTATGTCATGTATCCTTGCCCTAGATTAAACGTCGAAGCGTTATCTAACTAATAAACAAAAAAACATAGATATGTGGTTGGAGCCTTAACTAAACAGTCAAGCTGTAGGAGAAATCACCAATCCACAACACTATGTTAATTATAAATGATTAATAATTAAAACCGTAGCTTGACTACGAGTTAATTATACAAGTTAATTATACAAGGAGA
>LQBE01000024.1 GCA_002029975.1 delta proteobacterium ML8_F1 | reverse complement strand
ACCGCCTAGCCGTGGTGGCTCATCCACACCTATTGTACCAGTACCATCAAGTACGATTATTATTGTCAACGGCGAACCCAAAAGTGCAGGATCAGAAACCCTATCAACAGACAACGGCCAAAGGGTTGTTGAGGTAATAGTAGACCCGATTACCATTGGTGAGCAAATTGATGACATCATTCAAAATGGTGAACAGGATGGGACAGATGCAACAGGAACCAATAGAATAGAAATACCTGTAACCACGAAAAATGCAGATAGGGTCAGTACTGTTATTACTGGTGACCTGGTCAAAAAAATGGAGGAAAATGTATTTGACGTTTCTATTCAAACACAGGGAATTGACTACATTATACCAGCAAAAGAACTGACCATTGATTCAGTCTCAGATAGGCTGGGCGTCACAAGTGACAGCTTAAAAGATATTGAAGTTTATATCAATATTGAAAAAGCAGACCCAGTGCAGGCAAATGAGATGTCGGAAAATGCAAAGAAAATGGGAGCTGAAGTCATAGTAGCACCCGCGGTATTCAACATTGTGGCCAGAACTACTAGTACTGAAGGAGAAGTGAAAGACGTCAAACTATCCAGCTTCAACCAGTACGTAGAAAGAGTTATGGAAATTCCCGAAGGAGTAGATCCAAGCAAGATTACCACAGGAATCGTCTATAATTCAGATGGGACATTCAGCCATGTGCCAACAGAAGTTTTCCAAAAGAACGACAAATGGTATGCAAAACTCAACTCCTTGACCAACTCAGCCTATAGTGTACTCTGGAACCCGGTAACCGTGGCAGCAGTAGAAAAACACTGGTCAAAGGAAAGTGTAAACGATATGGCATCAAGGCTAGTGATTAAGAATCCAGAAAGCTTTACGCCAGACTCAGAAATTACCAGAGGTGAATTTGCAGAATACATCACCAAGGCATTAGGCCTGTACAGGACAGGTGTGGCGAAGGTTGGGGAATTCAGTGATGTAATGACTACTCATGAGCTGGCTGATGCCATCACAATTGCAAATGAGTACGGCATCATCACAGGATATCCAGACGGGAGTTTCAAACCAAAAGGCTTGATTTCAAGACAAGAAGCAATGACCATGTATGCAAGGGCCATGGATGTGGTGAGACTAATGGCAGTAGACAACAACCG
>LQBE01000023.1 GCA_002029975.1 delta proteobacterium ML8_F1 | reverse complement strand
TAATGTGATTCATTTTTATCTTGTTAATGGATGAGTTGTGGAATTTGACTTCCTCATTAATCATCTCAAAGATACCTTCAGCATCTGTGTGATTATATAACATTAAGGTTCCTGAATTTGAGGTAAGGTTCTTTTCGCTGAAATCAATTTTACTTATCATAAATGGCCTCCTTTAGGGTTAATTTCACATTAAATATTTACCCTAAATCAGACACAAAAAACAGTGATTCTTATAGATTTTTCTTTCACCCAATGGGTGAAATGGATTGATTTACCTAAGTATTGATAATTCAACAATAACGCAGTTTCTATACATTCTCACGCAGAATAGGGGTATTTCATAATCCGTCAGCAAAGTCTGTCCGTCAAGGGTTATGGCAATCAGTTTTTTCCCTTCATTGCCGCTGTTGGCAACGGTAATACTGAGGTTTTTTTCTTCCTCCCACCAGCTGTCGTCATGGTCTGGAATACTTTCATTGACAATGCTGGAGGTGCTCTTGTTCCCTATCCGCTCAATGATTTCAGCGCCCTGGCTTGAACTTTCACTGCCATTGACCCGTTTACGGATGACAATTTCACTGTAGCCTCTGTCAAACTGGACAATGTATCCGGTATCCTTGTTCTGGTTGTCCCCGTCGAGCACTGTTTCAAAAAATATTCCCATTCCCCCCGATGTGCCGGAATCAGTTTTTAGTTTGAACCGGGTATTCAAGGAGTATTCCCCGGCATTGTTTCCAATGAAAAGCAGGTCACTGCCATTGGCTCCGGTGGTGTGCAACCCGTACTCATCTACCGACCAGGTCCCTCCGCCGCCTCCCCCCCAGTCATTGTAGAGGAAATCTTCAGTTTCTGAGGTATTGAAAACGTAATGAAAGGCCCCGTTCTCAGCCACTTCATAGAGACTGTAAAGCCATCTTTGGGACGCCACCTGCCAGAGAAATTCAGCATCAGGCTTTTGAGGCTCGAGGACCTTCTCCAGAAAACCCGATGCCACAAGCTGCTCCATTCTCTCCCGGTCTTCATCAAAACCTGTAAAAACATCTGCCGCCGAAGGCAGCTCCTTCTTTATCCGGTATCCAGAGGTGGCCAGATTCAAGGTTTTCAGGCTGGCCTGGTCCGCAGCTATCCGCCCACGGTCGGTAAAACCGATAAACCGGGGCACAGCCATCGAGGCGAGAATGCCGAGAATCGCAATCACAACTACAAGTTCCACCAGAGTGAAACCCTTTTTTCCCTTAAGCACCCTCAACCCCATGACGACAACCCCGTTTCTTTAAACAGTATTCTTGATAGTCTACTGGTATTGTATCAAATTTTTTATTTACTTGTATATATTTGAATCTTATCTGACAAAAAAAAGCTTTTTCATCTGGTCTGCCCCAATAGAAAAGACTCCGTCTGATACGCGGCGGAGTCTTCGGCTGCAAAGAAGGGATTAGAAATTCGGCGTTTTGTTACTGAGAAGCACAAAATCCTCCCCCTGATCCGAAAAAGGGCCCTGGTGGTAGCCAAGGGATTAAGCACCAGGGCCTCTGTGACCACCACCGCAGACTCTTTGCCGACCACATAAAAACACACGTCCACAGGAACATCCTGCGCCGGCACACTGTCACCGGGGGCCATGAAGCAACTTGGCAATCCTCATAGGATTCATCTGAATCACATGAGCCGCTTGAATCCCCTTTTCACTGGATGCACCCAGATTCTCTCTGCTTTTGATGACTTCCACAGAGACCTCTCCCCTCATCGCCTGTTTTTTTCCTTGGCCGCCTTGATTTTCTGTTTCATGGCTGCCTTGCTTGTAAACATCTTTTTGATTTTTTCATCCTCGATCTGCCTCGAATTCATCAGGGCATAGGTGGATTCCGCCTGTAGCTTCAGATAGCTTCTGAGTCTTTTCTCATCAAGCTCCTGTGCTTCAATGGCTGCCCTGACGGCACAGCCCGGTTCATTGGTATGGGTGCAGTCTGAAAATCGACATTCCCTGACCAGGGCTTCGATGTCCCCGAAGGTCTGGTGGAATTCAGCGCCGTCAAGACCCAGCTCCCTCATGCCGGGGGTGTCTATGACCAACGCTCCCCCTGTCAGTCTGAAAAGCTGACGATGGGTTGTGGTATGCCGACCCTTGCCATCCCCTCGGACCTCCTGTGTTCTGAGGGCCTCAAAACCTCTCAAGTAATTGATCAGAGAAGATTTCCCCACCCCGGAGGAGCCGATAAAGGCCAAGGTCCTTCCCGGCGTCAAAGCGTCCTTCAATTCCTGCAGGCCCGTCATCGTTTTCAGCGATACCCCCATAATCCTGACCCCAGGGGCAACGGCTTCTGCCTCTCGAAAAGCTGCTTGGGGATTGTCACAAAGATCCAGCTTCGTCAAGAGGACAACAGGCACCGCTCCGCTTTCCCAGGATACCGTCAGATAACGCTCCAGACGACGAAGATTGAAATCCTTGTCAAGAGCCATGCAAATATACACCTCATCGATATTGGCGGCTACCACCTGGGCCTCATGACGCCTGCCGGCGGACTTTCTTTCAAAGCTGCTCCAACGGTCCAGACGATGCCGGATCAAGGCGGTTTCCATGTGCTCAGAAACCATGACCCAGTCCCCTACAGCTGGAAAGTCTGATTTTCTCTGAATTTGATAGCGGTTTTTTCCTGTAATCACAGCCCTGGTGAAACCTTCTCCGGTCACCACTTTGTACTCTCCCCGTTGCTCTTCTATCACCCGGCCCAATCTGCCTTCCCCATTGAAAGACGCATCCCTGAGGATTATGTCAGTGAGCCCCCAGAGCCACAGATTATTTGCTTCATGAGTCATTCTCTTCGACTTCCTTCAACTTTTTTAAACACATAGGCGCCCAGTCCCACTCCGAGAGCTGTGGCAATCCTCTGACATTTTGCCTTGAGAAGAAAGTAGACATCCCTTTCAGGACTAGACAGGGCTTCATAGTTGCCCTGACCCTTGCTGATGACGAGATCCGCACTTCTGAAGAGGGCCTGGAACTCCTCACTGGCCAGGGCCATCACAGCCCCCGGTGTGGCGACACCCGTGGAAATCAACTCAACCCCGGGACCCATCCCGGCCCTGAGGGCATCCACCAGGGTGGCGTCATTGAGAATCGGTCGGCCCCTAACGGCATAAATAACCTGATGGGTTTTTGAAAGGTATTCGGTCAAAATCCGGTCAAAAACCACCTCGCCGGCATTGTCGGCAATCACCAGAATTTTTTTGGCCTGTTTCAAATTCCCGGCAAACAACTCCTGGTCCGTAATCTCAAAGGGTCTTTTCAGCTCCTGCATCAGACGATTCTCAAGGTCATACCCGGAATACAGGGCAGCATCCATCACATTCCCTGTGGCTGCCGTCTTGAGGGCTCTAGGCAGTGAATCTCCTGTTTCCTGGGCATAGGTCCTGATCAGGGGCTCCAGTCTGAGAGCCTCCTCAATATCTCTGGCTTTGACTGCTGCATAGGGGTCTTGTACCCCAGTGAGTTCCCTGATACTCTCCTGGATGACCCCTGAAATCTCCGGTGCCGTATCGAACCGCTTGAACTTAGAAAGAATTGCCAGGGTCCTTTCCATGATTTCACTTTGAAGCACTTCATCATCTGTCGCCATTTTTGCCGCCTCGAGCGCCTGTCTCATCATGCAGGGCAGACAATCCAAAAAAATCTCCATCATTAACCTCACTTGAATTTTCACGGACGGGATTTCAGCAGGTTCTTCACCGTCAATAGCCGTCCTGTGTACTGTATCTTCATTGTAGAGTATTTTGATTCATAATAAAAGAGGCCCCCGACCATCAAAAATCCACAGTATGCAGCAACTCAAAAAAATCCACATCAAAAAGGCGCCCGAAGACGCCTTTCAAACAACCACTACCTCAGAAAAACCCGCCTTTAACAGGATGTCCCTGAGATTGACTATCATCTCCTCCGAGGGAGGTCTGAGCTTCCGATAGGGCGTTCTCACCCCCTTCGATCTCACTCGAATCAATTTATATCGAATCTTCCCGGTCCCAAAATAGGGCTTTAAAATTTCCGAGACCTGCCTGATTGTTCCCAGATTGTCAAAGGCATTCTCTACCAGTACGGTACGGATTTCGTAGAGTTTTCCCCTTGAGGCTAGAAAATCGAGGTTTTGCAGCACCGTCTCATTGGAAGCCCCGGTCAGCTTGATATGCTCACTGTTGTCTGCTGCCTTGACATCAAGCATTACCCCGTCGGTGAGCGCCAGCAGCTCCTCCATTGCCGTGAAGGGGACTGAGCCGTTGGTATCCATGAAATTGGTCAGCCCCAGCTTTTTAGTTTCCCTGAAGAGGGCTCTCAGAAACTCCTTTTGAAGGGTACACTCTCCGCCAGAGGTCGTAATCCCTTGAATAAAGGGGATATTGCTCTGTATCACCGCTAGGACCTCCTTAAGGGTCATGGATGTCGCCGTCGGTGACTTCATGGGGATGGTCTCGGGATTGTGGCAGTAGGTGCAGTTGAAATTGCATCCCTGAAAAAAAATGGCACTCCGATTGCCGGGTCCATCGACTACACTGGAATCGATGATTTTCTGAATCAGGGCTTCAGTCATTCACACCCACCACTTTTCGGTTGAGAATACCGTGTTTTTCAAGAGGCTCCTTGGCATACTGGATAGTGTCGTAACTGATTTGTTCCCCCTGATTGAATTTTTCAAGGTCTGATTTTTTAACAAGATAGCCCGTGACCCGGATGATATCTCCATCCTCTGAATAGGCTGAGATGTAGCGCATCCCGGATTCAAACCCCCCTTTGAAGATGTCCAGCACCGCCTGGGGATTTTCCTTGGCCGTATAATCAAAGGGAAAATGATCCCCGATTCCCGAGGGAAAGTAAGGGTGCACCTGGGCGGCTTGTCTAAGATGGTCATATAGAGGCATATCCTTGTCAATAGCTATCCTCATCCCGGGGGTGGTGCCTTCATCGCCGGCCGCCCCTACCTGGGAATGGAGGAGAAAATGGTTTCCCCAGACTTTACCGTACCCGCTGGTGAAACCTCCCACTCTTTCCTGGATAAAATCGAGGATATCGAGGGCCAGCTCGTTGGCTTCACGGTCTATGCCATAACTGAGATTCCGGCCTTCTTTTTTCATGAGATTATCCACGGCTTCATCCATTCCCACCAGACCGAAGAGTCCGACAAAACGGTCTAGATCCACAAAACCTTCCTTGACCAGGAAATTGGAAGTGAAAAAGGGTGTTTCCTCTGCCAGAAACTTGATTTTACTCTCCATGAATCTCAAGAGGGCGTCAACGGCTCTGGGAAGGTGGCTTGCGAAAAAATCTTCCCTGGAAGCAGCTTCGTCGACAATTCTGTTGAGTCTGAGTCTTGACAGGGTAAAGGCCCCGCCACCGGTGGGCAGGCCGTTGTAGCAGCTTGCAATCCCATAGTCATCGCCGAAATCATCCCTGAAACGCCTGTCACTGGCAAAGGCGGGATTGGCGCAGACAAGAGATGAGGTGACACAGGAAAGGGCAAAGGCCTCACTGGTTTTTTCTTTGTCATACAGGATTGTGAGATTCGGCGTCACATTTTGAAGCTCTCCAATCAAATCTATAATAATCGTCCCGGCTACTGTCTCCTCCGGACCCACATTGGCATGGGAGAAACTGTCGTTGATGGTTCTGTCGAGATGAATGAGAAACCATTTGATCTGCTCCCGGGCCTCCTCCCTGTCGGTAATGAAGGGATCAAGAAGCTTGTCAATGCGCCCCAGATACACTGGAAAACGGGTGATGGAAGGGACATGGTGGTAGAATATCTGCAGCGTCTGAATGGCCTCCAGCAGATTCTTGGGCGGCTCCAGTCTTAGGAACTGCGATCCTTGGGCGAAGAACTTCTCATAATCAGGCAGGATGTACCTTGGCGCATAGGGTCCATGCCCCTCGTCAAGATCACAGATGATACCCTTTTCAAAGAGCTCCAATATTTCCTCGTCCTCGCCAACGGGCAGGGGAAGCTGGTTTTCTGCAAGCTTGGCCAGAGCAAGGGTCTGTTGTTCGTAGGTCAGACTGGCGTCCTGGATGATTTGAGTCACATCGGCAACGGTTTCCTGGTGATTCCTGTAAATTTTCACATCAATAACCCCCTCAGTGTATACCATGGTCCTGGTTGTTGTTTTCAGTATAACTGGTGTGGTAGACTGTAAAAAATGACATTTGTCATATTTTACGGGAGGTGTTTGAAATTTTCACCCGGGAACTCAAAGAAATCCTTGAATTTGTTTTTCAAGACCCTGCTGGCACCCTGGAAGAAACTCATAAAAAACTCAGCCAGCTTTCGTCCGATTGCTTCAAGCTAATCAAAAAAGCCCCCCACGAACTCCTCCTCCATCAGAGGAATCCCCTGGGAGATCTCTATCTGCTGGCCTACGGCACAACCTATACCGTTTACTACACCCGGGACGGCCGCCGGATAATTTCGGATACTCTCAAGGGGGGGCAGGTTTTTGGCCTTGTGGAAATCCTCAGCGATGAAAAAACCTCCCGGGCAGCGGTCTATACCCTGACTGACTGTCTTTTTGTAAAGATAGGGAGCGGCATTTTTCTGAGTGCCCTGAGGGAGGACCCCGGGATTTCACAAATAGTGATGCATTACCTGGCGAAATTCTCCTACAAGCTGATTACTGCCTTTGAGAATCTTTCCTCTGCAACCGCCTATGAAAATCTTTTGATGTATCTCTACAATAAGGCCCTGGCACAGCATCTGCCTGCAACCATTGACGATAAGAAGGCCTTCATCGCCGATGCCATCCAGGTGGACAAGCGCACCCTTTACCGCTATCTGAACCAGCTCAGTGAAGAGAAGATGATTCAAAGAGAGGGACAGCGCATTGTCATCTCTTTAGAAAATTTCAGGCGCATCGAGGCCGGGATATCCGGTTTGATTTCCTCTGGCTGATGAATCCCCAAAAAAAAAGAAGGAGCCGCCTTCTCAGATTTTACCGGAGAGGACGCCTGCTCCATTCTGTTCATCATGCCATTTTTTCATGGCCAGGGTTTGATCCCGGGTGAGGGTCTTCAAGGACAGGATATGATAGGTGACACTCCCCCCCACGACACTCAACAACAGGATTACAGGGACACGGGGCACCACCATCATGGATGCCAGCAGGCTTAACCACAAAAAAATCACAGCACTGAGTTTCGTTTTTCCGGGAATCGCCTTGTAGGTGATATAGGCATAGAGATAAGCCCCGAAAAACCGGTGGGTCAACAGCCAGACATACATTCTTCTGGAACTCCTCAGGTAACAAAAGGATGCCAGAAGCAAAAACGGCGTAGTGGGAAGAATCGGCAGGATGATTCCTGTGATTCCCAACATCAGTGAAACAGTTCCTGAAATCAGACACAGGATTGTGATAAGTTTTTTATTGTTCAATTGATCTCTCCCATTGGAATAAACAGATAGGAATAGTCGACTATTCCTATCTGCATTTTTTGAATTCCCCTTTTGTTCAGTCTAGCACAGCTGCCACACGCCATCAAGCCAAATCAAACCGATCCGCCTTCATCACCTTGTGCCAGGCTTTGACGAAGTCCCGGACAAATTTTTCCTTGGCATCATCACTGGCGTAGACCTCTGCTAAGCTCCGCAGCTGTGAATCAGCCCCGAATACCAGATCTACCCGGGTGGCGGTCCATTTCACAGCTTCAGTCTTTCGATCCTTGCCTTCAAAAAGCTCCCTGTCCTCGGTGATGGGCGACCACTGGGTATCCATGTCCAGGAGATTGACAAAAAAATCATTGGACAGGATTCCGGGGGTTGAAGTGAAAACCCCATGGGGACTGCCGCCGTAATTGGCACCCAGGACTCTCAGCCCGCCAACAAGCACCGTCATCTCAGGGGCGGTAAGACCCAGCAACTGGGCTCTATCCAGAAGAAGCTCCTCCGCCTTGACTTCGAACCGTTGCTTCTGGTAATTGATGAACCCGTCCGCAACAGGTTCAAGAACCTTGAAGGCCTCGATGTCAGTCTGCTCCTGGCTGGCATCGGTGCGTCCCGGTTCAAAGGGCACTTTGATTTCACAACCGGCCTCTTTAGCCGCCGCCTCGATAGCAACTCCTCCGGCCAGTACGATAAGGTCTGCAAGCGAAATATTTTTGTTCTCCTTTTGCTCCCCATTGAAAGCATCCTGGATGCCTTCAAGAATCCGCAAAATCTTCTCCAGGTTTTCCGGCTGGCTGACCTCCCAGGTTTTCTGGGGTGTCAGACGAATTCTCGCTCCGTTGGCACCGCCCCGCCGGTCCGATCCTCTGAAGGTCGCTGCCGATGACCAGGCCGTATAGACCATTTCAGACCGGGTCAACCCTGAACCGAGGAGTTTTTGCTTGAGAACCGCAATATCCTCTTCATCAACCAGTTTGTGATTCACCCTGGGTACTGGATCCTGCCAGATAAGTTCCTCATCCGGAACCTCGGAACCCTTGTAACAGGCAATGGGTCCCATGTCCCGGTGGGTGAGTTTGAACCAGGCCCTTGCAAAGGCTTCCGCAAATTCCTCCGGATGATCTCTGAATCTCAGGGCAATGGGCCGGTAAACAGGGTCCATTCGAAGAGACATATCCGCTGTGGTCATTATGGGTGCATGACGTTTCTCGGGATCAAAAGCGTCTTCCACGGTTTGCGCCGCCTCCGGGTCTGTAGGTATCCACTGCCAGGCACCGGCAGGGCTCTTGACCAGATCCCAGTCATATTTGAAAAGAGTTTCAAGATAACCCATGTCCCAGGTGGTGGGATGGGGTTTCCATGCACCCTCTATGCCGCTACTGATGGTATCACCGGCCTTCCCCGTGCCGAAGGTGCTTTTCCATCCCAGACCCTGATCCTCTAGAGGGGCTCCCTCAGGTTCCGGTCCCACATGGCTTGCCGGACCGGCACCGTGGGTCTTTCCGAAGGTATGGCCTCCGGCGATGAGAGCGACAGTCTCCTCATCATTCATGGCCATGCGGGCAAAGGTCTCCCTGACATCCCTGCCCGAGGCGACAGCACTGGGTTCTCCATCGGGTCCTTCGGGGTTCACATAGATCAGCCCCATTTGAACCGCTGCCAGAGGGTTTTCCAAATCTCTCTCTCCGGCGTAGCGTTTTTCCCCCAGCCATTCAGTTTCCTTTCCCCAGTAGACATCCTCCTGAGGCTCCCAGACATCCTCTCTGCCACCGCCAAAGCCAAAGGTCTCAAAACCCATGGACTCCAAAGCACAGTTGCCGGCCAGAATCATCAGGTCCGCCCAGGAGATTTTCTTGCCGTACTTCTTTTTAATGGGCCACAAAAGACGCCGCGCCTTGTCAAGGTTCACATTGTCCGGCCAGCTGTTCAAGGGGGCGAAACGCTGGGTGCCATCCCTGGCCCCTCCCCTGCCGTCCCCCATCCGGTAGGTGCCTGCACTATGCCAGGCCATTCTGATAAACAATGGGCCGTAATGACCGTAATCCGCCGGCCACCATTCCTGGGAATCGCTCATGAGCTCATACAGGTCATTTTTAACGGCTTCAAGGTCGAGACTTTCAAATTCCCTCGGGTAGTTGAACTCTGGATCATTGGGGTTGCTGAGTTCAGAATTCTGATGCAACATTTTGAGGTTCAGTTGATTCGGCCACCAATCCTTGTTCCTGGTACCGCCACCGGCCTTAGCCGATGACTTTTTGCCCGTCACGGGACATTTTGAATCTGTCACAATTTATCCTCCTCTTCTGTTATTTCTCTAGTTTTTCTCTTTATCATCTTCTTCAAGCGCTCTTGTGATACACGGCCCTTGTCCGCCCATCCTTCAAAGAATCTCAGCCAATGACACTCCGGATTGTTCTTGCTTTCATCCGAAAGCATCCGGGACGGATTTAGAGCTTGTTTGACTGTTACCCCTTTTGTCCCTTTTATCTCATATTATGTTTCGACATTGCTTGGATTAATGATGGCCTCTGGGGCATTCTTGCTATCATTTCTTCCAATTTCAATTATCCGCTGCAGATCCGTGAGTTCCTCCGCACAACACACATCATAGAAAGCCAATATCGTCAATTGAGGAAAGCGACCAAAGGCAAAGCCCTCTTGCCCATGGACGATGCCTTGGTGAAAATGCTGTACCTGGTGACTCAGGATGTGATGAAGAAATGGACCAAAAGGGTCCATAACTGGGGGCAAATCCTACTGCAGCTATCGATTTTCTTCCCGGATCGGGTCAACAGCTATTTGCCTTAATGGGATCAATAGTTAAAAGCACAAAATTATTGACAGACCCATTCATTTCTTTCGATACATTGAAACCTATCATACGTTATCGTATGTACTTCTATTGATAGAGGACTCTCTCCCATTGGAATAAAACTTAATCCCTTATTCTCTTTGTCTAAAATTGATTCATTAACAAAAAATCTTTTATATTCATGTGCTTTATTCCGTTTCTACTTCTATCGATTTCATCCATAGTAACAACATACTTGGGGTAGTTATCTGATATCGATTCGAGTGCTGAAAACTCTCTTTCCACCGTTTCATCGGAGGCGAGCAAGTAAGAGACCTGGATATATACTCTTAAGTTTCCGATCAATGCAACAAAATCCACTTCGTTGTTAGCATTTTTCCCTATATGCACATCATAACCCCTACCAAGTAATTCCATATATACAATATTCTCTAGGGTTTGATTGATGTCGCGCATATTATTTCCAAATACCGCTTCGCGAATCCCATGATCCGCTATATATATTTTTTCCTGAAACTGCAATAATTTTTTACCCATTAAATCTTCTCTTTGTACCAAATGTAAAAAACAAGCTGCTTTACAATAGTCTATATAATTATAAATCGTCTCTGTTGAAACGCTTCGTAATTCATTTTTAAGATATTTTGAAATGTTAGAAGATGAAAATGTATTGCCTATATTGGCAATAAAGAATTGAATCATTCTCTTCAACAGTTCAATATCTCTTACCTTATTTCGAGTCACAATATCTTTCAAAATAATTGAATCGTAAATATCATTTAAATACTGCATAGCACTACGATCATCCATAGGAAACTGATAGAGAAATGGCATTCCACCTCTAGAGAGATAAAGTTGAAATACCTCTTGCTTGCTCTTTTGAGGAAAAAAACTGAGAATTTCTTTATATGAGAAAGGATAAATTTTCACTTCTACATACCTGCCAGCTAGGTAAGTTGCAAGCTCACCCGATAATAATTTTGCATTAGACCCCGTTATATAAATATCTACAGAGAAATCAATCATGATTGCATTAATCAGCGTTTCCCAACCATCAAGTTCCTGTATCTCGTCAAAAAAAAGATAACCTTTGTGATTTGATTCAGTAACTTGTGTTCTTACATATTCATAGATTCTTTCAATTGTAATGTCAAATGGATTTTTTTTACTTTCAAGATTGATTGAGATGAAAAATTCTTCATTGATGCCTTGTTGAATCAATTCTTTTTGAATAAGCTCAAGCATGACGGATTTTCCCGAACGACGTATGCCCGTCAATACTTTGATAATAGGCTGATTCATAAACGGGCGAATTTTTGACATGTATTGCTCTCTAAAAATCATTTTTGGCATATCCTTTCTCATAGTCTTTTACTTCACTTTAATTCATTTATATCGAAATGTAAATAGTAATATCCGAATATCATTCGATATATCGAAATCTTTTTATTAATTTAGGAAATTGGCCAAGAATCCTCCCTATTTCAATTGGGCGGTATTTGTCAAGGAAGTTGTCGTGTTTTCTTCTGGACTTCTTCTGTGCTAACCGGATTAAGAGCGACATAATCTATGTAATCCCAGTTTTTAATCTCTCCTGACCATCGACCTGGGTTTTCGCGCTTAGCTTTTTCGTAGACACCCTTCCTGTTCTCCAACACTGCTTGATCAAGACCATGATGCCGCTGATAAAGTGTCACAAATTTGATGCCACTGTGCATGAATTCAGTGTTGTAGAGATTCACGAAACGATTAACCCAGATTCGTGACCCTTCGATGGATTCAAAACCTTTATTTGGAAAATCCTTTGTATACTTCAAGGTTTTGAACAAGGATTCTGAGTAAGCGTTATCATTACTGACTCGCGGCCTCGAATAGGATTTTGTAATGCCTAAGTGAACAAGGAGATTCTGAAAATCTTGTCCTTTCATGGGACTTCCATTGTCGCTATGGAGCACAAGAGGCTGATTGAGTACATTGTGGCGAAATACCGCTTTCTTTACCAGCTCCATCGCGTGAATTTGAGTCTCGCTATGATGAACCTCCCACTGGATAATCATTCGACTAAAGATATCGATGATGAGATACAGTTTGTAGTAATGGCCCTTGATCGCCCCTGGAAGCCAAGTAATATCCCAAGTCCATACCTGATTGGGGGCTGTGGCCACATGAGTCGCCAGCGGCCGCTCAGCATGATTACGGACAGCCCTCCTCTTTGTGTTCTGCTTAGCATCCTTCAGCACCCGATAAAAGGTAGATTCTGAAGCGATGTACTTACCTTCATCAGCTAGTTTCGGGACAATCTGGGGTGGGTTCAAATCAGCATAGGCTTTATCGTTACATGTATCGAGAATTGCCTGGCGTTCCTCTTCGGACAATTTGTTATGTGGTGCTTTACGCTTGGCATTTTTGCGACCATCATTAGCGCCACCTTCTTTCGACCACCGCTCATAGGTCCTCGTTGATATGTTCAGGATCCTACAACACGGTGCTAGACGTGCACCAGCTTCCCGGGCTTCTTTGATTAGCGCGAGTGCTTCTTTGCAATCCGAGCTGCTAATCAGTCTTCCTCGGGCTCCCCCCAAATCGCATCGGCCTTTTTTCTGAGCACCAATAGAGCGGCCGCTTCCGCAAGTGCTTTCTCTTTACGCTTGAGCTCCTTCTCTAGTTTGCTAGCACGTTTGCGCTCAGCGGTTAACTCAGCTGAATCGACTTTTTCATCAAGCGATTGCTCTAGTCGCTTTGCCCACTCTTTGATCTCTGATACGTAGAGGCCATGCTCTCGACAGTATGCACTCAGTTCAGCTTCATTCATACTGTATGTCTCCATCACCATCTTGAACTTATCTTCCTTGCGCCATTTTTTCTGATGTGATGGGGAACTGTTTGGAATGCTAACCCCGTTCTCACGGGCTTTCTTAACCCACCCGTAAAGGGTATTACGGTTGATACCTTCTTCTTCCGACACTTGGGGCACCGACTTGTTCTGGGGAGGCATCAAGCTCTCTAGGATACGCTGCTTATACTCTATTGAATATCTCTTTTGGCTCATCGTGTGGTTACCTACCTTTCTCAAAGTATTATATCATCCACACGACATCTATTCTGACATATAGGGGGGCGATGAATTGCCTCTGAAATCTACAACCATACGTTTGTTGTATAAACATTGATAATTACCATAAATTTCTATATAGGCTATCCTATGGATATAAAGAAAACACATCTAATCCATGCAAGAACTTGTGTTTACAGTATCAATTACTCCATCGTTTGGTCGGTCAAGTATCGTCGCAAAATACTAAAGGAAGGAGGAGACAGTTTTGTGAACTGACACCATTATATAGCCTTGAACCTTTTCTTTATTGGCGAATCTACTACAAAAGAAATGATGCACACCCCTTGACAAAAATCCAATAATTTGGGAAAGAAGGGGGTGTGCATAATCGAATTCAAATTACGTATCTTATTCAGGTTTATGCGTATGAGTCAATTCACTCGATTCCGAAATACCGATACTAGTCCACCTAATTCATTTATTGTTTTTGCTATAATATAACATCAGTACCCAAACCATACTCTCCTGCTATTCTAAATGCCAATTGAGCCGTCATTAAATCTAGTAACGCTGTCCCAGTTGCATCAAAAACAGTTATTTCATCGTTATTTGTTCTACCAACAGCACTTTGGTTAATCACATCTCCAATTTCACCCACAATGCTTTCAGATTTTAAAAAACCAGTTTTTATTGGTATTTCAATTTCTCCAATGTTCATACATTGCTGTAAATCATCAACAAACACACGAGCATTTTCAAATATTCTTGGATCTATTTCCTCTTTGCCAGGCATATCCGCCCCAATACAACTAAAATGAGTGCCTGGTTGTACCCATTCCTTCTTAATCATCGCTTCCCTAGCTGGTGTTGCTGTAATAATTATTTGCGCATTCTTGACTGCGAATTCTAAATCAGGCTCTGCCTTAACACTAAACTCTTTATCTATATCAAATCTATTTTTTAAAATTGTCTTTATTTCAGCTGCTAATTCAATGGCATTTTCTGGTGTCCTAGGATTGTGAATCAGAACTTGTGTAATACTTTCTACTGCTAATAGGGTCGCGGCAATTTCAAATGTCGAAATATGTCCCGTTCCTACCATTAATAGAGTCTTTGCATTTTTCTTGGCAAGATATTTTGCACCAATTGCTCCGGCTGCCCCGGTTCTCATACCTGTAATATGCGCGCCATCAACCAGTCCAATGGGCATACCAGTTTGATCATCAAACACCATAATGACACCCATTATTTCAGGCAACTTTTTATCGCGATTTTTGCTAAACCATGAAACTAATTTCATCCCATATACACCTGCATCTTGTAACCAACCTGACTTAATATCCATGTCTGCAACACCAGGATCAAATTCATGAAATACCCAATCAAATATGGTTGCTTCTTTTGCAGCCTTTTGTGCATATGCAGATTCTACTACTGATATAACATCCCTCATATTCAATATTTTTTCGGTTTCTTCTTTTGACAATACTTTAATACTTGGCATTTACTTTCCCTCCGTATTATTAAATTGTTCATAAAACTCTGTAGATAACAACACCTCATCAAACTGATTAGCATATGCATGTACTGCTGGACTGCCACCTAGATGCATCAACAATATTCTGCTGCCTTCTTCAAATCTTCTCTTTTCATATAATTCCCTTAGACCTCGAATAGCTTTGCCTTCGTATACAGGATCTGCAATGATACCTTCTGACTGTGCTAATAGCTTTATTCCTTCAAAAGTTTTAGCATCCGATATACCATACAGATTAACATCACCAGCAAATATTTCAACATCATCTGAAGTAACTCTTGTATTTATTCCGATCATTTCTAAAGTATCATTTGCTAGTGACAATACGCGACCTTTTTTTATAACAGTCTCATCGTCATCGGCTATACCGATAACTCTGATTTTTTCTCCTAATGCAGCAAAGCCCGCAATTAAACCTGCTTGTGTGCTGCTGCTACCTGTGCAATGTAAAACATAATCAAATGTGATATTTTCTTCCTTGCTTTGTTTAACAATTTCAGCCGCACAAACCATATAGCCTAAGCTACCGAGCTTATGCTCTGAAGCACCTCCTGGGATCAAATATGGTTTTTTACCCTTTTTAACAAGAAAATCGCAAAACTCTTTTAAGGGGCCTTGGTCATCAATTTTTCTTGGCGTATCATCTACATACAATTCGGCCCCCATAATGCTACTCAAGAGTATGTTTCCCACTTTTCTATAATTCGGACCCGCGTCTTTTGTCCAACCAAAATGCATTAAAGCACACTTCAATCCTGATTTTGCCGCTGCTGCAGCTGTCTGTCGTGTATGATTTGATTGAATAGCACCAATAGTCACCAGTGTATCTGCACCTTTTTCTAAGGCATCACCGACTAAAAATTCTAATTTTCTAGTTTTATTGCCACCACCCTCAAGCCCTGATAAATCGTCTCTTTTCATCCATAATTCAACGCCATCAAATGTTTTTGAAAAGTTTTCAAGCTGTTGCATCGGTGTTGGCAAAAGCGCCAATCTCTTTCTTGGAAAACCTTCTAACTCAATTAATGCTTCCCATGTTAACTGTTCTTTCATAATTTTTCCTCCTGTTGCAATAATTATGTTATCATTATATTATCCACAACGACAGATATCTATTACTATAACGTCTGTTTTTATCGTTATATTGCTAAATGGAGAAAAGTGATGTCTAAATATGACTTTCCATTATCCAATGATTATGAGGAAATTTCATCTCACGGTACAGAAAGCTTTCCAATCGCGGTTTATGAAATGGAACTGACACAAAACGTTCTTGCTTGCACTCCATTACATTGGCATAAACATATGCAATTCAATCTAGTTACAAAAGGTAGTATTAGTGTAAACGTTAATCAGAAATCATATATTATTAAGGAAAATCAAGGCATTTTTATAAACGCCTCTTGTTTACATTCAATCGCTTCATGTCAATTAGAGAATGCTACGTATATTGGTATTAACATTTCACCTGGTTTTTTTGCAGGTTCTGAAAGTATTATTCAAAAGAAATATATTCAACCTTTTATTCAATTGCCTTCAATACCTTCAATCTTATTTGACCTTTCAATTCCTTGGGAAAATGAGATTTTAATGCTTTTAAGTGCTTTGAACCAGGCATATATTTCTAAGAATTTTGGATATGAATTATCTATTTATCACATGATTTATAAAATCTGGTTCTTAATCATTACAAATACATCTGATTATATTGACAAAGTTAATGTCAGGATTTTTGAAGAAGATCAGAGAATTAAAGAAATGTTGACTTTTATTCATTAAAATTATGGTGAAAAAATCACATTAAATGATATTGCAAATATTGGAAACATCAGCTTGTCAGAATGTTGTCGAATATTCAAAAGAACCATACATGTCACACCATTTGAGTATCTAATATCACATCGTATTAACCAAAGTATCTTGTTATTAAAGAATACAGATAAAAATATAACAGAAATTGCCTTAAATACAGGATTTGGAAGTATCAGTTATTATATTGAGAAATTTAAAACCCAAACAGGTTACACACCAAAAAAATATAGACACCACAGCCGTTTAGTAAATAATGGTCATTAGATTGAACTACCACTTGGCTAAAGCTGAAGTGGATTTCTAAGTACGGAAACCCATTGATTTCTAATTGGTTAGGCTATCCCCGTAGTCCCTACGGTTTAACTAGGATTACGGTGTTTTAGATTGCTAATGCCAGTAATTCTATATTTTTTGACTCATTAATATCTGCATTATCTATATATCCACACGCTTTACAGACGAACTTTGATTGAGACACGATTATTTTTCTCTGTATGCCCACTGCGATTGCATCGTTGTGATGTATGGCTTGGTATAATGAAGAAAGAATAAAAATGTCGCTGGGGGCAAAGAGTCCTATAGAGCATAGGCGTAGCCTTGGATTGGCTGCATGATCAGTTCCTCCCTTTGAAGTATAAGCTACTATCATTGTAAGGGAACTATTTCTATGAGTCTTTCTTTTATTTTATCGGGTAGTGTTGCACTTAAATTGTAAATCCACCCGAAAAAAAAGCCATTCATCCCACGACTAAAGTCACGAGTGTTCTGGCGTTGATTATAAAAAATTACTTATAATTTGTTTTCGTTGTACAACGATGCAAACTAAGCCATTTGATATCGGGTGCCTCTTCCCTGACCATTCTTCACAATAATGCCTCACTCTCTCAGGATCCGACTCCCCTTCACCGGTAAAGGAAAGGCCCTATGCTTTTCAGCATGGGGCCTTTCCTTTAGTGTATACCCCGAACAAGAAAGCTAACGCTTGAAAATCCCCTTATTCCTCATCATTTACAATCTTAATCGTATTATTAAGGAAAATTTCATTCATTTTCGTAAAATCACATTAAAAAGATGTGGCGCTAGCTTCTATCATTTCACTCTCTGAGACATCAGAAAAATCTACTCTATAGCCAATACTTTCAGCAAGGTATTCAATGAAAAGCCTTTGAGTTCTACCATTTCCTTTTGCAATATTGACCCATCTGAGCTTTCCAGCCCAATCATATATATCACAAAACAAATATCTATGAATCGTGTACAAATGCTCAAAATCAAAATGACCTTCAATCTTATTTATTTTTGCATCCATCATTCTAAGGGCAGTGATTTCTCGTTCTGCAACACTAAGCTCGTATGAATCCTTAATATCTAGTTTGTTTATAAGAACGTTTGATTGTTTGTAACAATATCTGTCATCATACTCATAATCATAACTATTATCTTTGTTCATGGCTCTTGATTTCCTTAGTTCTATGTTTTTCTATAAGTTCTGAAACCATCTTATCAACCTTGTCTCGATCTCCTGCGCATAGTCTCATTCTATTTTTATCATCTTCAGTTAAGGGCATTCCTTCCATGGCCATTGAGCCATTAACCTCTTTGATTATTTTCTCAATATTTCTCATGAATACACACCACCTTTTACTTATATTATACCACACTCCGTTAATCGTTTATCTGTAATTATTGCTTAATATGGCTAAAACAATTGCAAAGGCTTATGAAAGATGAGCGTATCATTTTGTATCGCTCTTAACTTGATACAGCTACTAAACTAAAAACACAATAACAAAATTTAAAACCAATTGTTTTGAAGGTTTTGGGCATAAGAAAAGGGCGAGACTTTAAGTACAAATTTCAAATTGTACCCAAAAACCTCACCCCGGCAATTTTTCTTCAAAGTCATCTTTTAATATGTCGTATCATTTCATCTGGAGTTACCTTTGGATGATGATAAGGCACCAATCCAACAGATTCAAAACCATACTTGCCAAAGCAAATAGCCCTCTTAGGGCACCACTGCAAGCAAGCAAAACAACTTGTACATCCATCACCAAAGATTGGTGCATCAATTGAAACATCCCATGTGATGTTCTCCACTGGGCAAATTTTCAGACACAACTGACAGTGTATACAACCTGTATTCCCGAAGCCCCTAACTAGGTCAGGGCTATAAGCTACCTTGAAAGCGTTGAAAAAACATGATTTTTAAGCGATTGTCAATCGACAGACTCCTAGTTATGTGTTACAATATACATAACTAGGAGGTGAATGATATGGCGATTGTTAACCAGCTTGATAAACGCAGTGGGATCACTTATGTGTATGAATCTATGTCCTATTGGGATAAGGAAAAACAGCAACCCCGAGCGAAAAGAAAGCTTATCGGTAAACGGGACCCCATTACTGGAGATGTCATTCCAACAGATGGGCGTGGTAGGAAATCAGCGAAATCGGCTGCAATTGAGTCGACACCACTCAAACCGGGACCGGTAGCTACTTTGAT
>LQBE01000022.1 GCA_002029975.1 delta proteobacterium ML8_F1 | reverse complement strand
TCCACCAGAACATCCTGAACCGGATATCCCTTGAGCACCCCGCTTTGCAGGCCGTCCTCCACCCCCTGGGCCACGGCCTCCACCCAGGTTGCGGGCCAGCCCTGGGTGTCCATGGTCCAGCGGATTTCGTGCCCGGTCCCACGTTTGCGCGGGGCCACGGCCAGGTCCACCCCGCCATAATGCATGACCTTGGCCAGTTCCCGGTGGAACTCGGCCGCGGCCGCGGCGGGACGGGCAACGGTTTCCTGATAGAGCACCTGCGGGTTGCCCACTCGCGGGGACACGCCGTACTCCCGGGCCATACGCTCCAGCACCACCTCCAGATGCAGCTCCCCCATGCCGGAAAGAATTAACTGGTCGGTTTCCTCATCCTGGAAGACAAAAAGCGTGGGATCCTGCAGCAGGAACAAGTGGAGCACCTCGGAAAGCCGTTTGGCATCGGCCTGGGTCCTGGGTTCCAGAGCCAGGGAGATGACCGGCTGGTAGCCCGCGATCTGTTCCAGCAGCACGGGATTGTCCGCCAGGGCCAGGGTGTCACCGGTCCTGGTGGCCTTGCAGCCGGCCAGGGCCACGATGTGCCCGGCGCTGGCCTGGTCCAGACGCTGCTTCTTGTCGGCGTGCATCCGGTAAATATGGGCGATGCGTTCATCCACGCGCTGGGAAGTGTTGCGCACCAATTGTCCTTCGTTCAGAGTGCCGGAATAGATGCGTGCATATGCCAGGCGACGATTGGCCTCCACCGTGATTTTGAAGACAAGCGCGGCCAAAGGGCCTTGGGAATCCACGGGCAAGGCGATTTTGGCGTGTGTCTCCGGATGCAGGCCGTTGGTGGGGGGCATTTCCTCCGGAGAGGGCAGATAGGCGCACACGGCGTCCATCAGGGGTTGGATGCCGATATTTTTCAGCGCCGAGCCGCAGAGCACGGGGGTCAGTGTATTGTCAATGGTGGCCTTGCGAATCACCGCATGGATGCGCTGCATGTCCATGGACTCCCCAGCCAGATAGGCTTCCAGCAAGGTATCATCGTGTTCCGCCAGTATTTCCAGGGTTTTTTCACGCCAAGGCTGGGCCAGTTCATACTGGGCCGGGGTGGGTTCCATGTCTTCCCACTGCATCCCCTTGCTGGCCGCGTCAAAGGCGAGGAAGCGCATTCGCAACAGATCAATGACCCCCTTGAAATCCTGGCCCTGACCGTCAGGCATTTGCAACAACAGCGGGGTGATGTGCAACCTGGTGCGCATTTCATCCAGAACCGCGGCAAAATCCGCTCCCAACCTGTCAAGCTTGTTGATAAAAGCCAGCTTGGGCACGTTGAATTTTCTGGATTGCCGCCAGACGGTTTCGGACTGCGGCTCTACTCCGCCCACGGCGCAGAATACACCCACCGCGCCATCCAGCACTCGCAGACTGCGCTCCACTTCAATGGTGAAATCCACATGCCCGGGGGTGTCGATGATGTTGAATGTATAATCGTTCCAGGGAGTCGTGGTACAGGCGGACGTAATGGTGATGCCCCGTTCCTGTTCTTCGGGCATATAATCCATGGTGGCGTTGCCTTCGTGGACTTCGCCCAGACGGTGGATGATTCCGCTGTAATACAAAATACGTTCAGTGACCGTGGTTTTGCCGGCGTCAATATGGGCAATGATGCCGATATTGCGAATCTTGGAGAGCGTGTTTGGGGATGATTTGGATTTGCTCATGGTGCAATGCGCTTTGCTGGTTGGTGGAGGGCATTCATGTTCGCTATGAGGTCAGTACCAAAAGTTCTTTGCCAGCTCTTTTGGCATAAGAGGCGAAGTAACTGCTCAATAACGCCGGGCAACAGCGCCTGGATACAAGCTTTCGCCGGTATGACTTTGTTGACAATGCACAACATTTTCAAGTCATTCCGACGAAAGTCGGAATCCAGATGTTTTTCTTCGGTGTTCGACTGCCCAGTGTTATTGAGCAGTAACGAGGCGAACTTGCAATCCATTGTTTTTACTGGCTTCTGTCCCCTGTCCTCTGAACAGTTACTCGGAAAGTTCAGGACTGTTCGCAACTGTCATGCCGCGATGCAGGAACAAATCCGGACTCAGTTCCGGCCAGACCCAGCATCCTTCCTGCCCCGGGGTGAGGAGGAGTCCGGCCTCGGGAAGTCGCGGGTCATGAGCCATGGCCCGGGGAACGCCTCGCGCGAACAATTGCGGGTCGCAAAAGGCATCCCAGTCGCCGGCCATCCTGGAAATGTATTCCGGAGCCTCAGTGCGCAACGGCCCCCAGGCCTCGAGATGTGCCCCGGGGTGGTTCCATTGCAACACGTCCCACAGCCATTGCCCGGGGTTCTCGCACCACAGGGCAATGCGGCTTGCCAACGGGGCCTGCCAATAGGCCAGGCCGCGCAATACGCTGTCCGCAATGATTTTCCAAGAGCTCGGAGAGGGCGGGGTGTCGCCCAGAGAGAGCACAGCGCCTTGGCCCCAGGATGGGGCAAGCTGATGCAGAAGGTCCTGAAATTGCTGCCTGCCTAGGCAACAGACCAGCTCCGCGCCGCAGAGTTCCAGGCTGGTCAGCAGGGAGGTGTCGCGCCTGTGCCGGGGAGAAAGGGCAACAAGAATATGGGGAATGCCGGATGTCACGGCCGGAAGCAGTGCGGCCAAGGTCCGGGCCGGGCCTGGATTGGACCCGGAGAGCAGCACAAGGGCCCACTGCCTGGGGCGCCGGGCGAGGTGCGAAGCAAACCCGCAATGCCAGTGCGTCGAGGTCCTGGCTGCCCGGGTCTGGTTCGGCGGATACAGGGCATAGAGCTGGGCAATATTTTTTTTGATCCAGGAGCGATCCACGTCGCTCATGGCTGCATAGGCCCGGGCAAAAGCCTGATCCGGAATGCGCCGTGATTCCACAAGGTCAGGCCAGGAAAAGCTCACTGCGGCGGGCATGGTGCGCTAAGCGTGGCGTGTCAGGAAACAGGGCCTAAGCAATGTGTTGACGTCGCAAACAGGAGGGCGAAACATTGCGCCGCTCTCCGAGGCTGTACACAGCACCAATGGCGATCATTGATTTTCCAGAGTACGCGTTCCAGCATGCGGCACGCGCCCAGTGCGGCTTGGATTGACCACGCCGGATACATCCTCCGCGGCCTCTTCTCCGGGCTTTTGACCTGCCTGAACATGGCGCTACAACCAGTCCAGCAAACGTTTCCAGCTGCCTTCCCGCTCTTCGCGTTCCTGGCCGGACTGATCTTTTTGGTGGCGATAGTAGGCAAAATCAGCCTGTCGCTGGGCATACTCGGCAATCTTCGGAATGTCGGAAAAATTTTGGGCCACGGAACGGTACCTTTGCCATGCCGGACCATACTTGCCTCTGCGCCAGTAAAAATCCGCGACGTACAGTTCATGTTCCGCCATGTGGGTGCGGGTTTTTTCGATCAAGGGCCGGACGTCCTTGGCCTGAGCGGACTCTGGGTAGCTTTGCCCAACCCGGGTGAAATATTGCAAGGCAAGTTCCAGATTGTCAGCGGGGCGGTCAATGGTATCGAACTCATTGAAGTAGGACATGCCGATCTGGAACAGCACGTAGGGGATGGCCTCATGTCCTGGATGCAGGGATTCAAATTCCAGATAGGTCTGGGCTGCTGCCTCGTATTGTTCCGAGAGGAAATAGGCATCGCCCAGGGCCAGTTCCGCCGCGGTGGTGTAGGGACTGAACGGGAAACGATCCTTGAGTTTGGTAAAATAGGTGATGGCCTGGCGATAGTCCTTGGCTTCCATGGATTCAAAGCCGGCCTGAGCCAGTTCCTGCGCCGTATCCTCGGGGGGAGTCAGGAAGTAATAGTCGATGACCCCGCAACCGGAAAGAAAAAGGAGAAAGAAAAGGCTGGCCGGGATCGTGACAAGAGATGTTTTATTCACGGATTTTCCAGAAAAAAGTATGTTGCCCGCACGGGGATCAAGGATGCGCCGGGCTGAATCATGCATTTAATGCACTGTCATCCCAGGCATGATACTAAAAATCAGCTGTGTTCCGTTGGAGCGCGAGATCACGCACTTGAAAAGGTTGGAGGGGCGACCGGTCGCCCCTCTCAATATTCAAGAGCAAAGCCCAAAACAGAATCTTGGAAAAGGAAAAATCAAGGGATCGGAAAATGTGTTCCGGGTATTGCCGCAATACTACCCAATGGTTTTTGAGATCATTTCCTTGATGCTGCTCTTGGATACGGCTCCAGTCAGTTGTTCAACCACTTCCCCGTTCTTGAACAGAATGAGCGTGGGAATGGCACGGATACCAAAGCGGGAGGGGGTTTTGGAGTTTTCATCGACATTCATTTTGCCGATCTTCACCTGGCCGCTCAATTCCTGGGTCAGTTCTTCAATTACCGGCGCAATTGCCCGGCAGGGGCCGCACCATGGAGCCCAAAAATCCACGAGCACGGGCAGATCGCATTGCAAAACATCGGTGTCAAAATTGGCATCATTCAGTTCATGGGCCATGTTGTACTCCTTTTCGCTTATGGGGTTCTTGTAATTTTCTGGACGGTGTTATCGCAACCAGCTTTTGGACAATGAAAAGCGTGCGTATGCTCAAAAAGCTTCCTGAAGCGTCAAAATGTTCGGTCCAACGCGTAAAAGTAGTTGTGTGATGTAAAACTGTCAAGGTTGCGCCGGAAGCTTGCGCCCGAAGCTGGTGCCGCGCGGAAGCTGGCCGGCGAAATTTCCGGCCCCTGAGGGAATGGACGATAGCCCGGGCTTGCGTTATATTCCTTATTTCACAACCAGCTTGTTTCTTTCCCGGCCATGACCAATCGTTCCAAGTACCCCCCAGTTTTGTCATGCCCGCTCTGCGGGCAACCAGCGGATATTTACGGACGTTGAAGCAATGCCCGGATTCGTTGCACGGCGTGCAACGCGGACCTGCCAGCCCGCCAATACCAGGACCATCTGGATGCCTGGAAGGAGCAGCTGGGTTCCTGGAGTCAGGATGATGCTGCCGGGGCCCATCCTGATGCACCGTTCAACACGCACAATTTTTCCAAGGACCGTTATGTCTGAGAACCATTCCTTCAATTGGCCGAGACACACCGCTCACCAGCTGCGCATGCTGCGGGAGACAGGTCCGCTGGTGCACAATATCACCAACTACGTGGTCATGGGCATTACAGCCAATGTGCTTCTGGCCCAGGGGGCGTATCCGGTGATGGCCCATGCACCGGAAGAGGTGGAGGAAATGACCGCCTTGGCCGGTGCCCTGGCCCTGAATATCGGCACCCTGAGCAGCCATTGGGTCGAATCCATGATCCTGGCCGGGCGCAAGGCCAATCAAATGGGCAAGCCGGTTGTCCTGGACCCGGTGGGCGCCGGTGCCACCAGCTACAGGACGCGGACCGTGAGCCGTATTCTCGAGGCCGTGCGCATCTCGGTTCTGCGGGGCAATCCCTCCGAAATCCTGGCTGTGTCCGGGGCTCAGGCCAAAACCCGCGGCGTAGACGCGGTGCATGGGGTGGAGGAAATTGCCGCGGTTGCCCGTGAACTGGCCCTGCGCCTGAACTGCGTGGTGGCGGTCTCCGGGGAGCGTGATCTGGTCACCGATGGCACCCGAACCATCCGCCTGGCCGGTGGCCATGCCCTGATGACCAAAATCACCGGCATGGGGTGCGCCCTGAGTTCCACCACAGCGGGGTTCGCTGCCCTGGGAGACGATGTTGTGGCTGGTGCTGTCAGTGCCATGGCGCTCTACAACGCCGCGGGGGAGCTGGCTGCCCGCAATGCAAGCGGGCCGGGCAGCTTTGAACCCGCGTTTCTCGACGCCCTGGCCGAGGTGGGAGATGATCAGATGTTGTTGGGGAAAATCATCCAGGAATGAAATGCGTCGCTGGTGGCAATCGCCGCAGATGAAACCAGCATCAGCAAAGCACCAAGAGGTTGCCCGCCATGGCCCGAAAAAAACGAACTCCAGCACTGGATGCGCAGAGCCTGATTCAGGCGTTTCGCAAAGCCCGCAAGCCCTTGCGCTATGGGGATCTGACCCGCCTGTTCAAGCTGGGCAGCCAACGCCGCGAAGAACTGGACGCGGTCTTGAACACCCTGGTGCATGAGGGCAAAATCATCCAGATGCGGGACAGTTATGGTCTGGTGGAAAATATGCCCACCATTGTCGGAAACTTGAAAATCCAGCGCTCCGGCGTAGGTTTTGTTCTGCCCGAGGACAACCGTCGGCGGGATGTGTTTATCAGTCCAAGAGACATGAACGCGGCCCGTCATGGCGACCGGGTGGAGGCGGTTGTCATGTCCCGACGTCACGGACGAAATCCCGAGGGCCGGATCCTGCGCATTCTGGAACGGCAAACCCAGATTTTTGCCGTGCGCATCCTCCAGCCCCGAGGCAAGGGGCTGTGGCTGGGCCAGGTCACCGACCCCAAACTGGAACTGGGCATGGAGGTTCACGCCGCGGACCCTGACATGCAACCTCAACGCGACGATATCATCCTGGCCCGCATCGGAGAACAGCTTGAGGCCCAGTTGTGGTCCGGGACCATGACCGCTCTTCTGGGGCCGGAGACGGACCTGGATGTGCAGGAGCAGGTGGTCAAATTCAATCATCAGGTGCCGACTGATTTCCCGCGGCCCGCTCTGGAGCAGGCTGAAGCCTTGCCTGCCATGCCCCGCGAGGAGGATTTCCAGGGCCGACGCGATTTGCGCGATCTGCCCCTGGTAACCATTGATGGTGAAACAGCCAGGGATTTTGACGACGCGATCTGCGTGCAACAGGTCGGCCAGGAGTTCAGGCTGTGGGTGGCTGTGGCGGATGTGGCCCATTACGTCCAGCCGGGAACGCCCCTGGACGAGGAAGCCAAAGAGCGGGGGAACTCCTATTACTTTCCCAAGTCCGTGGAGCCCATGTTCCCGCGGCGGCTGTCCAACGGGCTGTGCAGCCTCAATCCAGACCAGCCCAGACTGGTCATGGTCGCGGAAATGGATTTCGACGCGCAGGGGACCATGGTCCGCTCGGATTTTTACAATGCAGTGATGCAAAGCCATGCCCGTCTGACCTACGAGCAGGTGGATCAGGCACTGCCAAGACAGGTTCATGTCCGGGTACAGGACCACGCACAGCCCCGGACCCAGGCTCAAATCCAGGCCCCGAACGTGGTCACGGGCCAGGAAAATACGGCCATGCGCCAGGAACTCGGGCCGTTGACGGCCATGCTGGACCGGGCCGCCGTCCTGGCCGCAACCCTGAAACAGCAGCGCCATGCCCGGGGAAGCCTGGACTTTGATCTGCCCGATCCGGAAATCCTGCTGAACATCCAGGGCCAGGCCGCGGATATCCAGGCCCGGGAGCGGCTTTTTTCGCACCAGCTCATTGAGGAATTCATGATCGCGGCCAATGAGGCCGTGGCTGCCCATCTGACCAGCAAGCGCATGACCCTGCTTTATCGCGTGCATGATCAACCCGACCCGGAAAAACTTCGCTCCCTGTTCAAGATTTTGGAACGCTGCGAACTGGATGTGCGCGTGCCCCGGAAAATGGAGACCGCGGACCCGTCCATGCTCCAGGAGTTGCTGGCCGCGGCCCGGGACACGGACATGGAATTCCTGGTCAATCGTCAGCTGTTGCGCAGCCAGATGCAGGCCAAATACAGTCCGGAGAACATCGGCCATTTTGGTCTGGCCTCGACCTGTTATACCCATTTTACCTCGCCCATTCGCCGCTACGCCGATCTGGAAGTGCACCGTGCTCTGAAAACCGCCCTGTTGGGCCAAGGCCCCAAGATGTCGAGCAAGAAACTCACGTCCCTGGGTGATCATCTCAGCCGGCAGGAGCGTCGGGCCATGGCCGCGGAACGGGAAATGCTGAAACGGGTGACCATCATGTTTCTTCTGGACCGGGTGGGCGAGGAATTTTCCGGAGTCATTGCCTCGCTGGCTGATTTCGGCTTCTGGGTGGAGCTGACCGACCTGCATGCCGATGGCCTGGTTCGCCTTTCCAGCCTCTCCGATGACTACTACGCCTTTTTTCCGGAGCGCCAGGAACTGGTGGGGCGCCAGCGGGGGAGGGTGTTTCGGATGGGGCAAAAGGTCTGGGTGGTCCTGACCAACGTCAGTCTGTCCAGGCTGGAAATCAATCTGGCTCTGAAGGATCAAGGAACAGGGAAGGGCACGTCAACCCGCAAGACCAGGCAGCCAGGCCACGCGAGCAGGACGTGACAAGGCAAAACACGGCTGGCCAGACGGTGAACGCTCAAGCCGTGACTTCCTGGGCCGGGCCAGAATCCATGGATCAAGCCGTCTTTTCCCGGCCCGTGCTGGAGTGGTTCGCGGCTCAGGCTCGGGATCTGCCCTGGCGCAAAACATACGATCCCTACCAGGTCTGGATTTCCGAAATCATGCTCCAGCAAACCCAGATAGATCGGGTCATCAACTATTTTCAGCGCTGGATGCAGGCCTTCCCACATGTCCGCGCCCTGGCCGCGGCCTCGCAAGACCAGGTCTTTTCCCTCTGGGAAGGCCTGGGGTATTACAACCGGGCCCGCAACCTGCATCGCGCGGCCAAGCTGGTGACGGACCAACTCGGAGGGGAGCTGCCCCGGGACCATGCCTCCTGGCTGGCCCTGCCCGGAGTAGGGCCCTATACCGCGGCCGCGGTCTGCGCCATTGCCTTTAATCAGCCCCACGCCGTGGTGGATGCCAATGTGGAGCGGATTTTTGCCCGGGTTTTTGACCTTGACCGGCCAGTCAGGCAACGGGCCACGGC
>LQBE01000021.1:7680-23474 GCA_002029975.1 delta proteobacterium ML8_F1 | reverse complement strand
TGCTTTGAGAGGATTAAATCCCTTGCCCCCGATAAAAATAAGCTATAATAAGGGTGAGATTAAAAACAGCGGAGGTAAAAGAGCCATGGGAAACAGTCTGGACACAGGGCTTCACAAGAGGCCCCCTGTGGTGGTTCTGGCGGAACCCTACTGGTATAACGGGCACTTTGAAACCCAGATGCAACTGTTCCTGTCGGAAATACTGCCCATGGGGTTCAAGGTGATTGTCCTGTGTCCTGATCCCCGGGGAGTCAAGGCATGGGTTTCAAAGGCCCTGCCGGAATATTCTGCCAGAGTGCATACCGGGACCTATTCCCTGCTGGATCAGGAGGGAAGAAGGGCGCTCTCAAGGGGCAGGGGATGGCGGCATCTCTCCAGGGCAGTGGCCCGGGCTCAAGAACAGACGGGGTGGCCGGTTGATCTGGTCTTTATCACCGGTGCGGATGCCTTGGTCAACCACAGTTTTCACTCCAGTTGCCGGAGGAAGGCCTTCAAATACCCTTGGGTGGGGCTGGTTTTCCTGCCGGAGTATTTTCGCCACCGGGCCCATCCGTTGAAGAGGACAGCCCAGTGGCTGAATCACAAAAAAATCAATGGCATGGCAAGCTGCCGGGGCATTGCAGTCCTCGATGAAGGCGTCTACCCTGCCATGACGAGGGTGTTTTCCAAAAAGAAAGTGGTGGTTTTTCCCGATGTCACGGATGAAAGACTCCCTGGGGGGCCTCTGCCCGATCTGGCTGTGATCAGGGAGGAGGCCGGAGAAAGAACCGTCATTGGACTGATTGGAGGGCTCTACAGAAGAAAGGGTCTGATCAGTTTTTTAAAAGGGATGAAAGCCCTGGGTTCTGAAAAGACCTATTTTCTTGTGGCGGGGCACTTTCCTCGAGACAACTATACCCAGGCGCAACTGGAGGAAATCCATGAGATGACAGCATCCTTCAAAGCAGGAGATGGTCGATTCATTTTTGAATACATTGAGGACCCGGTGGTTTTCAATGCCTATGTCGCTGCCTGCGACGTGCTGTTCCTCGCCTATGAGGGATTCTATCACAGCAGCGGGCTTCTGACAAAGGCTGCCGTATTGGAGAAATTGGTGATTGTCTCAAAGGGATACCTGATGGGTGAGCGGGTGGAGGCTTTCAAGATGGGGTTGACGGTGACCGAGGGAAGGGTTTCAGAGATTGTCGAAGCCATGAGGACCCTCTCTGATCCCCTGAAGAGAGAATCTCTGCTTAGAGCAGCGCGGTTTAAAGATTATCGGGAAAAAAACAATCTCCAGCAGCTGAGAGGAGCTCTGAAAGACTTGCTGGGGATAGAGAGGGAGGGATAGTATGAGGGCTTTGGTAATGGGAGCCGGCGGCTTTATCGGACACCACCTGGTGAAAAGACTCAAATCGGAGGGGTACTGGGTGAGAGGGGTTGATTTGAAAACCCCGGAATTCGAACCCTCAGTTGCGGATGAATTCATTATCGGTGATTTGCGGGAGCCCGGCTTCTGCCTGGAGATCACCCGGGGGGCTGTGGATGAAATCTATCAGCTGGCGGCAGACATGGGAGGGGCCGGGTATATTTTTACCGGGGACCACGACGCCATGATCATGCACAATTCGGCTACCATCAACCTCAACATTCTTGAAGCCTGCCGCGTCCACGGAATAAAAAGGATTTTCTATTCTTCCTCCGCCTGCGTCTATCCGGCTGCCAATCAACAGGATCCCAAGAATCCCAACTGCATAGAATCCTCCGCCTACCCGGCGGAGCCCGACAGCGAATACGGCTGGGAAAAGCTTTTCAGTGAAAGACTTTATCAGGCTTACCAGAGAAACTTTGGCATCTCAGTGAGAATTGCCAGGTTTCACAATATTTTCGGTCCCTTGGGAACCTTCAGGGGGGGAAAAGAAAAAGCTCCGGCGGCTCTTTGCCGCAAGGTGGCCACGGCTGAAAACGGGGGAACGATTGAAATCTGGGGGGACGGCCGGCAGAGTCGAAGCTTTCTGTATATCGATGAAGCCATCGAAGGAGTCCGTCTTCTGATGCAGTCTGAATTTTCAGGTCCGGTGAATATCGGATCGGAAGAAATGCTTACCATTGAGGAACTGGCAGGGATGATTATCGGGATATCGGGCAAAGATCTGGCCATCAAGCATATCCAGGGTCCCCAGGGGGTCAGGGGAAGAAATTCCGACAACCGCCTGATATACGAAAAACTGTCCTGGGCACCAACCCGTCCCCTGGTGGAGGGGATTGAAAAGACCTACCACTGGATAGAAAAACAAGTTGAAAGAAATGGGGTCGATTAGGTGCTGTGGTGCCTCAGTTCCTTGCTCCGGGACAGCCTGAATAACTGCCATGTTAAGGCACTCAACAGGGAGGACTCAATTGAAAAAACTGACTATAGGAGAAATGGCAAAGCTTAACCATATCTCAGTCCAGACTCTGAGGTACTATGACACCATCGGGCTCTTCTGTGCCGATGAAGTCGACCCCAAAACCGGGTACCGCTATTATCATGTGACCCAGAGTGTTAAACTTGATTTTATCAATCACATGAAATATCTTGGTCTCAATCTGGGTAAAATCAGGGAACTCTTTGAGAAAAAAGACCTCAGGCTCATTGAGAACCATATTGACCTGCAACTGGAAAATATTCTGAAAGAGAAGGAAAAGCTTGAAATCATGGAGCGGGGGGCTCTGAAGTTCAAGCGCAGCCTGGAGGAATATGAGGTAGAATCCAGGAAAAATCTTCCTGAAATCAGGGAATTCGAAGAGCGCAGAATCTTTATTTTTGATGGGAAGATCAATATCTATGAGAGTGACATGGAGACCTACGAGTATATCCTCAGGGAATTGAAGAAACAGGTAATTCTGGAGAATCTGCCTGTGGTCTATTTCTGCAATGTGGGTTCCATCATCCGGCAGAAAAACCTTGAAGTCAAACGATTCTATTCCTCGGAAATTTTTCTCTTTCTTGATGAATTCTTTGCCCTTGGGGAGCATGTGGAGATACTTCCCAAGGGGAGCTATGCCACCATTTCATTCAAGGGAAAAGAAGGCTTCACCAATGAAATCGATCAGGCGAAACGGCTTCTGGCGTTCATACGGGAAAAGCAGTACCGCATCATGGGAGACTATTATTGCGAGGTCATAACAGAGTTTCCTCTCTTTGAAAATAAAAATCGTGAAATGTTCATTCGTCTGCAAATTCCTGTGGCACAAGCATTGACATTATAGTTACCATAGGGTTTAGAATGAAACCATCAAGAATACTGTGCTCCGATTCTGTTGTTCCCGCATCTTGTTGCTTCACAACAGGGAAAGGCAGAACCATAGGGTTCAAGGAGTGATCCTTCAGCCTGCCGTGTTTGCAAAGGAGTCTATTCAGCTGTCTGAATAGATTCCTTGCTTATTTTTTGAGGAAAGGAGGAGAAGAGGAAGGTATTGAGGTGGAGGCAAAAAAAGAAAGGAAGGTGACAAGACGTGAATAAAATGGGTCAGCGGCTCAGGATTGACTTGAGCCGAAAGAAATTTGTGATAGACCAGATACCTCTTGACTGGTATGAACAATTCATTGGAGGGGAAGGCTTTGCGGCAAAGACCCTCTACGATGAAATCAAGCCAGGGTTGGATCCCTTGAGCGAGGAAAATATCCTGGTGTTTGCACTGGGATCGTTGACGGGGACCAGGGCCCCGGCTTCCGGGCGACTCTGTATTGGTTTCAAATCTCCGCTTTCAGGCGCTTTAGGCATGTCTAATGTTGGTGGATTTCTGGGACCGATGATTAAAAGGGCAGGATACGACATCGTCATTATTGAGGGTAAAAGTGATGTTCCAGTGTATCTGAGCATTGTCAATGACACGGTTGAATTTAAGGATGCCTCTGATCTCTGGGGCCTGGATACGGAAAAGACCGAGGATAGCATTAGACAGGCCTTAGGCAATGACAAGGTGAGGATTGCGGGAATTGGTCCTGCCGGGGAGAATCTTGTGAAATTCTCATCCATCATGATTGACAAGCATCGGGCGGCGGGCAGGGGAGGCGCCGGTGCCGTCATGGGTAGCAAGAATCTTAAGGCTCTGGCGTTTTTCGGAGAGAAAATCTTTGAAGATGCGGTCCCTCAAATGATGGACCTCTATTCAAAAAAGGCCCGGGAGGAGTTGGAGGCGGAGGAATTTGTCCGGGAGGAACTCAAACCCTTTGGAACTCCCTCTTTTACAGATTCCATCAATGCCTTGGGCCTGCTGCCCACTAGGAACTGGCAGTTTACTACCTTTGATGCCATGGATAAAATTGGCCATCAGGCCTATCATGAGACTCTGGAAGTGAAACCCTGGCCGTGTTTTGGTTGTCCCATCGCCTGCGGCAGGCATACCACCATCAAGGAGGGTAAATACAAGGGGGAATCCGGGGGAGGCCCGGAATACGAAACCCTGGGAGCCTTCGGGTCAAAATGTTTTATCGACGACTTGAATGCCATCACCATGGCCAACTATCTCTGCAACCGCATGGGGATGGATACAATTTCCACAGGGCAGGTGATTGCCACGGCCATGGAATGGTATGAAAAGGGATTGATTGACCAGGAAACCACCGACGGAATTCCACTGGAATTCGGCAATGCCGATGCCCTGGTAACCATGGTCGAAAAAATTGCCAGGCGGGAAGGCTACGGCCATGTTCTCGCCGAAGGCTCTATAAAAGCAGCAGAACAATTGGGCGAAGAGGCTAAGAAGTACACCTTTACTGTCAAAGGCGTCGAACTGGCATCCTGCGGGGTCAGGGCCAGCAAGGGGGAAACCCTTTCCCATGTGATTTCTCCAAGGGGTGCGGACCATCTCAGACCCTATGCTTCAGTCATTGATGCCTTTGGATACCTTGAACCGGAGCTTGGAATCACTGAAAAGGCCTCACCCTTTGAGGATGGCAACAAGTCCTGGGTGAAGCCGTTTATGGCCCTGTCAATGCTTACCAATCTCCTGGGAGTCTGTCTTTTCAACAGCATTACTCTGGCGGTCAAGGGTTCTACCTGGACCGGGCTCTATAATGCGGCGACGGGAGAGGAGTCAACCCTCGAGGCCCTGCTCACAGGGGCCGAGCGGGTCATCAATCTTGAGAGAATGTTCAATTACCGGGAGGGATTTGATATCAAGGATGATCAGCTTCCCGTCAGGTTGACGACCGAACCGGCACCTGATGGCCTGGGCAAGGGCAATGTGGTGGATACTGAAGTGATGCTCAGAGAATTCTATCAAAGTATGGGATGGAACCTGGAGACAGGGATTCCAACAGAAGCCACTTTAAAGAGTCTGGGAATCCAATAGAGAGATGGAAGAGTCTACGACTCCTGTCAAGCCCATCTGCTGAAACAAGAGTTTCTCAAGAGAATGCGACCCCAAAGGGTCGCATTCCTTGTAGAGAGCCTGCTCAAATCCGTGATGAAAGGCCGGCCGACTCTTTTATCCGCATCAGAACCCCTGCCTTTTCAAAAAAGTCGTCAGGGGTTTGATGGATTACAATCAGGGTTTAATGTGCTAAAATAAAGCAATAACCAGTTTGTGAGGGGCTGTTCTGAAAATGTCTCCCATTGATGGCTACCAAAAGCTGCACTTTCATGAGGCAGTTAAACTGGAAATGGGGTGTTTATTTGAGCAGCTTGTTTAAAACGGTTTATGACGCGATTCTTTCAGCTGGAGAAGCCATTATGGCCATCTATCAGACAGACTTTGAGGTCGCCATGAAGGATGACCATTCCCCCCTGACCCTGGCAGACACCCGGGCCAATGAAATCATTTTTACAGCACTGAAGAAGGCCTATCCTCATTACGCCATCCTCTCTGAGGAGGCGGGAGATGACAAGAGCAGGCTTGACAGCGACTACTGTTTTATTGTCGACCCCCTGGACGGCACAAAGGAGTTTATCAAGGGCACTGGTGAGTTCACGGTGAACATTGCCTTATCCTACAAGGGCAACCCGGTGATGGGGATGATTTACGCCCCGGTCCTGCAAAAGCTCTACTATGCCCTCAAAGGTGAGGGGGCCTGGGTAGAGAATGTTCGGACGGGGTCGGTAAAAAAAATCAGGGTTTCTCGTAAAACCTCGGGTCTGACCTGGGTGGGTAGCAGATCCCACAGTACTGAAAGGGAGACGCAGCTGATTGAATCCCACACAGCGCTTATCAGCAGAGTGGTCACTGCCGGCAGTTCGCTCAAGGGGTGTCTGGTGGCCGAGGGCAGGGCGGATATTTACTACCGGTTTGGTTTGACTTCTGAGTGGGATACGGCAGCCATGCAGTGCATTGTTGAGGAGGCCGGGGGAATTTTCAGACAGATGGACGGTTCCCCGATGCGCTACAATCGTGAAAACCCTCTCAATGAGAAAGGTTTTTATGTGGTCAATGCTAAAAAAAATATCTGGGTTTAAGGAGGATTGCCAGTGATTGAATTATCCCGTCTGGATCAGCTTGAGGCGGAGGCTGTTTATATCATCCGGGAAGTGGCTGCGGAGTGTGACAAGCCCGTCATGCTCTACAGTATAGGCAAAGACAGTTCTGTCCTGCTTCATCTGGCCTTCAAGGCATTTTATCCCGAGAAGCCTCCCTTCCCCTTCATGCATGTGGATACCACCTGGAAGTTCAAAGAAATGACAGCCTTCCGAGACAGAAAAGCCAAAGAACTGGGAATAGAAATGCTGATTCAAAGAAATGAAGAGGCAATTAAACAGGGAATCAATCCCTTTGACCATGGGGCCTCCTATACAGACATTATGAAGACAGAAGCGCTCAAGAGGGGGATTGACCGCTATGGATTCACGGCGGCCTTTGGCGGAGGAAGACGGGACGAGGAAAAATCCCGGGCAAAGGAGAGAATCTTTTCCTTTAGGAACAGTGCCCATGCCTGGGACCCCAAGAATCAACGGCCTGAAATGTGGCGGCTCTACAATACCCGGCTGGGTGTTGGAGAGAGTATCCGAGTGTTTCCCATCTCCAACTGGACGGAGAAGGACATCTGGCAGTATATCCAGAGGGAGCGGATAGAGATTGTGCCCCTGTACTTTGCAAAGGAAAGACCTGTGGTTTATCGGGACGGCCATATGATTATGGTGGATGATGAGAGACTCAAGCTCCGACCTGGTGAAAAAAAGGTTTTGAAACGCATTCGCTTCAGAACCCTGGGATGCTATCCCCTCACTGGAGGGGTTGAATCTGATGCAGAAAGTCTGGAGGCCATTATTGAAGAAACCCTGGGGACCCATACCTCAGAGCGCGGGAGTCGAGTCATTGATCAAGAAACCATTGCCAGTATGGAGCGGCGAAAAAGAGAGGGGTATTTTTGATGAGTCTCAAACTGAAATCCGACAGCGACTCCAAATCCCTGCTGAAATTTTTGACCTGTGGCAGTGTTGACGACGGTAAATCCACTCTCATTGGGCATATGCTCTATGAGGCAAAACTGATTTTTTCAGACCAGGAAAAAACCCTGGAACTGGAAAGTCAAGGGACAGACCGTGAGGGCAAATTGGATTACTCGCTGCTTCTTGACGGTCTCATGGCGGAGAGAGAGCAGGGGATCACGATTGATGTCGCCTACCGGTATTTCGCCACTGAGCACCGGTCTTTTATCGTGGCCGATACCCCTGGTCATGAGCAGTACACCAGGAATATGGCGGTGGGAGCTTCCTTTGCTGATTTGGCAGTGATTCTGCTAGATGCCAGCCGGGGAATCCTTCCCCAGACGAAAAGGCACCTCAGGATTTCAGCCTTTATGGGCATCAGACATTTTGTGCTGGCGGTCAATAAAATGGATTTGATTGCCTACAGGCAGCATCCTTTCAAGACCATTGAAAAGGATTTCCTGAGTCTGATAGCGGCCTATGACCTTGACAGTCTTCAAATCATCCCGGTTTCAGCGACAGAGGGTGACAATATTGTCAAAAAATCCTTGAATACCAAGTGGTATGAAGGGCCCGCCCTGCTCCCCTATTTGGAATAGAAAACGGTGAAGCACTTTGAGACGCTTGGGCACAGCGGCGTGGAAATAGGAAGGGAGAAAAAAATGAGGGTTTGCGGCATCTACTTCAGCCCCACCAATACGACAAAAATCATAGTCAAAACCGTTTTTTACGGTCTTACTGATTCCGGCAGGCTATATGATGCCACCACCCCTGAGGGGAGACGGCTTCCTTTTGTGAGCGGGTCTGAGGATGTGGTTCTTATCGGGGCTCCGGTATACTCCGGGCGACTTCCTGAGGTATTCGCCGATTATCTCAGAGAAAAGGATTTCAGGGGGAAAAAAGTGGCGGCTCTTGTGGTGTATGGCAACAGGGCCTATGAGGATGCCCTGGTGGAGCTTAAAGATATCATCACCTCAAAGGGGGGTGTTCTCATTGCCGCAGGAGCCTTTATCGGGGAGCATTCCTATACCTCAGAGGTGGCCTTCGGTCGGCCGGATGCTGGGGACAAAGCAAAGGCCGGGGAGTTCGCCCGGGCCATTGAAAAAAACATTTCCCGGGAAATCTCCGTGGAAGTGCCCGGAAATCGTCCCTACAGAGAAAGGAGAATCTCTCATCCCATGGGGCCCCATACCGGGGATACCTGCATACAGTGCCATCTGTGTGCTGAAAAATGTCCTGTGGGGGCCATTGATTTTCACGATTCCAGGAAGGCTGATTTTGAAAAGTGTTTGCATTGCCATCGCTGCATCTACAGCTGTCCTGTGGGGGCCAAGACCTTTGACAGGGGGATGGAACCCATTCGAAGGTGGCTGGTTGAGCACTGCAGCGAGAAGCGCCTTGAGCCGGAATGGTTCACTGAGTAGCCGGGAGCGGGTTTTCAATCAAATTCTCGAAATTTGGGTTTGCCGGGTCAGGATTGGGGGATATAAGATAATGTCGAGACAACCTTTTTTAAACCGGAAAGGATGATAATATGAAACTCAAAGGGAAATCGGCTATTGTCACCGGGGCAAGCTCTGGCATGGGCAGAGCCATTGCCTATGAATATGCCCGGGAAGGAGCCAATGTCCTGGCCATCGCCAGACGGAGGGACAAGCTTGATGAACTCGTCCTGTCCGCCGGGGGCCTCGAAGGACGCATTGTCGCCTATGAAGGAGATGTCACAGCTCTTGACACCATCAGCCATATTTTTGACGAGGCCATCAGGGATTTCGGCAAGGTGGATATCCTGGTCAACAACGCCGGCATTATGGATGATTTCAGCGGTGTCGGCCAGGTTGAGGAAGAGATGTATGCCAGGGTCTTTGACATCAATGTGAAGGCGCCACTCTTCTATATGAAGGAGGCCGTCAATTACTTCAAGGAGGTCGGTGGCGGGATTATCATCAATATCGCTTCTATCGGAGGACTCAACGGAGGAATCGCCGGTGCGGTGTACACCGCCAGCAAGCACGCCCTGGTCGGACTCTCGAGAAACACCGCTTACATGTACGGCAAAGAAAACATTCGGTGCAATACCATCTGTCCCGGTTCGGTGGAAACCGAGGTGGGTCAGGGGGAATTCATGCAGCACATTGACAAAGACGGTATCGAATGCTGTGGCGCAGTCCACCAACTGATTCCCAAGGTTGCCAAAAGTGAAGCAATCGCCACCATCGCCGTCTTTCTGGCCAGTGATGACTCGGCCTTTATCAATGGGCAGAACATTGTGGCCGACGGTGGCTGGACCGCCGCATTCTGAACAGCAAAAAGCTCCTTTCCCGGTGGGAAGGAGCTTTTTTCAGGGGCTGGATTATCAGGCGTTTTGCAGTTTTTCCCGGGATTTTTTATTGCGGTAGAGATTGCTCAGAATAAAAAGTGCCATCAGGGAGATGCCCAGGGAGTCCGTAAGATAGCCGGGTTTGACCAGCAGGAGTGCCGCCGCCAGGGCCAGCAGGCGCTCGTAAATCTTCAGGGGGGACCTGAAGTAGTTTTCATTGGCAACCCCCAGGCTGTAGATGCCGAGAAGTCCGGTGATGATGGTCAAGATAAGATATCCCGGGACGACATTTTGCATCAGGAGGATGGGTGAATAGACAAACATGAAGGGAATGATCAGGCCTGCAATGGCCAGTTTGAAACCGCTGAAGGCCACCTCTGTGGGATTGGCCCCGGAAATTCCCGCCGCTGTATAGGAGGTCAGGGCTACGGGAGGGACCACTGCAGAAAGGGTGCCGTAGTAGAAGGCGAAGAAGTGGGCGGCGATGGGAAGCACTCCCATTCGAATCAGTGCCGGTGCCGCTACGCTGGCGGTGATAATGTAACAGGCGGTTGCCGGCAGACCCATGCCCAGGAAGATGGAGGCAACCATTACGAGAATCAGGGCCAGCCAGAGATATCCAAAGGATAGTTTCATGATATTGAGGGCGATGACCTGGCCAAGGCCGGTCATGGCGACCACACCCACTATGAAGCCTACAACCCCACAGGCAATGGCAATGGAAACAGCAGTTCTCGCTCCCTCATCCAGGGCGTTGAGAATATCCTTGAGACTCATCCGGGTGCTTTTTTTCAAACCGCTGAAGACCACCGTTGAAATCAATCCAAAGAAGGCGGCGTAAAGAGGCGTGACCCCCCGGATCAGAAAAACAAGAATGACGACGATGGGCAGAGCCAGGTGGCCCTGTTCCTTGAGAACATCCTTGAGGACTGGAATATCTTCTTGTGCCATCCCCTTGAGGCCGATTTTCTGGGCTCTGAAGTCCACGACCACAAAGATGGCAAAGTAATAGAAAAGTGCGGGTATGATGCCGGCGTACATGATTTTGAGATAGGGAATCCCCAGGAAGGAGGCCATGATGAAGGAGGCGGCCCCCATGATGGGTGGCATCAGAATCCCTCCGGTGGAGGCCGCCGCTTCGACAGCTCCTGAAAAACGGGGGGAATAACCCACTTTTTTCATCAAGGGGATGGTAAAGGTACCGGTGGTGGCCACATTGGCCTGGGCGGAACCGCTGATGGTGCCCATCAGACCTGAGGCCAAGACAGCTACCTGGGCCGGTCCCCCCCGGAGTTTACCGGCGAAGGAGAGGGCAAAGTCATTGAAAAATTTGGCGGTGCCGGAATAATGAAGAAAAGACCCGAAAAGGATGAATAAAAAAACATAGCTCATGGAGACCATGATGGAAACGCCGAAGAGGCCTTCTCCGGTGAGATACATCCTGGTCAGAATGCGTTCCCAGCTGAAGCCCCTGTGAGCCAGGACTCCGGGAAACATCTGGCCGAAACGGGCGTAAATCAAGAAAGCGATGGAAAGCAGGGGCAGGACGATTCCCACGGCTCTTCTGGCGGCCTCAAGAGTCAGAAATACAGCCAGGATGGCAAAAACAAAATCGGCAGGTACTGGCATCAGGGCTCTTTGAATCAGGGCGTCATAGGTGAAAAAAATATAGAAGCCTATACTAAGGCTGAGAAAACTGAGGACCCAGTCAAGCTTTGAAGGATTGGTTGTATCTGACTTTCTGGTGGCGGGGTACATGAGGAACGCCAGGGCCATCATCATGCCCAGGTGGATTGCATTCTTCTTGATCACAATCATCAGACTGAAGCTGTTGAGATAGATGTGAAAAATTGAAGTGGCAATGGCATAAATAGTGACCATCAGGGCAATGCGGCCAGAGAAACTCCTGACACCGATAGATGCCCGCATCACCTTTGGTTTTTTTTCTTTTTTAGTGTCTTTTTTCTTAAATAGCATCGTTGGTCACACCTTCCTGATAGTTGCTGTAAAACCTGCAACACCCGGTTTTTCAACCGGGTATGGCAGGTTGTGGGGGAAAACAGTGTCAGTAGCCTACTGAGGAAGCATTTCGCTTGGAATCTCAATGCCTTTTTCCTGATAATACTTCACCGCACCGGGATGCAGTGGAACAGGAGGTAATCCGTCTACGGCATTGTCAAGGGTCACACTCTCGAGAGCCTGGTGAGAGCCGACAATTTCCTCGTAGTATTCGTACATGGTTTTGGTCAGCTGGTAAACCAGATCTTCATCCACGCTGGCATTGGTGAAAAGGGCGGATTTGATGCCCACGGTCACGACTTCTTCATCAAGTCCGGGGTAAAGACCTGCAGGCACAGTGAACCGACCGTATTGAGGGGCTTCGGCTTTCAAAGTGGCATATTCTTCATCGGTAAATGAAAGCATTTTGACCTTGGTCTTGCTGGCGAAAATTTCAGAAACTGAAGAGGTGGGAATACCGGCTTCGGCATTCATGGCGTCGAGCTGGCCGTTTTGCATGGCGCTGGAGGCCTCTGAATAACCAAGATGTTCTGCGGTATAGTCATCTGTCGTCAACCCGCCGATAATCTCAAGCATTTTGAGGGTGCCGTACTCAGTTCCGGATCCGGCGCCACCGACATTGATGGAATGACCGGCGACGTCAGCCAGGCTGTTGATGCCGGAAGCTTCAGTAACAACAATCTGTGATAATTCAGGCCACAGGCCGGTAATCAGACGGATATCCTCAAACTGATTGTCAACAAAGCCTTCTTCTCCGGCATAGGCGAAATATCCCAGACTGGCCACGGCGATTCCGAGCTGGGCCTCATTGCTCTTGAGCATGTTGAGATTTTCTACAGAGCCCCCTGAGGATTGAGCCGCGGCGACAATGCCCTGGTCACCGAGTTTTTCACTCCAGAGTGTTGCGAGGATTGTTCCTACAGGATAGTAGGTTCCACCGGTGGAGCCTGTGACGATGGTGACAAACTCTTTTTCTGCTTTTGGTGCCGGCTCTTCTCCAGCAGGGGCGCTGGCGCTGCAACCTGCCAAAGAACCAATCAAGAGAACCATGACCAATAGTAGCGATAGATGTTTTTTCAGTTTCATTATATAATCCCTCCTTAGTTGCCTCTACATTACCGCAAATATCGTGCCATAGAGAAAAGGGGGATTATTCGGGGTTTGAGACCAATCAACGCATCAAAAAACCCTGCAAAATATGCAGGGTGGTAAAATTTGCAGGGTCAGCATTCCCCATACTCCTTCAGCTTGTATCTGAGGTTTCTCTCACTGATGCCGAGGACCTCCGCAGTTTTTCTGCGGTTCCCTTCCATGGCCTCCAGGGTTTTGAGAATCACCAGCCGGGTGATGTCATCAAGGGAGTGTCCGAGCTTCACCGGAATGATATTATGAGTCTCAAGAAGGTTCTTGCCTGGGACTAACCGGGAAATGTCCCCGGGAAGATCATCGAGCTCAATGAAGCTGTGGTCCGTCAGAGCCGCCGCCCGCTCCAGAATGTTCTCCAGTTCCCGGACATTGCCGGGATAGTCGTAGGCCTCAAGGGCCAGGAGGGCTTCCCGGGTAATGCCCTTGATGCTTTTGCCAATGCGTTTGTTGCATTTGTCGATGAAGTGCCGGGTGAGAAGGGGGATATCCTCCTTGCGTTGCTCAAGTCCCGGCAGTTCGATGCTGATGACATTGAGGCGAAAATACAGGTCCTCTCTGAAATGTCCCTTTTCAACTTCCTTTTTCAGGTCCTTGTTGGTGGCGGCAATGATTCTCACATCCACAGCCCTGACTTCTTCTGAACCCAGGGGGGTGATTTCTCTTTGCTGGATGGCTCTGAGAAGTTTGACCTGAAGGGGAAGGGCAAGCTCAGTAATCTCGTCCAGGAAAATAGTGCCTTTGTGAGCCAGTTCAAACTTGCCTTTTTTTTTGCTCCCGGCACTGGTGAAGGCCCCCTTTTCGTAGCCGAAGAGTTCGCTTTCCATGAGATTTTCCGGGATGGCCCCGCAATTGACCGCCTCAAACCGGGCAAGGCTGCGATTGCCTTCATAGTGAATGGCCTTGGCCACAAGCTCCTTGCCGGTGCCGCTGGGGCCTTGAAGAATAATATTGACATCCACATCCTTCACCTTCTGGATGAGTTCAAAGACATCTCGCATTTTTTTTGAATTGCCGATAATGCCGCCGATGCTGTAGCGTCTTTGCACCTCATTCTGGAGGTAATCAATTTTTTCCTTCAGGAGCTTGTACTCCAGGGCTTTGCCCAGTAGCGCCCTGAGCTGTGAAATCTCCAGAGGTTTCATGATGTAGTCATAGGCCCCTTTTTTCATGGCCTCGATAGAGGTTTGAATCGTGCCGTGGGCGGTCATCATGACCACAATACTTTCCGGTGCCCTGGATCCAATCTGCTCCAAAAGATCGATGCCGGAAACCTCCCCAAATTTCAAATCCAGCAGAATCAAATCGAAAAAATCGTTTTCAATATGGTGGTTGACCTCGAGAAGGTTCACTGCTGTACTGACAGCGTAGTCCTTCCCCAGCGCAAAGCCCAGGGAGGAACAGATGGCCCTTTCGTCGTCTATGATGAGCAGTTTTCTCATGATGGTCCCTCCTTTTGTGCCTTCGGGAAGAAGAGTTCTACCGTGGTTCCTTCCCCCAGAGCGCTTCGTATTTCCACGTCCGCCCCGTTTTCGTTGAGGAGCTGGTAACTGATGGAGAGACCCAGCCCCGTGCCTTCTTTTTTGGTGGTGAAAAAGGGATTGAAGATGTGGTCCAGGTCCTCCTTTGAGATACCGTGGCCGTTGTCCGTGATGCGAAGGAGAATCCTGTCCTGGTTTTCTGTGACGGCGATGACGATTCTGGGAGGGGCTGAAGACGGGACAAGGGCCTGGATGCTGTTGATGAGAAAGTTGATCACCACTTGCCGGAACTGTTCCTCATCCGCATAAATCCTCAAATTCTCCCGGCAGTCCAGGGTGACCTCGATATGGTTTTCCTCAAACTGGCTTGAGAAAAGCTCCAGAATTTCTGCAAGGGGACGACAGATTTCAAAGACACTCTTGTGGCTTTCCTTGGGACGGGCATAATCGAGGATTTCTGAAACAAACCGGTTGAGCTTGTTGATTTCCCGGGGAAGATCTTCGGCGATTTTTTCTCTGAAGCCGGGATCATCGACATTGTCGGGAAGGATTTCCACATAAGTCTTGATGGCGGTGAGGGGGTTTCTCAACTCGTGGGCGATTTCTGTGACCATGAGTCCCAGGGACTCGAGCTTGTCCTTCATGGCAAGCTTTCGCCGCATGTACTTTTCTTCTGTGATGTCCGCCATGGTGAGGGTGAGGCCGTTGACCTGATGGCTTTCGACAACCAGGGGGTAAATGTTGTATTCAAGAATCCGCTTCTCCCCTTTAAGGAGGTATTTTTTTTCAACCTCCTTTCGATGTTTTCCCGTGGCCAGGACATGGGCAAAATCCCGGTCGTAAAAAAGACGGTCCAGGGGGGTCTTCTTGTAGTGTACTCCCAGAGACTGCCTGTAGTCCTCTCCCAGAAAGTAGGCCATTTTCTCATTCATAGAGAGGACCCTTCCTTCTTTGTCAAAGGTCACCAGGCCATTGAAAATGCTGTTGAGGGTCTGCTCCTTGTAGGTGGATTCCCTGATGAGGTTCTGGGTCTGTCTGGCCACCTCCTTCTTGAGGAGCTTGTTCCAGTGGTAGAAGAGAAGCAGGACCATGGTAAAGAAGGCAAAGACCGCCAGGCCGAAGTAGATGAGGTTTCTCACGTAGGACTCCGGGAGCCCGATGGGCTCTCCAAACCACTTGCTGTAAATCTTGTCATAGGTGCCGTTGCGTTTGATGGCACTGAGTCCTTCATTGAAAATTTCGAGGAGCGCTTCATTTCCCTTTGAAACGGCCACCCCGTAGTCACTGGGCAGGAGTTCTTCTCCGGTTATTTTGATCAGATCCCGGTAATCGCTTCTCTGTATCGTATAAAGACCGGTCAGCCGGTTGCCAATATAGGCGACAGTTTCTCCCTGGAGGAGCCTGTCAATGGCCATTTCGTGGGTTTCAGATTCCACGAGTTCA
>LQBE01000021.1:0-7604 GCA_002029975.1 delta proteobacterium ML8_F1 | reverse complement strand
GAAACCTTCAGGCCTTTGAGGTCCTCAAGATTAATGATATAGTTGTTGTCACTCCTGACAAAAATTGAAAGAGAAGAGGTCAGATACGGGTCGGCAAAATCGTAGAGGTAGCTCCGGGCCTCGGAATATTTCATTCCCTGAATGGCCTGGATTTCGCCGTTTTCCAGAGCCAGGAGGGCGTTGTACCAGGGCATGGGGATGATTTCAAGGTCCAGGCGCATTTCGATGGCGATGGCCCGCATGATATCAATATTGAATCCCTTGTAGACCCCGGTTTCATCCACATATTCAAAGGGCGGGAAGTAGTAGTCCCCGCCGATCACGATGGTTTCCCCGGGAAAATCCATGGTGTCCCCATGGGATGGGAAAAGGCAGCAGGCTGCAAAAAGTATCAGGACAATGACAATTTGAAAGCGGTATGATCTTCTCAACGTAAAAACCCCTTATGGCACTCTCTAATCCTATTATGCACTGCTTTAAAGCATTTGTAAAAGAAGAAAGCAAAGGGCTCCCCTTCTTGTGAGGAAGGGGAGCCACAAAAAAGCTTCTAACCGAGAATCGGATTGTCCCAAAGGGGGAGGGTCAGGCCGATGCCCTGGGATTTGGCATTGGTGTATACTCTGAAGGCTTCAGAGAGGTCGTGGATACCGAGGCCTATGGGGTTGAAGAAAATGATGTCCTCAGGAGACTGTCTGACCCTTCTATTCCCCACGACGGTCTGCCCCAGGTCAGTGACCTTTTCCCTGGCGATGGTGCCATCCATGACAGCCCGGTAACTGACATCCACCCCGTGGCCGGAGACGGCATCAAAGTCATCCACCACCACATGGTCCACAAATTTGAGGGCCTCTTCAGGGGTGTCCCAGAAGGAAATTTCACAGTGGAGGGCGCCCTTCTTATACCATTCTCCCTTGACATAGGGCTCCTTGGCCATGGTGGCCGTGGCAATGACGTCACTGTCCCTGAAGGCTTCTTCGGCGCTGTCCACAATTTTAAAGGTCATCCCGGGGAGTTCCCTGGACATTCTCTCAACAAACTGCTCCGAAGTCTTGCGACTGATATCAAAAACCTTGCAGACCTCCAGGCTTGGAGCACCGGCCTTGAAGGCGTGGGTTTGAGTGATTCCCTGGACAGAGGCTCCGACCAGACCCATGATCCTTGCCCCTGGATTGGCCAGATATTTCACCGCAACACCACTGGCGGCACCGGTACGCATGGCGGAAACCAGGGATCCGTCCATGATACACAGGGGCATCAGGGTTTCGGGATCGACAATGATAATGATGGCATTGGCCCTGGGCAGACCATATTTGGCGGGGTTGTGGGGCTTTGAGGGAATCCATTTGATGCCGGAGGTGTTCACCGGTCCCAAAAGTCCTCTTTGCTCAAGCTCCGCCTTGTAGGCTTCACCCCCCAGGAAACTGGGCATAGACATAATCCGGCCGATGGTTTCCTCGGTTTCAGGGCCGCCCCAGCGGATTACAGGCTTGTGGGGAAGAATGTAGTCCCCCTTGCCATGGAGAAAAAAGGAACGCTCTGTTGCCTTGAGGGCTCCCGCCATGTCATAGCCTCCGGCTTTGACACAGTCTTCTTGCTGCAGATACAGAAATTCAACGCGACGATTCATGGGTTATCCTCCTCGATTACTCAAGATACTCATATTTAATGCAATATTAATGCCAACATTCATCACCAAGACCTAAAATGTGTGTGGTGCTTGTCCAGAATTCGTGATAGCATTGAAGTATATTCAGGATGAAGAGCCAAGGAGTGAATGATATGGAAAACAGCAGCCCTCCCATTACGGGTATCTGTACCTTCGGAAGATATCCATTGGCAACGGATTTAAAGACCCTCAAAGGCACCATCGGGGTTCTGGGGATTCCCTATGACATGGGTGTGGGATTTTTGTCAGGCACTCGCCTGGGGCCCAGAAGAATCAGGGAGGCCTCCACCCAGTATGGACGGGGTGAAAGGGGCTACTATGACCCGGACAAAAAAACTGTTCTTCTCAACCAGAGCAACCAGATTGTAGACTGTGGAGATGCCGAGATTGTCACCGGGGACCAGGAAGCCTCATTTGCAAACATTGAAAAAGGGGTGAGAAACATCATCGACCAGGGGCTGATTCCCGCAGTCATGGGGGGAGACCATTCGGTTTCCATTCCTGTGGCCAGGGCCCTCAGTGGATTCGATGACCTGGCAGTCATTCAGATTGATGCCCATCTCGACTGGTCCAAAACCAACCTGCCGGGAAAAATCACCAACGGGTGTCCCATGCGGGCCATGTCCGAAATGGGTCATTTCAGTCACATGGTTCAGATTGGACTCCGGGGTATGGGCAGTTCCCTGGAAGCGGATTTCCAGGAGGCCCTGGACTACGGCAGTCTGCTCCTCACGGCAAAGGAAGCCAGAACCATGGGAATTGAAAGGGTGCTTGAAAAGATTCCGTCTTCGAAGCATTACTATGTCACCATTGATATCGACGCCTATGATATCACCCTGGCCCCCGGTACCGGCTCTCCCATGCCCGGAGGCTTGGATTTTGATACAATGAGCAGGCTGCTGGAGGGCATTGCCGGCAAGGGTGAGGTGGTGGCCTTTGATCTTGTGGAGGTGGCGCCCCAGTACGACCCGGCGGGAATTACGCCGAGGATTGCAGCCCTCACCATGTTGCAGTTCATGGGATTTATTCTCAAGGAAAAAGAAATTTCAACCAACAAGGAGAATCAGGAATGAATCGATTAAAACGCTTGATGCAGGGAAGAAACGGGACTGATCAGTTTGCCATCGCACTGTTGTACTTCAGTGTGGCCTTGGCGATTTCCGGATCCCTTTTAGAGCAGGGATGGCTGATTTTTCTCAGCTATATTCCCCTGATCATGAGTGTCTTCAGAACCTTCTCAAAGGACATTGCCAGCAGACGCCGGGAGAATCAGGATTATCTGACCGCCATCTACCATTTGAAGGCCATGTTCAAAAGAAAAAAGAAATTTGTCACTGGCACCGAGACCCATCGTTACTATATCTGTCCCCACTGCAAACAAAAGCTCCGGGTTCCCAAGGGCAAGGGCAGGGTGACCATCACCTGTCCCCACTGCGGAAAAGAATTCAAGAAAAAATCCTGAGCCAAAGACCCATCCCGTGGACAGTCCGGGTCTCTAAAAAAACGCCCTGTCGGTTGGACAGGGCAGTATGCCGCAGCTTATGACAGCCACCCTTTTTCCGGGGTGGTTTTTTACCGCAGGGCCCAGTTCGGTGTAAAACCGGCGGCCTCTTTGAAAACGGGGCATAGAAAAATCCCCTCAAGGGCGTCAGTCTGAAAATCCAAACGGCCGACCACAAGGGGAGTCTGTCAAAAGGGAACCGGTTATTTTTACCTGGGTATCATATTTGATACATGGCGTCGATTTTTTTCTGCAGATCCTCATCTTCAAGGAATTCATCAAAGGTGGTAACCCGGTCCACAATGCCTCCGGGAGTCAGTTCAATTACCCGGTTGGCCACAGTTTCATTGAATTTATGGTCATGGGAGGCAAAAAGCATGGTTCCCTTGTAGGCCACGAGACCATCGTTCAGGGCCTGGATGGATTCCAGGTCGAGATGATTGGTGGGCTCATTTAAAATCAGCACGTTGGGGGACTCCAGCATCATCTTTGACAGCATGCACCGCACCTTTTCACCACCGGAAAGGACAGAGGTGTTCTTGAGGGATTCCTCACCGGAGAAAAGCATTTTGCCCAGAAAGCCCCGGATAAAGGTTTCGTTTTTTTCCAGGGAATATTCCCTCAGCCAGTCCACCAGGGAGAGGTTCTTGTCCTCGAAGTAAGGGGTGTTGTCCAGGGGCAGACAGCTTCTTGTGGTGGTGACTCCCCACTTGAAGGTGCCTTCATCGGGGGCGGTTTCGCCCATGAGAACCTTGAACAGGGTGGTTTTAGCCAGAGGGTCCCTTGAAACAAAACAGATTTTATCACCCTTGTTCACCGTGAAGGTCAGATTTTTGAAAAGCGTCCGCCCCCCGGCCTGTTTGCTCAGGCCCTCGCAAAAGAGGATATCCTTTCCGGCCTCTCTTTCGGGGGTGAAGCCCACAAAGGGATAGCGCCTTGAAGAGGGCTGGATATCATAGACATCTATTTTATCAAGCATTTTCTTCCTGGCTGTGGCCTGCCTGGATTTTGAGGCATTGGCACTGAACCGGGCGATAAAGCCCTGGAGTTCGGCGATTTTCTCCTCTTGTTTTTTATTCTGGTCTCTCATGAGTCTGAGGGCCAGCTGGGAGGATTCATACCAGAAATCATAGTTGCCGACAAACATTTTGATTTTACCGAAGTCAATGTCCACCATGTGGGTGCAGACCTTGTTAAGAAAGTGGCGGTCGTGGGAAACCACGATGACCATGTTTTCATAGTTGATGAGGAATTCCTCCAGCCAGGAGACAGCTCTGATGTCCAGGTGGTTGGTGGGCTCGTCCAGGAGAAGAATGTGGGGGTTGCCGAAGAGGGCCTGGGCTAAAAGGACTTTCACCTTCTGGTCCCCGGAAAGGTCCGCCATCTTCTGGGCGTGCAGCGCTTTAGTCACCCCAAGACCCATGAGGAGTTTTTCAGCGTTGGTTTCCGCTTCCCAGCCGTCAAGCTCGGCAAATTCACCTTCGAGCTCAGAGGCTCTCATGCCGTCTTCGTTGCTGAAATCCTCCTTGAGATAGAGGGCTTCCTTTTCCTTCATGATGTGATAGAGTCTCTCATGGCCCAGGATGACCGTCTCAAGAGCTGTATAGGCATCAAACTCGAAGTGGTCCTGTTTGAGGACCGCCATCCGCTGCCCGGGGGTGATGCTGACCTCCCCCCCTGAGGGTTCGACTTCTCCGGAGAGGATACCCAGAAAAGTGGATTTTCCGGCGCCGTTGGCTCCGATAACCCCATAGCAGTTGCCGGGGGTGAATTTCAGGTTGACTTCTTCAAAGAGTTTTTTGTCTGAGAATCTCAAACTCAGGTTAGTGACATTGATCATTGATTTTCAAGGGTCCAGGACCCTTTGCCTCCTTAATGGACTAAAAATTCACACTGTTTTTAATTATATGTTGAAAAGCCCGGCGAATCAAGTGGATTGGGGAATTAAGATAAAAATTTCTTTAAGAAGGCGCGGGTCCACCCAACCGCATTCAAAAGAAACCGCCCCAGGTTCCTGGAGGTTTTTTCCCGGGTAAAAACTTGTATAAAGGGGAATTAACCTGTAAACTTAAAAAGCACAAATCATTAAAGAATTGATTGAGTAAAGGCGTGATGGGATGGTCTCAATTGTAATTCCGAATTACAATGGCAGGCATTTTCTGGAAGAATGTCTGCCCTCTGTTATGGCAGGCAAGGCGCCGGAGGACGAGATTATCGTCGTGGACAACGGATCCAGTGATTCCAGTGTCAGTTATATTCGAGAAAATTTCCCCGGGAGTGTCGTTATCGAGAATTCCGAAAACACCGGGTTTGCCTGTGCGGTGAATCAGGGCATCCAGGCGGCTAAGGGGGAATGTGTCTTTTTGCTCAACAATGATACAATTATTGTGAAGGATGCGATGCAGCATCTATTGAAGACAGCCATAGGGGAGGTCTCTTGGAGCAAATTTTCAGCAGTACTCCAGTATAAAGCGGCCTGGTATGGCAAAGAAGTGGTTAAGGTCAGCAGCTGGTATCCATCGAGTCAAATTTGCTCTGAGTGCCATTTCCCAAGTGGTAAAAAACCACTGAACAAAAGGATCTGGACCTGCCAAAACTGCGGGGCTGTACTTGATCGAAACATCAGCGTCAGCATCAACATAGAAAAAGAAGTCCTCAGGCTATTGTCAACCTAAAGCCTTCTTTAAACCGTCGGGATGACGGGGTTAGCTTAGTAAAGAAGAGAAACCGCTGATATCGATTGAAACACTTCGATATCAAGTAAGCTCTGTTCCTAAGAATCTCGTGACTTCAGTCATGAGAAATTCAAGAAAGACTATCACGAAAACAGAACCATGGATAAAAAAGTTTCAAATATCATTGTTCATTTCAGGACCTTTGAGATGACCCTGAACACTGTGAGAAAAATCATGCAATGGACAAGTGGAATTGAATATGAGATTATTCTGGTTGATAACCACTCTGAAGATGGCAGTATTGTAAGGCTTGAGGGTGAACTGGCGGTCTACATAAAAAGGCAGCTTGTCAGAGTGCTTTGCATTTCTCAGAACAGGGGGTTTCCCCCCTCGAGAATCAAATGTTCAGATTGAATTTCGATTTTACCTTCAAGCCCTGGAAAATGGCGCTTGAAGAGTATCTTTTGGAAAGGAAGCGCCAACGATGAAGGGAATTCTTCTAGCCGGTGGCAAGGGGATACGCTTGCTGCCGGTCACCAGGGTCATATCAAAACAGATGATGCCGGTATATGACAAGCCGATGATTTATTATCCCCTTTCCGTCCTCATGCTGGCAGGCATCAGAGAGATTCTGATAATTTCCACCCCCAGGGATCTGCCTCTGTACAGGGATCTTCTGGGGGAAGGCCATAGCCTGGGGCTCAGGCTTCAATACGCTGCCCAGGGGGAACCCAGAGGCATTGCTGAGGCGTTTATCATTGGAGAGGAATTCATAGGCAGAGACCGGGTTGCCCTGATTCTGGGAGACAATATCTTCTATGGCCAGGGTTTTTCCAAAACCCTGGAACAGGCTGTGGCCAGAGAGGGCGCCACAATCTTCGGGTACCATGTGAACAATCCCTCGGATTTTGGGGTGGTGGCATTCAATTCCCAGGGCCAGGTGATTTCCATAGAGGAGAAACCCCTGGTTCCCAAATCCCGATACGCCATCCCGGGGCTGTATTTTTTTGACTGGGATGTGGTGGCCATGGCTAAAGGACTCAAACCCTCGGCAAGGGGGGAGCTGGAAATCACGGATATCAATCAGGAATACCTCCGTCAAGGGAGGCTTAGAGTGGAGCTTCTCGGGAGAGGGACAGCCTGGCTGGACACAGGTACTCACAAGGGGCTCCTGGCTGCCTCCAACTACGTTGAAGCCATTCAGAGCAGACAGGGACAGTATATCGCCTGTCTGGAGGAAATTGCCTATCGAAGGGGCTACATTGATAAAAATCAACTGGGGGAGCTTGCCAGGTCCCTGGGAAATTCTGATTATGGCCGGTATCTCAGAAGCATTTCAGAGGAGGTGCCTCATGGGGAAATTTGAAGCAGGACTGAAACTTGAATTTGTACAGGACAATGAGTCGAAATCCTGCCATGGTGTTTTAACAAAACAAGCGGAACTGCCCACCCTCTAAGCCACCTTGCTCGCTTTAGCGAGAGCGTAGGGAGGGGATGGATAGCTTTCGCCCAATATTCCATAATTTGACATAATTATTCAGCGGTTTATAATGTAATTGAGGTGATATTTGTGCGTTTAGATACAAACAACCATTCAGTGTTCATGCTCAATTACCATCTAATTCTTGTTGTGAAATACCGTAAGAAAGTTATTGATCAAGCCATATCCAATAGACTTATGGAAATTTTCAATTATATTTCACCAGGATATAAAATCACACTTGAAGAGTGGCACCATGATCAGGACCACATTCATGTCCTT
>LQBE01000020.1:21251-41388 GCA_002029975.1 delta proteobacterium ML8_F1 | reverse complement strand
GGCAACAGTGCACCGCGCACTGAAAGCGCGTGAATTTTTCACTAAAAAAAGGCGGTTCCCGAAGAACCGCCCTACCCTTTTATCTGAGAATCCCCCGAAATGATCCGTGGGGAGAATCAAACCAATCCGCGTTTGACCATTTCCTGGACCACATAGCTGGCCACGTCCTCGGCATAGGTGCCGGGACCGAAGCCTGCATCATAGCCCAGCTCCACCGCCAGTTCATGACCAATCCTGGGACCCCCGGCGATGACAATCATCCGGTCCCTCAGACCCTCGGCCTCAATAAGCTCGATGAGGTTGGTCAGATTGGGAATGTGGACATCCTTCTGGGTGACCACCTGGGAGACAATCACAGCATCCGCCCCGAGCTCGACGGCCTTGGCCACCAGCTCCTCATTGGGAACCTGCGAGCCCATGTTCACCGCCTCAATCCCGTCATAGCGCTCAAGCCCGTAATGGCCGTCGTAGCCCTTCATGTTCATAATGGCGTCAATTCCCACCGTATGGGCGTCAAAGCCCGTGGTGGCGCCGACAATCACCACATCGCGCTTGATTTTCTCCTGAATGAAGTCCTCAACTCCGTACTTGTCCATGACATCCACGTCCACCTTGGGAACTTCGATGGCGGAATAATCCACACTGTGGCTGAGAATCCCGTAGGCCACGATGAAAGTAAAGCCCGTTCCCGCCTCCTCGGCGTGGGTAATCTGGGGTTCTTCGATTCCCATTTTCTCCATCAGCTTCTTCCCGGCCTCTTTGGCCTCCTCGCCGTAGGGTACCGGCAGGGTGAAGCTCAGCTGGATCTTGCCGTCATTATAGGTATCGCCGTAGGGTTTTATTCTAGTGTAGTCGATATTATTCACGGGAAGCACCTCCCAGCATCAAATCCATAAAGGGATTGAAATACATCTCACTTTTCACCACAACACCGCCGAGACCCTTGCCGCCGTCAATGGGGCGTTTGACTCCGGCAAACTTGCCCTGGGCAATGGTCTCCATGAGACCCTCGGCCTCGATACTGGCCAGCATCCGGTGGGCATCCCCGAGGACCTCCTGGGCTCGCTTTTGGATGATGCCGTTCTCTTTGAAGGTGATTTCTTCTCCCAGGTCCCGCATATTGTTGAAGATATATTTGGCATTTTCAATGGCCAGGGCCCTGTCCTGGAGGAAGGGGGTGTGAATGGCCTCGGTGAGCATGCCCAGCAGTTGGATTCCCTGATTGGTCATAATGGCCACCATATTGAAAAGCGCGTCCTGGACATGGCCCATGAAAATATTGCCGGTCATATACTTGGTGGGGGGCATGTACTTGAGCGGGGCATTGGGAAAAATCTCCCGGGCCATCTGGGCCTGGGCGAGTTCAAGCAAAAAGCCGTTTTCTGTTTTGGGATTCATTTCAAAGGCGTGGCCCAGCCCCATCTGCTCTTCCTTGAGTCCCGCCAGAAGCGCGAACTGCTCATTGATCATCTGGGAGGCGAGGACCGTGTGGGCCTCTTCAATGGCATCAGCGGTGGTCAGATAGTTGTCTTCACCGGTGTTGATGATGATTCCGGCGAAACCGTTGATCACCCTGGAAAAATACTGGTCCACAAGGGTCCGCTTCATATTGATATCCCTGAAAAGGATGCCGTAGAGGGCGTCATTGAGCATCACATCGAGTCGCTCCAGGGCCCCCATGGCTGCGATTTCAGGCATGCAAAGCCCCGAGGCATAATTGACGAGACGGATATAACGACCCACCTCCTGGCTGACCTCGTCCAAAGCCTTGCGCATGATTCTGAAATTTTCCTGGGTGGCAAAGGTTCCGCCAAAACCCTCTGTGGTGGCGCCGTAGGGCACGAAGTCCAGAAGACTCTGGGCGGTGGAACGGATCACGGCAATAATGTCCGCCCCCTGCCGGGCCGCCGCCTTGGCCTGATTGACATCCTCATAGATATTTCCTGTAGCGACAATCACATAGAGATAGGGCTTCGGACCCTCTCCCAGGGTCCTCAGGAATTCCTCCCGGTCTTCCCGGTTCCGACGGATTTTCAGGATGGTCTCCTCCGCCACCTCAAAAATCTTTTTTTTGACCTCCTCATAGTCATGGGCGGGAATCTTGAAAAGGTCCAGTTCCTCCTTCATAACCATCCGGGCGATCTCCTGGGGGCCTTTGCCGGTGTGCACCATGGCATTGCCCAGATAATAGGCGATCCCCAGGTCAAGGCGTCCTTCACTGTTGACTTTATCCACCAACACATTGGGCAGGGGACGGTCCAGGGCATCCACCCCGTCCACTCCCAACAGTCTGGCCACGGTTCGCTCCACCGTCACCGAAGTGTGCTGGTCAATGAAGCCCTGGATATCCCTGGCAATATTCCTGGCGGACTGCCGCGCCTCCTCAACCAGCTTGAAATCGAGTCCCAACTTACTCATGCTGTTGCCTCCTCTCATGTTCTAACCTTAAATATTCCTGGGCTTTGAGGAGGATTTCCTCCTCCAGCCCCAAAAGTCTGGAAATGGGCAGGGCCTCCTTGGGAACCTGCCGGTCCGCCGTCACGGCTTCCAGGCGGTAGTCCATCCGCTGATGCAAATTTTTCAGCACCGATTCCCGGCCTTCAAGGGCATCGAAATCCAGATCCCTGAGACCCTTGACCTGATAGTGGACCTTGCCCGGCGTGATGCCGTCAAAATGGGTGGTAAAGACACTGATGGCTTCTTGTTGATTGAGATAATCCGTGATGCTCCGGGAAATGGCATACCCCTCCTGGGGATTGGTCCCCCGGGACAGCTCATCCACTAGAATCAACCCCCTGTCCCCGGCCCTGCGAATCACCTTTGCCAGGGCCATCATCTCTCCGGCGAAACTGCTCAGGCCCATGGCCATGTCCTGGGTGTCCCCCACCGAAACGTAGTAGAAATCCCTCAGACTGAACCTGAGGGTCTTCGCCGGGACGAAAAGACCGAAGTGGGCCATGACCACTGCCTGGCCGACGAGGTTGAGGGTGACGGTTTTGCCCCCCATATTGGATCCGGTGATCACCGTTGTTCCCTTCTTCAGGATGATGTCAATGGGGGTGTAGGTCATCCCCTCTTTTCTGAGCCGGTCAAGGACCGGAATATTGAATCCGCCTTCGATAAGGATTTCATTCTCCTTGGTGATGACCGGCCGGGTCAGATGATACCCCCGGGCAAAACTCGCCTTGCCCAGAACCAAGTCAAGACGGGCAATTCTTTGAATATCCTCCCTGAAAACCGGCACGGCCTCTCTCAGGGATTCGGAAAGGGAGGCCTTGACAGCCTCTTCAATTCGGCTCTCCCTCTCCTTAAGGGATGCGATTTCCTCAAGAAGTCCGCTGAAGGAATAACTCAGGTCCACCTGAAAATTCACCAGGCCGTAACCCTCGGAATTATAGCTGAGTCTGGGATCGGCCTTGATTTTTTCAAAGGCCTCGTGGGACCGGGCGATTCTCATCTCCCCCCAGCCCTTGATGGGGACTTTGTAGGTCTTGACAAGCTCCTCCATCAACGCTCTTTTTCCCAGTTCCAGCTCCCTGGTTTTTTCTTCAATCGCCCGGCGCTGAACCTTCAGTTCCCAGGAATAGCTGTCGTAAATCATAAAGGTGGGGATCCCCTCCCCCTCAGGGTCCAGGAGGGTTTCCACCCCGGAAAGCCCCGGAGGCACCAGGTCCGGGGGAAACCCCTCGAAGGTCTCCAGAAGCTCCAGAATCTGCCGGATTCCCAGGGCGAAAAGCTTCAGCTCGTAAAGCTCCACCTCCGCCAGCACCGTCCCCTCCTCCAGTCGGTTGAGGGTGGTGCGGATTTCCTTGAAACCCGCGAGCAGATTTCTCAGCCTGCTGAGGGTGATCTTATTGTACTCCAGGCGATGGACCACGGCATCAATGCGGTCGTACTCCTTCTCAAGCTCTTCAGGCACAGCAAAAAAACCAAGCTGGGCCTTGGCCTCCCGTCCGTAGAGACTGGAAACCTTGATTTTCTCTAAAATCAGTGGCAGTTCCAGTTTTTTTCTGGAAGTGTCGATAAACTCCATAGGCTCTCCCTTTTGTCAGTCGTAGACATTGATCACCAGGAGGTCTCCGAGGTGCCTCTCAAAGGCCTCTCTGAGCTCCTTTGGATCAAAATAGTAGCCCTTCGGCGCCACGGGGTTGATACTCAGACCCAGGAGATTGATGGGCTGCACAACCCTTATTTCAAGCCCCTTGGCCAGGAGTTCCAGGTACTTCTCCCGGGTGATGAACACCTTTGAGCCGTCAGTGACGACAATCATCACCCCCGCCTCCACCATTTCCACAAGGGTGCCGTAGGTCACAGCCCCGGGGAAAAATACAGCCCTGGAGGATTTCTTCAAATGATTTCTCAGGGCTTTCCCGGCCTGGATACCCGTTTTGAGGTCTAGAACGCAGACCTCGCCGGAGTCGTCAATAATCCCGATTTTCCCCTCTTTGCGAAGGGCTTCATAGGCCGCTTCATGGGCATGCACCCTGGGAAGCCGCAGCAGGGCAATCTGGTGGAGGGTCTTTTGGACCACCTGGCCCATGTCCCTGGACAGGGCGGCTCCCGTGGACAGAAACACCCCCTCGGCCACCGCCGGTGACGCACTGCTTTTTCTGTCGAGGGCGCCATCCACAATGACCAGGTCAGCCCCCCATTTGAGCATCAGCCGGCTGACCTCGCGGATGCCCTCAGAGCTCCTGGGCCCCACCAACTCTACATAGGCGGCCCTGAGCATCCGAAAAACCACCACGGGTCCGAGAATCGTCTCAAAACCCGTCACCTCCAGAACTTCAATCTTGATGGGGGATTTGAGAACCAGGTCCCTGGCGGTGGCAATCAGTGTCCCCCCAGGGGCCATGATTCTGGGTTTCGGTGTCTTGGTGACGCTGTCCAGGCACTCCCCGTCGAAGCCGATGGAGGTGATGCCAAGGAGCACATCACGATCCCCGGCTTCGTGGATAAGTTCATTGAGAAGGGTGGTTTTTCCCGCATTCTTCACCATGCCAATGAGTGACAGGGTCTTGTAGCGACCCCCCAAGGATTCCAGCAGTCCCATCTTATTCCTCGTGGATATTTCTCTTGTGTCGTTCCAGATCCTGGGGTTCCAGGGAAATCCGGTTGCCCTTGAGAAGTCCAAGAACTCCTTCCGTAGCCATTTCGTCCTCCATGGGCACGTAATCCCTGGGTTCCGTATAGGTGGTGATGACCCCTTCGTAGTTCCTCAGAACCACATGATGGGGACTTTGGGAAATGACATAGTTGGGCATGACTGGAATCTTGCCGCCGCCGCCGGGGGCATCCACCACAAAGGTGGGCACGGCAAATCCCGAGGTATGGCCTCTGAGGCCTTCAATAATCTCAATACCCTTGGAAACCGAGGTTCTGAAGTGCTCGATTCCCGTAGAAAGGTCGCATTGATAGATATAGTAGGGTCTCACTCTGATTTTGACCAGCTCGTGTACCAGGCTTTTCATGACCTTGACACTGTCATTGATGCCTCTGAGCAGCACCGACTGGTTGCCCAGGGGAACCCCGGCATCGGCCAGGAGAGTGATGGCCCTTGTCGACTCCGGCGTAATCTCCTTGGGGTGATTGAAGTGGGTGTTGAGCCAGACGGGATGGTATTTCTTGAGCATTGCCACCAGCTCGGGGGTGATTCTCTGGGGCATTACCACGGGAACCCGGGTGCCGATGCGGATAATCTCCACATGCTCGATGGCCCTGAGTTTTTTGATGATGTACTCCAGACGCTCGTCAGACACCAGCAGGGCATCCCCACCGGACAAAAGAACATCCCTTACCTGGGGAGTCCTGGCGATGTATTCGATGGCCTTGTCAATCTTGTCCAGGGGCATCCCGGTGTCCTGGGAACCCGCAAAGCGTCTCCTGGTACAGTGGCGACAGTACATGGAGCACATGTCCGTAATCAGGAACAGCACCCTGTCAGGATACCGGTGGGTCAGTCCCGGGGTGGGGGAATCCGCATCCTCGTGAAGGGGGTCGTCCATGTCGGCGAGGCTCTTGTGGGTTTCATAAATCGTGGGAACCGCCTGCATCCTCACAGGGCAGTGGGGATCCTTTTCATCCATGAGCAGCGCGTAGTAGGGAGTGATTCCCATCCTGAGCATTTTCAGTGTCTTAGCAATGCCCTCTTCCTCCTCCGGGGTGATGGAAACCACCTGCTTGAGGGTTTCTATGTCGGTGATGCGGTTTTTGACCTGCCACTGCCAGTCGTCCCATTGTTCCTGAGTGACATTCTTGTAAAGCTCTACTGCATTGAAATGTCTCATGATTTTCCTCCTAAGCGTACAGTTTCGTGTAAATTTCCCTGAGTTCCCGGCTCTCCCGCATGATATTGAGAGCCACTTCGGCATGACCCCTGGTGTAGCCGTTGCCGATGATCATGGTGGTATCCATCCCCACGCCCTCGGCACCCAGGGCCGCCTTGGTGAAGCTCGTGGCCATGCTGAAGAAATAGATCAGTCCGTCGTCCTTGGTGGCGAGAATGGAGGTCATTTCCGTATTGGGGATATTGACACAGTTGATGGTGACATCTGTCATTCCGCCATGGGTTATCCGGCTGATTTCGTTGTAGACCGCCACCGGCTGGGTGGCATCGGCAATGAGAATCTCATCGGCGAGGTTGGCGTCCCGGACCTTTTGCACACTCTTTTCACTGTGGGCAAGACAGATGACCTTTCCCTCGGGACCCGCCTGCTTCTTGGCCTCGTAAAGACAGAGCATGCCGGATTTTCCGGCACCGCCAATGACCAGGACCGTGTCCCCTTTTTTCACGTACTTCCGGGTCTGGGCCGGTGCTCCGGCGACATCGAGGACTGAAAGGGCCAGATTCTCCGGGATATCCTCGGGAAGCTTGGCATAGATGCCCGACTCGAAGAGAATCGCCTGCCCCTTGATATCCACTTGATCGATGTCGATGCGGACATCGAGAATCTCGTCAATCCTGAGGGGCGTCAGGGAAAGGGATACCAGGGTGGCTATCTTGTCCCCCACGGCAAGGTCTGTTTTTCCCTCAAGGGCCTCTCCCACGGCCTTGACCGTGCCGATGAGCATGCCGCCGGACCCTGTGACGGGATTCTGATGCTTGCCCCGTTCTTCCACGATTGCCGTCATGATTGCCTTGATTTTTTCGATGTCGCCGCCAGCCTGTTCCTTGATCTGGGTAAAGCTTGCGGAATCGACGTTCAAGGTCTTCACATCGATGAGAATCTCATTGTCGTAGATTTCCATGGTGTTGTCAATTTTCAGCGCGGGCTGGGGTAAAGCCCCCTTTGGTTCAATGACGCGATGGGTGCCAAATCTGCATCCTTTTTTCATAGCTACACCTCCAAAGTTTATTCCACTCCTGTAAACATGCAAATATTATGCCAGGCCAAACCGGGGGTTTTCCCCTCAAAAAATAAGAAAAACGCCTAATTATCGGCGTTTAGTTTCCGCAGCTTGTACTGCAGGGTCTGTCTGGGAATGTCAAGCATCTGGGCGGCCTTGGAGATGTTTCCCGCGGCCAGTCTCATGGCCTCTTTGATCAGACTTTTCTCCAGTTCCTCCACATGGGCCCTGAGATTCAGTTGATGGCAGTGTTTTTGCCGCCAAGGGGCGTTGACGAGCTGCCTGGGAAGGTCTGAAAGTTCAATCCTCGCAGCCTCGGTGAGACTCATGATGCCTTCAATGACATGCTCCAGCTCCCGGACATTCCCCGGCCAGGAGAAGTCCTCCAGCACCTTCAGGGCTTCAGGGGAGATTCCCTGGACATTCCGGTAGTATTTGGCATTGAATTTCTTGATGAAATACCCGCTCAGAAGCGCGACATCCCCCTGCCGCTCCCTCAGGGGATTCAGATTCAGGGTAATGGTATTGAGGCGGTAGTAGAGGTCTCTTCTGAGCTCTCCCGCTTCTATGGCCTCCTGGGGATCCTTGTTGATGGCCGCCACAATCCTCACATTGGCTTCCCGGGTCCTGGTGTCCCCGATGCGTCTGAAGCGGCCGTCCTGAATCACTCTGAGAATCTTGGTCTGCAGGGCAATGGGCATGGAATTGATTTCATCGAGAAACAGGGTCCCGCCGCCGGCAATTTCAAAAATACCCGGCCGGTTGGTGGATCCTGTGAACCCGCCCTTGAGGGTTCCGAAAAGGATGCCCTCCAGAAGACTCTCCGGCAAAGCCGCACAGTTCTGGGGAATAAAGGGGTGGTCCCGACGGGGGGAACTGTTGTGGATGGCCTGGACCAGGAGTTCTTTTCCCGTTCCGGTATCCCCGGTAATCAGGATGGAGGCATCGTTCTGGGCCGCTTTCATGGCCTTGGACAGGGTCTCAAGGGTGGCCGGATCCCGGGTGATGATGTCCTCAAAATTGAACAGAGGCTTGTCGGCAACGAAGTGGTCCGTGGCCCCGAGCACCACCTTCTGGAGATCCACCACCTGCTCTGAAAGTTTTTTGACCTCCGTGATATTGCGGGAGATTTCCGCCACAGCCATGAGTTTCCCCCTTTCATCAAAAAGAGGAATCGTTGAATTGACTGTATGGATTTCATTGCCGAGGTAGGTGGTATACTTCTGGTCCAGGTTCAAAATGGGTTCTCCGGTCTCCAGGACCCTGAGAATGGTGGAATTGGTGTCATCCAGGGAGGGATAGAGTTCCGTGATGTGTCTGCCGAGGGACTCCTCGATATTGATGTCATCGAGGATGGCCGACTGCCGGTTGCAGAAAATCAGCTGGCCCCACAGGTTCACCACCTGCACCCCGTCACTGACATGCTGGATGATTTTTTGAAACGCCTCATGGTTGAACCGGTACATCCTAATCACCGCCTAAAATTCGTCTTATATGCTCAATTTTAGGCATTTTCCTCCAGGTTGTCAAGGCAAAAAACCACTAGCGTCAAAAAAGACGCCCCCATGGCTTCAGTGAACTTCCTGTAGTCCGCCTGCCGGTCAAAGGCCATAAAGAGGCGGACCGCCCCTTGGCAATCCTCCTGGAAAAACAGACTGTGAAAGAACACCTTCAGGGTCGGATCAAAAAACCAGAGCTCCTCCTGAACCCGGTGCTTTGTCTTGAGAACCCCCCTGATAAAAGCCAGCCGCGAGACAAATTCCCGGTCCGTCTTCTCCCCGGGCAGAGAAACCCGCGGGACCTCAAGGGCCCTTAAAGGCACCCGGTCTCTGAGAGAGAAATTGAAGTGCCCCGACACCATGGCCACTTCAAAGGGACTGTCCCCAAGAGCCTTTTTCAGCTCTGAAAAAAGGACCTCCCTCCTCCCGGGGGAAAAGGAAAAGGCCGCCGGTGTCGCCAAAGCGCCCCGGGCAGCCTTCAGAGGAGGTCTCAGAAGAAGCTGTTCTTCCTCGATTCCCGTCAGTTCATGAAGAAGCTCCAAGAGTTGTTTTTTCATTAAAAGACCTCGACGGTGAGACGGTTCACACTCTGGGAAAGGCCCCGGATACTCATGTCATAGTGGATATCCACCGTGCCCCGGCCTTCGGCATCCATGTCACAGCTCATGTCCCTGGTCAGGATTTCCAGAGTGAACACCCCGTAGGGGGTGGCGTATTCCGACTGATGCCGTTCACCCCGGACAAATTCCATTACCGACGAACTGAAGCCCTTCCGGTTCATGACCACCCTGTCCCGGGTGATTCTGAGGGTGGTCATGGAACCCCGCATCCCGCTGACCTCCGACTCAGTGTACGTCAGAACACAAGTCTCCCCCTCCATGGCAACCTTCCCCTCGGTGGTGAATTCCACGGTATCAGACCCTTCTCCAGACTCAATCAGGGCTGTAATCTTAATCATGCTGTTTCTCACTGGCTGTTCCTCCCCTCTTGAGAGCCAGGGTGACAAGTCTCTCAATGACTTCAGAATAACTCAGGCCCGACGCCACAAAAAGTCTGGGATACATGCTGAAGGGGGTGAAGCCCGGAATCGTATTGACTTCATTGAGATAAATCTCTCCCGTGACCCGGTCAATGAAAAAATCCACCCGGGCAAGTCCGCTGAGCTCCAGTTCCCGGAAGGCCTTAAGCGCCAGAAATTGGATTCTTTGAACCTCTTTTTCCTCCAGGTTGGCCGGAATCACAATTTTTGAGGCGCCGCCGTCAAAATACTTGGCCTCGTAGTCATAGAATTCATGGGAGGGAATGATTTCCCCCGGTCCGGAAACCACGGGATCGAGGTTGCCCAAAACGCCGCATTCGATTTCCCTGACCTCATGTCCCTTTTCAACCAGGATTTTATCATCGTATTTGAAGGCTTCAGCAATTCCCGCCGCCAGGGCCTCCCCGGATTTCGCCTTGGTGATGCCGATGCTTGACCCGAGATTGGCCGGCTTGATGAACAGAGGCAGTCCCAGGTCTTGAACCAGGGCTTCACAGTCCACCGTCTCATGGACTCTGAGGACCCTTGCTTCAACCATGGGAATTCCCCCGGCCATCAGGAGTCTGCGGGCGACTTCCTTGTCCATGGCCACGGCGGAGCCCAATACCCCGCTGCCGACATAGGGCAGGCCCAGCATCTCAAAAAAACCCTGAATCCTGCCGTCCTCTCCATAGGGGCCGTGAAGCAGGGGAAACAGCACGTCACACTGCTGAAGAGACTCCACGAGCTCACCCGGAATCCTCTTTCCCTTTGCCGTCATTTCCAGAGACTCAAGACCCTTCAGGGAGCCCTGCATCCGATGCCATGCCCCCCCCTTGTCAATCCCGTACAGATCGATATCATAGCGCTCAGGGTCCATCGCTCCAAGGACCTCCCGGGCCGTCATGATCGACACTTCATGCTCTTGAGACTCGCCTCCAAAAACCAGGCCCACCCTGACTTTAGACATTGGCTTCACCCTGCTGCTTTGTCCACTCGACGACGCTCTCCTCGATGGCCATCACATGGTCCTGGGCATGGATTCGGGCACTGATAGCGTCTCTTTTTTCAATGGCTTCCAGGATGGACTGATGCCAGCTCACAATATTTTCAAAATCAGAGAATTCATTGAAATAAATCAGACGGAACCGGTGAAACTGCTCGTGGAGCTCCTTGACCAGGCCGATGAGACGATGGTTCTTGGATGCCTTGAAAATCAGGTCATGGAACTGCCGGTCCATTTCAATCATCCCCTCCAGGCGGTTCTGATTGAAGTTGGCCTTGAAATCCTCGTGGATTTTCTTCAAAGAGGCCACTTCCTCAGCGGTCATCCGGGTGGCGGCCAGCTCGGAGGCAAAACCCTCCAGAACCCTTCTCACCTCCAGCACATCGAGGATATCCTTCAAGGTCAGTTTCGAGACATAGGCCCCCTTTCGCGGCACCATGGTAATGAAATTTTCCTTTTCCAGCTTTCTGATAGCCTCCCTCACCGGTGTTCTCGACACCCCGAGCTCATCGGCGATGGTATTCTCCATCAGGCGCTGTCCGGGCTTGAGTTCCCCATTCATAATGGCATCCCTCAGAAAATCAAAAACCACTTCCCCCAAGGGCTTGTACTGGTTCATATCCAGTTTTTTGAATTCACTCATGGCAATACTTCCCCCCACAATTTCTAGATTGGTCTGACCAGGTAGGTCTGTCTATTGAAGCGCTTGAAGTTTCTATAGGCGGCCCTGGCCGGACCTTCCCGGTTGAAAAGCCCGAAAATCGTCGGACCGCTCCCGCTCATGAGAACCCCCTTTGCCCCGTAGGCAGTCATCCGTTTCTTTTCCTCCAGGACCCCGGGATACCGCCTCATGGTAACCGGCTCAAGGATGTTGAAAAGATTCCGGGATACTGAGTAGAGATTGTCTTCCTCCAGGGCCCCCAGAATCCCCTCGATGTCGCCGTGACGGCCCAGGTCCTCCCGGGTGAGATTCTCATAGACTGACTTCGTGGAAACACTGAGATTCGGCTTTGTAAGCAGAATATAGACATTCCCCAGACCCTTCACCGGCTCAAGATCCTGTCCGATTCCCCGGGCTCTGGCGGCCCCCTTCAAAAAACAGAAGGGCACGTCGGCACCCAGAGGCCTGCCAAGCGCCATCATTTCCTCCAGGGAAAGCCCCAAATCGTACAGGCGGTTCATCCCCACGATGGCCGCAGCACCATCGGCACTGCCTCCGGCCAGCCCCGCCGCTACAGGAATATGCTTTTCAAGCCGGATGCGGACCCCCCCGGTGAGATTCAGGGCCTTTTTCACCTGCAGGACACCCTGATAGGCAAGATTACCCCTGTCGCGGGGCATATAAGGGTGGTCACTGACAATTTCGATTCCCGAAGGCCTTTTTTCAAAATAAAGGCTGTCCTTGAGACTCACCCGCTGCATCACCATATCCACTTCATGGTAGCCGCTTTCAAGCCGTCTGAGGACATCGAGAAATAAATTGATTTTTGCGTAGGCTTCCACAGTGATTCCCATACTCAGACCTCACAACATACATTATACAAAATACATTCCGGAACCATTATACTCCTAAAACCCCACCCCCGCCACAAAAAACAGGAAAAACCTGCTCCGAAGAACAGGTTTTATGTAGGCTAAAGGCTTTCGATGATTGTTCCGGTTTTTCCTTCTATCCCCATTTCCGCCTTCTCCAGGGAGGTGATCAGGGCTCTGCGTCCCTTCTTGGAAGCCGCGAACATCATGGCCGCCCTGACCTTGGGCAGCATGGATCCCGGAGCGAAATGCCCCTCCTCGATATAGGCCTCAGCCTCCTCAAGGGAAAGCCTGTCCAGCCATTTTTCGTTTTCCTTGCCGAAGTTCACCGCCACCTTTTCCACAGCGGTCAGAATAATCAGGTAATCCGCATCGAGGATTTCAGCGATTTTCTCACTGGCAAAATCCTTGTCAATGACCGCTGCCACCCCCTGGAGGCCGTGACCCTTCCTCACCACCGGAATGCCGCCGCCGCCGACGGTAATCACCACATGGCCATTGTCGACCAGGGTTTTCACCGTTTCTTTTTCCGCCACATCCACGGGAAGGGGGGATGGCACCACCCTGCGGTAGCCCCTTCCGGCATCCTCTATCATGGTAAAACCCTTGTCCCTGACCATGCCTTCAGCCTCTTCCTTCGAGTAGAAGGCACCGATGGGCTTGGAGGGACGGGCGAAGGCCTCATCCTCCGAATCCACCACCACCTGGGTGATCACCGTAGCCACAGGTTTGTCCAGGCCGCGCTCGAGAAGCTCCTCCCGGATGGCATTCTGAAGATGATAGCCGATATATCCCTGACTCATGGCCCCGCATTCCGCAAAGGGCATTTCAGGTGTTTTCGCTTCAGTCCTGGAAGCCGTATCCATGGCAAGATTGATCATCCCCACCTGGGGTCCGTTCCCATGGGCGAGAATCACCTGATTGCCATGGGCAATGAGATCCACAATGGGTTTTGCTGTATTCTTGACTAGCGCAATCTGTTCCTGGGGTGTTTTTCCGAGGGCATTGCCACCCAAAGCCACCACGATTTTATTTGCCAATTACTTTGCCCTCCTATCCCTTATTGACCAATGGTTGCCACCATCACCGCCTTGATGGTATGCATGCGGTTCTCTGCTTCATCAAAGACCACGGAATGTCGGCTTCTGAAAACCTCGTCGGTGACCTCCATGGCGTCAAGACCGAACTTTTCCTTGATTTCAAGTCCCACCGCCGTATTGAGGTCATGGAAGGCCGGCAGGCAGTGCATGAAAATCATGTCGGGATTTTCAGTTTTCTTCACCAGGTCCATATTGACCTGGTAATCCTTCAGGAGCCGGATCCGCTCCTCGAACAGATGCTCCTCACCCATGGAAACCCAGACATCGGTGTAGATGACATCGGCTCCCTTGACGGCATCGGTATGGTCACTGAGTTCAATGACGGCACCGGTCTCCCGGGCGATTTCGCGCATCTCTTCCACAAGGGCCTCCTCCGGCCACAGGGACTTGGGCGCCAGGGCCACAAAATGCATCCCCATCTTGGCAGCGCCGATCATCAGTGAATTTCCCATATTGTTCCGGGCATCTCCGGCATAGACAAATTTCACCTTGTTCAAAGGCTTGTCGATATGCTCTTCAATCGTCAGAAAATCCGCAAGAATCTGGGTGGGGTGGTACAGGTCCGTCAGCCCGTTCCACACCGGCACCCCGGCACTGCAGGCCAGGGCATCCACGGTTTCCTGGAGGAAACCCCGGAACTCGATCCCGTCATAGTAACGGCCGAGAACCTTTGCGGTATCCTCGACGGATTCCTTTTTCCCCATCTGGGAATTGGTGAGAAAGGTCACATTGCCCCCTTCGTCAAAGGCGGCCACTTCAAAGGCGGTCCTGGTTCTTGTGGAAGTTTTCTCAAAAATCAGGCAGATATTCTTGCCCTCCAGGGCCCTGCCCTTGATTCCGGCGCGTTTTTTAGCCTTGAGATCGTGACTCAGATCCAGTAGATAACGAATTTCCTGGGGTGTGAAATGTTTCAGGGTGATAAAGCTTCTTCCTTTCAAATTGACTGGCATCGCTGAATTCCTCCTTATTTAGTGATGGACTCTCTTTCCAGGGGCATGGACATGCACCGGGGTCCCCCCCGGCCCCTGGAGAGCTCTGAAGAGGGCATGACGTGAATCTTGACGCCCTGGCTTTCCAGTATCCTGTTGGTCACATGGTTTCTGGCATAGACAATGACCTCTCCCGGGGAAATGGCCAGGGTGTTGGACCCGTCATTCCACTGTTCCCTGGCGGCATCGATTCCCTGCTTGCCCCCGCAGCGGATCAGGTTGACCTTGTCGAGGCCCAGGTATTTTGCCAGAATCCTGTCGAGCTCCTTGACTTCCTTGGTTATCACTATTTTACCATCTTTTTTTACCATTGAGTAGACACTTAAAGGCCCTTCAATCTCCGGATGTATGGTGAATTTGTCATAGTCCAGCATGGTGAAAACCGTATCCAGGTGCATGAAGGCTCTGGTTTTTGGAATCTCTATGGCGATGATCACCTCAAAGGGTTCCTCTGATTTGAAAATATTCCTGGCCAGCTCGTCAATGGCCTCCGGAGAGGTTCTCTGGGAGATGCCGATGGCCAGGACCTTGTCGCTGAGTACCAGCTGGTCCCCTCCCTCCATGGAATGGTGCCTGTCCCGGTAATACCAGAAGGGAATGTCCTGCTTCATGAAATAGCTGTGATGTTTGAAGATGTACTGGGAGAATATGGTTTCCCGGTTGCGGGTCTCCGTCGCCATGTGGTTGAGGGAAATTCCCCGGCCAATGGTGGAAAAGGGGTCCCTGGTAAAATAGAGGTTGGGCATGGGATCCACAATAAAGGGATAGTCGTTCATAACGAGGTCTCTCAAATTATTGGTGTGGAGCTCCTCGAATTCCTGGGCCCGTATCCCGGCAATCATCACTTCCACCAGCTTTTTGTTGTTCTTGAAGGCGCCGTAGTACTCCTTGAGCTGCTGCACCCGGTACTCGCTCTTGACATTGGCTTCATCGATGAACTGGTCAATCATCTGGTTTTTGATTTTCGGATTCTCGAGAACATCCGCCACAAGATCCTCAAGATAGAAAACCTCAATGCCCCGGTCCTTGAAAACCTGGGCGAAGGCATCGTGTTCCACTCTGGCCATTTCCATGTAGGGGATGTCGTCAAAGAGCAGCCGGTCCATCAGGTCAGGGGTGAGATTCTCGATTTCCGGACCCGGTCGGTGCAAAAGCACCTTCTTCAGTTTTCCGATTTCGGAGTAAACCTGCAAGTTAATCTGCTTGTCCATTTCACCGCTCCTTCATTTGGGTTTTTTTGCCATTTTATTCATCCGACATGTCATCTCCTACAGTATACACTAAAAAGACAAAAGCCCGCAAATTCAAGGCATGAAGGGTTTTCCATTATTTGCTATATTTTTGAATATTCATCCGATGTATACTATGCCATTTTTTACCACCCTTTCCCGCCCCTGTATTCCGGCGGGGGGAAAGTGAATAATGATGACACGCCATGAATAATATATTTTTTCACAAAAGAAAAAAAGAGCCTGAGGCTCTTTTAATTCTTATGAGGCACAAATTCTCACTTCCGTGTCAATCAAGGTGACTTCCACGGTCTCTGTTAAAATATCTGAATAGCTGTAGGAAATTTTACGTTCCGATTCAAGGCCTTCATCTATTCTAACTACGAACACTGCAGGATAGGTTTCCAGCAAAACACCTTCCTTCACCTTCACCTTTTTTCTCCCCTTGTTCGTTTTCAAGGTAACTCTTTCTCCGAGGTGATCCTCAACCGACTGCTTGATTTCACCCAGGGTTTTCTTAGTAGCCATCCGCATCACTCCAACTAATAATGTACCTCTATATTAACATTATTTCCTCTGAAAAACAATCATTATATAATTTTAAATTTAGTCTGTCAACAATATAAAATAATTTTTAGGTATTATCGGAGATGTTTTGGAAGGACAGGCTGCTTTCCTGGGGAAGAAAACGGCTGCTCATCTGGCTGAGGAATTTCCGGGTATGCTCCTCAGTGGTCTGCCGCGCTTTGCTTTCATCCCCCTCCCGGATGGCCACGGCCATGGAATAGAGGGAATCCCTGAACCACTGGTAATCGTCAATGACATAATGAATGGACTGAAGGAATCTGGCGGTTTTCACATTGAGCTCCTCAAGCATCTCAATAAGCAGGGGATTCCCTGCAGCGCTTCTGACTATCCGGTGAAACTCCTGGTCCTCGCTGATACAGGCACTGTAGTCCCTGACGAGATCATAGGTGTCAAAGCGCTCAATGATGTCAAAGAGCGCCTCAATCTGCGCCTGTGTGGCCCGATGGCTGGCCAGTTGGGCGGCCAGAGCCTCCAGATTGGTTTTCACCTCATAGGCCTGGATGACCTGCCTCAGATCAATGAGGGTGACAAAGGTTCCCACCCTGGGCCGCATCTCTACGAGTCCCATCTGGGACAATCGAAGCAGTGCCTCCCTCACCGGGGTGCGGCTCACCTTGAATTCCAAAGCGAGTTCTTTTTCATTCAGGGGTTCCCCCGGTTCATAAACGAGACTGACGATTCTTTCTTTGAGAACTTCGAAGATTTCCCGGTGGGCTGCCGGTCTCAGGCCCTTGTCTCCTAGCCCTGCCATTGACGCCTCATGTTTTCCCATTTGGCGTCCCGTGCCGCCTCAATCCGGGAAATATCCTCCTCAGTGAGATGCCTGAAGCGGGACTGGGCCTTCAGATAATCCGCCACCGGGGTAAAGCTCCCGGGATTGCGGTTGAGCTTGAAGGCTCCCTTTTCATACTCCGCCAGATACCAGAGTCCGCTGTCCACTGCGGCCTTGGCCAGGGAGACGGTCTTGTGAGCCGGATAACCCCAGCCCGTGGGACAGGGTACGAAAACATGGATATAGGAAGTCCCCCTGGTTTCCTTTGCCTTGGCCACCTTGGCAAGAAAATCCTCCAAGTACCCGACGCTTGCCGTAGCCGCATAGGCAATGCCATGGGCCGCCACAATTTCAAACATGTTTTTTTTCTGATTGACGGATCCCGGCAGATTTTTCCCCGCCGGGGAAGTGGTGGTCCTGGTGCCGTAGGGGGTCAGACCGCTTTTTTGGATTCCGGTGTTCATATAGGCCTCGTTGTCCGTAGCCAGGTAAATGATATCGTCATTGCGGTCAATGGCTCCGGACAGGGCCTGAAAACCGATATCCGCCGTTCCGCCGTCTCCGGCAATGCCAATGGTCTGGGTTCCATCTATGCCCAGGGCCTCCAGCCCTGCGGCAATGCCCGAGGCCACAGCCCCCGTGGCGGCGAAAGGCGTAATCATGGCATTGGTGGTAAAGGCCATATTGGGATAGATAAAGGACACTGCCGCCATGCAGCCCGCCGGCAGAGCGGCAAAGGTATTGGGTCCCAGCACCTTCATGGCATGGCGCAGGGCCAGACTCTCCCCGCAGCCGCCGCAGGCCTTGTGCCCGTAGAAATATTCTTCATTGTGCAGAGTCTTTGCATTGAGCTTCACCATCAGTAGTCACACCTCACATTCAGATACTGCACCCTGTCCAGGTCGGCGCCCTCGAGAACCTCGAAAAGTTTCCCGTAGGCCTCCTCCAGGTTGGCTTTTGTAATATCCCGGCCGCCGATACCCCCGATAAAACCAAGGGTCTTTGGCGACATTTGTCCGGCCATCAAGGCAGAGTTCACGTTGGTAAAAATTGTTCCCTCGTAACCAAAGGAGATATTCTTGTCCAGCACCCCCACCGCTTCGACACCCTTGAGAGCCTCAATGAGCCGTTGTACCGGGAAAGGCCTGAGGACCCGCAGTTTGATCAGCCCGACTTTCTTGCCGGCCGCTCTCAAGGCCTTCACCACTCCCCGGGCCGTCCCGGTCACCGTTCCCGCCGTGATCAGAACCACCCGGGCATCCTCAGTATCAATGGCTTCCAAAGCCCCGTGATAGGTTCTCCCGAAGGTCTCCCCAAAAGCCCGGTCCACCGCTTCAATAGCCGAAGCCGACCGGAGCATGTCGAAATGCTGCTTCATATTGAATTCCATATTGGTGTCATTGCCGGCGGAAATACACAGACTCTTCGGGGATTCAAGACTCATGCTGTTGAGGGGCATCTTCAGGGGAGGCAAAAATCCGTCCACCGCTTCCTGAAGTGGTATCTCAACCAGCTCATAGGTATGGGTGAGGACAAAACCGTCCACATTGATCATCACAGGAGTCATCACCTCGGGATCCTCGGCCAGCCGGTAACCCTGAATCATCATGTCCAGGGCCTCCTGGGCATCCTCCACATAGTACTGGATCCAGCCGGAATTGAGGAGGAACATCGCATCCATCTGGTCCCCGTAGATGTTCCAGGGGGTGGCAATGGACCGATTGGCATTCATCATCACAATGGGGAGCCTGGCCCCCGAGGCATAGGGCAGGGTCTCAGCCATATAAAGCAGTCCCTGGGAGGAGGTGGCAGTGAAGGCTCTGGCTCCCACGGAGCTTGCCCCGATGGCACAAGACATGGCACTGTGCTCGGATTCCACATGCATGTACCTCGCCTTGAGCGAACCCTCCTCCACGTATTCCGACAACCGCTCCACCACGATGGTCTGGGGGGTGATGGGATAGGCGGAGACCACATGGGGCCGGGCCAGTCTGACCCCCTCAGCTACCGCCTCATCGCCGCAGATGAACCGCTTCACACCGCTCATCACTTCACCTCCTTGACCATGTCAATGGCCTTCACGGGACATTCATGGGCACAGATGCCGCATCCCTTGCAAAAATCATAATCGATTTCAAGCACTGGCCCGGACTTGTCAATGACGCCGTCGGGACAGACCAAAAAGCATTTCATGCAGTCAATGCATTTTTCATGGTCGATGACCGGTCGAAGGGTGCGCCAGCCGGCGTTGATGCTCACCAGATGGTCACTCTTTGAGGTGCTTCCCAGGGGAAAGTCCTGAACCCTCCCGGGATACGCCCAGGGCTTCACTTGAGGTCTTTTCATTTAAAGTGCCTCCTTTACAGCATGGTAGACTCTTTGAATCACTTCGATGTTCTTTTGGGCCACAGAAGGCTTCATCGCATCCAAAACCGCTTTGTGGATAGCCTCAAGAGCCACCGTATCCTCCACGGCGGCAAAGGCCCCCATCATGCCGAGATTGGCCATGGGCAGTCCCGTCACCTCCAGGGCCACAGCGGTCACATCCGCACCCACGACCCTTTGAGACACCTTCTCCCGGTAGGGTCTTGCATTCTGTGTGTTGAGAATAATCACCGTATCCTCCTTCAAGCCCAGGGTGACCCCCTCCTCCCAGAGGGATTCGTCCAGGACAATCACATAATCCGGATTCAGAATCTCACTGCGGTCAGTGATCGGTTCCCGGGAAAGCTTCGTAAATCCCAGTACTGGGGCCCCTCTTCTCTCGGGTCCGAAGGAGGGAAACGCCATGGCGTTGATGCCGCCATAGACAGAGGCTGCAGCACCCAGTATCCTCGATGCCGTAAAACTCCCCTGTCCGCCTCTTCCATGCCACCTGATTTCTATCATTATTGGCCTCCTCTAATCTAACATACTTCTAATATATCAGCTGTATATTAGAAAGTCAAAAAAAGACACCCTGTCACAGGGTATCTTCAGTCTTTTCCTCATTTTTCTGATAGGGAAAAACATATTGATTGATCAGGGTGGCCACCACCACCCCCAGAGTGGTGAAA
>LQBE01000020.1:7998-21106 GCA_002029975.1 delta proteobacterium ML8_F1 | reverse complement strand
CATGACCCCCAGGGGCACAATGAGGATGTACAAGCCGTCGCTGTAGCAGGGGATGAGCGACTGAAGTCGGACCACCACAAGACCCAGAGCCCCTCCGATCAGGGTGCCGATGAACCGTCCCATACCGATCTGCACAGACTCCTGGGCCGTTTCCCGCATCACCACCACCGCGGCGATGCCGGCGTAGAATCCCTCCATGGTATCCACTCCGAAGAGATGGGGAATCAATAGTGAAACCATGACCGCCAGGGAAGTCTTCACCGTCCTCAGACCAATCCGGTAGCGGTTGAAGCTCGACTGGTCTTTCTTTTTCATGGTTTCCACCGCTCTACAGAAGCTGAAACAGCCTTCAATGTGGCGTAGATTTCAAAACCTGTTGCCATCAGGATGATGACTACCGTTACGAGTGGGATGTTTTTCAAAAGGGTTCCCACCACCGCCAGAGATCCCTGGAATCCTTCAATCACCTGAGCATTGAGGAAGCCCTCCCGGGTGATCAAAAAGATGATGGCGCTGTTGAGGGCCAACCCCGACACGAGTTTGAACACCCTGAGGCGGTTGGTGTTTCTCCTTCGAATCACAAGACTGATTTCCGCACTTAGCAGCAGAAGAAGTGGGACCAGCAGTAGCCAGCGGTAGGCCAGGACCAGGGACAGATTGATCACGAAGCCGTCCACAGGCTTCAAATAAAGGACCAGGAGGACCACTGCCGCCATACTGAAGAGAATCCCCGGGAGACTCTCTGCCAGATTGATCTCTTCCAAGGCCTCGGGGGTTTCTTTCAAATCCTCCACCCGCCAGGTTCCTTCCTTCGAAAAAGTCTCCTCCTCATCCACCTGCCGGTTGATAAAAAAGAAAACCAGGGTCACCGTCCCGAAAATCATGATGCCGGCATTGTAGTAGCTGCCCAGCAGTTTTAAAAAGAAGGTGAAAAGGGATTCGGGAGTCACCAGAAGACTGATAAGATGCGCCACCGTCAGACCAATACCCACGACCCCAAGGAGGATTCCCAGAATTCTTTTATAGAGAAACCGCAGTGCCGGACCGATGAGGTAACCGACCTGGGGAGCATAGCCCATGGCCACCTTCCGGGGATCCCCAAAGCCCTCGATGACATCGGCTTCATTTTCGCCGTTTTCCAATCCCTGGCGGATGCCGTCAAGAATCTCTGCGGCCACTTCCTTTTTGATCTTTCCGGGCAGATACTTCTGAATCTCCCGAATGTACTTTTCAGTCAGGGTCATTTTTTACACCTCCATCAACCGAGTCATCGACTCATGCATTTTCAAGTACTCCAGCTGCAACCTGTGATAGACCTCTCGGCCCTGGTCCGTAATCCGGTAGTATTTCCGCGGGCGTGATTCTACCAGATTCCACAAACTCTCCAGAAGCCCCTGCTTCTCAAGCCGCTTGAGCAGGGGATACAGGGTGGACTGGTCCACCTCCAGACCGTAGTCCCCCAACTCTTTGATCAGGGCGTAGCCATACTTCTCCTCCTCCAGGCGGCTTAACACGCCCAGCACCAGAGAACCACGCTTGAGTTCCTGCCCTAAAGCGGCGACAATCTTATCCAACACGACACATCACATCCTTGATATCATAATACTATGTGTTGCATAGTATTGCAAGAGTTTTGAGTAAAAAAAATAACGCCCCCTTTCAAGGGAGCGCTTGCTCTCAGTTAATCCTTCACCGAAGGGTCCACATGGATTCTTACATCGGCGATTTTTTCCATTTTCTGAAAGATATTGCTTCTAGCCTCATCGCAGATTTCATGGGCCTCCTCAATACTGAGCTTTCGATTGACGCAGATATCCAGGTCCACCAGATAGAAGGGCCCGCTTTGACGCACCCGGATGCCGTGGGTACTCAAAACCCCTTCAGTTCCCTGGGTAATCTGAGTGATTTTTTTAATGATTTCCTCATCCACCGATTTGTCCATCATCTGATGGGAGGCATCGATTACAATGCTGTATCCCATGCGCATGATAAAGAGGGCTACCACTCCGCCGGCCAGGGGATCCATGAAGGAAAAACCCAGCATGGCCCCACCGATACCTATGAGAGTTGCTATGGAAGAAAAGGCGTCGGATCGATGATCATAGGCATTGGCTACCGTCGAGGGACTGTTGATTTTGACCCCCACCCGGTAGGTGACTCTGAACATGGCCTCCTTGGCTGCAATCGACAGAATCGCAGCATACAAGGCGATGGCCGTGGGAACGCCATGGCTCCCGCCGGCAATGGCATGATAGGCGTTCATCAGAATCTGGTAACCCGCTGCCAGGAGCAAGAGTCCCACGATTGAGCTTGAAATCGCCTCGGCCTTGCCGTGGCCGTAGGGATGATCCTCATCTGCGGGTTTTTTGGCAATCCTCAGGCTGATGAAAACCACCCCGGAGGCAATGACATCGGAAGCCGAGTGAACCGCATCCGCCACCATGGCACTACTGCCTCCAAGGACACCCGCAATTCCCTTGACCACCGTGAGAAGGATATTGCCGATGACCCCAAAAACCGCCCAGAACTCTGCCTGTTTGAAATCAGCCTCGTGCTTGCTGTAGTCAAACATTTCTCTTTTTTCTTTTTTGTTTGAATCAATGGTCTTTTTTTTCATCTACTTCTGCTCCTTAAAGGTTTGATTTGTACTCTGTGACTTTTCCCATGTCCCTTTAATCAAAGTCTGCGTCATCTAAGTCCATTGCAGACAATTTATCAGTATGTTCAGGCTATGTCAAGGTTTTAAAGGCTGATATTCATTATCAGAGGCTCCAAATCACGATAACCATTATCAATCTTTATCATTCAGCGGGACCCCGTCTCACTTTTTAAAACTATCCTCTCCTGATTTTTTTTGCATTCAAATCCTTGCGGGGAGGCTTCAAACCTGTCCCCGGGCACCCCGCCCGGCCAGGCCGGGAAAAATCCAAAAAACACGTTTTTCTTTTTTTTGTCATATTCTAGTCACAATCAACCGCTATGATAAGACTATCCAATCAAACAAGGAGGAAAAAAAATGAAAAAAATTGTATCCATGATGTTGATTACCGTACTCGCCATTGGCATGGGCACCATGAGCTTTGCCGGGGCCTTCTCGAATCCGGCGGAGATTTATGCCGATCTCGCCGGCATCAGTGTCGCCGAGGCCTACGCCCTCAAGGGCGCTGACGGCACCTTCGGAGACCTGGCCAAGGAAGAAGGCTTCTATGAAGATTTCGTAGCCGCCAACCTTGCCGGTAAAACCGCCATCATCGAGGGACTTGTCGCCGACGGCACCCTGACCCAGGAGGACGCTGACGCTATTCTTCTGGAAATGGCAAACTGCGACGGCACCGGAGATGCCAAAATCGGGCAAGCCCGCGGTCTTTTCTTCGGACAGCAGGGCGACCGGGAAATCAAGGGCAATTTTGGTCCCAAGGAGGACGCCCCCAGACAACTACTCCGTGAAAGCGACCCCCAGGGTCCCTTTGGAGATAACACCTCCATGGGCAGGGGCCACGGTCGTCAAATGCAATAGAAAACCTGTCATCAAATCACTTGAACCCGTCGAAATGACGGGTTTTTTTCATTTGGGCCGGAGATATACCCGGCCGCCCGGCTCATCTGGGCATACAAGTTCCATTCTCTGGTCCGCCTTCATACCGTGGGCCACCTGGGAGGCGATGAGGCAATTGAAGGTGCCCTCATTGAAGGGCAAGCTCCCGGTGCCGTCCTCCACCATAAAAATGCCCCTAGACCGGGGCAATGCTATTGAAGCGAAATTTGCTGTTCATCTGATTACTGCCTCCTGCAGGATACCCCCCTTCTAACACCCGGAGGAAAACCCTGCCCCCAAAAACCCTGTTCCTTGTTTTGACCAGATCCCCCTTTCTCGGTTTTCAAACCTTTCCGAAAAAAAGAAAGAGCCCGACCGGCTCTTTCTCTGATCATCTACCAGGCGCTTCCCCCGCCACCACCGGAGCCCCCGCCTGAAAATCCTCCCCCGCTTGAACCCCCGCTGGCGGTCTGCCTGGGGGTCGAGGTCATGGCCCGGCTGACGGTGGCGGTGGTGCGGTTGAGTTGCCGGGTGAAATAAATCGCACTGAAGCGACCTCCGCCGGTATTTTCATACCAGCCAGGAGCCTCGGTGACCATGGACTCGAATCGCCGGGCCCAAATATCAGTAACCCCCAGCACCATGGCATAGGGAAGCACCCTGTAAAAATAGGTCGGGTCCTCCTCTGCCAAGGCATGAATGCGGTCTTTTTCCGCATTCTCGATGAAATTTCGAAAGCCCAGTATTTTCGCCAGAATGTCATCCCCAAAGGCAGTTCTGAGTTTCATGTAGGGTGTCATAAAAAGCAGAATAAAGGCAGATGCCACGGCCAGCAGATAGAATCCCGGCACCGTCACCACAAAGCTGTAGCCCAGCAGCAAGACCACCGCCACCAAGAGCAGGGTTACGGCCAGCAGGCCCGTCATAACCCTCTGTCTGGGCAACCGGGTCTTGATAAGGGAAAACTGTCTCGCTGCAACCGCGACGAGACCGGTGAAGGTGGCGGCCAGCAAAAGGGAAAACAGGGTGACCAGACCCGGAGCATAAGGATTGACCACCGACAAGGTGCCGCTGAAAAACATGAAAAATTCAACAATAGCTAAAAATACGATGATAGCAAGAATGACATAGCCCTGCCTGGCATAGAGGCGTCGCCCAGGTGTCTTGAAGGAATCTTTCAGAAGTTGGCTCACCCGCGCCACAGTTTGATAAAATGTTTTTTCCAGGGATTCACTGTCCACCAACCCGTCGGCACCATACTGGTCAAAGAGTTCGTTAAAATATGCCTTTTCAAAGGATGGGGCTGATTCTGGAAGGTCCTCAAGTTTTTCAAATAGAATTCTCTTTTTATCTCTCTTGAAAATAACCCCGGCGGTCTCCTCACGCTCGATGATTTTCATGTGCCCCCCATGGGCCCAGTAAATCAGCATGGCGGTGAGATCATAGGGATTGACTTGGTGGTCATAAATATAGCCCAGCTCGGCGGGGGTGAGTTTTCCCGGGGGATAGAATTCCACCGTCGGGAAAAGCTGATGGTTGCGAAAGCGACCTTTCAGAAAGGCACCCAGAAGCAGGCAAACCGGCATGAGAAAGGGATATCCTTTTCTTAGGAAACCATAAATGTCAATTTCCTCCCGTGGCTCAAAATATCCCTCCTCCAGGGGCAGGGCCAGGGTAAGGGCCTCCCCGGGGGCCAGAGACCCGGTCAACGCTCCACTGATTCTTCTTCCTTCGACGGTGTAAATGACCCTGTCTCCCTCAACGCTCCCCACCCGGCCATGGGTGAAGGTGACGTCCCTGGGATCGAAATCCTTGGGCAGCAGAATATCAAAGCTGATGTCCTTGAGAGGCATGGTCCAGTCCGGCCCGATGAGATTGAAATAAACCTCATCCATGGACTCGTCACCATCCTCTCCGATTTCGTAAAGGTAGCGGATTGTGTAATTTTCCGTCTCTCTGGCAAAAACATCGGGATCTCCGATTTTCACCTCGAAAAAGTCTCCGGAGGTCCCGGTGTCATAGGGGGCGCCTATGACCTCAAGCTTGCTGATTTGAACGGGTTTTCCATAATAAGTGCGTCTTGGAATCCTTCTGATGATACCGTGAAGATCCGTCTGAAAAAATCTCACTTTAAGAGACTCCTCAATGCTAAGGCTGTTGTCCTCGGCGATATCGATGGCGATATGGATGGAGGCCACCTCGCTGCTTGCGCCGAAGGCCCAGGAGGACAAACTGAAGACCGCCAGGATAACCAGAACAGATAATGACTTGATTCTCATGGCACTCCTCCTAAAACTTGACCTCGACGTTCTCTCTCTGAGCCTCGGCAATCACAAAGAACTCTTTTTTCTTGAAGCCGAAAAGCCTGGCGACAAAATTGGAGGGAAAGGACTCTACCTTGGTATTGAAGGACTTGACCACCGCGTTATAGTACTTCCTGGCATTGGCGATATCCTCTTCTACCCTTTGAAGCTGCTGTTGAAGATCCAGGAACTGGGCATCCGCCTTGAGCTCGGGATAGCTCTCGCTCAGAGCAAAAAGGGATTTCAAGGTACCGGTCAACTGATTCTCACCGGCTTCTTTTTCCCCCATGGTCCTGGAGTTCATGGCCAGGTTCCTTGCCTGGACCACCTTTTCCAGGGTCTCGGCTTCATGCCTGGCGTAACCCTTGACGGTCTCCACCAGATTGGGTATCAGGTCCACCCGCTTCTTCATGAAGACATCCATGGTGGAGAAGGCCTCCTCAACGATATTCCTCAGCTTGATGAAGCTGTTGTAATCCACCATGAGGAAAAGACCCCCCAGGGCGACCAGACCCCCTACTGTATATAAAAACATGTCATAACCTCCTCTTTTTATTGACTCATACCCTGTTTTCGGGTGAACCACCATCCCTACTGGGCCTGATATTCATAGACATAGACCCTTTGAATCGCCACACCGCCGTTCGAAGCGGAGATTTGTATCCCCATGCGGCCACCCTGGGTGCCGCCACCGAGGACTCCGAAAACTTCACCCGTCTGGTCCGTGTAACCATTGGAGGAGGTGGCCGCGAAAAGGCTTAGCCCCTCTTCAGTTTTCAAGGAAGTCGCTCCTAAAATGTGATTCTGCTCATCAAGAATTGCTATCTGGGCGATGACGCTGCCGATACCCGCCATATTGTCGTGACTCCTGGAAAGATGACTGGCAGTGAGCTGCAGGGAAAAGGGCTCGCCGGGGACAATCACCTCAGGCGGAAGGCTCCACTCTACCCTGCCGGACTGAGACATCCCCTGCTTGGCCCAGGAATCCCCCGGATCCACCACCAGGGTGGATATGAAGGTGGCACTGTTGCCGCCATCGGAAATGGTGTTCATCCAGGAAGCACCCTCGTTTTTTTGAATCAGCTGGGACTCCCAGTCATTGGTTATTTCTCCCACCCTGACCCACCGGTAGACGGCGTTGGGATCCAGGGTGGCCTTTTCGGGCAGATTCTGATATTCCTTCACTGCTTCGTGGACCTGCTGCCGACCCGGCGTTCTGTCCGTCAACCAGATTCCTATGAGTCTCACCCACTCCTCGGGAAGCAGGTTCTTCTCATCCATCAGCTCTCCCAGAGCATTCTTGATGGTATAAAGCCGTCTCAGGCGGTCCTCGACGGACTGGTCTGAATCAAAGCCCAGTTTCATCCGGTCCAGGAGCCCTCCCTTCTTGAAGGCTTCAATAAGTCTCAGATGCTCTGGCAGTGTCCGGGCGATTTCTTCCTCGGCGGCCTTTCTGGCCTCGAACTGCTTTCTCAACTTCTCTTCGGCCCGACTTTTAATCAGATTGATTTCAGTCTCGGTAAGCTGATCTCTGGAAATCCCCCGGGCGTTTGCATAATCCCGAATCGCCTCGGTGTGGATTCTTGCAATGACCCCTTTCATTTGTACCAGAAGCTCCTCAAAATTCCCCGGGGTCACGTCATAACCCCTTTCCTTGGCAGCCCCGTTTTTAAAGGCCTCATAGGCGGACTCGATCTCATAGGTCTTCCAGCTGTTAATGCCGGCGTCCACCGCCTCCACCGCCGCCTTCATGGCCTTACCGGCAGGGAAATGGTCCATGATGCCGTTGGCGATTTCCTTCTGGGCCCCTTCATAGTCGTTTTCCAAAAGATAGGCCAGGGCTTTTGTCGCAGTGGTGGTGGTATTCATGGCCTTGCCAAGAAAACCCGAATCCAGGGAATAATGGTCCAGGACGGCTTTACCTGCCATTTCAGACACCTTGGCTTGAAAATCGAGGGCGTTACCAGCCTCACCACTGACCACCAGGGCACCGATATCATTTTCCTTGACAATACTCCGGATGAGCTTGCCCTGGGCCGATTCACTGCTGATTCCCATGTTGTTGAAGGCTTCCTTGAAATAGCTCTCAAGGGCCTGGACCATGGTTTCCTCATCCGTCTTTTGAGCCCAGGACTGAACAGCCATCTGGTTGGCAAATCTATCAATCTGCTTTTCTTCGGAGAGCTTGCCGGCCCCAAAAAAACTGAAGTGATAGGTTCCTATACGAAAAGATCCCTCCTCTAAATCGACTTCCTCCGGTAGGAAATATTCCCATTTGTCACCATCATAATAGCCGGCATACAAATCGTCAGGATTGCTGATGGTTTTCAGCACCTCTGGTGAAATCGGAATATCGATGACTCCCTTCTCTGAAAGCATGAAGGTTTCATGACCAGACACCTTCACTGAAACCACCGGCCCCAGCATCTCAAAGCCTTCCTGATTCATACCGGGATGCCCGGAAGCCTCGATTTCCTCAAGGACGACCTCCATCCCCCCGTCAACCGCCCCCTCCGGCAGTGTCAGTGTCGCCTTGAAGCCCTCCTGCCGCACCGCCTCCCCGCCAATCACAGCCTCCGGTTCAGTTTGCGAGGCGCATCCAAACGCCAGCAGCAACACCAAAACAAGGCCTGCCGCGGCAAATCCTCTGCTGCTTTTACCCATCTCTAACCCCTCCTTGTCATAGTTTTTTCAACCCGCAGGTCAACTGCCGGCAAAGCCAGTCTCCAAGCTTCAAAACGGTCTGGTTACAATACTTCTGTAATCGACATCCACCACCATGTCCCCCTGCCCCAGGTCAATCCACCCGTCGATTTCAAAGGCGGTAAGTGCCTTAACTGAATCCAGAACCTCCTGGTCCCCAAGGACAATCACCCGCTTCTGCCGGTGCCTTTGAAGGGCTTGAGCTACAAAATCCGCAGCCCCGGTCCCAGGCTTCAAATACACCAGCAGCACATCTTGATAAACCACATAGCTGTTTCCCAGGCCATCCGCAGTCTCTCTTTGATAAAGCTGCCGGTAATAGGACTGGCCTTTTAAACTGTCCTGTAGACTGCCTTCCACCGGCCATACGGGCATCTCTTTCAAAATCTCAAGTGCCCGCCAGTCCTCAAAGGCCCTGAGGAGATTTTCCGGATGGCTGTCGCCGGAATCAATCCCGACCGGCGTGATGATGAAATCAACCTCAGCCACAAGCCGGGCTGACTTTTCGGGACCTGTTTGCTGCAGGTCCTTGATCACGGCACAGGTGAAAACACCCTTTTGCCCTGTGGTGAAATACCCGATGGAGGAGGGTTCTTCAGAACCGATTCTGCGCACCCGGTAGGCATAGCGGGTATCGCTCTTGAGTCTTGCTATATTCACCCGGTGGAGGAAAAGCCGGTTCTCTTCCATTTGCCTGCGGGCCATCACCGCCACGGAAGCCCTCTTGTCAAAATCCTTTTCAGATTTGAAATCTTTGCTATCCATATATTCAACCTGATAATACCCCCCGGCTTCGGTGGTCCAGGTGAAATTGATGTCCTCTTCCGAGTTGCCTACCTCAACAACCAATGGCTCAAGATCCGTCTCCTCCTCTACAATGTCTGTTTTGAGGAGATTCAGTGCCGAGAGATTGAAATAGATATCCTCACTCTTCGAATCGTACTGGTGGACCTGGACACCGATGACATTGATTCCGCTTTTCAAAGGGCTCAAATCCGTGATGAAAAATTCATCCCGGCGTATCCCCGACACCCTTTCCGAAGCCCCGTATTCCTGGTTGCTGGCATAGGCGTTTTCCGGGACATTTCCGGCAAAGACCAGTTCCCCATTGAGATAGATGACGGCCGCATCATTGTACTCTATGAGGCCCTGGAGGCCTTTGGCCCCTTCGTAGTCCTCCGCTTGCACAAAGACATCATATCGGAAAAAATAGGACGCAATCGATTCTCCATTTTCTTTTTCCAGCCTGAGGGGGGTCGTGACATCCTGGTCGGTCCCTGACCCGAAATCACCGATACCCGTCTTCCAGAAGGTCTTGTCATATTTTTCAATGGCCCAGACATTGCCCACACTGGGATTCTCCCCCTCTTGAATATAGGACCACTTCGTATCTCTGCTGATCAGGGTGACGGGCTTTTCATCGCTGCCGAAGAAGGCCTCAAGCTCCTGAAGCAGGTCCAGCCTGTCCATGGCCACAATCAACAGGCTCGCCAGAAAAAGGCAGCCGATTACAAGGACAATGACACTCTTTTTAATCCGGTCAAAATAATCCGTCATCTCAATCCCTCTCCATACTCCGGGTTTCAAGGATTCTATCCCTCTTGAAATCCTCCCACAGACTGCTGTCTCTGAGCCCTTCAAACCCTTCAATCATCACCGCCACCGCCTTGAGAGACCATCCCGCTGTCCCGACATGGAAGGGATAAAGCCGGCTGCTGTCAAGAAACTCCTGATAGTGGTGAAGATACACCTGTGCCTTTTGGATATCCCCCATCCTGGCGGCAATGAAAAGCCGCTCGGTCCAGAGAAAATCATTGTCCTTCAAATAGTCCAGTTTTTCCCAGGCCCTGAGGCTGGAGAACCTCTCATACTGCTCCCCGGCATGTTTAAGACCCATGGGATAGACCTCGAAGGCAATGTTGTATACCTGGGCAATCCCGTCAGGATAAAGCCTTTTAAGGTCCCCGGCCGGGATTTTCTGACCATTTTCCATGAGGCCGATATCGTAGTGCTGGCTCTGGGAATCCCACAAACTCTGCAACCCCTGCTCCATGGCCGCTATTCTGTTTGAGAGGTCCCCGAGGATTTCCGGGTCTTCAACAACTTCCATCAGGGCATAATAGGCCGCCAGCACTTCAACATTGTCCATATAGTAGTAGACCTTGGACCCGGGTCTTACCCGGGTCAGACCCTCCCGGGTCAAGGCATCCAGCTTGTCCAGGGACAGGGTCGTGACCTGCTCTAGAGTGGCCTCTTCCAGCACGCCCCCCTGCTGGAGAAATTGACTGACAAGGGAGATGAAAACTCCGATATAGCCGTCCACGGAATCCGGTTCTCCGTGGATGATCAGGGTATCCTCCACCAGCAGGTAGTGGGAAATCTCTCCCTCCTCCGCCAGCAATCTGTCGGCATGCCACTGAATATAGGCCCCCGCCTTTACACTCATTATGTCATCTAATTCCCAAAATCAATAAATATTTGTTTTTGGGAATTACAGCTTTGAAAATCGGCTACGTGATATGATTATCTATCACCTTTCTACCATTAATGTTACAGAAAAGTGATAGAACTATGTTGACAATCACTGATAGTGCAATTTTAAGCAGATCTGCTTCGCTAGCATAGGTCATAGATATTTGATTAGCGGTGAACCCATTTTATTCACTCATCTCTACCGCTTTTCCAACTTCACCACGCACTCAAAGTGGGTCGTATGTTGGTGGCTACACATAAAAGAAAAATCATTTCCTTCATAAATATTCCGTTATTTCGCTTCAGTTTAACGCCAGTTCTATGAAAAAGTAAATGCGTTCAATTAAATCAACCAAACTGGTACTGCCCAATTCTTTCTAGAAATTGGCACCAAATCCTCGCTCATACAAATGATACTTCCTTCAGCAGATTCTTTGTCAACTTTTTCTAATACGGAAAAATGCCGTCCAGCATCTTTGCCGGGATTAGCGCTTTTTTTAATCTCTATCGGCTGAAGTATCCCATTGTTCTCAATCATCAGATCAATCTCCTTTTGATCTGAATCTCTATAATAGTACACTGGAGGTCTCTTTCCTGCATTCAAATAACTCTTGATAATTTCTGATACCACAAAAGTTTCAAAAAAGGCCCCTGACATTGCTGAAACCTCCAATGATTCACTAGATGTCCATCTCGTCAAATATGCACATAATCCTGTATCCATAAAATACATATTGGGGGCTTTTATGATTCTTTTCAATGCGTTGTTGAAGTATGGTTCCACAAGTACAATAATACCCGATGAAACCAATAATGAAAGCCAACTCTTCGCCGTTGGTGACGATATCCCGACATCTTTTGCAAGCTCAGAATAATTGACCATCTGACTTGTTCTAGCAGCACAGGCTGTCAAAAAACGGTGAAACTGAATCTCATCAGCTACTTGTTTTAAATCTCTAATATCACGATGAATATAGGTATCAACATACGATGCATAAAATCTTTCTACACTTTGTTCTGTTGTATGCAATAGCGGCATTGAACCCTTATATATCACCTTGTATATATCAGTCAAATTCATTTTTTTTGCAATTTTTAACCTATTCAATAATCGTTTCACATCTGTTGTATAGGGTTCATTAGCCACTTCTTTTAACTCTGAAAGCGATAACCCCTGCATCGGTAATATCCCAACTCTACCTGCAAGGCTTTCACTCACACCCTTCATCATTTGAAACATTTGTGAACCCGTTAGCCAAAAATCGCCCATTGTTTTATTTTTATCTACATGTAATTTTATATATGGCAACAATCCGGGTGCATATTGAATTTCGTCAATAATCACAGGTGGTTCATACCTTTGCAAAAATAATAGTGGTTCTTCAATCGCTAATCTTCTTGCTACTGGATCGTCTAAACTCACATGCTTTCTATGGTCATCTGCAACACGCTCTAATAATGTCGTTTTACCTACCTGTCTTGGCCCTGTCACAAGTAGTACTGGATATGTATTCGAAACTTCCTTCACTACTGACTCTAATGCTCTTTTTATAAACATTGAATGGCTCCTTATATTCAATCCCACAGTTTTGTAAAATCGTTTAATTTAAACTCTGATTTTATATTACACGAATTTGCGCAAAAATTCAAGAAAAGGCGTGTAATTTAAACTTTCGTTTTAAATTACACGCTATTATAATGGGTTGCCAAGGGTCGGCCTTCTGTTTCTTGAAGAAACGGTCAAAGGCATTGCCAAAAACTTCAAAGAGGCCAGAAGCGCTATCGGAGTTTGTCAAGGTAGTTGTCGCAAATCATCTTAAGAAATTTTGACCGGATTAAGCCATACTTTCTCTGGCAATGTCCAGTCACGTGTTTTTCCAGACCATCTCTGTGCTGCCTTTTCTCTGGCCAGTTCATAGACCTTACGACGTGCCTCAAGAATTCTTTCTGCCTTGCCAGTATGTACTTGATTGGGTGTTAGAAATTTGATACCGCTATGGTGATGTTCGTGTCGATACCAGTGTACAAACTCTAAACACCATTTTCTGGAAGCTTTAAGTGACACAAATCCCTTTGTTGGATATTGGGGACAATA
>LQBE01000020.1:6118-7988 GCA_002029975.1 delta proteobacterium ML8_F1 | reverse complement strand
TTTTTTTTTGATTTTTTTCGAAACTCAATAGGGTTTGAAATGGGCCTCCCCTGCCCATGGATTCCTTCGATATCTCTGGCTATTGTGTTTTGTATAGCCCAATGGGAATACTAAACTAAAACTGATTCAGTGTCATGGAATAACTGACCCACCTTCACGGGAAAATTGACCCATTAGCACACATGACCATACACTTCGTTACCGCTGCCGGCAACCTGATCCATGCGGGGCATTAAAAATCCATTGACGTAGACCAATCACAGCAATCATTCTGAGTATGAGTAGGGTTATCTTCCAGCCTCTCCCGTTAATCCAAGTATTCTGATCAACTAATCCCATATCCGGTGGTAAATAATTTAATGTCAGGTGGTGGGGAGTGCGGACGTTTTCGTGGACATTCACATGATTGACGATATCAACTGATTCAGACGAATAGACGATTCAGTATAGTCGTCCTCTGAATCTTATAATCGTCTTCAAACACTTCCACCGTGAGGGCCACACCAGAAAAATCCTGGCAGACCAGCTGCCCGCCACAGATGAGCCGCTTCTCCAGAAACATTTTCCACTGAATTGTCGTAACGCCTTGGAAATCTCACTTTGAAGAAAAAGAAGTCTTCTGTAGTGGCAATGACGCTCATACCCCCCTCACCCTCCAGAGACCTTGCCGGACTGGTATGTTCCAGAGGGTTTGGCGCCTGAACCGGGAACATTTATGAGACACTTCCCAGAGTTCACCCTCACGTCTGGAAACCTTTTTTCTTCAGGACATACAGTTTGGTTTTGGCCCTTGAGATTCCGGTATAGAAGAGCCGGCGTGAAAATTCATCATCTTTTTCCAGCCCGATGATAATGACCACATGGGATTCAAGTCCCTTGTAGCTGTAGATGCTTGAAAATTTCACGGCATGGTCCGGCACCGGCACAATTTCGCCACTCTTTCCCTGCATCGGCTGTATGGGGGCAATGCCTTCCAGGAGTTGTCGTTTCCCCTCCAGCATCGAATTTTCAAATCGATGGGGGGAAAGAATGACAATATCCTTCATTGCAACGCCCTTCTTGTTGAGATTTCTGACAATCGATTTAAGCTGTTTTTGTCCGTCTAAGCAATCTGCATATTCATACACTTCAGTTTCTTCACCCTCCAGACCGGAAAAGGCCTTCGATGGAATTCGGGTGAGTTTTTCATTGGTCTCGTCAATCTGTCTGGTATTGCGGTAGTTCTCCCTCAGTTGACCCAGGAAGGGTTCATAGCTTTTGACCGCCTTGAGACCCGTCAGGAATTCATCCCTCAGAAATATATTCTGGTTTTCATCGTACATCATGACCCAGTTGCCATGACTCAGCCCCCCTGTAACAAAGAGGTCGAGACACAGCAGGTAGTTCTCGAAAAGCAGGTCCTGGCCCTCATCCACCACCAGGGTGTCAAAGGATTCGTAGGCGTCACTGTTTTCCAGGAAGGCCTCCGGCAGTCCGTTCCTGTAAAACTCAGTAAGCTGGGTTTTGTCTTCAGGGGGTTCGCAGCCTGTGATTTCAATCAGATAGTCGTGAAAATTGACAGTCTTGACGGGAAGCTTTTCATCTCCCTGGTCCTTGATTCTCTCTCCGACCCATTTGGCCAATAGTTTGTTGAAGCACATGAAGAGAACGCGATTTCCCTCTTTTGCCTTCTCAATCGCATATTTGATTCCAATCAAAGTCTTGCCGGTGCCGGCTCCCCCTTCAATCAACTGGCGCCGGTTTTGTATCCCATAGCGAAAGACCTTGTACTGTTCATCTGACAAATCCTGGAGTTTGCCGTCAATATCCACAAAATTCTTTTGAATGAGGGTTTCCCGGGTGTTTTCCGTCTTTCCAACCAGCACTTCAG
>LQBE01000020.1:2336-6017 GCA_002029975.1 delta proteobacterium ML8_F1 | reverse complement strand
TGCTCCCACAGGTCATAAAGACCCAGGAGATATTCCTCCAGACTGTCGCTGGAACCGTCAAAAACCAGCTCCGGATCAATACCCACCCCGCGTTCATGAAAAACGATGTCCGTGAAGATGACCCCGTAGCCATAGACACATCTGGTGATTTCCCCGCCGTTTTTTTTCCTGTAGACCCCCCGCACATAGTTCATGACGCTTTCTTTATTGGTCCTCGCCTGGGTGAAGGGGCTTTCTTCCTTGTAGTGGCTGACGCCGGACCGATTGGTGTATTCCCACTCACCCCGGCTGAGGCGCACCTCCCCACCCTTGACTTCAAGACAGAGAACCCCCCTTTCAGTGATGACAACAAAGTCGATTTCACTGTAAAGCTTGGACTGGTGTCCGGACAGGTTCAGGGAATGGATGGCCATGCCTTGGATACTGGTCTTGGAAAGTTCTTCATACACCTGCTTCTCGGCGTCGCTTTTGGTATTCGGACTGATATGGGGCGGTATGAGCTGCATCATGACCTCCTAGATCCCTCTATGGGTGACAAATCCACCGGGTCAGTTTCATCTGATCAGTGCTGTAAATCCTTCCCCAGGCAGCATTTTTTGTATTTTTTGCCACTGCCGCAGGGGCAGGGGTCGTTTCTGCCGACCTTGACTTCTTTCACTGCCGTCTTGGAACCCTCATCATAGACAAAGGGCTTTTGCGGCAGCGGTCTCATGTTGGGCTTTTCAAATGCTTCGAAGATTTCATCGGGGGTATGGCCATTGTTCTGCCATATCCGGGTATGGTTTGAAAGATCCATAATCAGGGACAGCAACTCATTCACCTGGTCGATGCCATCAAAGACGACCCCGTATCTGTTGAGGTCCTCCATGACCAACCGGGGATTGATTCCAAACTGGCATTGACCTTGAATGTCCTCCACGATCATTTCGGCTTTTTCTTTTTCTTCCTTGAAGAAGTTCACCGTCATGAATCTGAGCAGGGTCTTGTACGCCAGGTTTTTCTCAAAATAACTGTCATCCACATATTTGAGGAGTTCGTTCTTCTCCGGCACATAGTGGGGCTTGTTTCCCTTTTGCCGCAGCAGCAGATCAAATTCATCAAATTCCAGTATCACTTCGTGAACAAAATACTCCCCCTGGGGGAAGACAAATGCTTTCTCCAACTCCTCCGTCGGCTTTTCAAGCAAGGCTTCCACCGCCCTGACATCGATGGGTTTTTCATTTTGACTGTTGTATATCTCAACAACCTTGTCCTTATGGACCAACCCATAGAGATGGGTGGTGGCAATCACATACTTTGTCAAACGTTTCAATTGACCCTTCCTTTCAATCGTCTCTTGATGGCCTCATTATTTATCCCAGCAAGCGTATTGACCAGTGGCTGATGACATGCCACCAATTCCAGAAGCATTTTTTATTGACCGTAATCCTTCCCGGCTATACCAAACCGTCACTGTGCCTGTCAAACCCTGGTCTGAGGCCGGTCTCAAATCGTATCGCTGCTTTCTCCTGTCAGTTTTCCATAAACGAGCAACTCCAGACCGATTGAAAAAACGGTTCCGATGCTGAACATGATGACTGGATGAAAGATCCATAAATCATAGACGGATCCTTCCCGGAATAGATTTTCAATCACCGCCGGGATGAATACTGCCGTGCTGAGACAAAATACCAGCTGCAGCAATCTGATATAGGGCTTTAACATTAGATCCCTGTCGCTTGGATTCAAGTGAAGACCCAGTGCGACAATCACCAGTAGTGCCATGACGACAACCATAGAGGCCTGTCCCCCCTTTCTGTGGAATGTCTTTTTGAGACTCTACGCTGTCCTGCCTCTGCCTGATAGGACCGGCTCATCTTTTACCGGTTGATTTTCAGAGGCTTGACCACCGGCAACGGCTTTGGGGGTTTAAAGAACTGTCATTTGAACAGCTTCTTCAACAATTTGAACACGTCAAAGGATGTCCGGTGATAGACCTTGTTGTAGACATGTTTTTTGGGATTTCTAATCCAGCCAAATCCCCTGGGCATTTTTATCCCCGCCCTGTGAACCACTTGTCTCTTGATACTGGTTCTGGCAGTGATGCGTTTTTTCAAACTGGGTACTCTAAGTCCGATTTTCATGATTGCCTCCAATCCTTGGATGATGGTCCCATAATCATTGTACCATCAATTTTAAACTGAGCGCCAGTGCAAAACGCATTCAATCCGTGGTTTAGTAACAATACTCCGGATAGAGACAAGGTGAAACCCTGTCTTCATTTGGTAGAAAAAGGATTGTCAAAGAGAGGAAAATCCTTGCTTTGCTCTTTCTGTTCTGAGATGAACTCATCTCTTTCGATAACATTTTTTCAACCCTTATGGTTATGAGGAAAATAACCACACTCGTAGATGGCGTATCTCCACGATTATCTAAATGTACCCTAAGGGCCTGACGGTCAAAGATATTGGGAGCCATAGCGCATCACACGATGGTGTGGAAGTATCTCAAGCCAATATTTCGCAAGTGACCGATAGAATCATCCCGAATGAAAATGCTCTACCTGCCCATGATGGATATCCTCATGAAATCGACGATGCGGAATCGTGACTGGGCAAAGATAATTGGCCAACTCTATGTTTATTCGAGGATCGGGTTTTATCAGATATCTATTGATCTTTCCGTCTTTATGGTTCAGAACGTTTACACCAATTCGTTGACAGACCCTTATATGGAATCCTATGACAAAACAAAATTGTGATAGAGAATCCTGACGAGGATGTTTCAGTCTTTGAACTCTATTAAGAACTGTCTCATAAGTGAGACTTCATTCATGGTGAAAATCTTTTCTGTGTGCTTGGGAAGATATTTTATGGTGACATTCTGATTCTTAACTTCATCCTCACCAATGATGCTCATATACTCTATGCCACTCTTGTCAGCGAAGTTGATGGCATTTTTTATTTTTTTGCCTGATGGATCCACTAGGACATTGATGCCCATTCTACGGATTTTATTTGCAAGCATTAGTGCCTGTGTTTCGTATCCAGAGAGTGGCAGAATCAGATATTCAACAGGTGTTTGTTTTGATAGGGGTTCCCGCTCATTAATGACTTCCATGATCACATCGACTCCAAATGTCATACCAGCAGCAGGATATTGTTCATCTGAATCGATGAATTTGCCAATAATCTTATCGTATCTTCCGCCTGCTGCAATACTGGATGTAATAGTGGATATTTCTGGTTTCATGAAAACTTCCCATATTGTCCCCGTATAGACTTCCAATCCCCTAGCGAGGGAAGGACAGAATTCAAACCTAATATTTTCGCTGTAGATCAATTCATTCGTGTAGTTCATATACTCAGTAATCTCTATGAGTCTCTTGAATTCTAGGAGCTCAGGATTTTTTCGATCAGCTTCACTTAGGATGGTATTCCACAGGTCAGTAAATGGAAGGTCCAGATAAATCAGCAGCTCTTCTATAGCGTCTTGATTCATTTCTTTGTTTTTGAGCTCTTCCCGGATAGCCTTTCGGCTGATTTTTTCGATTTTATCGATAGTCAAGATAATCGAGCTCATCTGATTTTCTTTGACGCCCAATATTTCTAGTAACTTTATCAGCAGGGCTCGATTATTGAATTTGAGAGTCACCTTGAGATTCAGCATCTCAGCGATTGCGGCCGTCAGTAAAAAAAGTTC
>LQBE01000020.1:1044-2296 GCA_002029975.1 delta proteobacterium ML8_F1 | reverse complement strand
GAATTGCTTCCGATGACATCGACATCGGCTTGAATGAATTCTCTCTTTCTCCCGAGTTTAATCGGACCATCGCGAAAGACTTTTCCAATTTCGTACTTCATGAAAGGAAACCTGAGGTCTTTCTTATTCATGCCAATAAACTTTGAGAGTGGAATGGTTAGGTCATAGCGCAGTCCGAGATCTCTGTTGCCCTGATCGGTCAGTGCATAGACTTCCTTCATGATTTCACTACCACCTGCGTATTTGGACGATAGGACATCCATGTAATTTAATATGGGTGTTTCAATGGGACAAAATCCATATCGCTCGAATGCGACTTGCAGTGTGTTGATGACCTCTTGCCTACGGATCTGTTCCCTAGGGAGATAGTCATAAGTACCTTTTACATTTTGCATTGTTTCTTCCTCCTTTTTTGGGTAAATAAAAAACGCCGTCCATCCGGACGACGCGGTTCAATCATCACGGACGCAAGCACTAACAGCACTTGCGACCGCTTAAAGTCTACAAGTGCTGATTAATCGTGATGATGAAGATGTGATGAAAAAGAATAGGTATTAACCATGGATGGCACATCCCTTATTTGTTTTCAGTAGTCTATCATAATCGCTTTTCCATTACAAGCAAACAATGACACCCTATTGAATTTCTCATGACTGAATTCACGAGATTCTTAGGAACAGGGCTTACTTGCTATTGAAGCATTTCAATCGATATCAGCGGTTTCTCTTCTTTACGAAGTTAACCCCGTTATCCCGACGGTTTAATGGAGGCTTTAGGCTGACAATCGCCTGAGGCCTTCTTTTTCTATGTTGATGCTGGCGTTGATGTCTCAATCAAGTGCATCCCCTCAGTTTGGGCAGGTCCAGATTCTTTTGTTCAGTGGTTTATTACCACTTGGGTAATGGCACTCAGAGCAAATTTGACTCGATGGATACCAGTTGCTGACCTTAACCACTTCTTTTGACTATAACACAATTTTACGCACAATTGACAAGTAACTGAAGTCAGGCGGTCGCTTTTCTTGGGTCCTTTCCTTTTTAGAAACAGGGAACAACTTTTCAGCAAGCACACCATCCGTCTGATTGTCATTAAACGGCCAAGTGATGCCCAATTCATCAGCTCGTTTAATGACTCGATTGACCGTTGTCTTTGAACCACTGCAGCCATAAGCAATGTTTCTTTGGCTCAGTCCCATGGCATGCGACCTCAAAATTTCTCGATGTTTCTGCTCTCCTGATTTGACCTTGCCTTG
>LQBE01000020.1:802-957 GCA_002029975.1 delta proteobacterium ML8_F1 | reverse complement strand
GCCTGTGTCAAATTATGTGCGCAAAAACCATCTTCAACCTAAGTAAGGGTCATGCTGATTTGAGTCGTTCTTCGTAGATTTCCTGTAAATTGTTGTTGCTGATGTAGCACCTACCAGTTGACCAATCTTCACTATATTCAATCAAGTAGCTAGTC
>LQBE01000020.1:680-792 GCA_002029975.1 delta proteobacterium ML8_F1 | reverse complement strand
CGCTGTGTTTTATCATAATTATATTTATTTAATCTATCATTTTTTCTTCAAAGAACAAGTGAAAATTGCTATACCGCTTTAGGGAATTTCCGTTTAGTTTTATAAATTCCCA
>LQBE01000020.1:0-561 GCA_002029975.1 delta proteobacterium ML8_F1 | reverse complement strand
GAATCAGAAAACCGCTCAGCATACTCCATCTTCAATTCATCCGCCAGATTTATCTCATTATGCAAAACGTGTTCAAGATTACAAGAAAAATAATACATGCTATATGGAATACCCGATATCTTTGGACAGAGTGATAATCGATTAATGACTTGCTGTTTTCTACTGTTTCTTTCAACAACATGTTCTACCCCGTTTGCAATAATAGCTGACTCCGAATAAGCAAATTCCTCTACTTCATCTACTTGAATCTGATTACTTTCTATATAAGCCCCATCCATGTCGACTAGATGAACGATATGAACGATATCCCTCTTTTTTATTCCTAGTTCTCTTGTTAGGAAAACTCTAACATGATCATTGACTTTGGTAATGGCATTAGAGCTATTTGAAAATCGATCACTGGTTATATCTCCTCCGGTTATATAGAACCTTACCAGATTCGACGAAACCAATTTATCAATAATGCCACCTAATGATGTTTTATCTGTGATACCTTCTACAATAAATAGAATGACTTTTTTAGTTTCCATCAATCACCCTCCCAGCAATCCTGAAGGCATG
>LQBE01000019.1:173176-182536 GCA_002029975.1 delta proteobacterium ML8_F1 | reverse complement strand
CTGATGGCCATGGAATCCAAAGCAGCAGGGGATTCCGGTTCAAGGGGATGGAACTGCATAGTGGGGGGAATTTCATGGAAACCAGGGATCTGATTATCAGGGCTTCAAAATGGGAGGATACGGGAGTTTTCTACCAATGGGAATCAAGGCCTGAGGTGAGCGAATTTTTCAGCATTTCGGCGCATCTGAGCTTTGAAACCCTGGCAAGGGAGTACATCCACCAGGATGAGGCGCCTGACTGGAGACAGTACACCATCCTCCTGAAGGAGACTCAGGAACCGATTGGCAGGATCATTCTTGGGAATCTGATGGAGGAGTGGAAGGTGGAAATCTTCAGAATCTACATCGGTGACCCTGCCATGAGAAACAAGGGCCTGGGAAAACAGGCCATGAGGGCAGTCCTGGCCCTGTGCTTTGAGGAGTGGGGACTCAAAAGAGTCTACCTGGATCATTATTCAGGGAATCCGGCCTCCTTTTTGTATCAGTCACTGGGGTTCAGTTATGAAGGTGTTTTAAGGCACAACTGCCAAAAAGACGGAATCCTGCATGATGTGCATCTCATGGCCATGCTCAGGGATGAATATTTAAAAAAATACCACGCCCAAGATTATAAAGGAGGAACACATGCAAATCGCATTGACGAATAAATTGGCAGTGGCACTGGGTGTAAAGCCCCCCGCTGTGGATGAATCCATCCCTCCGCTACTGTCATGGACAGCCAACTGGACGAGGGTCTGGGACAACCGCAGGGCAGATGACATGCTGGTCCTCGTCAACCATGCCACACGCTTTACGGTTGCAATCTACGAGGTCAAGAGAAAAAATTTGAAAGATGTTGAAGAGAAAATGACCCGGGCGATAGAGAACACCCTCTTGTCTATGAATTATAATCCGGAGCTTGTCGAGGCGTATATGCAATTGGCGGATGAAGTAAAATTTGTCAAAAACAGCGACAGAAGAAAGGCGGCATGGGTATCACGGGCCGGACTCGAATGTGCCTTTCACGTTGGCAGGGAATACAATGGCTTGGATAAAGTATACTCGGATACGGTGGGTGTGGGTTCAAACTACCGGATAGTCGACTATTCAGGCAATGACAAGGAAGGTTTTTTCCCCTACAGGGCCATGGGTGAGGCCTTGGCAAAACTCACAGGGAAACAGCTCTATAAAAGCCGCGCCCTGGAGTTTGAGGTCACCCTGGATCTGGAAATTTACAAGGCCCGGCGCAGAATCATTGTCCCTGCACAGATGTCGTTCAAAAGCCTCCACAGGGTCCTTCAGTATGCCTATGGATGGCAGAATTGTCACCTGTATGATTTTGTGATTTATGACCATCAAACTCAAAAGCCCCTTCAACGACTGGTTCCTGAAGAGGAAGACCTGGCATATGATGACAAGGCCCGGTTGATGGCGGGTCTGACCTTGGAGGATTTTTTTCCTTTGCACAAGCGGGGGTGCTACACTTATGATTTTGGTGACAACTGGGAGCATGAAATCCAGCTGGTCCGTTCCATTGATGACTACGACACAGAATTGCCTTATCTGAAGGAAGCCCAGGGCCAGACTCCCCCGGAAGATGTCGGCGGGGTGGGGGGATTCTTAAGCTTCCGTGAGATGATGCTCGATGAGAATCATCCGATGCATGATGAAATGAAAAACTGGGTGGGCTATTGGCAGCCGGAGCTTGGGGAGTTTGCCCGTCGCCCGAGGGTGATATATCTATACTGACAGGGGTCAAAGAAAAGGGCCCGGTTTTAGATGGGCTCATTCACCCCTTGACTATCCCTGTTGCCGACCGCTTGACCCTGAGGACCGTCAGAAGTGGCTTTTTCAAGGGGTGGCTTTCACGGTCAGGGCTTTTTACACTTAAAATCCCTTGAGGGTCCCTTGGGATGGCCCTTGAGTGATATAATGTTATTAAGGGACCACATAGGCAAGGGGTCCCTGACAATCCCAAAGCGTTCTTGTTCAACCAAGGAGGTCAGATATGTTTCGTGAAGTGGTACCCGGCAGGATCTACCAGCAGATCAACAAACAGATTCAGGAGCTCATTTTAAACGGCACCCTGAAAAAAGGGGACAAACTGCCTCCGGAAAGGCAGCTGGCTGAAGCCTTCAATGTGTCCAGGGCTTCAGTCCGGGAATCCTTCAGGTCTTTGGAAATCATGGGCTTGATAGAAAGCCGGCCCGGGGAGGGTAATTTCATTACCAACTACAACAATGCAATTATCTTTGAACCCCTTTCCATAATGTTCAAACTCAACAACGGTTCCTTCAGTGATATTCTGGAGATAAGAACCATTCTGGAGGTCCAGGCCGCCGGACTCGCCGCCGAAAGAATCGCCACTGACCAGCTTCAGAGACTGCTTTCCCTCATGGAAGAACTTGAAAACAGCCCGAGCGAGGAAGCCAGTGTTGAAACCGACAAGCAGATTCATTATCTGATTGCCGAAGCCACAGGGAATTTTCTGATCATCACCATGCTGGAAGCCATTTCCTCTCTGATGACCTCATTTATCGCCAATGCCAGACTGATTATCGCCAAGAATATCTCAGAGCAGGGCCGGCTGATTAAAATCCACAAGGATGTGGTGACGGCCATCGCACAAAAAAATCCCCGTCTGGCCCAGGATGCCATGAGAAGACACTTTTACTCCGTTCTTGAAAGCATAGAAAATGAAGAAATGTAAAATACTAACAATTTAGATTCGTAAATTGTAAAGAAAGTCCTTTCTTTAATGAAGGGGCTTTTTTTCATCCTTGTTTTCTTTCAAAGCAGGAAAAAAAGAACAGGGGACGGACACTTCAAAAGCCTGTGAAACAGCAGGTTCAAGGGGTTTTTCAAAAAAAAAAGAGCCGCCGTCAACCGCCCGGGAGGGGGGAATTGAAGTCCTTATTCAAGGGGTTTCAGGTGATTGTGAATATTCTGACAACATTTTCAATCAGGCTTTTACCGTGATATAGTGAAGTTACTGGTATGACCAATAAGCGCTTTAAAAAGCATCGCAACCGTCTGTTTTAGTGAAAATTGCCGTATATAGCTGTTTTCAGGAAACAATAAATGGATTATATGTTTTTTTTTAGCATTAGCGGTCAGACCATAAGACCACTTAGGAGGTATTATATGAATCTTATCGTACCGATCAAGCAAGTACCGGAAACAAGCAATGTCAAAATGGACCCTGAAACAGGAACCATGATTCGGGACGGGGTGGAAAGCATCATCAATCCCCTGGATTTGTACGCGATTGAAATTGCGATACAACTGAAGGAGACCCACGGGGGAAAGGTCACGGCGGTGACCATGGGACCTCCCTCTGCCGACAAGGCCCTCAGGGAAGCCATCGCCATGGGATGTGACGATGGTGTGCTGGTCTCGGACCGGCAGTTTGCCGGCGCCGACACCTGGTCGACTGCCTATGTTCTGGTCAAGGCCATTGAAAAAATCGGGGCGGTGGACTTGATCATCGCCGGGGAAAGGGCCACTGACGGAGATACCGGACAGGTAGGGCCCAATATTGCCGCGGCCATGGATCTGCCCCTGGCCACCTATGTGAGTGCTGTCGACGGGGTGGAGCAGGACGCCGTCACCGTGCAAAGACTGACCGAAGAGGGTTATGAGAAACTGCGTCTGCCCCTGCCGGCGCTTCTGACCGTGGTCAAGGAAATCAGTTATCCGAGGCTGCCCACCCTGCGGGGCAAGCAAAGGGCGGCAAAGACCGAGATTCCCACCTTTACCGTAGCCGACCTCGACGTCGAAGCGGGTTATCTGGGACTGAAGGGTTCTCCTACGAGAGTGGTGAAAATCGAAACTCCCAAGGTTACCCGGGGCGGCAAAATCTTCAAGGTGACCGATGAGGAAAGCCTTCATGAAGCCGTTGACAGTCTGATCGCATTTATGAAAACAAAAGAGATTATTTAGGAGGTTGACATGGAATACAAGGGAATTTGGACCATTGCAGAAGCCTATGAAGGGGATTTGAAGGCCGTGTCCTTTGAACTGCTGTCCCGGGGAAGAAAACTGGCTGATGAACTGAGTGAAGAACTGGTTTCAGTCCTCATCGGCGGCAAAGTCGCCCGGGAGAGACTCGAAGAGCTCATTAAGCGGGGGGCGGACCGGGTTATCGTGATTGAAGATGAGAAGCTGGACCGCTTTATTGTTGAAACCTACAGCAATGCCCTGATTGACCTGATCAAGGACCGGAAACCGGAAATCATACTGTCGGCGGCAACCGTCAACGGCAGGACCCTGATGCCGCATGTCGCCATGAAGATTCACGCGGGACTGACCGCAGACTGTACGGAGCTGGGCGTTGAGGAGGACACCAGGAATCTGCTTCAAACCCGTCCGGCTATCGGAGGCAATATTCTGGCCACCATCAAGTCACCGGATTCAAGGCCGCAGATGGCGACCGTAAGACCCAAATCCTCCCGGCCTCTTGAAATCGACGAATCCCGGGAGGGGGTCATTGAAAGAATCCCCTTCAAGGCGGAACTTTACGACCAGAGGGTGACCCATCTTGAAACCATTTCCGGCGGAGATGAGGACGTCAATATCCAGGAGTCTGAAATTGTGGTATCCGGCGGCAAGGGCATGAAAAAAATCGACCACTTCAAAATGCTTTATGACCTGGCCCACAAAATGGGCGGGGTTGTGGGAGCCTCCCGGGATGCCGTGGACCGTGGCTGGGCGAAATATCCCCATCAAGTCGGCTTGAGCGGTAAAACGGTGACTCCCAGTGTGTATTTCGCCTTTGGCATCTCCGGAGCAATTCAGCATCTGGCGGGGATGAAAACAGCGGATACCATCATTTCCGTGAACACGGACGAGGAGGCGGCCATTTTCCAGGTTTCTGATTTTGGAATCGTGGGAGACCTCTTCGAGGTACTGCCCCTGTTGAATGAAAAACTGGAAAAGGAGGTCAAGTAGATGGCATACGGTAAAGTGACCCGGGACGTCATTGGAGAACTGGTGGCGATACTTGGAGAGAAAAATGTTTTTTATGACCCGGAAAAAATGGAAAGCTACTCCCACGATGAAACCCCCATAGAGCAATACCAGAGCATGCCGGAGGTTGTCATTACGCCCACCACTGCCCTTCAAATCGCTGAAGTCATGAAGCTGGCCAACCGGGAGCTGATTCCCGTCACCCCCAGAGGGGCCGGTTCAGGCCTGTCGGGAGGGGCGATTCCCCTGTTCGGCGGCATCCTGCTGTCTGTGGAAAAAATGAACAAGGTGCTGGAAATTGACTACGACAACATGATGATTGTGGTGGAACCCGGTCTGGTCACCAATGAAATCAACGGACTGGTCGCTGAGAAGGGACTCTTCTTCGCAGGCTATCCCATGAGTCTTGAAACCTGTTTTGTGGGAGGGAATATCGCCGAGAATGCCGGCGGAGGCAAGGCAGTGAAATACGGTGTGACCGGTCAGTACATCGTGGGGATGGAAATCGTCTCTCCCCAGGGAGAAATCATAGAACTGGGAGGGAAAATCATCAAGGATGTCACCGGATACGACTTGAAGCGGCTGATGATCGGCTCCGAGGGAACCCTGGGCATTGTGACCAAGGCCATTATCAAATTATCACCCCTACCCAAGGCCGTCACAAACCTGTTGGTTCTCTTTGAAGACGTGGACACTGCAATCTCCACCGTGCCGATGATCATGTCAGAGGGGGGAATCATCCCCACCTCCATCGAATTCATGGACAAGCTTTCAGTCCATACGGCCTGTGACTACCTCAATGAACATCTGCCTTACCAGAAGGCGGGCTCCATGTTGCTGCTCGAGGTGGACGGCACAAAGCAAAGCCAGGTGGACGAGGATGCCGAGGTTATTGGAGAACTCTGTCTGGAAAACGGCGCCATCGAGGTCTATGTGGCGGACAACTACACCACCCAGGAACGGGTCTGGTCGGTGCGAAGAAATATTGCAGAGGCCTTCAAGGTCTATTCGCCCCACCAGAGCCTTGAAGACATTGTGGTTCCCATCAGCGCCATTGCCGGACTGATGCCTCTGATTGAAGACATTGCCAAAAAATACGACATCAAAATGCCCTCCTACGGCCATGCCGGAGACGGCAACCTCCATACCACCCTGGTGAAGAATCCGGAATCCACCATGGAAGAATGGTATGAAATTGAAGAAAAGGCCCTGCTCGAGCTGTACGATGCGGTGAAATCCCTTGGGGGCAAAATCAGCGGAGAACACGGCATCGGGGCCAAACGCAAAAAGTACATGGATGATCTGCTCGGCCCCGGGGAAATGACCATGATGCGGACGATCAAAAGAGCCCTGGACCCCAACAATATCATGAACCCCGGCAAGATATTCGATCTTTAGGAGATGATGGCATTGAAAGCAGCGCTACCCTACGGCAGGGGGGTCAAAACCGTGACCATAGCGGATGACCACCTCAAAGCCGTCCTCGTTTCCAGGGCCCACACCTTCAAACCCTCGAAATCCCAGACCGACTTGGTGATCGAGGCCCTGGAAAATCCCATCGGGTCACCCCCTTTGGAAAGCCTCGCCGCAGGCAAAAAAAACATCGTCATTGTATCGAGTGACCATACCCGGCCGGTCCCCTCGCATATTACCATGCCGGTGCTGCTGAAAACCTTGAGGGCGGTCAACAGGGACGCCCGGATTACCATTCTGGTGGCCACGGGGGCCCACCGGGCCTCTACCGATGAAGAACTCAGGAGCAAATACGGGGATGACATCGTGGATACGGTGGACATCCATGTCCATGACAGCGTCAATGACCCCATGGTGGATCTGGGGACCCTGCCTTCGGGAGGCTCCCTGCTTGTGAGCCGGGTGGCCATGGAGGCGGACCTGCTGATTGCCGAGGGTTTCATCGAACCCCATTTTTTCGCCGGCTTCTCGGGAGGAAGAAAAAGCATCCTTCCCGGAGTGGTCAGCTACAAAACCGTTCTGGCAAACCACTGTGCGGAATTCATCAATTCAGAGCATGCGCGGACGGGAAACCTTGAAAACAACCCCCTGCACATCGATATGCTGCATGCGGCGGCACAGGCCCGGCTGGCCTTTATCCTCAATGTGGTGATTGACGGGGACAAGCAGGTCATCAAGGCCTTTGCCGGCCATCGGGAAGCGGCCCACGACGAGGGCTGCCGGTTTGTTGAAAGTCTGGCGGGTGTCAAGGCAGCTCCGGCCGACATCGCAGTCACCTCCAACGGCGGGTATCCCCTGGACCAGAATATCTACCAGTCCGTCAAGGGAATGACTGCCGCCGAGGCCACCTTGAAAGAAAGGGGGGTGATTGTCATCGCCGCCGAGTGCCGGGACGGCCATGGAGGGGAGGGATTCTACAACACCTTTGCCCGGGCGGAGGGCCCCGGGGAGGTCATGGCGGACATTCTCTCCAGGGGAAAAGAAGAAACGCTTCCCGATCAATGGGAATCCCAGGTCCTGGCGCGGATCTTACTTAAGCATGAGGTCATCATGGTCACCGATGCCGACAGGAGGATTGTCGAAGACATGCACATGCACTACGCGGCTGACCTGGAGGAGGCCCTTGAAAAAGCCATTGAAATGACGGCGGAAACCTTTTACCAGGTGACGGTCATTCCAGACGGCGTTTCAGTCATCGTGAAATAAAAAAAAGGGGGAAACATGAGATGTATGCACTGATAGCATTTTTACCGATTCTAACCACAATCGTACTGATGATCGGCATGAACTGGGGAGCCAAGAGGGCCCTGCCGATATCCTGGGGAGTTGCGGCGCTGGTGGCCCTGTTCTTCTGGAAAATGGACTTTGGCAGTGTCATCGGATTTTCAGTTTTCGGCATGTTCAAAGCCCTGGACGTTCTTATCATCATTTTTGGCGCAATCCTCATCCTGAATACGCTCAAACAGTCCGGCGCCATGGCCACCATCAACAACGGCTTCAGCGACATCACCAAGGACAAGCGGATCCAGGTGCTGATCATCGCCTGGATGTTTGAAGCCTTTATCGAAGGGGCGGCGGGATTTGGAACCCCCGCTGCTCTTGCGGGACCGCTACTGGTCGGACTGGGCTTCCCGGCCCTTGCCGCCGCCATGGTCGCTCTGATAATGAATTCAACCCCCGTTTCCTTCGGTGCGGTAGGCACCCCCATCTTCGGCGCCATGAGCACCATTTCAAGCAATCTTGAAGCGGTAGGCGCCGATCCGGCGGCCTTTCAAATGGTTCTGACCCAGTGGGTGGCGGTTGTCCATGGCATCGTCGGGACCTTCATCCCGCTGCTGGCCGTGGTGCTGATGACGAAATTCTTCGGAAAAAACAAAAGTGTGAAGGAAGGCTTCCAAGTGGCTCCCTTTGCCATATTTGCCGGCCTGTCCTTTACTGTTCCCTACATGCTGATTGCGGGCTTTTTCGGACCGGAACTGCCTTCACTGGTCGGCGCCTTCATCGGCCTCGGCATTGTGGTCTTTGCGGCCAAAAAAGGCTTCCTGATGCCCAGACAGGCGTGGGATTTTCCACCCCGGGACTCCTGGGAAAAGGACTGGAGTTCCAACGGAGACCTCGGAACCACCAAGGCATCCAATATGTCACTGCTCAGGGCCTGGACCCCCTATGCGCTCATAGCCGCACTTCTGGTGCTGACCCGGATTCCGGCCCTGGGCTTGAAGGGTCTGCTCGCCGCACAGACCCTGGTCATACCGAATGTGATGGGTACCGGACTTGACTACGCCCTCAGCTGGGCCTATCTCCCGGGCATCATTCCCTTTACAGTGGTGGCGCTCTTCACCCACTATTTTCACAAAATGGACATTGAAAGCGTCAAAACCGCCTGGAAAAGCACCTTCAAGCAGATCAGCGGGGCGGCCATCGCCCTCTTTGCCGGCATTGCCCTGGTACAGCTGATGCTCAACTCCGGGGTGAACGGGGCCGGACTGGACAGTATGCTGACTGAAATGGCAAAGGCCCTTGCCGGGGCCGCCGGACAGGGCTATGTCTTTGTCGCCCCCTTTATAGGAGTCCTGGGGGCCTTTATGTCCGGCTCCAACACCGTCTCCAACATTCTCTTTTCATCCCTGCAGTTTGAGACCGCTACGATTCTCGGGCTGCCCCAGGTCCTGATTGTCACCCTCCAGGTCATTGGAGGCGGAATCGGCAATATGGTTTGCATCAACAATGTCGTCGCCGTAGCCGCCACCGTGGGGGTTATCGGCATGGAAGGGAAACTCATCAGAAGAAATGCGATACCCATGGTGATCTATTCCCTGGCGGCGGCGGGTATTGTCGGACTGCTGATTGTGAGCGGTTTCAATCCCCTGCCCCTTTAAACCTAAACTGCCAGTGGCTTGAAAATTGATGTGCCCATGACCCACGAACCAGAAAAAGTCC
>LQBE01000019.1:171954-173076 GCA_002029975.1 delta proteobacterium ML8_F1 | reverse complement strand
TTCAGGGAGTCAATCAAGGCATCAATATCCGCCTCGTTGTTGTAGAAATGGATGCCTATTCTCATCTGCCTTCCCGAGAGGTTCACCCGGATCCGCCGGGACTCGAAGAAAGCAGGATTCCAGTCAAAGCCCTCCCGGACTTTGAGATAGACGATACTGCTGCGGCTGGCCGGCGGAAGACTGGGCTCAATGGCCACCCCGGGAACCGTTTCCATCAGGTCATAAAGATGGGAAACCAGGTGTTTGATGTGGGCCTCCACGGCTGCCTTGCCGAGACCGGTATAGGTGGCCACCGAGGCTTCAAGGCCCCTAAGGCCCACCCAGTTGAGGCCGCCGGTTTCAAAACGCTGGGCGCCGCTGTGGAGTTTCAGGCCCAGGTCATTGAAATCCCTCTTGCGGTCACTGACCCCGGTCCATCCCACATGCCGGGGTTCAAGAGTTTCAATGAGGTCCTCCCGGATATAGCCCACTCCGAATCCAAAGACATTGCACAGCCACTTGTAGGTAGAGGCCACCATGACGTCCATGGGCATCCTTCTCACATCCAGGTCCATGGCGCCCAGGCTCTGGGTGGCATCCACAATGAAATAGATGCCTTTTTCCCGGCAGACTTTGCCCAGACGGGCCAGATCATAGTGGTAGCCCGAGGAGGGTTCCACAGAACAGATAGCCACGGCAAAGGTGTCCTCACCGAGAGCGCTGATAATCTCATCCGTGGTCACAACCCCCTGGTTGCTTTTGAGATACCGGACCTTGAATCCCTCTGTTTCCAGATTGAGCCAGGTGTTTCTCGTGGAGGGAAAGGAGATGTCGGGAATCAGGACATGGCCCCTTTTGGGCAGGGTGATTCCTCCGGCGAACACATTCATCATGTCGGAGCTGTCCTTGCCGTAGAAGATTTCCCGGGGGCGGGCACCAATCATTTCAGCCAGATTCCTGCGAAAGTCGTCGGCTTCCTGCCAGAGGTCCCAGTAGCCCTTGATGGCAACCCCTGTTTCATGACGACGGTCAATGTGTGAGACCATGGCATCCCGGGCTTCCCTGGAAAAAAGACCGGTGGTGGCGGTGTCAAGATAGACCTGAGAAGTGGCGGCCGGATATTTTTCGCGTACCTTTTTCAGT
>LQBE01000019.1:171029-171895 GCA_002029975.1 delta proteobacterium ML8_F1 | reverse complement strand
CTTCTGGTGAAACTATTATCCCACAAGACCCAGGCAGCTGGCAACAGCATAAGCCTGGATTTGAGACAAAAGGGCAGTTGATGAATCAATTATCAGAATTATGGCTTTAAAATGCATAAAAATTGATTTAAAGTCAAATCATCGTTATAATGATTAGGATATCGTCTTATTCAGGGGATAAAAAGCGGGGGAATTCCGCTTATGTTGTTAAAATCCACGGCGTCAAAAAATAAAAACAGGTGGTAGCATTATGAAAAAATGGTTTGGCCAGGCCCTGTCAGGTCGAAGAAGCCTCCTTCTCGTGCTGATCATAGTCATGGCCTGGGTCCTGGTGCTCAATACAGTCTTCAGCAATTACACCCTCAAGAAGGAAGCCTACCTCAATGCGGCTTTTCAAGCCTTCAGTTCGAAGGTGACGGTTTCTCTTGAAGCCTATGAAAAATTTTCGGAGTATATTTTTCAAAGCGCCGTGAACCAGCCCGAAATCCTTGAGAGAATGTCACTGGTCAGGGATGCCGATGACCGGCAAAGGGAGACTCTCAGGCAGGAGGTCTACGTCATTCTGGCCCCAGTCTATGAAAGCATTACGGATTTTGACTTCAGACAATTTCATATCCATACCTGGGAAGGGGACAGTTTCTTGCGTCTGCACCGCCCGGAGCGCTACGGGGACAATCTCATGGCCGTCCGGGAATCCGTGCGCCTGGTCAACACGGAGTTTCGACGGGTGAGTGGATTTGAGGAAGGGAGAATCTACAATGGCTACCGCTACGTCTATCCCCTCGAATACCAAGGGGAGCATGTCGGTTCAGCCGAGGTCTCCATTTCCATGAACAGCCTCATACAGAACATGTCGGCCCTTTACC
>LQBE01000019.1:167870-170936 GCA_002029975.1 delta proteobacterium ML8_F1 | reverse complement strand
GAGGAAAAGGGCAACTACCTGTCCCATCCCTTTCTCGAGGGATTCTACTGCGACGGTGAAATCCTGGCGGTTCATCCGGGCAAAAACCTCATCAATGACGAGACCATGGCTTTGATATTTGAAAGGGTGATGGAGGAGCATCCAAAGGACTTGGAGGCCCTCGACAGCTTCACCCGGCTCGTATCCCACGGCGGCAGGGACTATCTCGTTCACTTTCTGCAGATTCGCAATATCAAGGGGGAGGCTCTGGCCTACCTGGTGGGGATTGTCAACAATCCCCAGGACTACGGGATTTTCAGCCACCTGATGAGTGACCTTGTCTATGTGAGCTTCATGTTTTTGGTGCTGATTATCGGCGTTTTGATCTATCTCAACAAGCAGAATGTCCTTGAAAGGTATTCCACCCGGGACCACCTGACCAATGTCTACAACCGCCACAAGTTCACAGAGCTCGCCCGCAAGGTCCTGAAAAACACCCCCGGCATGTCCTCTATCATTCTGCTGGATATCGACAATTTCAAAAGAATCAATGATGCCTATGGCCACAATTTCGGAGACGAGGTCCTCAAGGAGATTTCCGCCAGGATTCTCGAGCATGTCAGAAGCATTGACATGGTGGGACGCTGGGGCGGGGAGGAGTTTGTCGTCCTTTTGCCCAATACGGAGCTTGCAGTGGCCACCCGGATTGCAGAAAGACTCAGAAGCGCCCTCTCAGAAAAGGCCGCCGACCACTGGCCTGAACTGACCGCCAGCCTGGGGGTGACCACCCTGAGGGATTATGAATCCCTGCACCAGGCCATCCACGAGGCGGACCAGGCCATGTATTTTTCAAAGGGCAACGGTCGCAACCAAGTCACAGTGTTTGAGGAAATGAAGGGGGAAGACAGATGAAAACCGCCGTGATATCCCGGGCGCCAAAAGCCTCCCTCCTTGGACTGACAGTGGCAGTGGTCCTGCTGCTGAGTTCAACCGCCTTCGCTTACGACCCCCTGGGCAATGAGGATCTCCTCGACACCCACCAGGCCATGATGATGATTGTTCATCAAAAAACCCAGAAGATCGTCTACGCCAACCAGGCCGCCCGGAACTTCTACGGCTACCCCCGGCTGACGGGGATGTCCCTTATGGAGATAAGCGCCCAGTCAAGCCGGAATATGGCGGGGGACATCAGCTTCTTTACCGATGGGGTCCACGATTACATCATCGTGGACCAGAAGCTCGTGGACGGAGGCGTCAGGAAGGTGGAAATCAAGGCCTATGCCTTTGAATATCTGGGGGACGACCACCTTTTTCTGGTGATGAATGACAAGACCCCCCTGTTCGAAGCCGAGGAGCGCAATCAACGGCTCTACGGCGTCATTGTGGCCCTGCTCCTCGGAATCCTGGTTCTTGTGACCCTGAGTTTCTTGAAAAGCACCAGGCTCATGAAGCTAATCAGACAAAAAAACACCCGGCTGGAGAATATCATCGAGGCCACCCGTTCAGGCACCTGGGAATGGCACTGTGAAACGGGGGACCTTGCAGTCAATGACATCTGGGCCCGGATGCTGGGATATGAACCGGAGGAGCTTGCCCCCGTCACCATGGAAACCTTCAGGAAGCTGGTCCATCCTGAAGACATCAGGAAGATTGATTACACCGCCACCAGGGAAAATGACACCTTCGATGTGATTTTCAGGATGCGACACCGGGGAGGCCGCTGGGTGTGGATACACAGCCACGGCAAGGTCACAGCGTGGACCCCCCGGATGACCCCCGGACTGATCATAGGCACCCACACGGACATCAGCCGGAAAATGGCTTTGGAGCATGAAAACCGGATGAAGGAACACCGCTTCGAGACCATTGCCTCGGTCTCCAATATCGGGATCTGGGAGTACACCCTGAAGGACAAGACCCTGTGGTGCTCCAGGGAATACTTTCAAATGCTGGGCTTCTCCCAGGAAGAGGTCTTCGTTGAAGGGCCGGACAACGCCACGGCAATCTGGCGCCGACTGGTCCACCCCGAGGATTTTTCCGGGGCGGTCCGGTTCCTGGAGGCCTATATGGATGAAAAATCAGACCGGGTGTATGAAAACCGTTTCAGGATGGTCCAGGCCGGTGGGGACTGTCGCTGGATACTCTCAAGGGCCAGACTCCTCAGGGATGAAGAGGGCCGGCCCACGGACCATCTGGTGGGAATCCACATCGACATCACACAGATCAAGCGCCACGAGGAACGGCTTGAATATATCAGCTATCATGACCATCTCACGCATCTCTTCAACCGCCGGTATTTTTTTGAGTATCTGAAGAGCATCGACCAGCCCGGGCATCTTCCCATCGGCTTGACCATGATCGATCTCAACGGACTCAAACTCATCAATGACGCCTTCGGGAATCTGTCAGGGGACGAGGTGCTCAAGCTGGTGGCCCACAGCCTGGGACTGGTGGCCGGGGAATACGGCCTGCTGGCCCGGATAGGCGGAGACGAATTCATGATTGTGACCCTGGGTCTGGGTGAAGAGCAGATAGACCGCATGAGAAGGCGTATTTTGAAGACGGTGTCCAGGCTCTACTATGAAAATGTCAGTCTTACCGTCGCCCTGGGCTATGCCCTGAAGACCCGGGAGGATCAGGAGCTGGCCGAGGTCTTTAAAAAAGCTGAGCAGGAGATGTTCAAAAGAAAGATTCTCGATGAACGCAGTGTGGTGAATCACTCCATCCGGGGGATTCTGGAAACCCTGACGGAAAAATACACTGAAGAAAAGCTGCATTCAGAGCGGGTCAGCCATTTGTGCGCCCTGATGGGTGCGGTGCTGGGTCTGGAGCAGGATGACATCCAGGAACTTGAACTCGCCGGCCTGGTTCACGATATCGGCAAGATTTCCATCCCCGATGAAATTCTGGACAAACCCGGCAAACTCACTGAAGAGGAATTTGACATCCTCAGACAGCACACCCGGACGGGTTATCAGATTCTCAGGGCCGCGGATGAATTCACAGATCTTGCCATCTATGCCCTGTCCCACCACGAACGCTATGACGGCAGGGGATACCCCAAGGGCTTGAAGGGGGAAGAAATCT
>LQBE01000019.1:167313-167860 GCA_002029975.1 delta proteobacterium ML8_F1 | reverse complement strand
AACGCTATGACGGCAGGGGATACCCCAAGGGCTTGAAGGGGGAAGAAATCCCCTATTTCGCCAGAATCATCGCCATTGCAGATGCCTATGAGGCCATGACTGCCGACAGGTCCTACCGAAGGGCCATGAGTCCGAGTGCCGCCATTGAAGAGCTGAGGCGCTACTCGGGGACCCAGTTCGACCCCAGCCTCGTCGACCTGTTCATTGATGCCGTCATTCCCCTTGAGCAAGAGTCTGAAGTCCCTGGAAGTGATTTGACATGATAAGTTCAAAGGGCACCTTCAAGCAGCGCCAGCCTGAGGATGACAGACTCCGGGACCGCTTGATGGATATCGTGGCGGTCTACAGCCTCACCCGCAAAAAAGTCATCTCTATCAGTCCCAGCGTCGAGGCCGTCACGGGCCTGTCTCCCGAAGCCGTCTATGCCCGGGGTTTTGAAGCCCTCTTTCCCGAAGAATCCCTGGCGGTTCTCAAGCAAAAAATGAACTTTATCCGCCGCAACATGGCTTCGGGAGACGGCACTGACGGGGGTTTTCTTAAGGAAATC
>LQBE01000019.1:150173-167198 GCA_002029975.1 delta proteobacterium ML8_F1 | reverse complement strand
GGCAGGGACATTAGCGAAAAAAAAGCGCTGCTTTGGGCCCTGAGGGAGAGTGAAAAACGCTTCCGGGACCTCGTGGAGAAGCTCAGGGAAATTGTCTTTGAAATCGACGGGGACGCCCGCATCCGCTATATATCGCCGAATGTGAAAGCCCTCACCGGCTACGAACCGGAGGAACTTCTGGGTGGTCCCTTAGGGGACCTCCCCTTAGATGTGAAAAACGACAGGTCCCTCAACCGTACCCTGCGCCTTGAGACAAAGGATGGCAGGACCCTGCACTTCAGGGCCAGTGGCAGCAAAACCGAAGTCCGGGGTGTCTTCAAGGGTTTCAAGGGGACCCTGACAGATATCACCGAAACCATGCGGACGGCCGAAAGAGAGCGGTTTCTGAGCACGGTTCTGATGGGAATCTCCGACAGTGTCATTGTCACCAATGCCTCTTTCAGGATTACCGATGTCAATCCCGCCACCCATAAAAACACCGGCTACAGCGCCGGGGAACTGATTGGCGCCACCCCCGGCATCCTATTCAAGGATTTTTTCAACAAGGACAGTTTTACAAAATTTCTTTCCGATATCAAGCGCCGCCTGATCCACACCCGGGAGGGGAGGCTTTGCAAAAAAGACGGCACAGTGGTCATGTCAGAGGTAAAAATCTCCTCCCTGGTCACAGAGGAGGGAGCCGTCTATGCCTATGTGGGAATCATCAGAGATATCTCAGCCTACAAAGAAAGAGAAAAACAGCTTTTCGAATACAGTTATCACGACAACCTCACGGGTCTGTACAACCGCAGGTACTGTGAAAGCCGGACTCCGGAATTCGACCGGCCACAGCATCTCCCCCTGGGGGTGATTGTGGTGGATATCAATGGCCTCAAGCTCATGAATGACGTTTTTGGTCACCGGCAGGGGGATGAACTCATCAGGACCACCGCCAGGATCCTCAGCGAATCCGCCGGGAAACAGGACCTGGTCTGCCGTACCGGTGGCGATGAATTTGAAATCATCACCCCTGGGACCTCAGAGGAAAAGCTGGAAAAATTCACTCAAAGAATCCATAAAAGGGCCCGGGGTACCGCGGTGGGAAGCATCCAGGTCTCCTTTGCCGCCGGCTATGCGCTTAAACGCTCTCCCGAACAGGATCTGGAACTGGTTCGCCAGGAAGCCGAAAACAACATGTACGGCAACAAGATCGAGTTCGCCGACCTCCTGAAGAACCAGATGATCCACCTGATGCTCAAAGACCTCAACCGCATCAGCAACCGGGAGTACACCCACGGCAAAAGGGTGTCCCAGTACTGTGAAATCATCGGCAGAACCCTGAAGCTGGAGGACAAGGAAGTCGCGAATCTGAGAATTCTCGGAGAAATTCACGATATCGGCAAAATCAAACTCTCCGGGGACATTCTCAACAAGCCGGCAAGACTGACCCCTGATGAATGCGAGGAAGTCAAAAAACATCCCGTCACCGGGTATCAGATTGTCAAGTCCGTGGATGAATTCACCTCCCTGGCCGAGGGCATCCTGTATCATCACGAACGCTGGGACGGCAGGGGATACCCCAAGGGCCTCAGCGGGAAAATGATACCCCTGCAGTCACGAATCATTGCCGTGGCCGATGCCTACGAAGCCATGACCTCCAACAGAAGCTGGGCCAGGCGAAAAAACCGGGAGGAGGCCGTCGCAGAAATGCGCCGCCATTCAGGGTCCCAGTTTGACCCTGAAATTCTGGACACCTTTATCAGGATTCTCACCTGATAAATTTCCGGATGAAAAGCCCCCGGGCTCAAGAGGGCTGTAAAAAAAGAAGGATGTCAATGATAAAGATTATCATTGACATTTGAAATATGTAATTATAGAATAGTATTAAGAGTTAGCCACATGCAATTTAGGTGCCAATAAGTACAAAGTGAGGGGAAAAATGTGAAATATCATGATTCCATGGAAATGTATCTCGAGAATATCTATCGTTTTGAATTGAAAGACGGCCAGGCCAGGGTGGCGGACATCGCCAGGGTCATGGGGGTCAGCAATCCCAGTGTCACCAAGGCGATGACCCATCTCATGGAAGAGGGAATGGTGATAAAGGAATCCTATGGACCAGTGACCCTGACCGAAAGCGGACGGACCAGGGCCAGGAAGATTTACGAGAAGCATCAGCTAATTACCAGGTTTTTGCTCTCAACCCTGGAACTGCCGCCTGCCGTGGCTGAAGAAAACGCCTGCCGGATGGAGCATGTGCTTAACGGGGACATGATTGAGGCCATCAGAGGCTACTGTGAAAAACAGCAGAAAAAGACCATTCAGGAGGAAGAGTGCCATGGAAAAAACCTGTAGCGGCGGTTGGTTCAAGGGAGTCAAAAACAGGCTGGCAAGAGAAGCCGAAAGGCCTCTCAATCTGACCCGGGCCAGATACAATCAGCCCTATGAGATTCAATCCATTGAAACCCTGGATTCCGCCATGACGGATTTTCTGTTCACCCTGGGTTGCTATGAAGGCCAGGAGGTGACGGTGTTGTCCTCCCTTGGCGAAAACTATGTGATTCACGTCAAGGACGCCCGTTACAGCATCGACAGGGCACTGGCCCAGGCCATCCGGATTTGAAGTTTTTTTAATCATAATGTTAACCAAGACTAACAATAAGAAATCATTACATTGAAAAGGAGGAGGATTTATGCGCATTGCACTGGCGGGCAATCCCAACAGCGGGAAAACCACGCTCTTCAACAGCATCACTGGAAAAATTGAACATGTCGGCAACTGGCCGGGGGTCACTGTGGCCAGAAAAGAAGGGGAAATCAAAAGCGTCTACAATCCCTCCGGGGAGACGGTGCAGGTGGTGGACCTGCCTGGAGCCTATTCCATGTCCCCCTACACCTCGGAGGAAAGCATTACCCGGGATTTTGTGATTGAAGAAAACCCCGATGTCATTGTCAATATCGTGGATGCCACGAGTCTCAGCCGCAGTCTGTTTTTCACCACCCAGCTGCTGGAAATCGGCATTCCCGTGGTGGTCGCCCTCAACAAGAGTGATCTCAAGTCCAAAAAAAAGCTGTCCATCGACTCCGGGCTGCTTTCGGAGGTCCTTGGGTGCCCGGTGGTGGAAGTCGCCGCCATTGAGGCTGATGGACTCAAGGAGCTTGTGACGGTGAGCAGGGAATCCCTGGGCCGGAAACTGAAGGCCCCCTTTGCGGGCTATGACCCCGGGACGGCAACAGAGGAAGAGGTCAGGCAAAGTGACAAGGAGCGGTTCAGCTTTGTAGAGAATCTGGTGAGCCGGGTGGAAGGGAGAAAAGTTGAAAGCCGTCGCCAGACCCGGCAGGACGCCTTAGACCGGGTGGTGGCCCACAAGGTCCTGGGGATCCCGGTTTTCGCCCTGATTCTTTACAGTGTCTTCAGTATTTCCCAAAACTCTGTAGGACCCCTTGTAGCGGATTATCTGGTGGGCTGGATCGATGCCTTCTACGGCTTTGTCCAGGGACTTATGGGCTCCGGGGTCCATCCCCTGTTCAGCGCCCTGCTTCTTGACGGCATTATCGGCGGGGTGGGGGCTATTGTGGGATTCCTGCCCCTGATCATGGTGCTGTTCTTCCTGCTGGCGCTGCTTGAAGACAGCGGCTACATGGCCCGGGTTGCCGTGGTCATGGACCCGTACTTCAAGAAAGTGGGCCTTTCGGGTAGATCCATTATCCCCATGGTCATCAGTACCGGCTGTGCCATTCCCGGAATCATGGCCACCCGAACCATCAGAGACGAGCGGCAGCGCCGCACCACGGCCCTTCTGACTCCCTTTATGCCCTGTGGGGCGAAGCTTCCGGTCATCGCCCTTTTCGCCGGCGTGTTTTTCGCCGATGCCGCCTGGGTGGGCACCGCCATGTACTTCCTGGCCATTGCCGTGGTGGTAGTGGGGGCGCTGATTATCAGGAAAATCACCGGGGACACTTCAAAGAGCAACTACTTTATCATGGAACTGCCGGAATACCGGCTGCCGAGTCTCAAAAGAGCCTTCGTCGCCATGGTCTCCCAGGGCAAAGCCTTTGTCATGAAGGCGGTAACCATTATCCTGGTCAGCAACGCCCTGGTCCACGTGATGCAGACCTTCACCTGGAGATTCCAGGTGGTGGGGGAGGGCATGGCCCAGGAGAGCATCCTGGCAAGCCTTGCAGGACCCGTCAGCTGGCTCATGATTCCCCTGGGCTTCGGGATGTGGCAGCTGGCCGCCGCCGCCATCACCGGCTTCATCGCCAAGGAGAATGTGGTGGGCACCCTGGCGGTGGTCTTCGGCATCACCAACTTCATTGACACCGAAGAGCTTGTCCTCGTTGCCGGGGAAAGCCAGGTGGCCGGCGTCATGGGACTCACCGCCGTGGCTGCCTTGGCTTATCTGATTTTCAACCTCTTCACCCCGCCCTGCTTTGCGGCCATTGGAGCCATGAACGCTGAGCTGAAAAGCAAGCGCTGGCTTTTGGGAGCCATCGGATTCCAACTGGGGATGGGATACACCTTGGCCTATCTGGTTTACCAGGCCGGGACCCTGATCACCACCGGAAGCTTTGGCTCAGGGGTTCTGGGCGGTCTGGCGGGTATCGGACTCTTTGCGGGGACGATTGTCTATCTGGTCCGACTCAGAGAAAATGAGGATCTGGAAGTCCTCGGGGGGGTCGCCTGATGCTGGGAAATATTTTGGTTTTGCTGATCATTGCCCTGATTCTATCGGGTGCGGTCCTCAAGCTGCGCCGGGACCACAAGCAGGGGAGTCCCTGCGCCGGATGTCCCTATGCCAAAGCCTGTGCGGGAGGCTGTTCCCAGGTGGCCCCCGTGAATGTGGTGTTAAAGACGCCGGACTGATTCTGCCCTGATAACGCTTTTTGACAAGCTCCCCTTCCTTAAAAGGGAGGGGACGCTTTTTTTTTTGGTTTTACAGAGAATTAGGCTGTCCTTTACCTGGATTTAAACTCCATGGGGTACCCTTGGAGATGAAAGCAAACAGAAGATTCAAAGGAGGCCTGCTGCCATGAAAATCGCTGTGTTCACCGACACCTTTTCACCGGAAATCAATGGGGTCACCAACACCCTCGGAAGAATGACACGTTTTTTCGATGAAAACGCCATCGAATACAAAATCTTCGCCCCCCGGTATGATCTAAGGGACCGGAGTCCCCATACCGAAAGATTCTACAGCATGAAATTCCTGCTGTATCCCCAGTCCCGGTTCACTCTGCCCAATCTCTTTCGTGTCGACGAAGTACTGCGGGAATTCAAACCGGATATTGTCCAGATCATGACAGAGTTCAACATGGGGTTCATCGGGTTGAATTACGCAAAAAGAAACGGGATTGCATCTGTCTCCAATTATTCGACCAATTTCTCCCAGTACATGGAATACTACAACCTGGGCTTTGCCAAACCCGCCCTGTGGGATTATCTGAGATGGTTTCACAACCAAAATAAAGTGACCCTGTGTCCCTCAAGAGAGACCCAAAGACTGCTCGAGGCTGAGGGCATTGAAAACACTGATATCCTCTCGAGAGGCATCGACATCAGCGATTTCAATCCCCGGTACAGAAACCCGGCGCTCAGAGAAAAGCTCGGACTGGGGGACAAAACAGCACTTTTATATGTCGGACGGGTTTCGATTGAAAAAGACCTGGATGTGCTGCAGGCCGCCTACCGGAAAATCTCCCGGGATTACGGCGACGAGGTGGCCCTCATCATCACCGGGGACGGACCCTATCTGGAAAAAGCGAGGGAGACCTTTGCAGGAAACACCCTCTTTACAGGCTTCAAGAGGGGTCCTGAACTGGCTGAAATCTATGCTTCTTGCGATGTGTTTGTCTGTCCCTCCTCTTCGGAAACCTTCGGAAATGTCGTCCTGGAAGCCATGGCCTCAGGGCTGCCGGTCATTGGTGCCGATGCCGGTGGCGTAGGCGAACTGATTGACCACGGCGTGAACGGACTGACCTTTGAGGCGGGGAATCCCCAATCTCTCACGGGCCGACTCGACGAACTGCTAAAGGACACCGCCTTGAGACAGCGACTGGCAAGCCAGGGACTTTCCTTTGCCGAAGGGCGTTCATGGCAGGGGGTTTTTTCCGGACTCCTTGAGACCTACGGGTTTCTCCTTGAGTGCGATACGGGTAAAACCGCCTGAAAACTGCTGGAGCATCCGGGTCCCAGCCTGAGGACTCCTGCCCCCTGATGCCGTGGTCCCGGTCAAAAACCCATTGACTTTTTTCGCCGGCCCCGGTATTGACGGGGTTTTTTTTGTGCCTCGGCGTCAAAAGCCCCATGGGTTTTGCCGGGGGCAAGGGGTCAAAGCCGTGAAACAGCTAAGAAAATGCCTAGGGAATAACTGGTAAAAAGTGAAATCTTCACGGATAAAATGTGCCCCAAACACTGGCATAGTCCGTAATTCAAAGCTATACTGGAGACACTGGGGGAAGTGTGTTCCCTTAAAACGCTATTGAAAAAAAACCGGAGAATCCCTTTCAAGGAGTAACTATATGAAAAAAACCAAAGTGATACTGCTGCTTGTCAGTTTAGTGGCGGTGATTTTCGCCATCGCCGCCGCCTCTTTGCCGGGTCTGTCTTTTCTCAGAGAGGTGGAGGCAGGGACGGTCTATTCGGATGTCCATCCCGATGTGGCCTTGAGATTTATGGCCCTCCCCCCCTATGAAGAGGCGATGGTACTCATCGGAAATAGCGGTGAAATCCTGATCGACCTCGATGCTGTCAGTGTGGTCGACGGAGAAACGCAGGGCTTCTACGTCGGCCAGGTCCACACCATTGGTGACGAGACCCGGGGAATCTTCTCCCTAATCAACAATTCCATCCTGCCCGTCAGGGTGTCCTTTGACGACGGGGGGGAGAATCTCCTTCAAATGTTCCCTGTCGCCGGCAGCACTGAGTTGCTGTACCCCGGAGAACAGAGCGCCTTTTATTTTATCCTCGACGGGACACAAGTTGAAGGTCCCGGGCCTGTAACAGGAACGCTGCGCCTGGAAAAAGACTGACGGCAAGGCCGGACTTTGCCGGCCGGCCACCCCGGAAGACAATGGAGTGATGACATGAAAAAAATCTTGAAAAATGCAGTGGGGGGATTGTTCATACTGGCCATCCTCGGGGTGGCCAGTTCCAGTTCCGGGGGTGCCCCCTCCCTGACCTATGTTTATTCCGAAAGCATGGAGCCCCTGATCATGACCAATGACGCCTTCATTGTCTGGCCTGAAAAAAATCCCGAAGTAGGGGATATCGTGGTTTTCAGGCCCTCGGTGCTTGAGGCCCAGTACATCACCCACCGCATCATCGGGGAGGTGGAGGAGGGGTTCATTACCAAGGGGGACAATTCCCCCTATACGGACCAGTCCAGCGGGGAGCCCCCCATCAAGCCTTCGAGAATTGTGGGAAGGGTGGTGACCATCGGGGGAAGCCCCCTGGTGATTCCCCAGCTGGGGGTGCTTTCAGAGGGTCTCCAGGACCTTTTCAGTGACAATGCCCGGATCTTTTCCGGGATCTTTCTGGGCCTGGCGATCTTGAATCTCCTGGTGGGAACCCTTCGGTCCCCGAGAAGACGCAGGCCCAGAAATCGCTGGCGTCTTATGAACGTCTACCGGGGAATCGGCATCACAGCGGTCCTGATCGTCGTGCTCAGCGTCTATTACGGCTCCCAGGTCAAGCAGGTGGATTATCTCGTCAGTGAATCCCCGGGGACCCTGGGGGACCAGGTCAAACGGGGAGAGGCGGGACAGCTGTCCATTCAGGCTGAAAACAACGGACTGATTCCCGTGTGGTTCGTGGCCGATGGCCTGGAGCCTTTCAGAGTCGACCATGCCCCCAGGGTCATATGGCCCTTGAGCGAGGTCACGGTGATGATTGACGTCCTTCCCCAGGAGAATACGGGACGCTACATGGGGTATGTCCGGGTGTTCAACTATCCCGCCCTGCTGCCCAGGTCCTGGCTGCTGTTCTTTCACAGAATCAACCCCTTCTTTGGCATTCTATCAGTAGGGGCGGCTCTTGGATTCTGGCTTTTCGGAATTTTTTCAATCCTTGACAGAACCCCCGGCTTTTACGCCTGGATTCCCCTCAAGGCCATCAAGGACAAGATGTTCGACCGCCGCTTGAGACGAAAAAAACTGGCATTGCTCGGACGCAAAAGGTTGTGATAGAATGAATACCAAACTGACGTATCTTTTTTTAGTCCTTGCCCTGATTACCGGGTTTCAAGCCCTGAAATCCAGCGGGGCCTTGTCCGGCACCCTGATTGAAAGGCAGGTCAGGGCCACGATCATTGAACCGGAAGAGCTTGCAATAATCGACCTGCTGCCCTCCTCAGAGGACAATCCCTTGAAGGTCAACAAAAATTATTCGACCTTCGGCGAGGTCGTCAGCAATTTTTTGGTGCCGGTGACGGTGACGGTGACGGTGGAACCGGATTTTTCCAAAATGATGATGAACCGGATGAATCCCCGGTTTGAATTTTCCATCCGAGCCGGGACCGGGGTCGTTTCCTACGGGGTCATGGCACTGAATTTTCCAACGCCGAAGACCCTCACCTTCAGCCTGACCCCGGGCAGCCGGGAGACTCTCGAGGTGGCTCTTGATTCACAGGGGGAGGAGCCCATGGCAGTATCCCTTAGCTTCCATTTTTCCAGCGATGACGGGAGTGTGGACCTGACCCTCGAGGATACGGACGGGTCCCCTATGAAAATTCACCTCGAATAAATTCTTTAGAAAGTGCGTGAATACATGAAAAACAAGCGCCTCAGATCTAAAATCCTGTCCCTTTTGATGCTTATGGCCCTGGGTCTTTCAGGGGGATGGACCTATATCACCTATAGCCGGATGCCTCCGCTGCCGGTGACCCGGGCGGTCACCCTTGAAGCAGGTGCTGACTTCCAGGTGACGGCACAAGAAAATCTCCTGGTCTATCCCAGGGGAACCGTCCTGCCCAAAGACCTGGCGGCCTATTTCTATGCCGCCGATCCCCAACTGGTGGTTTTCCCGTCAGTTGACGTCTCGGGGCTTGAATCCGGGGAGCTCAGCGTCGACCTGGACTTCAAGGTGCGGCTTCTGGCGGCGGACGACCGACTGGGCACCTACTGGACCTATGATCTTGAGGCCATACCCGGGGAGTCCTTTGTCCTCACCCCCCAGAAGACCACCTTCACCGCCAGGGGCATAAGCCTGGATGCTCCGGGCTACTACGATCTCGGGGTATCAATCCGGGAGGAAATCGACTCCAATGCCGGAAACCTCCAGCTGGAACTGCTTTCGACCCTCCAGGTGACGGGCACTGCCAACGGCGAGAAGGTGGTAAGACAGACCCGGCACACCTTTGATGTGATGCTGCAGAATACCTATTTCGCCATTGCCGTCCCCCCGGGGGACAATGTGGCACAGATGACCGCCGTGGCGGCCAGCGTGCCCCCCACCCTGAGGGAGAATTTCCTGAGATTCGCCGGTATCCATTATCTGCTCCTTGCACTCGACGGAATCCTGCTGTTGGGCCTGGTCCTTTCCCTGGTGCTTCGGGACCGGTCCGCTTCCAGGGCGGAGGCTGAACACCGGCGCTTCAAGGAATGGATTACCGAGGGAACTGTCGAGGTGAGGGACAAAACCCCCATCCGCATTCTCACCCTGGAAGGGCTGGTGGACCTGGCCATTGATCTGGACAAACGGGTGATCTACGACGACCAGGTCAAAAAGTATTATGTCCTTGAAGAGGACCTGCTCTACAGCCATGATCCCCGGGAAGCCAGGGGAATTCTCGACAAAAAACCGCAGCTGGGCAAGCTTTTGCTGGAGCGGGGGCATATCCGCCAGGAGCAGCTGGAAACCGGGCTCTATTATCAGCAGCGCATCGGCAGCCGGCTGGGGGAGAGTCTCATTGCCCTGGGTTTCATCAATGAAACGACCCTTCACAGCACCCTGGCTGCCCAGAATCAGGTCAATTATGTGGAAGTCGATCCGAAAATCGCGGGAAAAGACCGATCCTGGCTGGAAAAACTGGATATTAAAAGGGCCAGAGCCCTCAATGTCCTGCCCCTGGGAAAGCGTCCCGATGGGCAATGGGTCATTGCCAGTGGCAAGCCGGTTACTGAAGAACTTAAAAAGGCTCTCGAGGAGATTTTCGAAAGCCGGGTCTTTCTGGTGGCCACCAGGCCTTCGGCAGTATTCGCCACCCTTGAATACATGGGGGAGGAGGCCCGGCAACAGTGGGGCGGGGACTTGAAGGGGACCGGACTCACCATCCAGCCCTATGAACGCCTGACACAAGAAGAAAACACGGCCTTCACCAATGCCTACTACCGGGGCACCCTTGTCAGGGAACTGCTGCTCAAGGCCACGGGAAAGGTGGATCCCACTGCCCTGGCGCCGGTTTCAAAGGGAGAATCGGTGATGGACTGGCTGGTGGACAATGACTTTGTCGATCTGGAATTTTTCAACCTGATGCAGGGACTGGAGCGGCTCATCGGAAGAATGGACTGGGATCAGCGGCAGGAAAAAATGGTCCCCTCCATGGCTGAAGTCCTCCATGAATCGGACTACCTTACCCGGGATGTGGTGCAGTGGGTGGCCCATGAAAGCCAACTCCAGAAGATTTCAGAGAAGGACCTGCTAAAAAACAATCTGCTGGCTTCACCCACCACCCTTGAAAAGACCCAGCTGCTACTCACAACCCATAGGAGTCTTTTGAGCCTGAATCCCGTGGAGCCGGACCGGGATCCGCTGAAGTGACAAAATAATCCAGGCCCCCTTCCGGCAGCTGAGAGGGGGACCTGGTCAATAAGGAAGGGGTCCATTAAAATGGGCCCCTTTTTACAGTTCAAACAGTCAGTTTTTCGGCCTGCCCGATGAGGTCTTCCACACTCATGTTCGGGGTGTAGACGGCGATGCCGTAGCGCATTTTCAGCGAAAATTCCCCCTCGGGGCAGCTGAACCGCTGCCGGTTGAACCGGCGGTCCAGCTTTTCGGCAATGAGCTGTGCCGTCTGGATGCCGGTGTCGGGGAAGAGGATCATAAAGGCGTCGGCACGCCACCTTGAAGGCAGGTCTGATTTTCTGATATTGGATTGAAGCAGGGTTGAAATTTCAGAAAGCACCTGCTGCTGGCATGGGGCAGAGTAGTGCTCTTTGAGGATAGCGTAATTGACAATCTGACAAAGTATCAGGGCGAAGGGGCTGTGATTCCTTTCATAGCGATAGGTCTCGTAGGTGATTTTCTCCAACATGTCCTTGTGGTTGGACAGACGGGTGGTGTAATCGATGGTGGTGATGGTTTCCAGATGCTCGATGGTCTTTTTCAAATCAATGTGGGTCCTGATTCTTCCGAGGAGCTCCATGGCATTGAAGGGCTTGCGGATATAGTCTGCGGCGCCGCACTGAAATCCCCGGGTCACGCTCTCGATATCCACCTTGGCCGACAGATAGATGATGGGTATCCGGTGGAATTCTTCCCGGGCCTTGATCCGTCGGCAGGTTTCGAAGCCATCGATACCGGGCATCATGATGTCCAGCAGAATCAGGTCAAAGTCCACGTGTTCAAGAAGACTGAGGGCTTTTTCCCCTGAATCGGCGATATGAACATCATAGTCACTGTTTTCAAGAATCCTCCCGGCAATTTCCAGGTTTTCAGGAATATCGTCGACGATGAGGATTCTGGCCTGTTTATAGGTCGGTCCCGTCATGAAAGGTCACCTCCCTCAATTTGTGCCAGATGGGGAAAAGACTCCAGAAGCTCCCGGATTTTGCCTGCATTGTAGGTCCGGAGGGCCTGGCCGAGGGCATTGCTGTAAAGGACCAGGGGTTGGAAGTCACTGTCGGCGGCGATAGCGGCAATTTCTCCGGCAAAGCTGCGGAGGGTTTGCATGCTCTGGGTTCGGAGGGCCTCCTGGAAGGGTCCGGAATAAACCGCCTTGAGGGGCTGTTGGATTGCCAGGGGCAGGGTGGGGGACTCAGGGGTGAAAGCCCCGGCAGGGACAGGGGTTTTCAAAGGGACCTGGGTCTGTTGCCCGTGTTCGCTGAAGCTGCCGGGATTGTTCAGAACCTTCACTCCGTAGAGATTGATGGTGAACTCGGACCCCTCACCAGGGGTGCTTGCAAGCAGCATTTCCCCGCCCATCTGTTCCACCAGGCGCCTGGCGATGGACAGACCCAGTCCGGTACCCCCGTAAACCGAGGCGTTTTGCCTGATTTTTTGTTTGAAGGGTTCAAAAATCTGTTCCATCTCATTTTCAGGGATGCCGATGCCGGTATCTTTGACGCTGAAGGACAGGTCCACCCCGCCGGTGGCTTTTGAAGGTTCCAGTTTCCGGGCATGGAGCTGGATGCCACCCTCATGGGTGAATTTCACGGCATTGCCCACCAGATTGAAAAGCACCTGTCTGAAACGGGTTTCGTCCTGAACAATGATATCCGGGATATCGGGAGCAATGTGGAGGCTGAGGGCAATATTTTTTTCCCGGGTTTTAAGCTCAAAGACCTCTCCGATGTCCTCGTAGATTCTTCGGATATTGATGTAGTCCTGCTGCAGCACAATCTCCCCGGATTCTATTTTTGCCAGGTCCAGGATATCGCTGATCAGTCCCACCAGCATATTGCCCGCCTTGTGCACGGCGCTGAGGTAGTGCCTCCCGTCATCGTCTATGACGGAATCCTCCAGCAGGGAGGTATAGCCTAAAATGGCATTGATGGGGGTTCTGATTTCGTGGGACATATTGGAAAGAAACTGGCTTTTCATGGCACTGGCTCTTTCAGCCATTTCCCGGGCGGCAGTGAGCTCTCTTTGCATCACATCCCTTTCGACGGTTTTTTCCAGGGAACTGACCAGGGCGCCCAGGGTGGCGGTAAACTCCCTGGTCCAGGGCCGGGAGACGTCACAGCTCTCGAAGCCTGCAAAACCCCACAGGGCATCCTTGACCAGGATGGGAAATACGGCAATGCTGGCGATGCCGCGGGCCAGCAGGTGATCCCGGGTCGGACCGGGTTGGATTTCAGTGACGGTCCCCTGGCAAGCCTGGCCTTCAAACAGTGCCGGCATATAATTTGAAAGGGATGCCAGGGAAATGCCCTCAAGGGGAAGGGCCGGGGTCTGGTTTTTGAGATCAATGCTTTCCAGGCCATAGATGAGACGGGTGGCATCCCCGTCCTGCTCATGCCGATAATTCCGATACAGATAAATCCGGTCCACGACAGAGGCCCCGGCGAGACGGCCGAGGGCCCGGGTGATGGCAAACCGGTAGTCCGTGTTCTCGATGAGCTCGCCCACAGCCAGGGTGAGGGCCTTGAGTATCCGCTGACTCTCGGCATAGTCGTCATAGACAAGGAGTCGCTGGGTCATGTCATCAAGACTCAGAATGATTCCGTTGGGTTTTTGGTCCGAAAAAAGTGCCCGGGTTCTCAAATCAAGCACTCTGCTTTCGCCGGATTTGCTGACAAGGGTGACAAAACCCCTTGCCTGGAAACCGGAAGTGGGTGCGGCGATAGCGGTAAAATCCACCCCCGTCAATAAAGAGGCAATGGAACGCCCCGACAGTTCTTCCGGGGAATATCCCGAAATTTCGACCACAGCCCTGTTGCACTGGCGGATATTGAGTTCAGGGTCCAGCACCAGTACGCCGCAGTGGAGGGTGTCCAGCAGCATCGCCATCGGGTCGTCATCGATTCGGCCCGGGTTGTTAAAATATGTATTCATCATCAATCGCCTACTATGTTTTTTTTAAAATCAGTCCCATTATATCATATTTCACGCCACAAAACAGGGTGGGGGGTTTGCTTTTTGTCCCTGGATTGGATATGATAAAAAGGTAAAAAAAAACATTCAGTATGATTGGTGGAATTCCTGTGAACCGGATAAAAATTCCCGCCAGGGCTGACCTCAGGGTCCTTGTGGCGGAAGATGATGAGCTCAACCGCCTGTTGATTGGGAAGATCCTTGAGAAATCGAAAATCAGCCACCGGGTTGTTTCCAACGGCCTCGAGGCCCTTGAAGCCTTCAAGGAAGAAAACTACCACGTGGTTTTTCTTGACATGAATATGCCGGTGATGGACGGCCCCGAGGCGGCGACCCGCATCAGAAGCCTCACCAGCCAAAGCCGGATGCCGCCCCTGATTGTGGCCTTGTCAGGCATGAAGCCTGAAGAGGTCCTGGCCCGGGAGGAGATTTTTGACTACGCCCTTGAAAAACCCTTTACCCGGGACCAGCTGCTGGGGATCCTTGACTCTGAAGAAAGGGTCATTGAGCCGGAAAAACAGCGGGAAGTCTTCAGTCCCGGGGACAGACAGAGGGTTTGGGAGAAAATCGACGAGCACCCGGAATTCTATCGGGAGCTGCTGGTCCAGTTTGACCTTTCAGTGAAGGAGCATCTGGGGCATTTGAAGACTTTTTTGTCGGCGGGCAATGCCCGTGAGGCTTTAAGGATCGCCCATATCCTCAAGGGTGAATTCGCCATATTCAGCGCTTCCAGGGCCAGGGAGCACCTGGAGCATCTGGAAAACCTCCTCCTGAAGGGGGACTTTGAAACCGCCGGGGGAGTCGTGACGGCCATTGAAGGCGTCCATGAAGAAATGACTGCCATAGTGGCTGATTATATTCAAGCAAAATGTGAGTCTTGACAGTGGGGGATTTAAGATGATTAAAGTACTTTTGGCCGATGACCAGCAGCTGTTTCGGGACCTGTTGTCCTTTATGCTGACCAATATCGACGACATTGAAGTGGTGGGAAAGGCGAAAAACGGAGATGAAGCCATACGCCTTGCCAAGACTGAAGCGGTGGATGTGATTCTGATGGATATCGAGATGCCCGAAACCAACGGCATAGAAGCCATCAGAAGCATCAAGGCCTATTCGGAGGCCATTAAGATCCTGGTTCTTTCCTCCTCGAGTGATATCGACAATGTGTCCGACGCCATCGATCTGGGGGCCGACGGCTATGTGCTCAAGGACATCAAGACCGAGGAGCTGGCCAACGCCATCCGGGGCGTCCATTCGGGCCTTGAGGTGGTCCATAAAAATGTCCGGGAACAATTCAACCAGGGCAAGAAACGACCGGTGAGAAAGAACAGGGACAAGACCCTTGTGACGGTCCACGGTTTTGAGATAGAACTCTCGAAAAGGGATATTGAAGTGATACAAATGATTGTCGACGGCAAGACCAACAAAGAAATGGCCGGGGAGCTCTTTCTGGCCGAGGGCCGGGTGAGAAATATCATCACAGAAATCATTTCAAAGCTGATGCTCAAGGACAGGACCCAGCTGGCTGTTTTTGCCATCAAGAACAAACTGGTTACATAAGCAATGAAAAGCCCTTTCTCACATCAGGCGACTTGAGAAGGGGCTTTTTCTTGAGGGGGGACGCGGCGGCTTTTCAATTCTGGGGGGTGATTGTAAGACTCTCGTAGGTGGCCGGCACCGACCAGGACCGAAAACCCGTGTACTGGCTGGTCTGGGAGTCAAGGCCCATAAAGGCAAAGTCCTCCAGTATGGTTGTGCTGTCGATGTCCACCTTCAAGAGTTTTAGGGGACTGTCCGGTTCAGGCTGCGTTACTGTCAGGTCGATTTGATGGGGTTGGGTCCACCAGGAATCCCTGACACTCGTGGGAATCAGATCGGAATGGAAAATATTCTGATTATTGGGATTACTGGTATTCATGATTCTCAAAAGGGTGTGATCTTCTGATCCGCCGTTTCGGGGCCGGACCACCACCGCTGTAAGCTGGCGGTCGAATTGCAGGATATAGCCGCTGTCGCGGTTGACCCCGTCGAGGGTGGTTTCAAAAAAGAGGCCATAGCCTGCATACATCTGGGAGGCGTTTGCAGGGTCGTCAAGGACTGCCTTTAAGGACAGGGTGTAGGTGTCGTGGGGGTTTTCGATAAAGAGCAGACCGTTGGAGGAGACAAAACCCCCGGGGGTTTGAAACCAGGCCCGCTGGGTCAGAAAATCTTCAGGGTCCAGGCTTTGACCGGCGAAGTCATAGCTTGTGACCAAGGGGTCTTCCGGGGGAGCGGGGGGTGGTCCCGCTATGGGGTCGTCTCCCTCGGGGTCCGTCCCGGAAAGACTCCTCACCTGCAGGGTTCCCCGGATTTCGGTGTCCCTGGGGACCCCGCGGGTGTCGATGACAAAATAGTAGCGTCCGGTTTCTCCCGGGGAAAGAAAATCCCCCTCGCCCTGGAGTTTCAGTCCGCCGCTGCTCTCGACAAGCAGCAGGCTGACGGGAAGATCGGCGTTGTTGGTCACACTGAAGACCTCATTGCCCACAGAGCCCAGTGAAAATTCCGCCCCGGAATTGAAGCCCCCCGGCGATTCGTCATCCAGGGCCTCGAGGAGGTCGAAAAAGAGGGCGCCGTTGTCTCTGGACCTGAGATACGATTCATACCCCGGCAGGGGGGTGAAGGTGACAGCGGCATCTGCATCAAGGTCCGCCACCACAGTGCCCCCTGAAATTTCCCGTGAGAACTCAAGACTGGCGATAGCGGCGCTGCCAATCCCTCCCACGAGGAGGAGGATTATTATTAAAAAACTGCCAATAACGGCTTTGGATTTCATTTGCATTCACCTGCTTTAAATTTGACAAAGAAAAAAAGTACAAGGCTGCTACCTGTAGTGTACCATCCCCGGGCGGGGCTTTTAAGTGAAGAATGAACAACCTAAGTGTGAATAATTCACTGCTTTTGACCTTTGTGGAAAAATTGCAGATTTTTTCTATCGACTATCCAGGCGCCCTGTGTTAAAATATGAGAGGCATCATTCTGCGGGTGTAGCTCAGTGGTAGAGTTCTGGCTTCCCAAGCCAGCTGCGTGGGTTCAATTCCCATCACCCGCTCCATACAGATAAATGGAAAGACTCTTTGAAGCGACGCGCATTCAGAGAGTCTTTCTCTGACAAGAGGAGGGACTGCGTCATGGACCAGCGCTACGACTGGCTGAAGGACTACTTCGAAGGGAAGACCCGTGGCAGGGGATTCGAGGAGTATCTGGCCCTGGAGCTTGAAGCCGTCGAAGAGGGCTCAAGCACCTTGAAATTGACG
>LQBE01000019.1:149790-150163 GCA_002029975.1 delta proteobacterium ML8_F1 | reverse complement strand
AGCGCTACGACTGGCTGAAGGACTACTTCGAAGGGAAGACCCGTGGCAGGAGATTCGAGGAGTATCTGGCCCTGGAGCTTGAAGCCGTCGAAGAGGGTTCAAGCACCTTGAAATTGACAGTGGAGGAAAAACACCTCAATCACCACGGCATCATCCACGGGGGCGTTCTGGCGTCGATTTGTGACGTGGCCATGGGCACGGCGGTGGCGACCTTCAACCAAAAAACCGTCACCACTGACCTCAGTGTCCAGTACATCGGCAATGTCCCGGCGGGCAGTGAAATCCTGGCCAGGGGCTGGGTGATCCACCGGGGGAACCATCTCATCCGCACCATGGCGGAGGTGCGGGACAAAAACGGCAAACTGCTGACAAG
>LQBE01000019.1:145484-149604 GCA_002029975.1 delta proteobacterium ML8_F1 | reverse complement strand
CCAGGGAGAAGGCGGGCCCTTCAGGAGGCCCCCTTGAATTGGATTTTATGAAAATGTTTTTCAAAATTATTAATGAACTTTTTAAATTCTAAAATAGACACTTTAACACTTATTGTGATAGTATTGTTAATGACTTGCCATTCATTTCCTTTTCTAAAAACGGTATACTTGAAAAAAGCCCCCGGAGTGGTTTCAGGGGTGGCGGGGTAAAGAAAATTTCCTACTGTAGCTTTGATTTGAAAGAGATTTTGAAGGAGGTCATTCCGTTATGGGCAAGGCAGCAGATACGCTGAGTGTCACCCCGGAGCTTTTGGCATATTTTGACAGCACTTCACTGTTTCAGGTCATTGTGGTGGACCAAGCTGGCCTGCGCTTCATGAACTCCGGCGCAAAGATCCTGGCCGGGAATCCGGGGTCAGAGCTTCTAGAAGTCCTGACGGCCCCCCTGAGGGACAAAACCCGGTCCGGTACCCTGGATTTTGTCATGAACCTCCACGGGCGGGAGCTCGCCATGAAGGGAGAAAGGGGATTTTTAAAGGACACCCCGGTGATCCTCTACAGCCTGACGGACCACACCCCCATGAGGGACAAGACGGTGGTCCTTGAGCAGACGCTTAGGCAGAGGAATCTCATGCTGGAGGTGACTGAGCGGGTTCTGAAAATGGAAGACCTGGATGAGATTTTCCACTACATCCTGGGGCAGATTCTGGAGGCCATTGACCGGGGGGCGGTGGGCACTGTCATGGTCCGGGAGGGAAAGTCAATGAAGGTGGTGGCGGCAAAGGGCTACGCCAAGGAGGTCTACGGTTTCAGACTGCCGATGAAGGAGAGCTTCCTCTACAAGGCGACGGGAGGAAAAATGGACCGGACCGCAGTCATTCCCGACGTGGAAGCCCTGGACCCTCTCAATATTTTCCCGATTCAGGGGAAGCCGGGCAGGGGCATCCAGTCCGCCATGGTGTCTCCAATTTATCACGATGGTCTGCTCTTCGGCATGATCAATATTGACGCTGACCACAAAAACGCCTTTGACGCCACCGATGAAATGTCCATGGAATTCATCCGGTCCCATACCCAGATTGCGGTAAGCAATCATTTCCTCTTCAAGGAAAAGGTTTTTATCGCCCATCACGACCATCTCACCAGGCTTCACAACCGCTACTATTTTGAAAAAGAGTACGAAAAGCTCCAGGCCAAGGCACTGAGATATCAAGAGCATTTTTCCCTGGTCATGGTGGACATAGATGATTTGAAGCAAATCAATGATGTTTACGGGCACCTGGCCGGGGACTCTGTGATCAGAAGAATTGCCGACGCACTCAAAAAAAGCAAGCGCATCAGTGACATCCTCGCAAGATACGGAGGGGATGAATTCATCGGGATTTATTTCAATGCCACTCCAGCGTCCCTGCAGGAAAAAATGCAGGAGATCATCAGGGAGCTTGAAGGTTTTGAGTGCGATTTTGCCAGTCCGGGCGGCCACCCCTCCTTCAGCTACGGTATTGCAGAATTTCCCGGGGACGGGGTGACCCTTGAAGCCTTGATGCGCACAGCCGACGAGCGGATGTACCAGGACAAGCTGGACAAATAGGTATTCAAAGAAAAGATTTCAGGATCTTTTCTTTTTTTATGGATATTTTATCGGGGATGGGGTAGAATATAAACACCCCCCTGGGAGGGGGGTGTAGGAGGCTAAAATGAATCAGGAAAAAAGACAGGCCCTCGAACTCCTGAAAACCGCCAGGGGTCAGATTGAGGGCATCATGAAAATGATTGAGACAGAGCGTTACTGTGTGGATATCTCCAATCAGATTCTGGCGGTATCGAGCATTTTGAAAAAGTCCAACGGACTGATCCTTCGCCAGCACATGAATTCCTGTGTCCGGGATGCCTTTTTAAAGGGTGAAGGGGAGGAAAAGGTGGACGAGGTGATGATGCTTTTTGACAAAGTATCCCGATAGGAGGAACCATGGCAGGTTTGTATGTGTTTACCGGAATCGCCCTGGGGGTTTCATTCTTTTTCGACCGTGACAAAACCCGCCTGGGCTTGAAAAAAGGCATGATGAAGCTTGGGAAAACCATGCCGAAGTATTTGAAGCTGCTGATGATTATTTCCTTTGTTTTATTGCTCAGTGAGGATCTGATCATCGAAACCCTGGGTCAGGAGAGGACCCTGACGGGGCTTTTCTTCAGTCTTGTGCTGGGGAGCCTTACCATGATGCCCGGCTTTATTGCCTATCCTCTGGCCAAAATCCTTGTGGCCAGAGGGGTGTCCTATATGGTGGTCGCCGGCTTTGTGACCTCCCTGATGCTGGTGGGCATTGTGACCTATCCCCTGGAAAAGGAGTATTTCGGCCAAAAAGCCACGATTCTCAGGAATCTGGTGGGATTTTTTATCGCGGCGGCCATTGCGCTCATTACGGGGATGCTCTACGGGGAGGTGACCCTCTGGTGAAGAAATTTTTAAAGGACTATGGCCTGTTTGTGCTTTTCATAGGTTTTGCAGGACTGTCGAGGGTTTTCCACTATGATTTCGGCTTGAGAATTTTTGACAATTTCCTGGTCTTTGCCCGGGACATGGTATTGATTATTCCCCCGGCCTTTGTCCTCATCGGTCTTTTCGACGTCTGGGCGAAAAAGGAAAAGGTTCAAAAGCATTTCGGCAGCACCACGAATCCCATGAGATTCATCTGGGCGGTGCTTTTGGCTTCAACCACTGTGGGGGGAACCTTTGTCGCCTTTCCCCTGGCCAATTCCCTCTACCACAAGGGGGCCAAGTACAGTTCCATTCTCAGTTATGTCACGGCGGCTTCTCTTTTCATGATTCCCATGACCATTATGGAGGCGGGCATGCTGGGACTCAAGTTTACGGCAATCCGGCTGCTGTCTTCCCTTCCCCTGATATTCCTGGGGGCGGTGTACCTCGGCCGATATCTTGAAAAAACCGGCTATGAGCTACCGGATCTCGAGGAGTGAACCACACAAAAAAAGCTGTTTCAGCGGGTCGGCCTGAAACAGCTTTTTCAATTCATGCACCCTGGGACCCGGTTCTAGCTTCCAGTTTCAAGGGCGGTTGATTTTTCCGGGTATGTCTAAATAAGAATCTCAATGTCGGCGCCATCTCTGAGTTCCTCAAGGATGCCTTGAATGACTCCCTGCTGTTTTTCCTGGAGCAGCGAATTCTCAATGTCCCCCTCGACTTCTTCCAGACTCGGGTAAGTGAAGGGCTCTTCGGACGCTTCAGCTTCGTGGGCATCTTTGGCGGCGTCAGAGGCGCTTTCATAGTAGGCAGTGATTTCCTCCCGGGTGACATCAAGGTCCTTGACCAGGCTCATCAGATAGTCATTGCGAATGTTCTCCTCGCGGATGAGGTCCCTGAGGTCATCTTCCGTGAAGCCGGCGTCCCCCAGAGCCATTTCAAACTCCTCTTGGGTGGGGAACTGGCCTTTGACTGTTTCGAATTCTGACTCCAGCTGTTCCTCACTGAGGTCAAAGCCTTCATTTCTGGCCTCCTGGAGCAGGATTTCATTGTCGACAAGGCTGTTGATCACCTGGTCGGTGATTTCTTTTTCAAGGTCCTTGGTTTCCTCGGTATCAAAGGTAATGCCGTTTTGTTCATAGGCGGCAAAGGTCTGGTCCAAGGCACTCTGGTAGTCTTCCATGGGTATGGCGACTCCGTTGACAATGGCGGCGGCTTCGATGTTGGTCGTTTCCTCGGATGAGGGGCCTTCAACCGCGGACTCCTCATTGGCACAGCCCGCCACAAGGGCGATGGCCAGAATCACCATCAGGAAAAGAACTGTTTTGTTTCGATGCATTGGGTAACTCCTTTCAGGTACAAAATTTTGGTGCTGATGGTCATGGTAACATAGAAATCATTAAAATTCAAACCCCGGGAATGATTTTCGGGGACTGCAAGAATTTGCCCATATGTTCTATAATTGGCTCATTCCCTTCAATGATTACATGAACCCGACCTTTGATAAATCCTTTATAATGAAAGAAAGAGCAATGTCGGCTAAAAAGCAAATATTTTGGGAGGCTGATCAAGGATGAATTTTCGGGAAGAAGCCAGAAAATTAAGCGATGAACTCATTGAACTCAGAAGGTGGTTCCATGC
>LQBE01000019.1:141658-145378 GCA_002029975.1 delta proteobacterium ML8_F1 | reverse complement strand
ATTGAAGTAATGGAAGAGGTTGCCGGTACGGGAGTCGTAGGGATTCTAAGAGGAGGCCTCCCGGGAAAGGTCGTGGCCCTGAGGGGGGACATCGATGCCCTGCCCATCACTGAAATCAATGACGTGCCCTATAAATCCACCGTGGAGGGAGTCATGCATGCCTGTGGCCATGATTCCCACATGACCTCTCTTTTGGGGGCGGCCATGCTTCTGGCCGCCCGCAGGGAGGAGCTGCCGGGAACTGTGAAATTCATTTTCCAGCCTGCGGAGGAAATCAACCAGGGAGCCCGGGCCATGATTGCTGAAGGCGTACTGAAAAACCCCGAGGTGGACGCCATCTACGGGTTGCACAATTCCCCGAACATCCCGGCAGGGCAGGTGGGGGTGAAAGCGGGTCCCCTGATGGCCGCTGTGGATACCACAAAAATGAAAATCTACGGTGTCAGCGGACATGGTGCGGTCCCCCACAAGGCCAATGACGCCATTGTGGCGGCTTCCAGTGTCATAATGAATCTTCAGACCGTGGTGTCCCGGAAGGTCTCTGCCTTTGAATCCGCCGTGGTGACCTTTGGAACCATCCACGGGGGGATGGCCAACAACGTCATCAGTGAGTATGTGGAGCTGACCGGTACCTGCCGGACCTACAATCCCGAAGTGCGGGAGAAACTGCCGGCCCTCATGGAGAATATCGTCACCCGTACCTGCGAGGCCCTGGAGTGCCGGGGAGAGCTCGAATATGAATTCACCCTTCCTGCAGTCATCAACCACCCTGAGATTGCCGCTATCGGCCGGGAGGCCGTTGTCAAGATTGTCGGCGAAGAGGGAGCCGTCGAGCCGGAGCTCACCGGTGGCGGCGAGGATTTTGCCCTCTATCAGCAGGAAGTGCCGGGATGCTTCTATTTCCTGGGGGTCAGGAATGAAGCCCGGGGCATCGTCAATGAATGGCATGCCCAGAACTTCAATATCGATGAAAGTGCCCTGTGGGTGGGGGCCGGTGTTCTGGCCCAGTCGGCCTACGAGTATCTGAGCCGCTGATGGCAGAATATAAGGGTGTGCTGTTTTTCGAAGGACATTCAGCACCCTTTTATATAAAAAAAAATAGAGGAGGAAAGTTATGGCAAATCAAAAGACCTTTACCAAGCCGCTGATCGTGGGTTTCGTGACCGTATTCATTATTTCAGTTATTTCAGAAATGATCGGCGTCAAAAGCTTCAGTGTCGGTATTGGAAACGTTACCCTCTTACCCATGCTCTATGCCGTGGTAATGGGCATCCTGGTCACTCCGGACGTCCTGGGCAAAGTCATCCCCCCCCTGAAAAAGGTGGTTACCATGGATGTGGTCGAGGCTGCGGGTCCCGTGGTCATGATCGCCTTGCTGCCCCTGGGTGTGAAGTACGGCACCCTGGTGGGCCCGAATATCGTCAAAATCATTGAAGCCGGTCCGGCGCTGCTGCTCCAGGAGCTGGGCAATCTCGGGACGATTTTCGTGGCGCTGCCCCTGGCCCTGGTTCTGGGACTGAAACGGGAGGCTGTGGGCGCCACCGTCAGTATCTGCCGCGAGCCCACCCTGGGCATCATCGGTGACAAGTACGGAATCACCTCCCCTGAAGGTACCGGCGTCCTGGGAACCTATCTCATGGGCACCATCTTCGGAACCGTCTTTTTCGGCCTGCTGGGATCCCTTTCCCTGGCTACGGGGCTGCATCCCTACGCCCTTGCCATGGCCTCCGGTATGGGCAGTGGTTCCATGATGACGGCGGCCTCTGCATCCCTGGCTGCGGCGGGTCCTCCTGAAATGGCGGATACCGTACTGGCCTATGCGGCGACCTCCAATATGCTCACCGGGGTCACAGGGCTGTACATGGTCATTTTTGTTTCAGTACCCCTGGTCAATAAAATGTACGCCATTCTGGAGCCCAGAATCGGTAGAAAAGGAGGGTCCAACTGATGATGGCGAAAACCCTTGAGCAACTCAAACTGCTGACTGCGGTCGGTTTCGTGATTGTCGTGGGACAGAGCTTCGGATGGGGAATTCCCATTGTCGATGCCATTCCCGGGATTATTCTCGTCATTCTCGTGTCCCAGACGGCTCTGATTCTGAAGGAAGTCCTCCCCATGATCAAATTTCCCGCCTTTGCCTGGGCCACCATCATCTCTTTTGTCCTGAGCATGCCCTTCATGCCCACCCAGGCCTGGTTTCTGGGAACCACCAGCACCGTCAACTTCCTGGGCACGACGCCTGTCATTCTGGCCTTTGCGGGATTGTCCGTGGGTAACAAGCTGGTTCAGCTTAAAAAGCTCAGCTGGAAATTCTTTGTCATCGCTGTGGCTGTATTTATCGGAACCTTCTTTGGTTCAGCCATCATTGCCCAGATTGTTCTGAAATTCCAGGGCATTATCTGATCATCCGGCGATAGTCCCACCCTTATGAGATCCACAAGAATAAAGAACAGCCTGCTTGCAGGCTGTTCTTTGTTGTGGGGAAAAACGCCGCCGGTGAGTTTTTGTCAGGGAAAATTTATTTCATCAACTGGCAAAAAAAGGTTCACATCCCCAGCAGCCTGTGTTACTATGTCAGTGACGGGACACAAATATATTAGTGGGACATAAACGTACCCAAGGAGGAAGCTCATGATTAAAATAGGAATCAATGGTTTTGGCAGAATCGGTCGAAACTACTTCAGAGGCATTTATGAAACCGAGGGCTACCAGGTGGTGGCCATCAATGACCTCGGCGACGCCGCCATGCTGGCCCATCTTTTGAAATACGATTCAGTTCACAATATCTTCGAGGCCGAGGTCAGGGCCGAGGACGGGATGCTGTGGGTCAACGACCGGCCGATCAAGGTCCACTCTGAAAAAAACCCCGGAGACATTCCCTGGGCTTCAGACGAAGTGGATATTGTGATTGAAGCCACCGGGATTTTCAGAAAGAAATCCCAGGTGCAGGCCCATCTTGACGCCGGGGCCAGGAAGGTGATCATTACGGCACCGGCCAAGGACGAGGACCTGACCATCGTGATGGGGGTCAACGAGAAGCAGTATGACCCGCTCAAGCATCATATTCTTTCCAATGCCTCCTGCACCACCAATTGCCTGGCGCCGGTGGCCAAGGTGATTGACGAGCATTTCGGCATTGTCAACGGCTTAATGACCACGGTCCACTCCTACACCAATGACCAGCGCACCCTGGATTTGCCCCATGAAGACTATCGCCGGGCAAGGGCGGCCGTGGTTTCGATTATTCCCACCACCACCGGTGCGGCAAAGGCGGTTTCACTGGTGCTGCCCCAGCTGGCAGGCAAGCTCAACGGCTTTGCCATGCGGGTGCCGACACCCAATGTTTCCGTGGTGGACCTGACGGTCAATCTCGAAAAGACGGTCACAGTGGCCGCCATCAACCAGGTGCTCAGGGACGCCAGTGAAGGGGAGCTCAAGGGGATCCTGGGATATACGGACCTGCCCCTGGTTTCAAAGGACTTCAACGGCAACCCCCTTTCAAGCATCGTCGACGGTTTGAGCACGATGGTCATGGACGGTAAAATGGTCAAAATCCTTTCCTGGTACGACAATGAATGGGGCTACTCCTCAAGACTTGCCGATTTGACCCGGTATGTCGGAGAAAGGCTGCACCAGGACAAATCCTTCGCAACCCAGGACCAGAAAATTTCCTGAGGCCTCCGGCCTCGGGTTTTTTTCTGTCAGCGGCCCCCCGCCATG
>LQBE01000019.1:120172-141511 GCA_002029975.1 delta proteobacterium ML8_F1 | reverse complement strand
ATTCTTGTCATTGAGGATGAAATACAGATCAGAAATATTTTAAAGGATTATCTCGTAAACAGCGGTTATGAGGTTGCCCTGGCGGCAGACGGCTTTGAGGGCCTCAGGGAATTTGTGGCCTTTGAACCGGATTTGGTGGTTCTCGATGTGATGATGCCCGGAATCAGCGGCTTTGAAGTTCTCGAGGAGATCCGAAGAACCGACCAGGTGCCGGTGATTATGCTCACAGCCAGGCAGGAGGAGGTGGACCGCCTTGAAGGCTTTGATCTGGGAGCCGACGATTATGTGGGCAAGCCCTTCAGTCCCAGGGAGCTTGTCAGGCGGGTGGAGGCGGTGATCAAGCGGACCTATCAGAGTACCAGTAAAACCAAAAAAATCTACTACGGCCCCTTTATATTGGATAAGGATGCCAATGCCCTAAAAAAAGCCCACCGGGAGATTCCCCTGACCACCAAGGAGTATCAGATTCTGGAGGTCTTTTTCAACCACATCGGGATTGTCCTCACCCGGGACCAGCTGATTGAGCTGGCCTTCGACGATCTGTACGAGGGATTTGACCGGACCATTGATACCCATATCAAAAGAATCCGGGCCAAGATAGAAGAGGACCCCAGAAATCCCCGGTATCTCAAGACCCGCTACGGTGCGGGATACCTCTTTGGAGGCGATGGCGATGACCTTTAGAAAACAGATGAGCATCCTGGTGGTGGTCATTATTGTCGTGAGTATTCTTTCCAATTCAGTCATCTCGAGCCGGGTCATCGACAGCTATTTCAATGATTATATTCAAAAGCAGTATGAGGAGGACCTCAGCAACATCGCCAGCTATGCCGGAAGTCTGCTCGGCGGGGAAATCACCAGTCTCTCCCAGGCCAGAATTGAGTTGAGCCAGTACCTTTCAGATATGATTGTCGGAATTTCCATCTATGACAGGGAGGAGGAACTGATTCTCTCAGTGGGGAGCCGGGCCAGCCGCGGCCACTCTCCCATGGGCATGAACCCGGGGTTTAGAAATATGGTCGAGGAGATTGAATATTTCCTGGAGGGTGAGAAGGGGACCGGGACTTTGGAAATCTATCGTCTGGAAACCACCACCTCCAGTGAAACCGTCAGCCTTTTTCAGGCCTACCTGCTGAGGACCGTAACCCTTTCGGGGATCTTCACCCTGCTGATTGCCTTGATTTTGCTGGCCTTTATCAGTAAAAAACTCACCAGGGACCTGGAATACACCGCCCACCTTGCCGAGGCTGTGGACACGAGCACCACCTACTCGCTGATTCCTTCCCGGATAACGGAAATCAAAAGCATTCAGCGGGCTCTGATGGATCTGGGCGCCAAGCTCAAGGTCAAGGAGGGCATCAGGAAGGAACGGGCGGACCGGATTGCCCATGAGGCCCGGACCCCCCTGACCCTGTTGAAAGCCCACATGGAGGGGGTCAAGGACGGGGTGGTGGCCTTTGATGAAGAACGGTTGAATCTCTGGCTGGGGGAGGTTGAGAACCTCTCAGGGCTCCTCAGTGACCTGGGCCGGATTCTCGATGATTCGAAGTCCCTGAGGGTCATCCGGGAGTCCTTTGACCTCAAGGACACCCTCACCAAAGTCGTGGAGGCCATGGCGATGTCCTTTAAAGAAAAGCACATCGAACTGACCCTCAGCCTCCCTTCGGAAAACGCCCCCTACCATCAGGGGAAGAATCTCATTGCCCAGAACCTCTATAATCTGCTGACCAATGCCTACAAATATGTCCCGGAGGGTTCTAAGGTGAATGTGGTCCTCACCGGGGATGAATCCGGCGGGTATGCCATTGAGGTCAGGGATTCCGGCCACACCCTGAAGCCTGATGAACTGATGGGTCTCTTCACCCCCTACACCCGGGGAAGAAACGCCCAGGGCAGCAAAGGCAGGGGGATGGGGCTCCACATTGTCAAGGAGAACACCCAGGCTCTCGGGGGGACGGTCAGGGCCTTCCTTTCAGAGGACGGCATGACCACCGTGGGCTTTACCCTGATATCGGAATAATTTATCACAATATGAAATAGATTGGAATGAATAATGGTTATTCGGGGATGATTGGGGGCTTTAGAGGGTATACAAGAGATACAGGAGGGTGATGATATGCCGTTTGGGAACAAGCTGCAAAAGCATTCCAGTACGCATTTGAAATCGGACAATACCCTGAGAGAAGAAGCTAAAGAGCATTTTTCAGCTGAAAAAAAGGAAATGGACCATGAACTGCAGCAGCTGAAAAAATCCTTTGCTGAAGCCTTCAAGGCTGGCTACGTCTTCGAAGGGGAGGAGATCAGACACAACCATTACCATGTGACCCTGGTCCATCCCCAGCACAAAAAACGCAAAAAAATGATTATCAGGTTCGAACCCAATCACGCTGAACTGAAGACCCTGTGGCAGTAGAATACCAGAGAAATCTGGAATTTTTTTTCAAAAAAACTTGACAAAAAAAAAGAGGAGGTGTATATTAAAAATGAAGTTAGCACTCAACTCATTAGAGTGCTAATAAACCACAAGAAAGGAGTTGTTGAATATGGCTGGATTGGTACCCTTCAACTTCAACCCTGTCAGCACAAAAAAATCTGGTTTTGATGACTTCTACAATATGCTCGACGACTTTTTTGCTGATCCGTGGTTGAATTCAAGGAGGTCCCTGGCACGGGACACCTTCAAGATTGATGTGATGGAGGATGAAGCCGGATATGTGATCGAGGCTGAAATGCCGGGTGTCAAGCGGGAGGAAATCAAACTCGATATCACCGAAGGCAAGCTGACCATCGCCACCATGAAGGAAGAAAACACAGAACAGGAACAGGAGAAGTACATTCACAAAGAGAGAAGGGTCTGCGGCATGAGTCGCTCCATCTATCTCAAGGATGCCGACGAAGCAGGCATCAAGGCGACCTTGAAGGACGGGGTTCTCAGGCTCAATGTCCCCAAAATTGAAAAAGCTGTAAAATCCCTCGAAATCGACATTGAGTGATCCTGCCTTGAATGCACATGGGCTGACAGGTCCATGTGCATTTTTTGATAGATATAGGAATACAAACGGAAAGGATGAATGCAATTGGCCAAACGCAAGTTCAAGGCGGAGTCCCAGCGGCTCCTGGACCTGATGATCAACTCCATCTACACCCACAAGGAAATATTCTTGAGAGAACTCATATCCAATGCCTCGGATGCCATGGATAAAATGTACTACAAGGCCCTGACCGAGGAGTCCATTGATTTCAATCGGGATGATTTCAAAATCATGATTACCTACGACAAGGACCAGAGAATTCTCAAGGTGTCGGACACAGGTATCGGCATGACCAAAGAGGAGCTTGCCGACAATCTCGGCACCATTGCAAAGAGCGGCACCTTTGATTTCAAAAGCAACACCGGTTCACACGACGGCATCGACATCATCGGACAGTTCGGCGTGGGCTTTTATTCCTCCTTCATGGTTTCAGACGAGGTCAGGGTGATTTCCAGGCCTTACGGTTCACAGACGGCCTATGAATGGATTTCCGAGGGGGCTGACGGCTTTGTCATCAATGAAACCGTCAAGGACAGCGTGGGTACGGAAATCATCATGAAAATCAAGGAAAACACTGAGGATGACCATTACGACGAGTATCTCAGCGAATACGGTCTGAGAACTATCATCAAAAAATACTCTGATTTCATCCGCTACCCCATTATGATGCCGGTGAACCATTCCCGTCTCAAAGAGGGGACGGAGGATGAGTATGAAAGCTACGAGACCATTGAGACCATCAACAGCATGGTTCCCATCTGGAAAAAGAACAAGGATGAGCTCACGGAAGAAGATTACCGGAATTTCTATCAGGAAAAGCATTACGGTTTCGACGAGCCCCTGAAAACCATCCACTACAATGCCGACGGCGTGGTCAGCTTCAATGCCATCCTCTATATTCCCAAAACCATGCCCTTTGACTACTACACCAAGGAATACGAGAAAGGCCTCGAGCTCTATTCCCGGGGCGTCCTCATCATGAACAAAAGCGGGGACCTGCTGCCGGACTACTTCAGCTTCGTCAAGGGGATGGTCGATTCCGAGGACCTTTCCCTGAATATCTCCCGGGAAATCCTGCAACAGGACAAGCAGCTCAAAAGAATTGCTAAAAATATCCAGAGCAAAATCAAGAAGGAGCTTTTGAATCTGCTGGAAGAAGACCGGGAAACCTATCAGGCGTTTTTCGAGACCTTCGGTCGCCAGTTGAAATACGGTATCTACGAGGGCTTTGGGGTGAACAAGGATGAACTCAAGGATCTGGTGCTTTTCCACTCCTCCAAGAAGGAGGACCTGATCAGTCTCAGGGAATACGTTGAATCCATGCCGGAGGACCAGAAATACATCTACTACGCTGCGGGGGACTCCCTGGATAAAATCAAAAAAATGCCCCAGACTGAAATGGTGGCGGAAAAGGGATATGAAATCCTCTATTTCACTGAGGATGTGGATGAATTCGCCATCAGAATTCTTTCGGAATATGACGGCAAGGCCTTCAAGTCGGTTTCCGGTTCAGACCTCGGCTTTGAAACCGGGGACACGGAGAAAAACGAGGACCAGGATGACCGGACTAAAGAACTCTTTGACTACCTCAAGGACCAGTTGAAGGACAAGGTCAAGGATGTGAGAGTCTCCAACCGGCTCAAGCATCACCCGGTCTGTCTGGCCAACGAAGGAGAAGTTTCCATCGAGATGGAGAAAATCCTCAATGCCATGCCCAATGACCAGAAAATCACTGCGGAAAAGGTGCTTGAAATCAACACCCACCACGATGTCTACCAAGCTTTGAAGGGTGCCTTCGATTCCGAGGACCTTGAGAAGGTGAACCTCTATGCCGGCATCCTCTACAATCAGGCCCTGTTGATTGAAGGACTGCCCCTTGAGGACCCCTTGAAGTTCACCGAGGACATTGTGAAAATCATGAAATAATCAACAGCCTTCGGGCTGTTTTTTTTCAGTGTGCAAAAATAGGACGGTATGTGGTATAATGACCCCGAGAGGGTCCACGCAGGTCCTTCAATTTGTGAAAGAGACTTATCCAGGGGGGAATCCAATGAATCATCCGGCTTTTTTAATCCAGGACAACGATGACCTTGAAAAGGCGCGACTGGCCCTGGTGGAGAGTTCCGCCATCTTTATCGATTATCTTTTTCAGTTCATCAATGAAAAGAATTTCATCGTCGTGCTTACCGACCACGAGGGAAACAAGCTCCAGAGTGTGGGAGGGGAATATTTCAAAAAGCGTTTCGATGCCAGTGTGCGGATCAATACCGTCTCCCGCCAGGAAGAGTCCTCCGCCGGAGACACCGCCATTGCCAAGTGTCTGAAGCAGAAAAAACCCGTACAGCTCTGTGGAAAAGACCATGAGAATCCAGCCCACCACAGTCTGTCCTGCTATGCGGCGCCTGTCCTGTACCATGGAGAAATCCTGGGAAGTCTGTGCATCACAGAATTCACGGAGGTTCCCAACAAGACCGCCCTGGGTCTGGTGATTGCCTCGGCCAAAGGGATTGAAAACCAGGTCTACAACCATCGCAATACCAGTAAAATCGTGGAACAGTCACGGTATCAGAACGCCATCGTAGAGAATATCGAAGAGGGCTTTCTCACCATTGACAACCGGGGGGTGGTGACCTATATCAACCACAAGGCCACCCAGATGCTTGCCCTTGACCCCCACCACACCGTTGGCCGCTTCATCGGGGACCTGGTTCCCTTCGAACCCATTGTCCTCGAGGTGCTGGATACCGGAGAAGGCTATGTCGACCGGGAATATGTCCTCACCAACAATGCGGGCCAGAAAATGCATCTTTTAAAAACGGCCATGCCCATCCGGGATGACGAGGGAAACCTCACGGGAGTCATTGATATTTTCAGAGAAATCGAATACATCAAGAATATTGTCAACAAAATGGTGGGTGCCCGGGCCAACTTCACCTTTGAGGACATCGTCGGTGAAACCCCGGTCCTCAAAGATGCCATTGACCGGGCCAGAAGTGCGGCCAGAAGCAATTCCAATATCCTGATTCAAGGGGAATCGGGAACCGGGAAGGAGCTCTTCGCCCATTCCATCCACAATCACAGTGACCGCAGAAACAAGCCCTTTGTGGCCATCAACTGCGCGGCCATTCCAAGGGAACTCATCGAAAGTGAACTCTTCGGCTACGCCAAGGGGTCCTTCACCGGCGGGCTCAAGGGAGGACGCCCCGGCAAATTTGAACTGGCCAAGGGGGGGACCATTTTTCTCGATGAAATCGGAGAGCTGCCCATGGATGTCCAGGCGAAACTGCTGAGAGTTCTTCAGGACAAGCGGGTCATCCGGGTCGGCGGAGACAATATCTTTGATGTGGATGTCAGAATCATTGCGGCGACCAACAAGGACCTTTACGTGGAGGCCCAGAAAAACAATTTCCGATGGGACATGTACTACCGTCTCAATGTCCTCAAGGTCAATATCCCGCCCTTGAGAGAGCGCAGGAAGGACATCCCCCTGATTGCAGATTACCTGGTCAGAAAAATCAACCGCCGACTCGACACCCGGGTCAAGGGGGTTTCCCCCTCAGTGCTTGAGAAGTTTGAGCGCTATCCCTGGGAAGGCAATGTCAGGGAGCTGGAGAACGTGATTGAACAGATGATGAACCGCTGCGACTCTGAATGGCTTGACACTGACCTGCTTCCCGAGGATTACCGGGAAACCGCGACAGAAGAGCCCCCCGTCGGGGAATACAAGATTCAATCCTACGAGGAAGCGGAGAAGGACCTGCTGCAAAAGGCTTTGACCTATTATCAGGGAAATATCACCAAAACCGCTCAAAATTTAAAGGTGAGTCGCAACACCCTCTACAACAAAATCAGCAAATACCAGTTGATGCTGTAGTGCTCATTATTTGAACACTGCTCAAAATATGAACAATACGGGCTGAAACCAGTGAAATCAGTGGGTTGTCAGGACAATATTTCAAAAACGCTCAAAAATTGAGCGTTTTTATTGTTTTTTTGAATAGGAGGGCGGTATTGGGCAAGCCCTTGGAAACAGTGGGATAGGAGGTGCTGAAAGGGTTGGTATGGATATTGCATGTAACAGGGCATAACCATGAAAGGAGGAGCAAATGAATGGATAAGCATTTTTATGCCGATCTGTATAGAACCATGTACCGGATTAGGACCTTCGAAAAGAAGATTGAAGAATTTTCCCTGAAAGGGGAGATTCCCGGTTTTGTTCATCTGTATATCGGTGAAGAGGCCATCGCCACTGGGGTTTGCGCCAACCTGACCCATCAGGACTATATTCAGAGTACCCACCGGGGTCATGGCCACACCATTGCCAAGGGAGCACAAACCGATCGGATGATGGCGGAACTCTTTGGGAAAAAAACCGGATATTGCAAGGGAAAAGGCGGTTCGATGCACATTGCTGACTTCAGCGTCGGCATGCTGGGCGCCAATGGCATTGTCGGCGGCGGTTACACCCTGGCCACCGGGGCCGCCCTGGCTGAAAAAATCAAAAAAACCCAGAATGTCTCCGTGGTCTTTTTTGGAGACGGGGCCTCAAACCGGGGGACCTTCCATGAAGCCCTCAATATGGCGGCGGCCTGGAAGCTGCCGGTGGTCTTTGTCTGTGAAAACAACGAATGGGCTTCGACGACACCCTATCAAACCACCACCTCTGTGAAGGATATTTCGGTCAGGGCAAAGGGCTATGATGTGCCGGGAGTCATTGTGGATGGAAACAATGTCCTGGAGGTCTACGAGGTGTCCAAGGAGGCCATTGACCGGGCGAGAAAGGGACAGGGCCCGAGCATTGTCGAGATGAAAACCCTGAGAATCAAGGGGCATTATGTGGGGGACCCTGAAATGTACCGCACGGCGGAGGAAGTGCAAAAGCGCTTTAGAGAAAACGACCCCATAACCCGTTTTGAAGCGACACTGCTGGAGAATGAATTGTTGTCGCGCAAAGAGATTGACGGGATTATCCGGGAAATTGATGAAGAAATAGAGGCAGCGGTTAAATTTGCCCTGGAGAGTCCTTTCCCTGATGAGAGCGAACTCTACGACGATCTGTATATCGACTAGAAAGGGAGGTGATTTTATGAGAGAGATAACATTTTCACAGGCAACCCTTGAAGCCATGAAAGAAGAGATGCAACGGGATGACACCATTTTCGTGATGGGGGAGGATATCGCCCGTCAGGGAGGGATATTCGGTCAGTTCAAGGGACTGCCCGACGATTTCGGCACGGACCGGATTATTGACACACCCATCTCAGAGACAGCTATCATCGGCTCAGCCATTGGCGCCGCGCTGGCAGGAATGCGGCCGGTGGCGGACATGCACTTTGCTGATTTCATGGGGATTACCATGGATGAGGTTTTCAACCAGATGGCAAAAATCAGATACATGTTCGGAGGCCAGACCAAAATTCCAATGGTGATCCGCGCCCCGGATGGATTGATCCGGTCCGGAGCCGCCCAGCATTCCCAGAGCATTGAAGCCTGGTTCAACAATATCCCGGGCATCAAGGTCGTGGCACCTTCCAATCCATCGGATGCCAAGGGCCTCCTCAAAGCCGCCATCAGAAGCGATGATCCCATCATTTATTTTGAGAACAAAGACCTCTACCGGCAAAGCGGACCGGTTTCTGAAGAGGAGGAGCTCCTGGTAGAAATAGGCAAGGCCAAGGTGGCAAGAGCGGGTACGGATGTCACCATTGTGTCCTATTCAGTGATGATGAACAATGCCCTGGAGGCGGCAGAGATTTTGGAGAAGGAAGGATACAGCGTCGAGGTCATCGACCTGATCACCCTTTCTCCCTTTGACGAAAAGACTGTCATTGAATCCGTCAAGAAAACCCACCGACTGCTGATTGCCCATGAAGCCGTCAAAAAAGGCGGACTGGGCGGCGAAGTGGCGGCGGTTGTCGCCGAAGAAGCCATTGACTATCTGGATGCACCCATTATCAGGGTGGGGGCCAAATTCACTCCGGTTCCCTTCAGTCCCACCCTTGAAGAGGCCTACCGTCCCAAAACCCACGAGATTGTGGACGGTATCCGGAGCATGTTCATTTAGCAGGCTTCATGTCAAAAATATGACCGGTTGTGTAGACCCTGACTCATTTCATGTGTTATGATAAGTATATTTCATCAACGGGTGTTTTCTACGAGAGGGGAATAGTCTGACACAGGTGATGAAAGGGTTTTGCAATAAAAAAAAAAGAGGAGGATTATTATGAAAAAAAGTTTATGGATGTTATTGCTGCTCATTGTGATTGTCGGCGTATTCGCAGCAGGTTGTGCCGCTGAGGAACCAGCTCCGGCACCGGAACCGGCAACAGAGGGTGAAGCACCCGAAGAACCCGCAGAACCAGCCGTTGAATTTCCGGAGATGAACCTCAATATGAGTGTCTCAACCTCGGATACCTCATCCTGGTACAAGGGTGGAGAATACTTCGGAGAACTCCTGAGTGAAAGAACCGGTGGCAAGGTGACGGTGACCGTCTATGCCAACGAGCAGCTGTCCAGCGGATCACAGACAAAGGGCATCGAGCAGCTTCAGACCGGTGTCACGGACCTTTCTTTCCACTCCACTATCATTTATTCGATTCTGGCCCCTGAATTCGGCGTTATTTCACTGCCCTGGCTGCTGCCCAATGAAGAGGCAGCCGATGCCGCCCTGGCTGGAGCCGGCGGAGACGCCATCAACGAGATTCTCCTGGCCAACAATGTCATGCCTCTGGGATTTGGCGAAAACGGTTTCCGTCAGATTACCAACAATGTCAGGGAAATCAAAACCCCTGCGGACATGGAAGGTCTCAAAATCAGAATTCCCGGTATCAACATGTATATTGACCTTTACAAAGAGCTCGGTGCCGACCCCACGAGCATGAACTTCTCTGAGGTTTTCACCTCACTGCAGCAGGGGACCATTGACGGTCAGGAAAATCCCCTTTCAATCATCACCACCAGCAAACTCTATGAGGTACAAAAATACATTTCGCTGTGGAACTACTCCTATGATCCCATTGCTCTTGGCATGAACAAGGACCTCTTTGACTCCATGTCCCCAGAGCTTCAGGCAATTTTCGTAGAAGCCGGTCAAGAGGCGACGGAATACCAGAAGCAGCTCAACCGTGAAGAGGGTGCAGCGGCGGTAGAACTCCTTGAAGGTGAAGGAATGGTTGTCACGGCCCTTACGGATGAAGAAATTGCCGTATTCCAGGAAAAAATGATTCCTGTCTACGAAAAATATGAAGAAATCATTGGCAAGGAACTCATCGACGCATTCAGAGAGTAAATCCCTCTCGAAGAGATTTCAGGTAAAATAATGAGTGGTGTGGCTGCCTGGCAGCCGCACCACTATAATAAGGCGGTGATAGAGTGATTAGGATTTACGATACCTACATTGAAAAAATCTTCAAGTGGGGACTGGTTCTCAGTCTGGCAATCATGGCGACACTGAATTTTTCCAATGTAATTTCCCGCTATGTGATTCATGCCTCCATTTCCTTCACTGAAGAATTGACGACGAATCTCTTCGTCTACAATACTTTTTTTGGAGCAGCCCTGGGGGCACGACGCGGCGCACATCTTGGTCTGACCATTCTGAGTGAACTGGTGGACCAGAAATTTTCCAAATGGATCATTGTTTTAAGCAGTTTTACTTCTTCCGCACTTTTTTTTGTTCTAGTCTACTTCGGCTACGGGATGGTGAAATCCCAGATGAAGTTCGGTCAGACCACTGCAGCCCTGGGTCTGCCGGAATGGTGGTTCGGACTGGCAATTCCCACGGGAGCCTTTGTCATAGGAATCAGTTTTTTCATTGCCGGTATTGAATTTCTGATCAAGGAGGGAAAATAATGGGCCCAGTCGGTATTACATTGTTCTTATTGTTCTTCGTCCTGCTCGTATTCAATCTTCCCATCGCCTCAGCCCTGGGACTGGCTTCAGTCATCACCCTTCTGACCTTTGATTTGCCCACCCGGGTCTATGCCTACACCATGTTTTCAGCCACGGCTAAATTCACCCTGCTGGCCATCCCTTTTTTCATTCTGGCCGGGATGATCATGGAAAGAGCCGGCATTTCGAGAAGACTCATTGATTTCGCCAATAAATCCGTGGGACATCTCAGGGGCGGACTCGCCATTGTAACGGTTTTGACCTCTTCATTTTTTGCAGCCATATCGGGCTCTGGCCCGGCTACTGTGGCGGCACTCGGATCCATCCTGATCCCCGCCATGGATGAAGAAGGATACGACAAGGGAATGGCTTCGGCCTTAGTCGCCACCTCCGGTGCCATCGGGATTATCATCCCGCCCAGTATTGCCTTTGTGGTCTACGGGGTAGTGGCCCAGGTTTCAATCGGTAAATTGTTCATTGCAGGGATTGTTCCGGGACTGCTCTTTGGATTATCCTTGATTGTAATGAGTTTGATTGTTTCACGCAAGTACGAACTCAAGACCCATAAGGTGGCATCACCGAAAGAAATGCTGATTTCTTTGAAAAACGCCTTCTGGGGTCTGATGACACCCATCATTATCCTGGGCGGGATTTACAGTGGTATCTTCACTCCCACCGAGGCTGCCGGCGTTGTGGTTTTTTATGGTCTCTTCGTAGGTTTTTTCATCTACAAGGAATTGAAGGTCAGGGACCTTTTTGATCTGCTGGTCGATGCATCCATCAGTTCGGCGACAGTGATGCTGATTGTGGCATCCGCTTCGGTATTTGCCTGGCTCATCACGACCCAGGGGGTAGCGAACAATATCGCCAATGCCATGATGTCATTAACGACGAATCCAATCATCATCCTTTTGATGATCAATATATTCCTTTTAGTCGCTGGTATGTTCATCGATGCCATCAGCGCCATGTATATTCTGCTCCCGATTTTCATTCCCATTCTCAATTCAGTGGGTGTGGACCTGACCCTTTTCGGGGTCATCATGACAGTGAACCTGGCCATTGGACAAGTCACCCCACCCGTAGGGGTCAATCTTTACGTCGCCTGCGGGATTTCGAAAATTGGAATGAATCAGATTTCAAGAAGTGTGGTGCCCTTCTTGATTGCCTCAATCATTGCCTTGATGCTGATTACCTACATTCCGGCAATCGCCCTGTGGCTGCCTGATTTCATGGGGCTCTAGCCATGGCTTTCAAGGCTTGTGAAATCAACCCTTCAAGACAGATTTTCGCCAGAATTCTGCCGGGGAGCGACCTGCTCCCGGCTATTGAGGAGATCTGCCTCAAGCACCGCATCAAGTCCGCCAGCATCGGCACCTGTATCGGTTCTTTAAAGCATCTCTCCTATGTCTATGCCATCCCTGAGCCCTCCTCTTTTTTCAAGATAAAATACTCTGAACCTCTGAAACTGGACGGTATTTTCGAGTTTGTCGGAGCCCAGGGTTTTATCGCCCTGGATGACGCCGGCAGGCACCAGATTCATCTTCACGCCCATCTGAGCGATGAGCACAAGGCCCTGTACAGTGGACATCTGGTTCAAGAGGACAATATTGTTCTGGCAACCATTGAAATTCTCATTACCGATCTGGGGGACGCCCCCCTAAAAAGAAATTATCATCAAGAAAGCGGGTTCTATTTTTTGGAGCCCATCATCGAGGAGTGAAAAAAATGGCAGAAATTATGCGTATGCCCAAGCTGGGACTGACCATGGTAGAAGGCAAAATCGGCAAATGGTACAAGTCTGAGGGAGACAGGGTTACTTTGGAGGACGAATTGCTCCAAGTGGAAACCGATAAGATTACCAATACTGTCCACCCGGCGTCGGAGGGCATTCTTCTTAAAATCATCAGAACAGAAGGGGACAAGGTGCCAGTCAAAGAGCCCATCTGCATCATCGGCGAGGCAGGCGATGACATCGAAGCCCTCTTGGAAGGCAGTGCCATGACCGTGGATTCCGCTTTAGAAAAACCGGCGGCGAAACCGGCTGGGACCATACCCGCTGAAGCCTCCTCCGGCACGCCGGCCAACCGTGAAATCTTGGCTTCGCCCATTGCCAAACGGCTGGCCAGAGAAAAGGGCATCGATCTTGGCGGGGTGACCGGCACGGGTCCAAAGGGACGCATTGTGGAGAAGGATATTCTCGAATACCGCTCAGGTCCCAAAATGTCTCCCACTGCAAGAGTGCTGGCGGCTCAAAGAGGCGTCGATCCCGGTTCCCTGAACAAGGCGACCCGGGTGATGAAGGATGATGTCCTGAGGGCTGCCCGGGAACAGGACCGTCTGGGGGGATTCGTTCCGGAAGAAGAGGTAAGCACAATGTCCGGCATGCGGCAGATTATTGCCGAAAGAATGCATCAAAGCTGGCTGACATCTCCCATGGTGAACTACGATCTCAAGGTGGAAACCACCATGCTCAAACAATTCAAGGACCAGATGGCTCCGAAGCTCAAGGTGACCTACACGGATCTGCTTGCCGCGATTCTTTCAAAGGTTGTTCTGGAATTCCCGCTGCTCAACAGTACCATAGAAGGGGAAAATCTACTGACCCGCAATTTTGTCAACCTGGGAGTGGCCGTCGCCCTTGACGAGGGATTGATTGTGCCGGTTGTGAAATACGCCAACACCATGAGTCTCATGGAACTCTCCGGGGAAATCAAATACCTGGTGGAGTCTTCAAAAAACAACAGCCTGGATGCCGACCGGCTTCAGGGAGGCACCATCACCCTGACCAACCTCGGCATGTACCAAGTCGAATCCTTTACACCGGTGATCAATCAACCGGAGGTGGCTATTCTTGGCGTCACGGCAATCAAGGATACAGTGGTGGTCAAGAACAATGAAATCGTTATTGCTCCCATGATGAACCTGTGCCTCACCGCTGACCATCGGGCGGTAGACGGTGCAGTGGCGGCCCAGTTCATGGCCCGCATGAAAGAGGTCATCGAAAATCCGGGACAACTCTTACTCTTTTGACAAGGGGGCAGACAATGAAAATAGCAGTTATTGGAGGTGGCCCCGGCGGTTATGTCGCCGCTATCAAGGCGGCTCAACTGGGAGCCGAGGTCACTCTGGTGGAAAAAAAATGGCTTGGGGGCACCTGTCTGAATGTGGGTTGCATCCCGACCAAGGTCCTGTTGCACACGGCGGAAATTCTGGACCACATGAAAAATGCGTCGCTTTACGGCATTGAAGTGCCGGCGGCTACGATCAACTGGGAACAGGTGCTCCTTAGAAAAAAACAGGTGGTTGACCAGCTGGTGGGGGGCGTTGAAGGCCTGCTCCGGTCCAATGGCGTCAACATCGTCAATGGCAGGGGAGAGCTCCTGGACACCCATAGAATGAAAATCCACCTTCCCGGGGGCGCCACTGAAACCCTGGATTTCGACTACTGTATTGTTGCCACCGGGAGCGAGCCGTCGACGGTTCCCCTGCCGGGAATGGATTCAGAAGGAGTCATCGATTCCGACGAGGCCCTGTCCCTGGCGGAAATTCCCGAAAGCCTCGTGGTCATAGGCGGCGGAGTGATCGGTTCGGAATTTGCCCAGGTGTACTCGAATTTCGGTTCGAAGGTCACCGTAGTGGAAATGGCATCCCACATACTTCCGACCTTTGATGAAGAGCTCTCTGAGATTATCCATCACCAGCTGACTTTGCAGGGGGTTGACCTCATCACCGATGCACGGGTTCTTGAAATTTTGCCGGGAGACCGGCTTTCGGTCAAGGTGAGCCGTGAAAACCGGGAGTTTGTGATTGAGGGATCCAAGGTTCTCGTCGCCGTCGGCCGTCGGGCTGTCATCAGCGGCATCGGACTGAAAACCCTGGGGATTGAGCTTGACAGAGGCTTTGTCAAGGTCAATGACCGGATGAAAACCACTGTCGAAAACATCTACGCCATTGGAGACTGCAACGGCAGGACCATGCTGGCCCATGTCGCATCAGCCCAGGGGATAGTCGCTGTGGAGGATATCTTCAAGAAACGGGTAGCCATGGATTTTAGGACAATCCCCTATGCCGTCTACACCCATCCTGAAATCGCCGCAGTGGGCCTTACAGAGGCTCAGGCCCGGGCTCAGGGCTACCAGGTCAAGGTGGGCCGGTTCCCGCTGAGCGCCAACGGCAAAACCCTGATTGTCAATCAAAACGGCCTGGTAAAAATTGTTGCCGACACCGCTACGAAGGAAATTCTCGGATGCCAGATTGTCGGCCCCAGAGCCACCGACCTTATTGGAATCATCGGAGTGGCCATCCGTCTTGAAGCCACCGTTGAGGAACTCCTTTCCACAATACAGGCCCACCCCACCATATCAGAAGCTCTTACTGAAGCGGCTCACGATGTATTTGAACACCCGATACATCTGCCGATATAATCCTCCAAAGTTCCCTCGTGAAAATGGATTCCCCGGACCAACCCAGGGGAATTCATTTTTTCGTTGATCAGCCGCCGACAAACCTGATATGCCCGGGGAGATTCAGGGTATAAGCCCAGTAATTGAAACCAATTTACCCTAAGGAGGCTCCTATGAAACCTTTGGATATCAGCCATAAAGAAATCCTGAAACCCTATTTCGACGCCTTTGAAATCCAGGCTTCGGAAATTTCCTTTACCAATCTCTTCATGTGGCGGCACAAATACAATTTTCACTATGAAATCATTGAAGATTTCCTGTATCTGATCAATGTGAAAAACGAAGCCACCCGGTGTTACTCCCAGCCCATTGGCGACTATTCACGGCTTGATGCCCTGAAAAAATCCCTTCAGACTCTGATGGCCAGGGAGGAGTCCCTGGTCTTCAAAAAAGTCGACGGGACTTTTGTCGAGGTCCTCAAAACCCTGTCCCTGGACCATGAACTGAAGGAGGAACGGGAGGCTTTTGACTATCTCTATGATTTTGAGGCCTTGAAGTATCTCCCGGGGAAGGATTACCACAAAAAAAAGAATCACGTGAATAAATTCATGAAGACCTATGGGGACTGGGAGTATCTGGCCCTTGACCGGGAAAACCTCTCCCTGGCAAGGAGGGTGAATGATGCCTGGTTCCAGGAGGTCAGGGACCAGGAGCTTCTCAGTGAGAAAGAAGCCATCGAGGAGGCTCTCAACCACTTCGGCACCCTCGGTTTTTCTGGGGGAATCATCACCTTGGCCCATGAACCCGTGGCCTTTACCCTCGGGGAAAGACTGAACCGAGATACCCTGGTCATCCATATCGAAAAGGCCCTGGGTCCCTATCAGGGCCTGTATGCCATGATCAACCAGCAGTTTCTGCTCCATCAGGAGACCTCCTACAGCAGGATCAACCGGGAACAGGATCTGGGTATCGAGGGTCTGAGAAGGGCGAAGCTGAGCTACAGGCCCATTGGCTTTATCGAAAAATATATTGTGAAGATCCAGGGGGCGGACCATGAATGTCAAAGTCTTTAGACGAAGAGAGGCCATTCTGGAGCGGATTGAAGGCCGGGGCAAGGTCTTTATAAAGGATCTTTCAGAGGTTTTCGGGGTCAGTATGGAAACCATCAGAAAGGATTTTGAAGCCCTGTCCCGACTGGAGGGCATTGAAAGATTCCATGGGGGATTAAAAAAGAACAATCGGCGCATCGAGGAATATCATTATTACTACCACCATTCCAAATCCCTGAATATTGAAGAAAAGAAACGGATCGCCTACAAGGGATTCCAGCTGATTGAAGAGGGCGAATGGGTTTATCTCGATGGCGGAACCACGGTTGCCAATCTCTTCAACCATCTGGATCTGAGGCGGGGGGTCACCTTTGTCACACCAAGCCTTATTCTGCTGATGCGCTACCTGGTGGAGGACCTTGAGCAGATTTTTGAAAGGAATAATCACCGGCTGATATTCATCGGAGGCGCCGTCAATACGCGGATTTACACCACCTACGGTGTGGATTTCAACCATGGCATCGGGGAATTCAATTTTGACAAGATGTATTTCAGTGTGGATGCTATTGATATCAAGGGCGGGCTGACAAATTCCGACGAGATTCCCTACGGCATTATTCAGCAGGTGAGGGGGAGGGCAAGGGAGAAGATTCTTTTAGTCGACCACTCGAAATTCGGAGGCATCAGACAACGGACCGCCCTGAAACTGGAGGATCTTGACTGCCTCATCACGGATGAAAGTCTGCAGACCCCCTGGCTCAGGCTTCTCAAAGAAAATGGCATTCAGTATATCAAAGCTTAACCACAGAAAAAACCCAAATTGTTACCTCAAAAACCCAAGTTTATAACAATGTTTAACATTGTTTTTACTTGGGTTTAATTTTTTCATCGAATGTTCTGTGATAGCTTTTACCTGGAGGTCAAACCAAATGAAAAAAGAGACCATGAAAAGATTCTGGATGATGTCACCTTTCCTGGCCACCCTTGGCTTGTTCTGGATCATCCCCTTGATACTGGGACTGCTGATCAGTTTCACCGACTGGGACTACATTTCCCCGAATTTCAACTGGGTGGGCCTGTACAACTACCGGGATATTGTCACGGACCCGGATTTCACCGGAGCACTGGTGAATACGGTGGTGTTCGGGGTCGGCACTATCCTTCCGACCATAGCCCTGGGGCTTGGCTTCGCCATCCTGTTCAAAAATAAATTCAAGGGCTCCCGGCTCTATCAGATGGCGATTTTCAGTCCGTGGATCACACCGGCGGTGGCCGTGGCCCTTGTCTGGTCCTGGATTTACGAACCGGACCGGGGCTATGGGAATTTTCTGCTGGAATTCCTGGGGCTCGAACCCATCGGTTGGCTTCACAGCTCGGACACGGCAATGCTGGGGATCATTATCTTCACCGTCTGGAAATCCGTCGGTTGGACCATGCTCTTTTACATAGGGGCTCTTGAACGGGTGCCTGTAAGCGCCTATGAAGCGGCAACTCTCGACGGCTGCAATGCCTGGCAGCGATTTTACCATATTACCCTTCCCTTGATTTCACCGACGACCTATTTTCTGATGATTATCAATCTGATCCAGACCATACAAGTCTATGACCAGATACAGATTATGACTCAGGGAGGACCAGGCGGCAGTACGACGACGCTATTGTATCTTTACTACGAAAAAGCCTTCCAAAACTTTCAGATGGGGTCGGCCAATGCTGTGGCGGTGGTCATTCTGGTGATTATTCTGGGGCTTTCCGTCCTGAGCACCCGGGTGAGTCAGCGATTTGTCCATTATGAATAGGAGGTTACTATGAATCAAAGGCAACCTAAAATAGTATCCGCTCTCAAGCATCTGCTGCTGATGGGATTTTCCTTTGTTTTTTTGTTTCCCTTTATCTGGATGTTTCTGGGGATTTTCAAAACCAACAATGAAATCTGGCAGCAGCCCTACAAGCTGCTACCGGAAAACTACCCTGTGAGGGAGGCCCTTGAGGCCGCCGTGAATCTGGGCTTTGAAAACTATATTCTAAACAGCTTCATCGTGGGTATTCTTGGAACCCTTTTGATGCTGGTGGTGGTGACACTCTTCACCTACGCCCTGGTATTTGTCAGGGGACGCTATTCCGAAGCCTTGTTCTATCTGGTTCTTGGCACCTATATGCTCCCTTCGGCGGTCACCTATGTCCCCTCGTACATCATCCTCGCCAATATGAATCTGCTGGATACCCTGACAGGCTTGATTCTTTCAAATCTGCCCAATGTTTTTGCGGTGTTCTACCTCAGGCAGTCCTTCAAAAAAACCAGCATCGAATATATTGAAGCTGCAAAAATTGACGGGGCTTCCCACAGGCGGATTCTGTGGCATGTGGTGCTTCCCTTGAACAAGTCAGCCCTTTACACGGTCTTTGTCTTGACCTTTGTCCAGCAGTACAACAATTACATGTGGCCAAGCATCATGATCAACAGTCAGGAAAAATACCTGATTTCCCAGGGTCTGAGGCAGTTTTTCATCCAGGACGGCGCCTATGGCATGAACTGGTCCGAAGTCATGCTTGCAAGCACCATTGCCATTGTGCCGGTGGTCATTGTGTTTTTACTGGGACAGAAATGGTTTATCACAGGGATTACTGAAGACAGTGGTCTCAAATAAAAAAATGGAGGTAAGAAAATGAAAAGATTATGGATTGTGGCATTGTTGATGCTGGTACTGCTCGCTGGATGTGCCCAGGAATCTGCAGAGTCTTCAGCGGGGGAGGCGGCACCATCGGATGACGCGGCTCAGAAGCAGCCCGTGGAAATCGAGTTCTGGCATGCCCTGGGAGGGACTCTCGGGGACGGACTCAATGAAATCATCGCCGACTACAATGCTTCTCAGGAAAAATACAAGGTGGTCCCGGTTGTCATCGGTTCTTACAATGAAATTGATGAAAAACTGCAGGCCGCCTATGCCGGCAACAATGTGCCCGCCCTGGTTGCCGGTGGTTCCCATGATGTTTTTTATGCCAAGGGGCTCGTGGAGTTTTTCGAGGACTACATGCCCGAAAGCTATGACATGGAGGATATAGTGGGAGGCTTCATGAAGGCGGCGGTGAGGGACGGGAAAATGGCCTTCGGACCAGCCTACGGAACCTCCCAGGTCCTTTACTATAACAAGGCGGTTCTGACAGAGGCCGGCGGCAGTGCCGGGGATCTGGCTTCATGGCAGTCCCTCACCGGCCTGGCCGGGGACATCATCGGCATGGATACGAACCTCAACCGCATCGAGTACATCTGGGAGCCCATGTGGGGACCTGACAATATCGCTGATATCGTTTCATCCAACGGCGGGAAATTCATCTCAGAGGACGGCTTAGAAGTCACCATCAACTCCCCGGAATGGGTGGAGGTGCTGGAAGCCATGAGGCAGTGGCTCCATGAAGACCAAATCATGCGCATCCATTCCGGTGGCCAGGGCTGGGAGTACTGGTACAAGACCATGGATGACTGGGTGTACGGAAAATCCCTGGGTTATACCGGATCCCCCGGAGACTATGTCATCGCCCTCGATGCCGTCAAAGAAGCCGTGGACCAGGGTTACAAAAATGAATTTGCCGTGACCCATCAGCCGGGTTGGAAAGACAATGATCCCGCCCCCTACTTTTACAGCATGATGTATTTCATTCCCAAGAACAAGGGCCTCACCGAGGATGAAAAGTTCGGCGCCGCCGACTTTGTGACCTTCGCCACCAATACGGAAAATACGGCCAGATTCAGTATGGCCACGGGCTATGCCGCCGTCAGGAATTCGGTCCTCGAGCTGCCGGCCTACCAGAGCTACCTTGAGTCCAATCCCGATGCCGATGCCGCCTTGAGGCAGATTGACGAATTTGCGGTTCCGGCCTTTATCGATCCTACGGGAGGAGCCATCACCGACGCCCTGAGTGAAGCCGTGGATAAGATCCAGATAGAAAACAGGCCCGTGCAGGAGGCCCTCGATGCCGCCAAGGAAAAAGCCCAGAGAGAACTTGACAAAATCAACTGATGAAAGGGAGCCTGAGCTCCCTTTGTCTGGAGGAAAAATGATTGAAAAGTGGCATCATCCAAAAAATGCGGCGATTGCCGTCTACACGGTTGCCTTTGAAGTGCCGCCCCGGGGATTGCTGGTGAAAAGTTTTTTGAGCCAAAAGGGCTACGCCAGAGTCCAGGTGTATGATCCGGAAAAAAAACTCATAGGCGAAATACTTCATGGCTTTGACAGAGGATTCGAAAGCCTCTGCACCGGAGAACACCATGCCAGTCTCAACGGACGGATGGGAAAATTGTCAGCAGGAGAATACCAAATCAAAACCGAATATTTCGCAGAGGACTTCCCCGTGACCTGGGCGCTCCAGATAGAGGAGACCCCCTGCGAAGGCCTCATGGCCCTGGAGTGCATGATGGAGGAGCCCTGGTTCGAGGGCGCGGATGAAGGGAAAACCACCGGGGCAAAAGGTCGCTATTACAAAGGGGATCTGCATGGTCATACCACGCTCTCCGACGGCGACTTGAACCCTGTGGAGGCCCTGGCCGTGATGGCCCAACAGTCCTTGGATTTCATGGCCCTGACCGAACACAACCGGGTCGCTTTCGGGCAAAGAAGAACCCCTGTGATATTGATTCCTTCCTTTGAGCTGACCCTGCCTGAGGGACATTTGAATATCCACGGGGTGGATGACCCCGAAATTTTCAAGGCCTTCCAGCTGGATGGGCAGGCCATGGTCAACACGGTCAGGTACTACCGTTCCCGGGCCAATGTGTCCCTTAACCACATGTTTCTCGACCCCTGGGCCTATACGGACAAAACCCTTCACGTGAAGGATATTCATACCCTCGAAATCATCTGTGACCCGACCTACAGGGACAGTCTCAGGGCCAACCAAAAGAGCCTGGATTTTTTGAAATATCTGTGGAACCGGGGATTCCAGGTCTACGGCATCGGCGGGAGC